>JAKPGM010000029.1 GCA_029550865.1 Bacteroidota bacterium | reverse complement strand
TGTAACGAGCATGATAAAACGCAGCTGAGCATTTTCCAACCTTGTGTCCGTGATTCGGCAACAGCTCATGAGTTATATCAGCGTCTACCGCTTTCTGGAAGATCCCGAGGGTAGCTGGAGGATCATAATTAATGAAAACCACGCAAGTACCAAAACTCCCTATTCCCAGAAATGAAGGGGGCTTACTTTTGAAAAGCTAAGCTACAACACCTGATTATTAAATAGTTACATTTTTGAAAATGAGTTTTTTAAGCTTTACCGGTCAACAATGATTCTTTTATCCAAAATCGAATAAACAAAAATGGCTTTTATCAGTTATAAAGAAAACCTAAAACCATAACGATGGGATGCATAAATTGTGCGCTAAGAGAATCGAATGTTTGCGATAATATAAATACCACCAATTGGCTTGAAGAACTTACTAAATCTGAAATATCAGACATTGTTGAGGTCAGTTTTAAAAATAAGCGAAAGGAATTTTACCAGAATGTCAACAAGCTGAAACTTAAGACAGGCGACATTGTGGTAGTCGAGTCGGTGGTTGGCTATGACATGGGGATGGTCTCGCTTACGGGATTACTTGCCAAAAAGAGCTTTTATCGCCGTTACAAGCAATACCAACCTCTGGAATTCCGAAAGATATATCGTCGGGCAACAGAAATGGATCTGGTAGCACGTGAGCAATCGCGAAAGCGGGAATATCCTACCCTGCTACAAGCACGGAAAATTGCACAGCGACTGGGGCTGGAAATGAAAATAAGCGATGTAGAATACCAGGCCGATGGACGCCGGGCTATATTCTACTATATTGCTGATGGTCGGGTCGATTTTCGCGAACTCATCAAAGAGTATGCAAATGCATTTGGCATTAAGATAGAAATGCGCCAGATTGGTGTCCGGCAGGAAGCTGCAATGGTAGGGGGCATGGGAACTTGCGGAAGAGAGCTATGCTGTTCGTCCTGGCGTAAAGACCTGGTGTCAATCAAATCGAACGTATTTAAAATCCAGAACCTGCCACCCGATACCCAGAAATACACAGGTCTATGCGGAAAACTTAAGTGCTGCCTGATATATGAGCTCGATGTATATCTGGAAGCACAACAAAACTTCCCCTCGGAATTATTAGAGCTCGAAACCAAAAAAGGAATAGCCTACCACTGCAAAACTGATGTTTTACAAAAAATGCTATGGTACACCTACGATCCCGAAAACAAGACCCCACTTATTCCCGTCCCTCTTGATAGGGTAATTGAAATTATTCAGCTCAATAAACGCGGTGAAATGCCCGATAGCATTTAACAAAACTAAATTACCCAGGTGTATTCTTTTATGTACAGGTATCCTCCTTTAGCAGAGGATACTTGTACAGCGTAAAACCTACAAACATACAATCAACGCACCTTCTATATTACCTGCTTAATTCGTTCCAAAAAATACATAGTAGAAGGGTCAAGTTTAATAAAGATTAATATAAAAGTTTGTATTTTTTTTGCAACTTTACAGCAATAATGATATAAAAAAACGTTTGTTTTAGTTAACCCCTTATGTTATTTTAAAATTTAGCGTCATGAAGAGAAGCAGAATTATAACTTTTTTGCTTGCCCTAATGCTTGGAATGGGAAGTTATGCGCAAAAGTTTGCCTATATCGACACCGAGTATATTCTGAACAATATCCCTGCTTACAAGCAGGCACAGGATCAGCTCGATAAGCTTTCGGAAGGATGGCAGCGCGAAGTGGAAAACATGTATGCCGAGATTGACAAAATGTATCGCGACTATCAGGCAGAAAAAGTATTGCTTACCGAAGAAATGAAAAAGAAGCGTGAAGAAGAGATTATGAATAAGGAAAAAGCTGCTAAAGAGCTACAAAAGAAATACTTCGGTCAGGATGGGGCTCTTTTCAAGAAGCGTGATGAGCTTATCAAACCCATCCAGGATGAAATTTATAAGGCAGTAAAAGAACTGGCCACCGAAGGAGGTTACGCTATCATATTCGACAGTTCGGCAGGTGCCAGTATTTTGTACACCGACCCCAAACTTGATAAAAGCGATGCAGTGTTACAAAAATTAGGCTATAAAAATTAATTTGTTAATTTTGCAACAAACGTTAAAAAGAATAAACAGAAAAGACAATGAAAAAAATTATTGGAATTGCAATTGTAATTTTTATATCTGCAAGCATATCGTTTGCACAACAGGGGTTAAAAATAGGACATATCAACACGCAAGAACTTTTACAGGCTATGCCCGAAACTGATTCAGCCCAACTGAAACTGGAAAAAATGCAGAAAGAATTACAAAGTCAACTTGAGGTCATGCAGGTAGAACTCAATAATAAATATCAGGACTACCTGAGCAAACGCGACTCATATTCAGAATTGGTAAGACAAACGAAAGAAGATGAGTTACAAAATATTCAGCAACGCATTCAGCAATTTGCACAGAATGCCGACCAGGACTTACAGGAAAAACGTAATGAATTGTACAGGCCAATTCTTGATAAAGCCAATAAAGCTATTGAAGAAGTAGCTAAAGAAAATGGTTTTACTTACATTCTCGATTTGAGCTCAGGTGTTGTATTGTTCCATTCCGATTCCAGTTTGGACATTCTACCTCTTGTAAAAGCTAAATTGAAATTAAAATAATTTGATTTCCAGATTTATGACTAAAGGCTGTTTCATTCCGAGCCAGCCTTTTTTTGTTTATATGCTATGCCAATAGGAATATTTGATTCGGGCTTTGGTGGATTAACCGTCATGAAGGAGATTGTACGCGTACTTCCCCAATACGATTACGTTTATCTGGGTGATAATGCCCGCGCACCCTATGGCCCGAGGTCATTTGAGACTATATACAAATATACCCTTCAAGTTGTAAAATGGTTTTTTGAGCGCGACTGTGCACTGGTTATCTTAGCCTGCAATACTGCATCAGCCAAAGCACTCCGGACAATTCAACAACAAGATCTTCCCAAACTTGATCCCAAACGTCGTGTACTGGGCATCATCCGACCGGTAACCGAAAATGCCAATCTTTTCTCCCAGAGCAAACACATTGGAATCCTGGGTACCGAGGGTACAGTATCGTCGCGCTCGTACGTCATCGAAATCCAAAAATTCTTTCCCGACCTGATGGTAACGCAGGAAGCATGTCCCATGTGGGTTCCGCTAATAGAAAACGGAGAACATGAAAGTCCCGGCGCCGACTATTTTGTCCAAAAACACATTCACCGTATATTGCAATCCGACCCACTAATTGACGCGCTGGTGCTTGGTTGTACGCATTACCCACTTTTGATGAATAAAATAAAAAAATATCTTCCTCCACATGTCAAGGTAATTTCACAGGGAGAACTTGTGGCAACGAGCCTGGCTGAATATTTGCAACGACATCCCGAGATTGAGCAGCGATGTGAGAAAAATGGTCAGCGTGTTTACTATACCACCGAGGCCCCTGAAACTTTCAACGCTACTGCCAACCTATTTTGTGATAAACCCATTCAGGCCCTGCATACCTCGCTGGAAGGATACTAAAAATTCCTAAACAGAAAAAGTTTTACGACGTATAATTGTCAAAAACAAACCATCTTTGCAGCACAACATTCCAGAATCGATGCGTAAATTAATTCTTTTGGCCTGCTTTTGTTTTCTTACTAGCGTTTTCTCAAGATTGTCCGGACAAATATCTGTCGGTGGAATCCCCTACTCGTTCAGAACCACCCTAAAAAGTGCGGTGGAAATACCTACCCAGTTTTTGCAAAATGTTGCGGTGGATAGCCTCAGGACAGCCGATTCGCTGGCAAACATCTCCAATAGATTTGCTATTCTGGAATATTTATCAATCGACATCAAGGAGAAAGGTAACAAAATCATTGTAGGCGATTCGCTTAAAATATGGCAATATCGGCTTATTGCTCCACAAGCAATGGCGCTTGCTGTAAGGTTTGGCATCTTCAGGGTACCTCCAGGTGCTCGATTGTATTTGTATAATGCTCAACGAACCCAGTTGTTGGGAGCTTATACTGCTCTGAATCACAAGCCTGATGAAACTTTTGCTATACAGCCCCTCGAGGGCAACGAAATCATTCTTGAGTATGAAGAACCTTTAAACGCCGAATTTGAAGGGTCTTTAGTCATTCAATCGGTTTCAAAAGCATATCGGTCGTTATCGGCTACCCTACTGTACAATGATATTAATTGTCCAGGATGGGAGAACTGGCAAATTGTAAAACGTGCTGTTTGTCGTATCATTTTCGACGACGTGGATGGGAGTTACTACTGTACAGGGTCACTCATCAACAATACCCGCTTCGATGCCACCCCTTACTTTCTCACGGCCAATCATTGTATCAGTACCCAATATTCAGCCTCTTCGGTGGTAGTATATTTCAATTATGAAACCAATAGCTGCAATGGTGTTGTTACCAATAACAATCAAACGTTGTCGGGAGCCATTCTCTGCGCTCATGCTTCCGAAACGGATTTTTCGTTGCTAAAACTGTCCGAGAATCCGCCCGATAGCTACAATCCATACTTTGCCGGATGGGACATTACAGGGCAGGTACCTACCGAAAGTGCTGTTATCCATCATCCCAAAGGACTGAACAAGTCGATAGCCTATAGTAATCAGATGGGCAAGATGTATCCCTTTAGCATTAACTGGGACGATGGGTCGACCTCGCCCCCATATTCCCATTGGGAGGTAGCTTTTACCAATGGAAATACCAATTCAGGTTCATCGGGATCACCGCTGCTGAACTCCGGGCAACACATTATTGGACAATTACATGGGGGAGATAACACCACTAACTACTATGGTGCCCTACATGTATCATGGACCCTTGGAGCCTTACCTACCCGACAGCTCAAAGCCTGGCTCGACCCCGATAATACAGGCACTAAAATACTAATGGGTACCGATGGCAAAGTATTTCCAAAAGCAAACTTTGCTACATTGCCTGAGTTGCCCTGCACCCATGCACCTGTTGTTCTTAAAAATCTTTCTAAAAATAATCCACAACACTACCAATGGCAAATCTCTCCTGCCACCTTTGAATTTTTAGCCGACAGTAATCTGCAAATGACAACCGATACCTCGGTCAACCCTGTCGTTGCTTTTCACGAAAACAAAAACTATACGATACGTCTAATTGCTAGCAACGCTTTCGGAACCGATACGTTCTACAAAACTATTTCCGTAGGTAATATTCTGACAAGCTTTACTCAATTCCCTACCGATAGCCCATTATGCGGAAAAATGGTCAAAAATCTTTTGATTGAAGCCGAAGGAGCCTATACCTTTTATTTTAACTTTGATTCGCTACGCTATCTTTATACTCAAGACAATAACAGGCTGTACCTCACCCTGAAAGATACAGTAATCAACGATTCGACCTTTATCGACACAATCAAAGTAACCGCCCGACATGGGGAATGTTGGTATACTGTAAAAAAGGCGCTCACCATTGAGCAAATACCCTACGATAGGATTCGCAATGCTTTGCCCTTACATCTTGGGTTCAATGGACCTTTCGATAACACCTGTGCTTCGTACGAGGCAGGAGAACCACATTCCGATGATGGAGGATGTGCTGTACCTAACAACTGGTGCTACAATGCTTCCAACCCCGACACAATAGTTTTCCGTAGCCTCTGGTTTACCTTCTTAGGTCCAGCCAGTGGAAGCATCAACATTCAAACCCAGGGACCCGATACCCGACTGGCAATATACGAAGCCAACTCCGCAAACGACATGTTGTCGAAGAATTATCGAATGGTCGTAGCCGTTGACAACACTCCTTTGGGAACCGAGGCAGCTTTGTTCAACCTAAACGTAATCCCTAGCAAAAAGTACTGGCTACAGGTCGATGCTAACGCAAACACCGAGGGTACTTTTACCATCAACCTTTTTAGCAAAACAATTGAGATTTCACCCAACCCCGCCCATCAATGGGTAAAAATTACCTTGCCAGCCTCTGTCAATGGTTCGGGAATTCTATCCATTGTTTCTACCGATGGTAAAACATACTTGCATGAAACTTTAAACACTTCACCAGATAATAATTTTATATGGTTCAACTGTACCTCACTATCGCCTGGACTCTACCTGGTACGGTATAGTAGTAGCTTTGGCAATTTTGCAACAAAACTCATGATATGGCATCCATAAATAATTAACCCGGATGTGCACCTACATGGTTTGCAAGGTAAATACTTCAATGAAATGCACCTCTAGAACTGTATTACAAACGGGTGTATCATATTGTAATATTTCGCCAGTACCGATATAAAGATTTAAAATGTATACAGATAAAAGCAGAGAAAATGCAATCGGAATGAAATTACGTAAATACAACAAAAAGAACATTACGCAACATCAAAAACTTAATTTACAAGGATGAGACGCAAACAATTGTTCGGGGTTTATGCAAGCATTCTCATATCCATGATTTGCTGGAGTTTATCATTCATTTGGTACAAGGGCGCATATATGCATTATGGTCCCATCACCACCATCTTTTTACGCTTACTCATTTCCAGTGTTATATTATTGCTCTTTACCTTCATCGTAATACGTCCGAGCATCCAGCGTCGGCACCTAAAATTGTTTTTTGCAGCGGCTTTGTTCGAACCGTTTCTATACTTTATCGGAGAAAGTTATGGCTTGAAATGGGTCTCACCTGTTACCGCCTCAGTTATTGTAGCAACCATTCCGTTGTTTACCCCATTGGCTGGAAAGATTCTGTATGATGAAACCTTGAGCAAAAAAAACCTTGCAGGTATGTTCATTTCCTTTTTGGGAGTCTGTCTGGTCGTAATATCCGGAGATTTTCAAATAAAAGCACAAATATTGGGGGTACTGCTCATGTTTCTTGCCGTTTTTTCGGCCGTAGGCTATGCTATTGCCTTACGTCGTTTGACCCCATTGTACGATTCCATTACAATCATTGCTATTCAAAACCTTTTAGGAATGCTGCTCTTTCTTCCTTTGCTGTTCATGTTTGAGAATCCTCTTGTAAACCCCATCCCAGTAACCCTCGATAGCCTTCGCCCAGTGCTATATTTAGCAATATTTGCTTCATCGATAGCATTCATTCTTTACGCTTTTGCGGTGTCAAAAATCGGTATTGGAAAGACATCGGTTTTTATCAATCTCATTCCGATACTCACATCGGTGTTTGCCTATTTGGTACTCAATGAATCATTCACCACCCATAAAATTATAGGTGTTTTGATAGTGGTAGCCGGCTTGTTATTTACCCAATGGGAATTAATTTTCAAAAAAGGTTAACGCCTCATTCCCAGCTAAAAGGTTTATCCTTTATTTTATGGCTATACCCAAAAGTGAAATTCAGACCGAAACGTAAGTTAAACGAACGCGCATGAATGGGTATATACTGCTTACCATAGCGAAGTGGGATGTAATCGGTCAATAGATAAAACTGCAGCGGAGGCAAAGGACGAAACGTAAGCCCAGCCCCAAAATTATTAAAGCCATTGCGTAAAAACGAATAGCTCAGAGATATCATCATAGCCCGCAAAGGACGGAAATTGCCAGAAAAGGTAAACTGCTGATAAACAGACTTAGCATAAAATTGGGTTACCGACATCAAACCAAAACTAAAATAGGTCTCCAGAAAATATTCTCCACCCAGATATATTTTGGTTGGGAGTGCTGTGGTATATTTGATCGACGATTTAGAAAATTTTATCGAGTCATTGATTGAACCTATGGGATTTTTAAAAGCATCTTCCAGGCTATCCTTGTTTATCGTAACACCCGAAAGAGTATAGCTCGATCGCATCTTATAGTCATAAGCATTTTTACCCCATCGGATGTATCCAAGATCAACCACGCTAGCCGAGAGTAAAATATTTTCAAATCCACTATAAATGACTCCTATATCAAACCCCAAACCCATTGATTCAAAAGGTTTAATTGCATTTTGAGGTTTATCCTTGAGCTTAAAAATACTATCGACCGAAACTTCACTCCCATTGGGCGTTTCTTCGAGATAAGGCATATAACCCCTAAAAGAAACATCAGCTGTAATACGATTAACAATTTTACTTTCCTGATCCTCAAATGTTTCAACCAAAAACTGCTTATTTAGTGTACTGATGTTGGTTAACCCTGAAAGAAGCTTTATTTTAGCTCCAATGGTTAAATCATCGTCAAACTTATTGGATAGTCCAAAAGACATTTCGCCATAAGTGGTATTGTTAATGCCAAACGTCTTCAAATTGGTAATGGTACCAATATCGGATCCATTGATAATCAGCTGCATAAAACTTTTTGGATAGGTAAAGTAGGTATAACTTTTTAAAGCAGTATTAAAATGAAAATACAGGCTTTGAATTCGAAAACCGAACGAAATGATATCATATTGGAAAGCATTATAAAAATAATTGTTCTCCTGTAACGCATCAAAAAATTTATTACGGTCAGCCAGAGGATGAAGGAAAGTAACCAGAGAGTCTAATTGTTGGTTATATTGAACAATACTGCTAACGCTAAGACTATTATTTCCCATATCGAAGTACATCGAAGAAAGCCCAGGCACCCCAATGTAAAGGTTACAATTGGGCTGAAGCGCAGGGTTTATCTGGTTGGACTGAGGTATCCGCTCCATGAAATAAAGGGTATGATTCACCTGTCCAATCATTGTTAAGGAAGCAACAAAACTTAGTAGGGTTATGTAAAAGCTCTTTCGTATCATGGTCATTTATTATTATAAACATGAACACTGGGATGAAACTGTACAGCAAAAGTTAGACTCAGCTTACTATCAGAAAAGAAAGTAACAAAGGGTTTAGTATTTGCATAATCTGTCGTAATTGAAGTCAATCTAAATATTACATGTTTGGTGTTTTCGATACTTTTTAGCTGTTGTTCATTGAAAATCACATCCTTTTTCCATAATTTAGGCGTATTAATCCGCCCTGTGTTAGCGTCAATAATACCCGATTTGATAATAAAATCATTGGGTTGATCTTTATAAAGTGAATCAAAAACCTGATAATTCTCACCGACAAAGTATGCCTGAAGTTGCATATCGATGGGCATAGTATTGGAAGATACGATACGGAAAAGCATAGACTTTAAGCTTACGCTGGTGTTAGAAGAAGAATCGCTTCCACCAGTAGCTAAGCCAGTAAGATCGAAGTCCATGGTATCGGTCTGGCTAAAACCCGAAGAACGAAAACTCATGGGCAAACGCAATACACCACGTGTTCGAAGATTACTGGTATCACTCAAAATATTTGTGACAGTTTTTCCGTGAGGATTCGCCTTTGATTTTAATTGTAACACAATATACTTCGGTGCTTCCTGCTCCAGAGCTCGATAAAAAGTGCTGTAGCCCACTTTATCGCATACAACAGAATCTTTGGCTATCAATCCAATCTGTGTCGGATACGCAATATCCTTCGGATTTTGAATTTTTGTATTATCCGGATTCGTAAGTAATACCCGATCATCGAAAGTAATAACGCGCATCGACTCGACAAAGAAATCGGTTGGTACCACATAAGAATTTGTAGTATACAGCGTAAAACTTGGATTTTTCCATTCAATATTTTTTGCCATTTCACGCCCCAGAAAATCGAGGTATAAGGTATCCTGAATATCGAGAATGTAGGGCTGCCCAATATATCCATAGAGTAGATTATAATTGAGTTCATTAATCTGCATCGATAGATTCAAAGAGCTGGCAGGATTTATAGGAGTTCCCGGGGTACCCCTGAGGGTAAGCCTTACGTAGAGCCGGGTTTCTGCAGCCCCTGAAGTTATATTGCGGAATTTCAGCATGTAGCCCTCAGCATTATTTTGATTGGTTAGGTTCATAGTGGGTGTTACCGGAAAATTTTCGACATACACCACATTGCCCTGCCGCATATCCAGTAAAGAGATAGTAAGTTCCTGGGTAAAAGCAGGAGAATAGGTTGAAGTACCACTAAGCGTATACCGAAATATTTTCATCAACAAACTATCAATTTCGGCATCGGCGAAAAAGCTTATGGGAATGTTGATGGTAGTATCGCGACTCACTTCACCCGAAGCGGGCATGGTAGGAGGAAAAACAAAACCTGGAATAATGATCTGCGACTGTGGTGGCAAGGATAGGTTTTCGACAGCAGCAGTAGCGGTAAAATTTGTCCCAATGGCCACCGTTATGGTCTTATCCTCTGCAATATTAATATTACCACTATTGGTATAGCCTTCCAACAACGATCCCAGATCAATGGTAAGCGTACCAATAGTAAAGGCAAATTTAGGATCGTATACTATCTCTGTGGAAAGACGATTAAAATCATATTCCTTTTCAACACAGGCATACAGTAATACTGTGAATAATCCCAATAGCCAATACTTTTTATTCCTCTTCATCCGTAAAATACTTTTAATTATTTGTTATGTGGTGTAAAAAAATCTTATATCTGGTTTTAAAGCACTTAGCTCGTTTCCTCCTCCCCATGAACCAAATTTTATCTAATCTTCATACAATATTAATAAAAATCCTTCATATGCGTAATATCTTATTGAGAATTTTTGGATTCCTCTTCTTTTACTTCATCCAGCTTTGCCACACCACCGCTTACAATAAATTTCATCACTTCCGACGGATGCAAATCAAGCGGTGTTACCCATTCGGATGGAACCAGGATTAACTCACCCATAAACGCATAGGAATAGGGTAAATACACAGCCACCTTTCCTTTACGATCGAGCTGGGTCAGATCCGTTGCCGTTAGAAAACCCATTCGTTCTATCTTACCACTCTCATCCATCTTTACCAATACAGGCTGTGTAAACTTTTTTTCCTTCCCCACAAAGGCCGAAATCAAATCCCTGATAGAAGTATATACCAACTGTATCAACGGAGCTTTACTGAGCGATTTTTCAAGTACCAGCCTCATGGGGGTACTAATAATCCTATGCCCAAGAAAGCCAAAAAGAGTTATGATTATAAACATAATGATGATGCCAATGCCCGGTATATGAAATGGCAGAATCTTGTCGAGATATACCTGAGCAATGCAATCGATAAACTGAAAAATGAGGACAATGATATAAATGGTAATGCCTATGGGGGCAATAAACAAAAGCCCCTGCATAAAATAATCAAGTATACGCTTGTATATTCTCTTCTGCGTATTTCTTCCCCAATTGACAAAATCTTTTTCCATAGGTACAATTTTTAGGGTTGATCCTCTTTACGATTTTCTTCAATGATTTTATTCAATTCCTGCTCGGTATATTTGAGCTTTTCCTTGCAAAACTTTACCAATTCGGCAACTCGTTTTACCTTATCGCCCAACTCGTCAATAGAAAATTTGTTCGCCTCAATGTGAGTTACAATTTCCTCAATCTCGTTTAATGCCTCCTGATAGGTAAGTTGTTTCTTTGCCATGTGCCTTGTTTTTTCCAGTACTGTAAAAATACAAATTCTATTCGGTGTGAAAAAAGCAGATGTTAAAATATTTGCCATCTTTGCAAAAAACAATAAAACATGGCCAACATTCTGATAACGGGAGGAAGTCGCGGAATAGGCAAAGCTTTAGTCGAACATTTAGCACAGGAAGCACAAAATAAATTACTGATTATTAGCCGAACCTCTCTGACGACTCAGGCTCACAACGTGAAATGTTTATCTTTTGATTTGATGCAAATTCACCAACAAGAAGAATATCTGTACCAGCAGGTGAGTGATTATTTCGATGCTATAGATATTTTGATTAACAATGCTGGTTTACTCATCAATAAGAATTTTGAAGCCATCACTTTTGACGAAGCCTACCGCATGGCATATCTTAATTATATGGCACCCGCGTGGCTTATTCGAACGCTATTACCCCTCTTAAAGCGTGCAACTCATCCCCATGTGGTCAATATTAGCAGCATGGGTGGTTTTCAGGGCAGCTCAAAATACAAAGGACTTTCGTGGTACAGCAGTAGCAAAGCAGCACTGGCAAGCATCACTGAATGCATGGCCGTAGAATTTGCTCCCTACAATATTGCTGTAAATTGCCTTGCTCTGGGTGCTGTCAACACAGAAATGCTCCAACAAGCTTTCCCTGGCTATCAGGCACCCATTGAACCAGCACAAATGGCCCGATTTATCGCCAATTTTGCCAAATCTGCCCACGAAGTTATGAACGGAAAAATTATCCCCATAGCCCTCTCCAATCCCTGACCCCTTAATGCCTCATATAAAATTTGACAGGCATACTTATGGTTTCTCCATTCCTTTTCCCAAACAAAAATACTTCGCTCCCATATTACATTGCTTAGTACCAAGACAAAGCTTCTTTAAAAGAACGAATTTTTACTTATCTAAAAACATTTTAAGACCAAACAAGCAAATTCCTCAAAAAATTTGTGACTTTTTCTTACCTATCACCCAAAAAAATTGTAATAACTTTAATGTAAGAAATTATCTTTTTAAAGGCAAAGAAGTAATCCAGCAGCCTTATGAACCAGTTTACTGATCGAACCACAATCCATGACGAATCAACAGCTTACAAAGAAGCTTTCTTTTATGCTTCAATGGGGGACGAGGTAAGATGTGGACTTTGCCCGCACAACTGTCTACTACCTGAAGGGCACATTGGTTTATGTCGTACACGCAAAAACATTAGGGGTAAGCTATATACTCTGGCCTATGGCAATCCATGTGCTATCAATATCGACCCCATTGAAAAAAAGCCACTGTATCATTTTTTGCCAGGCAGCGAAGCCTTTTCAATTGCTACTGCGGGATGTAATTTTACCTGCCTCAACTGTCAGAATTATCATATATCCCAGAAGTCTCCTATCGACATTATAACTACTAACGTATCCCCAGAAACAATCATCAAAAAATGTCGAGAGGCAAATTGTAAGGCAATAGCATACACATATACTGAACCTACCGTTTTCTACGAATACATGTACGATATTGCTCAACTAGCCCACGAGGAAGGAATTCGAAATGTTATGATATCAAATGGGTATATCAATCCGGGTCCCTTAAAAAAATTGATTCCCCTCCTTGATGCGGTCAATATCGATCTAAAAGCGATGGACGAAGAAGTATACAAGAATTTAAATGGCGGTTCATTGAAGCCAGTGTTACATACCCTGAAAATTTTAAAAGATATGGGGGTGTGGATAGAAATTACCAACCTGTTAGTTCCTGGTTACAGCACCCATCCCGACCTCATGCAGCAAATGTGCAAATGGCTTGTCATTAATGGATTTTCGGAATATCCGTTGCATTTTTCTCGTTTTTTCCCTACCTATCGGTTAAAACATCTCTCTTCCACACCCATAGCGACATTGAAACTGGCCAGGGATATTGCCCTTCAAACAGGCTTAAAATATGTATACCTGGGGAATATAAGTGAATCGGAACATAGCAATACGTATTGTCCCAAATGTAAAAAATTACTCATTGAACGGATGGGATATCTGGTGCGACAAATGCATATCATCGACGGAAAATGCCCTAATTGTGCACATCCCATAGCTGGTGTGTGGAATTAGTTTCGTCTACTGCGAAAACAAAGCTTCAATCTCTTGAGGAAGTATGGGGATAGCCTCCGACAGGTTTACCACTCCATGGTCAGTGATCAATAAATCATTCTCCAATCGGATACCCAGGTTCTCTTCGGGAATATAAATAGCCGGTTCGCAGGTGATAACCATACCTGGCTGAAGTATTTCATCCTTACCTCCCACATCGTGAACATCAAGACCAAGAAAATGGGAAATACCATGCATAAAATACTTTTTATAAGCAGGACTTTCGGTGCCCTCTTTTTCTTTTATTTCTTCTTCAGTAAGCAATTCAAGATTTATCAAAGCTTCCTCAACATATGGCACCATTTCCTGTTGAATATCGAGGATCGACTTCCCCTTTCGAGTTATCTGCATGGCACGCTGCATCAATTCCAGTACCGCATTGTACACCTGCAACTGCCTGGGTGAAAATCGACCATTGACGGGAAGCGTACGAGTTATATCGGCACAATAATTATTAAATTCGGCTCCAAAGTCAATTAACACCAATTCGTTATCATTACAAACGCTGCTATTTTTGGTATAATGAAGTACACAAGCATTCCGTCCAGAGGCAACAATCGGCTCAAAAGCATGATGCACCACGCCATTGCGAATAAACTCTGCTGTGATAGCTGCTTCAAGTTCGTACTCATGTATGCCTGGCTCGAGCACATTGATTATTTCATAAAAAGCCTTTTTCGTAATCCCAATAGCCTGCTCAATCTGTTCAATTTCCTCCTTTTCCTTAATCATCCGCAGTCGAGTTAGCAAAGATTGTGCATTCTGATAATGATGTAGTGGATAGCGTTCCACAAGACGATGATATAAACGGAAATCGGCAGTATTTAATGCAAACCGCAACGAATCAACGCTCCCCAGGGTCAGATACACCGTCGACACATGCGCCATTATCTGCCCTATAATTTCGTCAAACTCCTCTATCCATCGAATATTTTTTACCCCCGAAATGGCATAGGCATCATCAACCGATAGCTTTTCACCAGTCCAGGTACGATCATGTTCGGAAGTTTTTTCAATAAAAACTACCTCACGCAATCGATAATCGGGATGGTCGGGACAAATCATTACCACAGCATTGGGCTCCATCAAACCAGTCAAATAGAAAAAATTGCTATCCTGTCGATATGGAAAATACTGGTCTCCATTTTTAGGCATACGATCGTTGGCACACAGTATTACCACCGACCTTGCCGGTAGCAAACGGGTTAATTTTGCCCGGTTTTTCTCAAACAAAAAATTCGAAATAGGCTGTACACGCATATTTTAGACTCATTATAAATAACAAAAGTATTTATCTGTTGTTATTTGACTAAAACAAAAATCAAAATAACTTTGACGCTTTCAAATCCGACAAATCATTTTTTCAAATTTTATAGGTAAAGGTATGGCTAAATTTTTTAATTCATCCATTGGAAAAAAACTCATGATGGCCCTGATGGGACTTTTTTTGGCAGTCTTCCTGGTAGTTCACCTAAGTATCAATCTATTGGTTTTGAAAAACGATGGAGGAGAAAGTTACCAGAAAGCTGTTGAGTTTATGACTTCCAATGTTTTGATAAAAATCATGGAAGTATTTCTATTTGGTAGTTTTGCGCTACATATTATTTACGGAATTATTTTGCAAATTCAAAACTGGCTTGCACGACCGGTTCGCTATGTTAAGACCAACCACTCACAAACTTCTTTCTTTTCAAAGTATATGATTCATACGGGACTGATAATCTTTATTTTCCTAATTATTCATTTTATGAACTTTTATTTTGTAAAGCTGGGATGGGTAGCTATACCCGAAGGTGCCACCCATCGTCATGATTTTTACAATATGGTCATAAATTTGTTTAAAAACCCTTTCTATTCCTGGCTTTACATAATTTTTATGGTATTGATGGGATTTCATCTGCATCATGCTATCCAGAGCGCTTTTCAGACCATGGGTTGGAATCATCCTATATATACACCTATTGTAAAATTCATAGGAGTAGCCTATGCTATACTGATACCACTAGGGTTTGCCTTTATTCCGTTTTACGTTTTATATTTCTTTTAATCGACAAATTGCTTGTACAATATGGAACTCAATTCAAAAATTCCCTCGGGTCCGCTGGAACAGAAATGGACGCAATATAGAGCACACCAGCATCTGGTTAGCCCCGCCAATAAGCGTAAGCTGGAAATCATTGTAGTAGGCACTGGGCTTGCGGGCGCTTCGGCTGCTGCCACATTGGGTGAGTTGGGCTTTAAGGTAAAAGTATTTTGCTTTCAGGATAGTCCCCGTCGCGCACATAGTATTGCTGCTCAAGGAGGTATCAATGCTGCCAAAAATTACCCCAACGATGGGGATAGCATTTACCGTCTTTTCTATGATACTATTAAAGGTGGGGATTATCGGGCGCGTGAGGCCAATGTGTACCGTTTAGCAGAAGTTAGCAATTGTATCATCGACCAATGCGTTGCACAGGGTGTACCCTTTGCGCGCGAATATAGTGGATATCTCGAAAATCGTTCATTTGGCGGTGCACAGGTTAGCCGTACTTTTTACGCCCGCGGACAAACAGGTCAGCAATTGTTGCTGGGAGCCTATGGGGCACTCAGTCATCAAATCCATCTTGGGAATGTAAAATTATTTCCTCGCACCGAAATGCTTAACCTCGTGGTCATCGACGGTAAAGCAAGAGGTATTATCACCAGAAATCTTGTTACCGGTGAGTTAGAAAGACATTTCGGGCATGCCGTTGTACTGGCTACAGGGGGATATGGCAACGTATTTTTTCTATCGACGAATGCCATGGGTTCCAATGGTAGTGCGGCCATGCAGGCTTATCGCAAGGGGGCATACTTTGGCAATCCCTGTTACACCCAGATTCATCCCACCTGTATCCCGGTTCATGGCGATTACCAGAGCAAACTGACCTTGATGTCAGAGTCGCTCCGTAACGACGGTCGCATATGGGTACCTAAAGACAAGGAAGTAGCCGAAAAACTACGTAAAGGATTGCTCAAACCCACTGATGTAAAAGAAGAAGACCGTGATTATTACCTCGAGCGTCGCTATCCTGCATTTGGCAACCTGGTACCGCGCGATGTGGCTTCCCGAGCTGCCAAGGAACGTTGCGATGCAGGTTATGGCGTTGGTAGCACAGGATTAGCTGTATACCTCGATTTCAGCGATGCAATCAAGCGTCTGGGTCGTAAGGTCATTGAAGAACGCTATGGCAATCTTTTCCAGATGTACGAAAAAATTACCGCCGAAAATCCTTACGAAACCCCTATGATGATATATCCTGCCACCCACTATACCATGGGAGGGCTATGGGTCGACTACGAGCTGATGACTACTATACCAGGCCTTTATGCTATTGGCGAGGCCAACTTCAGCGACCATGGTGCCAACCGTTTGGGTGCCTCGGCTTTGATGCAAGGACTGGCCGATGGTTACTTTATACTACCCTACACCATCCAGAATTATCTTGCCCACGAAATTCGTACCCCTTCCTTCTCAACCGAAATGTCGGAATTTGCTGAGGCAGAACGCGAAGCTCGCGAACGCATCGATGCCATTTTTGCCGTAAATGGCAACCACAGCGTCGATAGCTTCCATAAACGATTGGGACACATCATGTGGGATTATGTGGGTATGGCTCGCAATCGCGAAGGGCTAACCAAGGCAATCGAGCTCATACGTGCTCTGCGCAAAGAATACTGGAAGGATGTGTATGTTCCGGGGAGTCCATACGAATTCAATCCCGAACTCGAAAAAGCGTTACGGGTAGCCGATTTCCTGGAACTGGGTGAACTAATGGCTATCGATGCGCTACACCGTGAGGAAAGCTGTGGCGGGCACTTCCGGGAAGAATATCAAACCCCCGATGGTGAAGCACTCCGAAACGATGAGCAATTTGCTTACGTAGCTGCCTGGGAGTATAAGGGACAAGATCAAGCACCCATGCTACACAAAGAACCTTTACATTTTGAAAGCATCGAAGTAAAACAAAGAAACTATAAAGAATAACGACAGATATATTCCTGATTTTATAAAAATACCTTGGCTATGGATTTTACACTCAAAATATGGCGTCAGGAGAATGCTAAAGCAAAAGGCAGGTTCGAGACCTATCATGTTACTAACATTTCGCCCGACTGCTCGTTCCTTGAAATGCTTGATCAGCTTAATGAGCAGCTGATTCAACAGAAGCAGATGCCTATTTGCTTCGACCACGACTGCCGGGAAGGGATATGTGGTATGTGTAGCCTGTATATCAACGGACGTCCGCACGGTAACGATACGGGTGTCACAACCTGTCAGCTACATATGCGTAGATTCAAAGATGGTGAAACCATCTGGATTGAACCCTGGCGGGCTAAAGCATTTCCCGTCATCCGCGACCTGGTCGTCGACCGATCGGCTTTCGATAAAATCATCCAGGCAGGGGGATATATCTCTGTAAGCACAGGGGGTGTTCCCGATGCCAATGCTATTCCCATTCCCAAAGAAAAAGCCGAACTGGCTATGGATGCAGCGCAGTGTATTGGTTGCGGCGCCTGCGTGGCAGCCTGTAAAAATGCCTCGGCCATGTTGTTTGTCGCTGCCAAGGTATCGCACCTTGCCCTTCTTCCACAGGGTCAGGTGGAAGCTAAGCGTCGCGTAAAAGCCATGGTCGCTAAAATGGATGAACTAGGGTTTGGTAATTGTACCAATACCGGAGCATGCGAAGCGGAATGCCCTAAAGAAATTAAAATTACCAACATCGCCCGAATGAATCGGGAATTCTATAAAGCTAGCCTTACTTAACATTTGATTTATCATGATTACAGAAAAAGACCTGTTATCCATCCTCGAAAACATTATTCATCCAGCACAAAAGAAAAGTCTGGTAGAACTGGGGATGGTTAAAAATATAAGCATTCAAGATAAAAAAATCACCATCACCCTGGTATATCCCAAACCTACTGATCCTTTTGCCAATGCTATTAAAAAAGCCTCTACGCAGGCTATTAAAGATAAATTCGGCCAGGATATTGAAATCGCTATTGAGGAAATTTTTTCTTCGGCCAAAAAGATTTCGCCTGAATACGATAGCCTGAAGGATGTTAAAAATATTATAGCCATTGCTTCGGGAAAAGGCGGGGTAGGTAAATCAACTGTAGCCGTTAATCTGGCCATTGCACTTTCCCATCTAAATGTTAAGGTAGGTCTTCTTGATGCCGACCTATATGGACCCTCTATACCCAAAATGTTTGCCGCCGAACAACACCATCCAGTAATGGTAGAAAAAGACGGTAAGGAATTTATTGAGCCGCTTGTACGGTATAATATTAAGTTGCAATCGGCAGGTTTCTTTTTTAACCCCGATGAAGCGCTGATTTGGCGTGGTCCTATGGCCACCAATGCGCTCAAGCAAATGATTACTCAAACTCTCTGGGAAGAACTCGACTACCTGCTCATCGATCTTCCTCCAGGCACTGGCGACATTCACATAACACTGGTACAAGAATTACCCGTTACCGGTGCTGTGATAGTAAGTACACCACAAAAGGTAGCTTTAGCCGATGTAATAAAGGGTATCAACATGTTTCGCAGCGATAAAATTAACGTTCCTGTATTGGGCATTATTGAAAACATGTCGTGGTTTACGCCAGCTGAACTTCCGGAAAATAAATACTACATTTTTGGCAAGGAAGGTTGTAAACAGCTGGCAGCCGAACTTAATGTACCCTTACTTGGGCAAATACCTATTGTACAGAGTATCTGCGAATCGGGGGATAATGGCCAACCCGTTGCGATGAATCCATTCACCCTCGAAGGCAAAGCTTTTGCCAACCTGGCCGAAAATGTGGTCGCTGAAGTTGAAAAACGCAATCAACAGCTTCCCCCTACAAAGAAAGTGGAAATTACCCACCGGTAAGTGCAACATATGCCGCTTTTTAGTAATTTTGAGCACATCGATAGCATAATCGCATGCTCAAAATAACCTACAGTGGAGGCAGCCTGCTTGAGGCTGGTTGCGATGAAGCCGGACGCGGTTGCCTGGCAGGACCGGTATTTGCCGCAGCTGTTATCCTCCCTTCCAATTTTTACCATCCTCTTCTTAACGATTCCAAGAAAGTAACCCCATCGAACCGATTATTGCTTCGTACCTTTATCGAACAACATGCAATAGCATACGCAGTAGCCAGTGCCTCGGCCGAAGAAATTGACCGGGAAAATATCCTGAATGCTTCGTTTATGGCCATGCACAGGGCTATCGAAAAGCTAAATCCTGCCCCCCAACTAATTTTAATAGATGGGAATCGATTCAAGCCCTTTGCCAACATCCCGCATCAATGCATCATTAAAGGTGATAGCCAATATACTGCCATTGCAGCGGCTTCTATTCTGGCTAAGACATACCGCGACGAATATATGGAACAACTCCACTTACAATTTCCTGAGTATAACTGGCAAAAAAACAAGGGATACCCCACCCTACAACACCGACAGTCAATCGAAAAAGTAGGACTTTCTATCCATCATCGCAAAACATTCTGTAGCAACTTTATGCAATTATCCATAAACTTCTCCTTATGAATATCCCTTCCCCTAAAGTAACTATTTACACCGATGGCTCAGCACAGGGCAATCCCGGTCCAGGTGGATACGGGATAGTGCTTATTTCGGGAAAACACCGCAAAGAATTATCGCAAGGTTATAAGCTGACCACTAACAATAGAATGGAACTGCTGGCCGTTATTGTGGCTCTGGAAGCCCTTAAAATCCCGGGATCGGACGTTACCATTTACTCCGATTCCAAATATGTGGTCGATGCAGTAGAAAAAGGCTGGGTTTTTGAATGGGCTAAGAAAAACTTTAAAAAGAAAAAAAATGCCGACCTCTGGCGGCGATTTTTAAATATTTACCCCAAACATCGAGTTAAATTGGTGTGGATAAAAGGCCACGCCCACCATCCCGAGAACGAACTTTGCGATCGCCTTGCCGTACAAGCCGCCTTGAGCCCCAATCTATTAATTGATGAAGGGTACCTTCACGAAAAGAGCAACGACGAAACCGATACTGAATAAAATATTTTGGGGGAATACTTATTTTTTTGATATTTGATTTGAAATTGTTTTTTATATTTACGTAAAAAGTATCACGAGTTCGTTCAAAGGCATATTTACTAACGCAAAAAATGGCATGGATAAGCTAACCCTGGGGAAAAATACTATTTTGAGTTATCAGGGACCACTTAATTTCGAGATCATCGGTCATCTTTTGAATGCATTAAAAGAGGAAACCGATGCTCGTGAAATTCCGCTTGGACATTACAAAAAAATTCTATCCGTAATGATTGAAATTCTCGAAAATGTATTTAAGTACAACGAACATTTCGAGAATGCAAGCTATCTTTTCCCTACCCATGCTCCCATTTTCTATATCGAACACATCGATGATGGTTATCTGTTAGTATCGGGCAATCCCATTTTAAATAAAGATATTGAAAAACTAAGAAAACATATCGACCATATCAATGCGCTCGATAAAGAGGGATTAAGGCAACTTTTTCGCACCACCCTGACTAACGGTGAGTTTTCGTCAAAAGGAGGCGCCAGCCTGGGGTTTATCGAAATGGCTAAAGTGTCTGGTGAAAAAATTGCCTATTCTTTTTCCCCTATCGATGAGACATTTTCTTTCTATACCTGCAAAGTTCTTATATCAAATAAAGCTTTGAATTCGGACTGAAAATTAGCTTGCCCTATGAACGATACACTATTCATTGATGCTACAGAGTTTACTCCAGAAATACATTTGAATCTTTCACAACGTAAATTGACTTTTAAAGGGGTATCGCGCCCCGAGGACGTAATAAAATTTTATCACCCAGCAATACAGTGGCTCAAAGACCTGGAACAAAAAATACGAAACCAGGGAGATATGCGCTATGCTATTCCCTCGTTTCATGTAGAATTCCGTATGAGCTATTTCAACTCAGCCTCGTCGAAAATGTTACTGGAAATATTGCAAATACTTCGAAGAATCAAAGAAATGGGCATCGATATTATCGTTGACTGGTACTACGATGCCAACGATGAGGCCATGTATGAGGATGGAATGGATCTTTCAGAGGCAGTTGATATTGCTTTTAATTTCCATGCCTGTTAATGTTGTCCGAGCTCGGACAGCGAGAGGATATACTTTCCATACTCAGTTTTTGACATCGATTGCCCCAATCGCCGCAACTGTTCGGTAGATATCCAACCATTACGCCAGGCTATTTCTTCGATACAGGCGATATAAAGTCCCTGACGTTTCTGAATAGTTTCGACAAAACTGGCAGCCTCAAGCATGCTGTCGGCATTTCCGGTGTCGAGCCATGCAAAGCCCCGCCCCATAATCTCGACCCGAAGGCTACCTTCCTCAAGATAAAGTCGATTAAGATCGGTTATCTCCAACTCCCCACGAGCCGATGGCTTTAGCTTTTTTGCCTTTTCTACCACCGTATTATCGTAAAAATATAATCCGGGAATAGCATAGTTCGACTTTGGATTTTCGGGTTTCTCCTCAATTGAGATTACCCGCCTGTTTTCATCAAATTCCACCACCCCAAAAGGACGCGGATCGAGCACAAAATAACCAAAAATATAGGCACCTTGCGTCAACTTTGCCACCCGTTGCAGCATACCCGAAAAGCCAGTACCATAGAAAATATTATCCCCCAAAATAAGACAGCTGGGATTATTGCCTATAAACTCCTCGCCCAGAAGAAAAGCCTGAGCCAGGCCCTCCGGCCGCTCTTGAACCTTATAGCTAAACTGCATGCCCACTTCTTCCCCACTACCCAGCAAATCACGAAACATGGGCAAATCGCGCGGTGTAGAAATTATCAATACCTCCCGAATACCTGCCAACATCAACGTCGACAATGGATAATATATCATGGGCTTGTCGTATACTGGCATTATCTGCTTGGAAATAACCTTGGAGCTTGGATACAATCGCGTAGCGGAACCTCCAGCTAAAATAATTCCTTTCATCCGAATAAAATTATTTAATATGTTGAATATTAATTATTTAAACCGTTCTTCCATTTCGTTATATGGATAATATTCCCCATTTTATTCATTGTGTGTTTGTGCTTGAGCACAATCATGAAGGTTTCATCCGAAAATAATTTTAAAAATTTTTCTTAAAAGGCCGGATGGAACTCGCATGTAATATGTTTTGTGCGCTAAAATCAAGCAGGTATGAAAAATTATTTTCATACTTGTTTGTGAATACTGCCATACATGCTCGTTTCATCCGAAAATATTTTTAATTTTTTATAGCGGTCGGATGGAACTCGCATGTGATGAGCTTTCTACACATAGGCAAGTACGAAACTGATAAATATTTTCATACTCGTTTGTGAATACTGCTATACATGCTCGTTTCATCCGAAAAATAATTTTAAATGTTTTTTAAGAAACCGTATTCTCAAGCACATTTACCTAATTAGTTGGCAAACAATTGTTTGTAGACTTAAATCCACCCTCACAGATTCCTGCGAATTGCCCACCCATTCCTCTGTTGGTTGCTCTTCCACGAGCATTGATTATGCTTGGTAACGGTAATGGATTGTTTTGGATAATGGAACCCACAGTAATCATTTCGGAATGTCTCTCAACCTCAGAATTTCCTGATGACCAACTAAGTTCTGAAACAACAAAGGGTGCCCAATAATATGGATCATAAAAAACCGTTCCCCCACCACATTCTTTAAATTTAAAACTTTGCTCCAACGGCTGATACATATTAAATTCTGTCTTTTCCCAATAACATGTAGTAGCATAAAAATTCCATGTACCAAATAATTTTTTTTGATTCTCTATTTTTACTTCAACCCGCCATTGCCAATATTGATCACACTCATGATTAAGCCAACTATCACGCCATGGGATGATCCAAAATTTGACTTTTCTGTCACCATCAGAGTTAACTCGATCAGTATAAATAATTTTACCTTGCTCTTGGCTATGATCAGATTTTAACTTTGAGGAAAAAACATATTTAGCAATAATCACATCATTCGACACATGAGGTACAGCTTCAATGGAATCAATATCTGTTGTTGATTTAAGCTTGCTTTCTAAACTTTTTAGCTTTGCAATATCACCACTGAGTACATATATTTTTGCAGTAGGAGTAATCTTTACAAGGATTCTGTCTACATAGTAGAGGCCTTCCCTATTTATTATTAGAGTAAAATAGTCAAGCGGAATTAATTGTTTAACTTCATCTCCCTCTAAAGTAACAAGATCCCTGTTTCTGTATAAAACATCAGCATATTCGTCATGAGTAGTACAATTATTAAGTGAACGGTGTACATCGCTAATCAAAGAATACATTGAGGTAAAACCATTTAAGCTTTCCCAATTTCTTCGATCAACTTCCTTCATTGCTGACAAAGCACTTACAATGAGTGGTACAGACTCTGCAGCATCAAAATGCAAAGCATTATTCGAAACAGTAACATGTTCAAAAATCTTTTCAACGTGTGTAGACGACGTAATACTGTCATGCTCCTGACATGAATGAGTCCCAAGGGCAAAAAAAGCAAAACTGATAAACAAACTAGTTTTTTTGGGTACTTTCATACATTTTAGGTTTAAGGTTTTGGATATAATTTACATAGCTAAAATTTACTTTTAACATCAAAATTTATTATCCCTGTAAGTAAGCATATAACAAATATATATAAAATTCAATTACAAAATTCATTGATTAGAATTTTTATTCAGTTTTACACACAGATGTTGTCAATATATCCCTTTAACGAGGTATGGATTTACGAGAAAAGATTGCTTACATACAAAAATGCGAACTATTTTAAGAACTGATGAAACGATCATGGTAGTTACTTACCTTCAGGCGCACGATAGAACAAGTAATCCGACCCAATGCGCATACATCATACCTTTTAGAAACATCTTTAAATCACCAATTTTACACAAAAATACCCCGAAGATAACCCCGGGGTATTTTGTACGCAAACATCCGTCTATTTTTTAATTACCCTATAGCTTTCGACTCGATTATCCAACCATACTTTCACAATGTATATACCGGGTCGAAGCGAAGTAGTATTGAGTATTGCCTGGACACTACCGGGAGTAGCTTTTAAGCACACCCTCCCCGACAGGTCATACACCACAATACTGGATATAGCTTCTGGTGCTTCCAATGTTATCCTATCGCTAAAAGGAACAGGATAGATACTGATTTTACTTTCGTTTGCTGCAATATTTTCAACAGCAGTATACGACTGGGAACTTAGCGTACCATACACTTCGAGCTCGAAGATAGAATACCCCCACTGGGTTCCACGGGCTGTACCGTAGATGCGAACATAACGACCCGTGGCATTGAGTCCCGTATGGTCGTTGACCAGAGCCGTGTTACCTGTAACGGTTTTTATGGTAGTCCATGTAGTAGCATTGGACGATACCTGTATTTGATAGTCGCGACCGTAGGCGGTTTCCCAGGTAATTTTTACCTGGCTGATGTTGTAGGTAGCTCCCAGGTCAACGTAAATCCACTGCGGGTCGCTAAAAGCACTCGACCAGCGGGTTGCCGGGTTACCATCCACAGCAGCACTGCCTGGATAGGCAGCCGATTCGATTGAGGAAACTACAGTGGGTTTGTTTAAAGCCAGGTTGGAAGCATTGTTATTCGTTCCCCCAGATACGTACTTGTATAACGTGCGGGCAGGTACGCTAAAAGAAGCTACCTGTGTACCATTACGATATACCGTACAGGTTTGTGCAGTGGCAGAAGGATTGTACACCACATAAGTTGTAACTCCTGTAGTAGCATTGTAAAACGCAGCACTGGTAGGAATGGTCATGTAATAATCGGTCTGATACAATCCAAGATTTTGGAGGGCGTGAGCATAATAGTATGTTTGGCCGGCTTCTACATTCTGACGCATGAAATTGCTTTCTTCGGTATTCGAAGAATTCCAGTATGCATCCATTTTTTGGGTTACATAGGTAGGGTCAAACAGAGCACGCCAGCCGAGCAACACATGTCCCCAGTCACCAATTTCGGCTTCAGTAGTCTCGCCTCCATCGGAAAGAGCAGTATTGCCATTTGCCACATAGAAAGCCTGCATCTCATTTTTAAGGTTATTGTAAAAAGTAACTGCCTGTGCAGGAGTAAAGCCCTGATTAAAGTAATGAAAAGCGGGACTAATGGGCAGCATCTGAATACCTGCAATCCATTGCGGATCGATCCCAAAATAGGTGCCATACACATATCCTCCGGGCCACATGATGCCCACGACCTGATGTGCATTACGATAAGCAGAAGGCCAAACATCGCGGTTTACATCAAACCAATATTCGAGGGTTGCCCGAGCCTCGTAAAAATAGCCAAACGCTCCCACATCACGCATCGCGGTATTGCCCAATATAGAACCCAGGAAATAGAGGGCATGCCAGCTTTGCATGGCTTCTGAAGAAGATTCCTGATTATTTCCCGATGGCGAGGACAAACCGCCAGCATACGAATGTCCCATCCAGGGATCGAAAGTACGCAGGAAAGGAAAATTAGCATCGTTACGATCCCAGTTGGCATACTGTTTGGCAATCATGGTAAGGATTCCCGAGTACTGACTGATAAAATCGGGATCAGCCATAGCACACAGGGCAGCAGCCTGAATAAAGTATCCGTAATGAAAATGGTTATCAGTAAACATACCTGAATAGTAGCTCTCGTTAAAGCCTATTAACCCTTTCCACTTGGGGTACCATGCGAAGTAACGTTCTTGTTCGCCCGGCGTAAAGGTGAGCCAGTTGCTAAGTGAATTTTTTAAGGTCGTAAGCAAAAAGTTGTATTCGCTATGACCCGTCTCCTTAGCAAACAGCATCATCTTAGCCAGACGTACCAGATCTTTGCCTCCCCAATAGGTATCAGCAGCACCGTAAGGGGTTGGCTGACTGCGAACAGTATTGGCATAATTGGTAATAATGGTACTCATTTTCGCCGGATCGTATGTATTCGGTACACCCGATTGTACCACGGGAGCTGGATAGTTGGGCAAGATACCATTCATCCGGTAGGTAAAGGTAAACGAGTTTCCGGTAGCCATTTTTAATAAGCCACGGGACTGGGAAAAAGTAATGCCATTGTACGATACGTTAGACGATAAAGCTGTACGATAATGATGCGGTAAAAACCCCTGCATAACAGTGTTCTGAGCTGCACCCCGAAGATTGGTTGTTGAAAGATTCCAGGTAGTAGCCAGCGTTCCCTGAGCCGGGTTATAACTCCACGAAACGGTGGTATTGGTAGGCTTAACATAAGCATAACTGTGCATGGTAGCAGCAGCCGCAGCATTAGGCAGTGCCGATACGATTACATAATTTATGCCAGCTGGTAAATTTAAGGTAAGCAAATTACCCGTTGTTCCTCCCTGGGTTACCGTTGAGCCCGGAGGAAGATGTACCCCATAGTAGGTATCCCAGTACTTGATGACAAAATATTCACCTGTAAAAGGAAAAGTAATGTTGGCCCCACTTGCATTCATATAGGTTGCCCCATGATAACACTCAATTTGTGGAGTAAAACCTACACAATTGAACCAAACAAAGGGAATCCCATGAGCCGCAGTAAATAAAACATACTTGTTGTTAATATCCTGATAGGTCTTCACTTCCACCGTCCAATCGCTCCAATTGGTAGCAATAGAACGAACAGGTGTAAAACCACTCCCTTTAAGAACTACCGGATAATCAATCATCAGGTCATTTCCAGCTGCGTTCCATTTCCAGGGATTGTATATGTTAATACCTTCGACAGCTGGATCGACTACCAGTGGCATTGCCCATAACCGACCTCCTAATGGATCGTTCTCGTCATAAATGATATTCGTCCACCAATCGTTAGTAGGAATAGGGCGGGTTTCACCAGGGGCAACACGAATATCGGCATTTTGGGCGAAATTGTTAAAAAAGCCATCATTCTCGTAGGTAGGCGGATAGGATGCATAGCTACCCGCACCTACCGTAATTACACTTTGGGCTCGAACCTGACCAGCAAAAAAGACCAACATTGCGGCAACAGCACACGAGCGCAGTCGGTAAGTAAGTAGTGTTTTCATGACAAAAATTTTAATTGGTTAGCAGTATCAAAAATATGCTCAAAATCAACCAATTAGCATATAAAATAGCCCCAAAAAAATACCGCACTTTTACCATTTTTGTACCACACATGTAGGGATACCACTATATAATATTCACGCAAATAGATGATAATCAATATTTTTTTAAAACTATTATTTTATCTGGCGCAATGTGCAACAAGTTGAAAATTTTACTGTTAATAATGTAAACTCAATAAAAAACAACAACTATGTTATACTCCTTTTTCCTTACCTCGCATTCTGTTTTGCGATATGTGCTTTTGATATTACTGATTCTTACCCTGATCAAGTCGTTTCGAGGATGGCAAAAACATTTACCCTTCGATGCCATTACCGATCGATTAAGTTTTTTTACCACTGTGACGGCTCATTTACAATTGCTCATTGGCTTAATACTTTATTGGATAAGTCCGATACTGAATTATGGACGTAGCCATGCTGCAGGCTGGATGGCAGACCACTTCTTAAGATACTGGATGATGGAACATCTTGTGGGAATGTTACTTGCCATTGCATTAATTACAGTCGGTAGAATACTCATGAAAAAGGCCAACAACGACATGCAGAAACACAAGCGAATATTCATCTACTTTGCCATAGGTTTACTGATTACACTGCTAATGATTCCATGGCCATTTCGTGAAATCATTGGACGTTCATGGTTATAACTCCGACCATTTAAAGCACGAAGATATTTGCGAAATGATTTCCTGAAATTATTTAGCTTTTTATCTCCTCTATGGTTCATTTATTGTCAAAAAAGACTTTGCCTTTATCAATCATAGGATTAACTATTTTTCACTTCGCAAAATATTATAATTGCTTAACTTTGGGGCATAACAATTTTTGCCATGAATAAGGCTTTATATCGAACGCTTGTAATTTATGTTATTTCGTTTTTCATAGTTCCAGTAATTGGACAGGAGGATCGTTTGCTTTCGGTGTTGAAGGATGAGTTGAAACGCGAATTTGACACATATTCAAAACAACCCATCCCCTGTTATTATATGGAATATCGGGTTGAAGAAATTAAAAGCGTACAACTGGAGTGTTCACTGGGAAGCCTGGTAGATGACGATTGCGATAGCATGAGGATTTTGTCGGTTACCAGTCGAATAGGCAATTACCAGCTTGACAACACGCATGAGGTTGAGAAAAAGGGCAGTATTTACAATCCTTTTTCCCTGTCATTGCCTTTAGAAGATAACGAGTCGGCCACTCGTATGATTCTCTGGAAGGCAACCCAGTATGCTGTGCGTGATGCAATCAATACCTACAATCAAGTGCAGACTTCCCTAAAAGAAACACCCAAAGTTCCGGATTTTACAAAAGAACCAACAAATATATACTACGAGCCTCCCATTCCCTTCAAGAATATAGCCAGGGACATTTGGTTGCAACGGCTGAAAAAATATACTGGCAGGTTTGTGGACAACGACAATATCATCCGCGCTGATGCCAGTTTGAGCTATAAAAGTTATCGTAAATACTTAGTCAATTCCGAAGGAAGCAGTATTGTTCAGAATCAAACGTACGCAGAGCTTCAAATTTTGCTGGTTGGTAAATCAAATGAAGGAAGCACGCCGCTTTTGCTTTCCTACCATGCATTCGATCCCGACAGTTTGCCAAACGATGAACAAATTGAGTCGGATTTAGCCCGAATAGAAGCATTGCAAAATAAGCTAAAGGATTCTCCCCAGGCCGAAGCCTTTGCGGGACCAGCTATACTTTCGCCAGCTGCGGCAGCAGTGTTTTTCCATGAAATTTTTGGCCATCGAATTGAAGGGCAGCGCCTCAAATACAGTTTCGACAGCCAGACCTTTAAAACGCAGGTGGGCAATCGGGTACTCCCCAAATATATTAACATATACTCCGACCCTACTCTCAAATATTTCCAAGGAAAGGCGATGTTTGGTTATTACGCCTTTGACGACCAGGGGGTAAAAGCACAACGAGTTAATGTTGTAGAAGATGGGGTTTTGAAAAATTTTCTCATGTCGCGTACTCCCATTGAGGGATTTAGCCAATCTAATAGTCACGGACGATCTCAGATAGGGAAAATGCCCGTTTCAAGGCAATCGAACCTGATTGTGGAAGCTCGCAAAACCTACTCCGAAAAAGAACTGCGAAAAAAACTAATCGCCGAATGCAAAAAACAAAAGAAAAGCTATGGCCTATACTTCAAGGAAGTCATCGGGGGTTTTACGCAAACTTCGCGATATAGTCCCAATGTTTTCAATGTTACGCCTACAGTAGTGTACAAAATATACGTCGATGGACGTCCCGATGAGTTGGTCAAGGGGGTAGATTTTATAGGAACGCCGCTGGCCATTTTTTCGGAAATAGTTGCCATTGGTGATGAACCAGGTGTATTTACGGGATACTGTGGTGCCGAGTCGGGTAGTATTCCGGTCACGGCTACCTCGCCTGCGCTTTTGATTAAAAAAATAGAAACGCAAAAAAAACCTGAAGGATTTAACCCTGCTCCCATACTGGGCAGGCCAAGATAACCTGTAAACGCGAAAAAAAAGCTATGCAAAGGATTTTATCTGTATTTGGTGCTCGTTTAGTCATAGGGATTATTTTTTTGAAGGTAGCCACAGTAGCTTCACATGCAACACCTGCCGATAGTGTAATTTTTAAAGCTATCGTAGATGAGGTAGAACGTAACCTGCACGAAATACAATACAAAGATTTTTCAAGACCATTCTACATTAGTTTTACCCTCGAAGACATCCATACCGTATACGTTGATGCTTCCTTTGGTGCCATCGTCAATTGCAGGGAAAAGAAAGACCGTAGCTGGGCAAATCGCGTACTTTGTGGCAATTATGAACTTAACGATGAAAACTATTACGACGCTACACGTACAAAAGCACAAGGGGATGGCACGTTGTCGTTACCCCTCGACTCCGACTACTGGGGAATACGGCGTGCTATCTGGCTTATTATTAACAACACCTATAAATCAGCTGCCCAAACCTATCAGAATAAAATTGAAGCTTTAAAAGAAAAAAATTTCCCCCACGACTCCCTTGAAATACCTGATTTTGCTAAAGCACCGACTGTACATCTTTTCCTTCAGCCCCAAATTCAAATACCTCCAATCGACTCAATTAAGTCGCTGGTACGGGATTTATCGAACATTTTCAACAATAAAAAACATATCAGCTACTCCAATGTCTCGTATTATCAGATACATGCCAAAATTTATTTTTACAGCAGCGAAAACAGTCGTATTATTTTTCCCCTCGACTATACTGTATTGAATATTGGCGTATTGAGCGAGCTGGATGGCGAGACGGTGTCGGATGCTCTTACTTATCTTGAACGTAATCCGTCAAAAATTTTTATGCAAAAATCAAGCATAATAGCCAATATCGACAGTATCAGCAGCAAACTGGAAACTAAAGTAAAAGCTAGTTATGTAAAAGAAAACTATTACGGACCAGTACTGTTTTTCAATCAGGCAGCTGTACAGGCATGGTTACAGGGTCTTTTTGGATATCCCGACAACCTGTTTGCGTATCGGGAACCGCTGTATAATGCCTCTAATAAGACCCTTTACTATGGGCAAAACATGAATAGCCTGGAAACTAAAATCAACAAACCCGTAATCGACAAAAATATAAGTATTTACGATGCAGCCCGATTGACTCATTGGCAAGAAACAGAATTATTTGGCTGGTATCCTGTTGATGCAGAAGGGGTTATACCAATTGACTCGCTGGTATTATTCGACAACGGAATATTAAAAACACTGTATAATGGACGAACCCCAACACGCAGTGTTCCAACCTCAAATGGTCATCAACGTTTTACTTTTACCAATGGGGCTATTGTAGCGGGAATAGGACCCGGTAACATGATTATACGAGCCAATAAAACATTTTCGGAGGAACAACTTAAGAAAATACTGCTACAAAAAGCGCATGAGCAGGGTCTTGATTATGCATATATCGTTAGGCCCAACCTTATCGGTAATTTTCTTACCAGTCTTAACCTTTATCAGGTTGATGTTGCAACAGGGTCTGAGAAACTGGTACGGGGGGCTATGCTCAAACCCATTACCATCAATACATTGCGTAAAAATATTGCAGTTTCTTCAAATGCCTTTGTTTACAATGGTTTTTTAAATGAAAACCTACTGAACATAGATGGCAGTAGTAGCATTTCGCAAAACAGCATACCCGATGGTACGCCGATTTCGGTTATTTGCCCCTCGGCAATGATATTAGAGGATATCGAACTAACTTTTTACAACAAATCCTTAATCGACGAGAAACCGATTGTACCACGCCCTGAATAGGCGAAAATTAAGCCGATAGCAAGCGGTTTATCTCGCAAAGTAATTGTTCGGTTGTAAAAGGTTTAGCCAGAATTCCATTGGCTCCCAGTTGATGTGCCACACGCAAATGATCCTGGGCACTGATACGTCCGCCTCCCGAAATGGCAATGATTTTAATCTCAGGATTTTTTTCACGAACCGAGCATATTACCTCAATTCCATCGCTGTCGGGCATAATAATGTCGGTAATAATCAAATGAGGTTTCTGCGAACGAATCATCTTCAAAGCTTCCATCCCATTCGACGCCGTAATAGCACGAAAACCCTCCATCTCAAGAGCCAGTTTTAACCCCTCTCTTACCATTGGCTCATCGTCAACCACTAGAATCTCATACATCATTGTTAGAACAATTTAATTATACTACCTTGCTGGAAGATACACATAAAAGGTTGTACCTTCCCCCACCTTAGAGTCAAAAAATATTTTACCGCCATAGTCTTTCACGATCCCCTGCACTATCGATAAACCTAAGCCGGTACCCTCCCCTACCTGTTTAGTCGTGAAGAATGGGTCGAAAATACGGTTACGAATTTTTTCGTCGATACCACACCCCGTATCCTTTACCGTCAGACATATCCACTCATGGCTTGAATGAATATCCCTGTATGGCCCCGATAATTGATTTTTACGCTTAAGCTCTATCGTTAGGGTACCATGTCCCTGCATGGCATCATGGGCATTGGTACACAAATTCATTACTATTTGATGAATATGGGTAGGATTGCCCAAAATTTGACCACAATCCTCAATACTTTCTTTAAAAGTTATCGTAGTGGGAAATGTATTTTTAATGAGTTTTAGCGTTTCTTTAACAATCGTATGGATGGTCAGTGGGGCTTTTTCCTCGCTACCTGGGCGGCTAAACGATAATATTTGCTGTATCAGCTCTTTACCTCTGTTCTGCGATTCGTATATTTTACCAACAATTTCATGTTCAAAGCTCTGTGGCATCAGGCGTTTCAGTAACACCTCGGTGTAAATCTGCATCCCCATGAGGATGTTATTAAAGTCATGTGCTATCCCTCCTGCCAATGTACCAATAGCCTGAAGTTTTTGCGAATGTCGTAATTTATCTTCCAACTTTAAGACCTCAGACATATCGCGTTTTACAGCCACAAAATTGAGTATTTGCCCAGCATCGTTTTTCACTGGGGTGATAACCATGTATTCGGTGTACAGGTCTCCTCCTTTTCGCTTATTGATAATCGTTCCTTCCCAATTGACCCCATGCAGAATATTCGTCCACATGTTCCTGTAAAAGTCCTTAGAATGCACCCCCGAACGAAAAATACTCATATTCTTTCCATACAACTCGCTTGCGGTATAACCCGTCATTCGTTCAAGTGCAGGATTGGAATATATGATATATCCTCTGGTATCGGTAATTACAATGGCTTCCGAAATTTGCGTAAAAGCCGTTAAAAGACGTTTTATATCATTTTCAATGCGTTTTTTTTCAGTAATATTCTGGATGATACCATCGTAAAACAGCATTTCGTCGGAAGTATCGTAGAAGATATGGGCAGTATCCTCCAACCAGAGTTCTCTGCCATCGTCGGTCATGTGGACAAATTCGTGTCGAAAGGTAGGCTGTTTTATCTTTATGGCCGAATGAAGTAACTGGTCGTATTCAGGTGGATACCTGAAGAGTTCTCTGGCCATTTTGCCCTGAAGTTCTTCCCCCGATTTATATCCTAAAAGTTGTGCAAGATATTGATTGGCAAACACAATTTCGCCCGTTGTTATAATCCGATAAATACCCACCGGTACTTGATCAATCACAAACCGGAACTTCTCTTCAGTTATCTCAAGGGAACGGCGCAAACGACGTTTTTCGGTCTCATTCTCAAGGTAAACACAATAGCCCACTCCCTTTATGGGACGGTAATGTTCTTTAATGTATAGAAATCCCGACTCAGCCTTACGCCAGTAACTCTCAATGGTAACGTCCTGTTCTTTTTTGTCATCAAAAACAAGCTGATTGGACGAATCAACAATACGGTAGGGGTTATTGAAAAAATTTAAACTAGCTAATGTTTCGGACGAAAAACCCAACAATGCTTGAAACGACTGATTATAACTCAATACCTGCCCCTCGAAACTAATCTGTACAAGAGGTACTGGTAGAGAACTGAAAATCAGATTCTCCTCCTTCCCCGACTTATTGCCTAAACTATTTTTGATAACCCGTGTCAGCATAACGTTGCTCTTGAGCACATATTTAAGGACAGCTATTGGCAACAAAAACTATTAGCCTCAATATCAAACATTTAGTTTTACCATAAATATAAACGTACCATTGGAATTTTCCTTGGAATTTTGAAAAAACTTGATGAACGACAAACTTTTAATGATGAACGGTAAAAAAGTTTTGACAAAAATTGTTCGTCGCATTTAGAATACGGGTATTTTCTGGAGTTGAAAAATTTCTGCTTGATCATATCCATCAAGCGCCATCACATCCTCTATTCCGATTGGCTGATCGGCTTTTAGTACAAATGAAAAACGATTCAATGCAGTACAAAAATCAAAGTCGCTGGCAGGCGAATGTTGTTGATTTTCGGGCAAAAACAAACGTTGTCCACTGGTATTTTTCAATGCATCAATTTCCTGTTCTATAGGAAAATGCTTACCTTCCAGCAAGCTTTTGATATACTCAGCGCACAGGGTATCCTCCTCGGTAGGATACTGGGCAGCATATCCCATACAAACCAGAGAAACTACCGAAGGGTTACGTTGCTTAATATAATTTACAATAGCCATTGCATTAACCAAACTGCCGGTTATCACCTCCTGTGCCGACTGCGCTGCAAGAATAAGCCCCCGCGTACCCGCCGACGTAGTATGAACCACCGTTTTACCCTCCAGAACCACAGGATACAGGTGCGTTGGACTATTACCATAATCGAAACCCGAAGGAATGCGCTCATTGCGCTCTCCTATAAGCAAATAATCCGAATGTAACTCTTTTAGTCGATAGGCCAGATTAATATTGGAGGTTACATAATAACGACTTACCCCTTTGTCGGCAATGTAGCAACCCAACGAAAAAGCTCTAAACACATCGATCACCACAGCCAATCCTTGCGATTGTCTTGCACCCTCTAGTAGTTGAAGAATTCGAATTTCCATGAAGATACTTTTAAATGTGCGATAAAGGTAAAAAATTAGACCGATTATAGAATCAACCATACTGATTCTGAAATATCCTAAAAAGCATACATAGTACTTCTAACAAAGATGCACCTTAAGCTATGCGAATGCGAAAACGATTTTGCACGGTTAGACTTCGAAATATTTTCCGGGATAATTTTGTACATTCGCATTCACGAAAATCGGGCGCTATGAACAACATCCATGTAAAAATCATCGCCAATCAGCTACAACTGAGCGAAAATCAGGTATATAATACTATCGAACTACTTGAGAATGGGGCTACCATCCCCTTTATCAGTCGTTACCGAAAAGAACTGACCGGCAGCCTGAATGAGGTAACACTTGCCAGCATACAAAGCTTATGGGAGAAACTTCAAGAACTCGACAAGCGTAAGGAAACCATTTTACGTACCATTTCCGAACAGGGCAAGCTCACCGACGATCTTAAAAAAAGAATTGAGGACACCTTCGATGCCAACGAATTGGAAGATCTTTATCTTCCCTATAAGCCCAAACGAAAAACGCGAGCCAGTATAGCGCGGCAGAAGGGATTGGAACCGCTGGCCACTTTCATTTTACAGCAAAAAAGCGATGCTGTGGAAGATAAAGCTGCCACCTTCCTCAACGAAGAAGTAAAAACCATAGCAGAAGCGATGGAAGGTGCTACGGATATCATTGCCGAATGGATAAGTGAGAACCAGCAGGTTCGACAGTCCATTCGTCGGCTTTATGCCCACGAAGCCACGATTACTTCAAAGGTCGTTAAGGGCAAAGAACCCGATGCCATTAAATACGGCGACTATTTCGATTTTAACGAACCCTTAAAACGATGTCCCTCGCACCGATATCTGGCCATGAACCGTGGCGAAGAGGAAGGGTATTTAAGGGTGAGTATCGAGGTGAATGAAAATAAGGCGATCGACACCATCAAACGGTTGGTCGTCAAATCGAATAATGCGAGCAGCAAAATAGTGGAAAAAGCAGTAGTCGATGCCTTTAAAAGGCTTATTTCCCCTTCGATGGAAAACGAGTTTAAAGCACTCGCTAAAGAAAAAGCCGATGATGAAGCCATAAAGGTTTTTGCTGAGAACCTGCAGCAACTTTTGTTAGCCCCGCCGCTGGGTCAAAAACGGGTACTGGCCATTGACCCTGGATTTCGGACGGGTTGTAAGGTGGTATGCCTCGATGCAGAAGGCAATCTTTTGCACAACGAAACCATATACCCCCATCCCCCGCAAAATGAACGAGGAGCAGCTGCCGCTAAATTAAACGCGCTGGTCAAAACATACAAAATTGAAGCCATAGCCATAGGAAACGGCACGGCCAGCCGCGAAACCGAACAATTTATCAAAACCGTCCGATTCGACACCGATGTAAAAGTTTTTATCGTCAATGAAAGCGGTGCATCGGTTTACTCAGCTTCAGCTGTTGCCAGGGAAGAATTTCCCGACTACGATGTAACGGTAAGGGGTGCTGTATCCATTGGCCGACGCCTGATGGACCCCCTGGCCGAGCTGGTTAAAATCGACCCAAAATCGATTGGCGTAGGGCAATACCAGCACGATGTAGACCAGGGAAAACTCAAGAAAAGCCTCGAGCAGGTCGTGGAGTTTTGCGTCAACAAGGTGGGGGTCAATGTAAATACAGCCAGCAAGGAATTATTAACCTACGTATCGGGATTGGGACCAACGTTAGCTCAGAACATTGTAAATCATCGACGCGAGCATGGCCCTTTCAAAAATCGACAGGAATTGCTTAAGGTTCCACGTCTGGGCGAAAAAGTCTTTGAACAGTGTGCAGGTTTTCTTCGCATTCGGGGTGGTACCAACCCACTCGATAATAGTGCAGTTCATCCCGAAAGCTATCCTATTGTAGAACGCATGGCCGCCGATCTTAATACCAGCGTTGAAACCCTGCTTAAAGACGAAAATTTAAGAAGCAAAATTGATGTAAATCGCTATGTCAACGACAAAATTGGATTACCCACGCTCAACGATATTCTGCAGGAGCTTGCACGTCCTGGACTCGATCCTCGGACGGTGATTAAAGTATTTGAATTCGACCCTAACGTCCATTCCATCGACGACCTGAAGGTTGGCATGATATTGCCTGGTATAGTTACTAACATAACCCGGTTTGGATGTTTTGTCGACATTGGTATACACCAGGATGGACTGGTACATATTTCGCAAATGGCCGACCGGTTTGTCAGCGACCCGCTTGAAATTGTAAAAATACATCAGCATGTACGCGTTAAGGTAATTGAAATTGACCGCGTTCGCAATCGCATTCAATTGAGTATGAAAGGAATTGAAAAATCGTAATAAAAAATTACAATTTTATTGTTTTTATTTGTAAAAAATAACACTTTTGCTTTCATCAAATTATATAAAAAGGCTATAAAATTGAAACTTAGAATTAGCATCAAAAGCATTTTACGAATTAAAATGAAACGAGCATCTAAGGTAGTATTCGAAACGGGTAGGAAAATAATTCCATTTTTGTACTTTTTACATGTAAGTAACTAAAAAAGTGCAAATTATACCGATTGCTTTAAAGATTTAAAAAATATTCTCAATGAAAAACAAAATATTCAAGACCAAGTCACACCATCTGCACGAGATAGAGGGGCACGAACTTAAGCGTGTATTGGGCCCCCGGCATTTAGTCACGTTAGGTATAGGGGCTATCATAGGGGCAGGGATATTTGTACTTACCGGACAAGCAGCAGCACAATATGCTGGGCCAGCCATTGTTATTTCGTTTATCATTTCGGGTTTGGCATGCGCTTTTGCTGGGCTATGCTACGCCGAATTTGCCTCGTTGATACCTGTATCGGGTAGCGCGTATACCTACGCATATGCCACATTGGGAGAACTGGCAGCCTGGATTATAGGTTGGGACCTCATTCTGGAATACCTATTTGCCGCCTCAACCGTTGCCGTGGGTTGGTCGGGATATTTCATCAGCATACTCAACGACATTGGGATACATATTCCGGTGCAATATACGGCCGCCACAGGTACTACACTGGTTCATGTCCCCGATGTAGGCTGGCGACCTATCACCAGTCAGCTAAAACAGGAACTGATAAACAGTGGTATTGCCCTACACTCGCTACCTCACGTTACGGCCATCATCAACCTGCCCGCCATGTTTATTGTTTTCGTAATTTCAGGATTGTTGGTGTTAGGAATTCGTGAATCAACAACCTTCAATAATATCATGGTAATTATCAAGGTTGGCGTGATACTATTATTTGTGATCATTGGATTTTTCTTTGTAAAAACAGCCAACTGGACACCTTTTGTACCCGATCGAATCGTAGATGAACATGGACATAGCCATTACGGTTTACTGGGGATATTAAGGGCTGCCGGAGTAATATTTTTTGCTTACATCGGATTTGATGCTGTATCGACTGCTGCTCAGGAAGCACGGAATCCTCAAAAGGATATGCCAAAGGGTATTCTGGGTTCCCTGGGTATTTCTACTTTACTTTATATCCTGATAGCACTTGTACTTACAGGTATAGTCAGCTATACGCACCTGAATGTGGCTGATCCTATTGCCGTTGCAGTGAATGCGATGGGCGAGAAGATGGTTTGGTTACGTCCTATCATCAAATTGGCTGCTATTGCCGGACTAAGTTCTGTAATTCTGGTAATGCTCATGGGTCAACCCCGTATCTTTTATGCCATGTCAAAAGATGGGCTTTTGCCCCCCGCATTTTCTAAGGTACATCCTCGCTATAAAACTCCTTATATAGGGACAATTATAACGGGCAGCATCGCCATGATCATTGCAGGGGTCCTGCCCATAAACATACTTGGTGAACTGGTTTCCATCGGTACCTTGTTGGCTTTTGTAATAGTGTGTTTTGGAATTATCGTCCTTCGACGTACCAAACCCAATCTATATCGTCCCTTTAAAACACCCCTCGTACCCTGGATACCCTTGCTGGGCGCCGCCTTTTGCTTTATCCAGATGGCTGCCCTACCTCTCGATACCTGGCTTCGGCTCATAATCTGGATGTTTATAGGATTGTATATTTATTTTACCTACGGTATTACCCATAGTAAACTGCATCAATAGCTGTGTCGACAGCACCAAAAGGCTATAAAATCTTAGAAAACATCCCGGTAACCGGCTGGCATTCGTCGGGCAAAGGCGTTGTTTCCGATGGACGACACAATATCTATGTTTCTCACGTTATCCCCGGTGAATGGGTTAATGTAGCCATTGCCAAACGACAAAAACGAAATTACATTGCGGGTAATGTAATAAGTGTTATTCAACCTTCCAGATTCAGGATTAACCCTGTTTGCTCACACTTTGAGTTATGCGGCGGCTGCAATTGGATGCATATGCAGTATGAACAACAACTTGTCCACAAGAAAAGCCTTATTGAACAGGCTCTTGCAAAATACCAGATTCCCCATCCGCCTATCGACGATGTGGTTCCCTCGCCCAGATCGCTGGCCTACCGTGGAAAAGTAGACTTTGCTTTAAATTTTTTAGATAACCATGAAGTATGCATCGGTTTTCATCCGTTGGAAAATCCTCACACCATCTTTCCTTTAAAAGAATGCTATATTACAGACCCTCAAGTCATTCAAACTGCTATCAGGCTGCAAGAAATAATGCTTGAATGGTTTAAATCAGCATCCCCTTCAAATAATTTAAAGGAAATATTAGGTGGTTTTACCCTGCGATGCAACAAAAATGGCGATCAAATGCTCATTTTCCATACTTTGCAGGAATCGCCAGATATTTTGGCAATCGTAAAACAACTGATACCGTCGAATAAAAGCATTAAATCTATTTTTTTAAAGCTCAAACAGCCCGATCAAAACACCTTTATTCATGTATGGGGCGAAACTTATCTTGAGGAAAATATCAATCAGTGGTTGTTTAAGTTAAGTGCCGATGCGTTTTTTCAGCCCAACATTTACTTAGCTGAACAGCTATTCCAGGAAATTGTAACGCTAGCCTCCCCTTCTACCAACGATACGGTATATGATTTATACACTGGGGTAGGCACCATAGCCATTCATCTGACACCCTACGCCCATAAAGTGGTAGGCATAGAGAACTCTGAATTTGCTATCCAGGATGCCCGTTACAATCAGCAGCGAAACAACCTGAACAACCTCGTATTTGAAGTAGGCGATGTGCTTAAGACATTTGTTCCAGATTTTGTAAAAATACATGGTCATCCCGATATCGTTGTACTTGATCCACCAAGAGCTGGCACACTTATAGAAACGCTGAAGAATATGGTAATCTTTCGGCCTAAACGCATAATTTATGTAAGCTGTAATCCCGTATCGCTGGCATGGAACCTAACCTATCTGAGAGATTTTTATACAATCGAAAAAATTATCCCTTATGATATGTTTCCGCAAACCCATCATGTTGAAACCCTCGTACGCTTAGAAAGAAAAAAACAATAACATCAGGAATAACGATAAATCTGGAATAAGAAAAAAATGGAAAACAAGATATTGCGGACTCTGTCAGATAAATCGTAATAATATTTCAATGAGCAGCATCCGCGAAATAGGCTTGGTGGCATATTCATTAAAACCTTCACGAATACCTCTCTCTCTATCCCCCATAACCCCATAGGCAGTAAGTGCAATTACCGGCAAATTCGAGCGGATTTTTTTAATCTGTTTCATAGCCGTATTTCCATCCATCACCGGCATTTGAATATCCATCAGCACCACATCGATATCGGGATTATTTTCAACCCATCGCACAGCTTCTTCACCATTTTGCGCCCAAATAATTTCAGCCTTTGAAAATTCGAGATATTCTTTTAACAAGAAAAAATTGGTCTCATCGTCTTCGGCAATTAAGATAGTTTTATTCTGAAAAATACCAGGCATGGTATAACGGGCTATATCCGGCTGAGGGTTGGTCATGATCCAGAAATTTGAATTTAAAATTATAAAAAATTAACGGAAATAAGTGTTCAAATTCATTGAAAAAATCTTAGAACCCTCTCTTATTTTGTTAACATCTAAAGCCTTAATTTGTTGTCATTGGTCAGTACATCTTCATCAAGATGTCTTTTTCGTTGCCATCCGACGATTTAAAAGGTAACAGGCGGAAAGTATAAGTATATTCTTTAGCAGGATAGGTATATTCGGGATGAACAGGCGCCCCCCAGCTGTTATCACCACCTACACCCATCTGAAACAGGTCGACATTTACAACGATATAACCAGCCAAAGGTACTTCGCATGCATGACGAGCCGATGGCAGTCCATTCAAGTCATTCAGTTGGTAACGAATTGCACGCATATTGAGCGGTTCGTATCCTGCTATCATTAATCCGTTTCCTTTACTGTCTTTCAGTGCCATCCAGCGAACCTGCGTAAGATTTCCATATTCTTGCGGCCGAACATAGAGAAGCTTTAGATTACTGATCAGGACGGTATGCTGCGCCAAAGGAGTACCCGTGTTCCTATCTACATAATTTTCAACTGGCCCACAGCCATACCAGGTCATATATTCGTACCATCCTGGTATACCCAACTGCATCCCAAAACGAGGCATGTCGGGCAAATTGGTGTTGCCTGGCACAAAACGACTGGTAATGATAAGTTCCCCATTGGCCAACACCGCATAATTTACAAAGTATCGTGCATTAATCAGCGGTAAACGGTAAACAGTTTTAACCAAGATTTGATAAGGATTGGTAGAAACCAATGAAAAGCTATCCAATACCAGTTGCGTATTTGCAGTTTGCCATATACCTAATCTTTTAAGCATGTTGTTGCCCATATCGTTATCGGTACAGGCACGCCAGAAATGAGGATAAGGCGATTTTCGGATAATTTGCATGGTATCGTATAGATACGATAGTAACATACCCGTTTTGGCATCAAAAGTTACGCTGAAATTATTACCACTTAGAATAGGTTTATCGGGATTATGGGTTAAAATTCTAATTTTGGGGAAAAGCGTTAAATCGGGTTTTACCTCCTCTTTTTTCCAGGGGAGTAAAAATTGTTCCCAGGCCATTTCATATCCCTTAGGAACTAATTCAGACACTGCTTTAGTACGAAAGCTGAAAAATACTGAATATTCAGCACCTGGTTTAAGGGATACCACGGGATATTTAAGCGTAATTTCCTTTTTTTGATGGGGTAGTATCTGTTGAACGCCTAAATTGGCACTATAAATAGGCTTTCCATCCTCGTAAATATACCAGTTAATATCCATTACGCTCATGGGCGTAAAGTCGCATTCGTTAATGAGTTCGTATTTACCTTCGGCCACATTGATAGCTTTCACCCAGAATGGTTGATATTGTTTCTTCACTTCCCATAGCGCAGGATGTGGGGTTCGATCGGCACTCACCAGACCGTTACAACAGAAATTGGTATCGCTGGGAATATTATTAAGGATTCCAAAATCACCCCCATACAGCCAACAGGTATCTTTTCCGTTTATTTTAGCAAAGCTTTGATCGACCCAATCCCAGATACAACCTCCCTGCAAATATCGGGCTGAACGTATGACGTCCCAGTAATCCTTCAAGTTTCCGTTACTATTGCCCATGGCATGCGAGTATTCGCACATGATCAGGGGACGCGAAGGTTTTTTGGCCTCGTACGCTTTCAAATGTTCGATATACGGATACATGGGGCAGAAAATATCGGTATGCGCTCTTTCGCCGGCCTGCTCGTATTGTACAGGGCGTGTCTTGTCCCGTGATTTTATCCAGCGATAGGTGGCTTCGAAATTACTCCCATCCCCAGCTTCGTTTCCAAGCGACCAGATGATAACGCATGGATGATTTTTGTCCCGCTCTACCATACGCTGGGTACGATCGAGGTGGGCTTTTAGCCATTGAGGATTTTTGGCCAGGGTTTGCTCATCGTACTGATGCCACCCATGACTTTCGATGTTTGCCTCGTCAATAACATACAGCCCATATTTATCGCATAATTGATACCATCGGGGATGATTGGGATAATGGCTTGTACGTACAGTATTGATATTATGTAACTTCATCAGCTTTATATCGCGAATCATCGATTCTTCAGAAACCACATGACCATTAAAGGGGTCGTGCTCGTGGCGGTTTACCCCTTTGATAAGTACCCTCACCCCATTGACCAGCAAGCTACCGTCCTTAATTTCAACCTTTCGAAAACCAACAGCATGCGTAACAGCCTCGAGTACCTGATTATTCTTATCGTACAGAACTAAAAGCAAAGTATATAGGTTGGGAGTCTCGGCAGTCCATTTGGCAGGATTGACGATTTGTCGATTAAAAAACATCGTGATCGTATCCTTTAAAGAAAAGGACGACTGTTGCGGTGGAAAAACATTTTTTCCGTTAGCATCAAGTAAGGCATATTCAATTTTTAACTTTTGAGTCGCCTTATCCGATGCATAGTTTTTAACCAAAGCCGACACTGCTAAGTTTCCATTTGTATAGGTTTCGTCAAGGTCGGCAACAACAAAAAAGTCGAATATATGCTGTTTGGGAGTTGCATACAGGAATACTTCCCGTTCAATGCCACTGAGACGCCAGAAATCCTGATCCTCGAGATAACTACCATCGCACCAGCGAAACACCTGTATGGCAAAAGTATTTTCTTCGCCAGGACGCAAGTAAGAAGAAATACGAAATTCGACTGGCACCTTGCTCCCCTTGGCCATTCCAACATATTGTCCATTTACCCATAGGTACATCATAGAGTTTACTGCACCAGCATGAAAAAATACCTCTCGACTCCCCCATCCTTTTGGTATCAATACTTTCTTACGGTACGATCCTACAGGATTGTAATCGTCGGGGATACGAGGTGGATTGGGTTGAAAGGGGTATCGAATGTTTACGTATACCGGTACATCGTATCCCTGAAATTGCCAGTTTCCAGGCACTTTGATATCCTTCCATTGCGAGTCATCAAAATCGACCCTGTAAAAATCAGCAGGACGTTGTGTTGGGGAAGCAACCCAGAAAAATTTCCAGTTTCCGTTTAAGCTAAGATAATAAGGCGATGTAGTAAGGTCACCCTTCAGAGCCGACTGCACGTTCATGTATGGATGAGTAAGCACATGAGGCGGTTCGTTGTTAATCCCCGTAAGTTCTGGGTTTTCCCAATCATTAATTTGTGCCCATAGAATACATACCGTAAAAGCGTGAAGCAAGGCAATCGAAAGTAACTTTTTCATAGACAAGGTTTATGTTGCTAATTTACTTTAACTCAAAATCAATACTTGAATGATTGGCCCTATGCACATGAACAAAGTTACAAAAATGTATCGCAAAGCCTTTAAATTTTTATCTTAAATTTTTCATAAATTAGCCTCTTCCCATTTAACTTCATTGACAAGAGGCTTACCTTCGATATAGCTACGGATATTTTCGAGGGTAACAAGAGCAATATTATGAATAGCTTCCTGGGTAAAGAAACCCTGATGCGAAGTAATAATAACATTGTTGAAAGTTAGCAAACGCGCTAAGATATCGTCGGTAAGTACCCGATCCGACATGTCTTCGAAGAAATACTTGCTTTCTTCCTCATACACATCGAGTCCTGCCGAACCAATTTTACCGCTTTTTAAACCTTCAATTAGGTGCTTGGTATTAATCAGTTTTCCTCTACCAGTATTGATTATCATCACGCCATCCTTCATTTTGTGAATAGCCTCGCGATTGATTATATACTCGGTCTCTTTGGTCAGGGGGCAATTCAACGAAATAATATCCGACTTGCGGAATAGCTCATCCAATTCTACGTAGCGACATCCAAGTTGTTGTGCCCAGGCATAATCGGGGTACTTGTCGTAAACCAGAACCTGCATTTCAAAACCTATCAAAATCTTAGCCAGAACCTTACCTATTTTCCCTGTTCCAATAATACCTACGGTTTTATGCTGCATGTCAAAGCCGAGGAGTCCATTCAGTGCGAAGTTAGCATCGCGTGTACGAAAGTAAGCCCTATGAATTTTACGGTTTAACGTAAGCATAAGGGCTACCGTATGTTCCGCCACCGCATGCGGCGAGTAAGCTGGTACACGAACAACTGTAATTTTACCTTTAGCTGCCTTTAGATCAACATTATTGAAACCAGCACAACGTAAAGCTATCAATCGCACGCCATTGTTGTAAAGCTGGTCTACCATGTACTCATCTACAATATCGTTAACAAATATGACAATTCCCTCAAAACCCTGCGTCAAAAGGACGTTATCTGCTGTAAGATGAAATTTAAAATATTTGATTTCAAAGCCAAACTGCTGGTTCACCGTGTCGAAAACTTCCTTATCATAGGGCTTGGTATCAAAAAAGGCTAGTTTAATTGGTTTCATAAATGTTCATTTTTAAAATGTGTTACAATACCCTGCCTCCATCGTTTGGGGCAAGACTTTTTCTCTGTTAAAAAAATAACAACAAACTAAGCCTTTTGTTGAGTAGAATAAATAAAGAATCCTAACTTTTCTGGATGGTCGAGCAAATGAACTTTAGGAGGCAATAAAAGAACATAATAGCACATCAACAGGTCGGCCGCACATGCCCAACCGTTGAAAATGGCAAATGCCAGCCAATAATAGCTGGGTATGTAAAAGGCATACACAGCCGGAAGTATTGATAAAAAAACAAAAGGAGCTATTCCGCCGGCAAAATAAGTAAATTTTGAAATAGGTACCTTACAATGCGTGTAAAAGGTAAAATATTGCCGATGAAAGCCAAATCGTATATTACGCCATTTAGCACCCGATAAAGCCCATACGATGGCATGCAATCCTTCGTGGACAACAACGATAGGGATTAACCACAAAACCAGATGCCACAAAAAAGTAAGCCCCTGCCGTAAATAGCTTGCAGGAAACCAAAGCAGAAAAGCAATGGTTAGCAGTACTGGATAGGCAATAGTAAATATCAAAGAAAAACGTAGAAGCGTAAGCTCCGACACTACAAACTCCACAGGTGAATCGGTAAAGGCTTTCCCATCAATCATATTGTTGTCCTGTACACCCATTTCCCTTTAAAATTCTGATTTTATTTCCATCAATAATGTCTCACCAGAACAAAATTTAAAACAAACTTATTAGCATCTTAAAGATATCCCAATATTTTAGCGAAAAATATCCTCGCGAGAATAGGGACGTTTCTCTTCGTACCAAACAAAACCTTTTAATTTTTTTTCTTCTTCTGGCAGCTTACTGAGTGGATAAAAGATAGCATCGGGCTGTGTAAGAAAGACAATACGCGAAATTTTACGATTTTGAACCATTACGTTGATCTGCGAACACAGCGCACGGTTTACCCCAATAATTCGATCTTTGTCTTTTGCATAATAGAGCGTTTGTCCGTTACCCGAAACAAATAGGCGATACAATTCATTTTTTTTAAAAAATCCCCGGATATTTTTGCCTTTCACCTGGCTATATTGGTCAGCACCTTCGTGGGCCACAATAAACCCATCGTTTATAAAATCGATAGTTTGTAGCTGCTGATTAGCAAAATGGAGTTCAACTTTTTCGGCTGAAATCTGGTTTTCGCCTGTCCACAGAACAGGAGTATGAAACAGATGTAAAGTTGAATCGATCGTAGAGAAAACCGCAGAATCGGCCATTCCCTGTAAATCGGTTTTAAAGAATTTTACGCCATAAAATGCTCGAATCAACTTATTGTTTGCGCTATCCTGCATACTCTGGAGCATGAGTGTGTCGGCGTGTAAAAAAAGAGAATCTTTTTCGTTATAAAACGTAAGCATTGCGCTGTCGGTAAGTAAGGCATATTCGGGACGTTCAATATAATTAGCATAATTGCCCGTAAGGATAACCCGTCGGGTAGAGTCGATCAGTCGCACATGGCTAAAGGCGTACCCCTGGCCTTTATTCCTATCATAAAACAATGAGTCGCCAGTTAAATAACGTCCCTCCCCAGTTAAATAAGCATTCCGATAAAATTTGGAGGTATTTTTTTGCGTGTTATACCAGCCGTTTTCGCAGTAAATAAGATTATTCTTGGAAATAATTCGGGTAGGTCCCAGGAAAAAAGCAGTACGAGTCACCGTGTTGTATTTTAAGGTATCGGAATACATGGTATACTGGGGATTACGAATCTCAACATTGTCTTTAAAGAAAAAAGTTTTACTGTTGGTATAATAATAACCCTCCTGGCTTTTAAGCTGATTGTTAGCATTAATAATGGTACCGCCATTGGTGTAAAAACCCACGCTTTGACGAATATCGTAGTCGAGGTAGTCGGTCGAAAGCGTTGTTTGTTTATCGACAAGTCTTACCTTATCGCGCATACGAACCATTTTAGTATTTCCATCGTACTGAAAAGTGTTCCCATAAAGATGCAACGTATCGCCCTGATGAATAGAAACATTGCCAAAAGCATCGACTTTATTCTCATCGGTATAAAAATAGGCCGAATCGCAGAACATGAGAGCTTGTTCGTGCCGAAATTGCACATTACCAATAAGTTTTCGAGCCTCGACGCCCGATTTTTTATTATATTCCAGCACATCCGTGTTTAAAATTTCTATTTGTCGACTCTCCTGTCCCTTTAGAAACAATGAGCTCAGCAGGAAAAACTTCAGAACGACAAGGAATATCTGTCGGAAAAACTGCATGTTCATGTGCTATTTTAAATGCATGGGCTATTTAATCCAGCCCGAATGTTCAAACTTGCATTTTGCAAAAGAAGGATCGATACGGATGTAGGTGGTTTTTATTTTATTATCAATCCACTCGTCGATAATCTTTTTCTTTTTATTTTCCAGTGCCATTTCCTGGATAAGCTGATAATCGTCCTTCAGGTTAGCTTTATGGGGTTCAATGCGGTTGACCAATTTCACAATTTTAAAGATAGGACGCTTGGCGGCATCGGTCGACTGAAATGGAGCAGAAATTTCTCCTATATTAAGCTTTTTAAGCATCACATAATCCTCCTGCGGCAACTGGTCAATTTCAAAGCGGGTACTGCTGTTGTATGGATTGACCACCTGACCGTATGACATTTTTGTGGCTTCGTCGGTAGAAAATAGGAAAGCAGCTTTTTCAAAAGTAATACTATCGTTCTTTATGAGCGTAAGGATAGAGTCGAGCTTGTTGTATGCATATTTGATTTCTTTTTCGGTGGGTTTAGGGCGCATGAGAATATGACGGGTGTTAACCCTATCGCCATCGCGTTTAATGACCTGAATGAGATGATATCCAAATTGGGTTTCGACAATACCAGATACTGCACCTTCTTTAAGGCTAAAAGCCACTCGAGCATATTCGGGGTCAAGTTCGCCGCGCGACATGAAACCTATTTCGCCCCCATTCACAGCCGAGGCCTGATCTTCGGAATATATCACTGCCAACGAGGCAAAACTGCGCCCATCGAGCACAGCCTTACGAAGATTCAGCAGCTGATTTTTGATTTCAAAAATAGCCTGTTCGGTATACGGAGGATGAATAACGATTTGCTTATACTCATACTGAGTATTAACCAGCGGTATACTGTCGGGGGGTAACGATAGGTAGAAGGCCTCTACCTCGGAAGGGGTAATTTTAAGATTCTTGGTAATTTCGCCCGACATCTTTTGCATAATCAATTGCTCACGCATGGGTTGGCGCATGTCCTCTTTAATTTGGGAAAGAGATCGATTGAAATACTCTTCCAACTTTTCACGCGAACCAGCCTGCTGAATGTACATATCGATGCGGTTATTCAACTGCATTTCCACCGTAGCCTCTGAAACTTCTATACTATCGACCTTGGCCTGATTTACCATCAACTTCTGAATAAGAAAGTTTTCGAATACAAAACAGGGATCCACCCGCATGCGCTGCGCCTTGTATTGTAATAGTTGCTGCTCAAAATCGGATTGTAGGATAATACTATTACCCACCACTCCAATGATCTTGTCGACAACCACTTTACGTTCCTGGGCAAAAATATTGGAATGTATAATGCTTAGGAGCAAAAAAAACAGCCAACGCATGCTATTCATAAATCGTAAATTTGTTTTTATTCAACGCATCGAGATAGATATTATTTTCCAGGTCATTTACAAGTTTTTGCTTGCGCTTGAGAATAATGATATTTCGGATATTATCCCTTACAAATTCATAGGGAGCCTGGGCGCCTTTAGGTTTAATTTCGCGAAGATATAGCAAGTAGTGATAAGAGGTATCGGATGTTTCATATAGTTTATTACTCATCATATACTGGTCAGAAGGGACCAAAGCATAAGGGAAAAGCATTTTTATGTTGTCGAAGCTTACCCAACGATCGCCAAAATACTCGTATTTAACAGCTACCTGATAGCAAAATTCTTGAATTTTTTTAACGCTTTCCTCGTTAGCTTGTAAAAGCCATTGTCGTACAAGATCGGTTTTCACTGCCAGAGGCAATTGAACAAACTGTACCTTAGCTACCGAAGTAGGTAAAATAAAACTTTGCAAATTGTCGGCATAATATTTTTGCATTTCCTGTTCAGTAACTGTCGTATCGAGCCGTTCCTGAATATATTTCTGCTCGTATTTGTAGATAATTAAAGAAGTTCGATATTCTTCCAGTTCTTTTTCTACATTCTTTTCAGCATCGGTAAGATTAAGCAAAGCCTGCTGCATTATCAATTGTTTGCGTACCCACTTGTCAATAATGCTTTTGGCCAGCATATTGCTATCCGTAAGCGTCATACCTGGCTGGATTAACCGTGCCAGGTCCGACTTATAAAGCACTGCATTACCTACCTTTGCTACAGGTGGGTTGTCAGATTGCTTTTTACACCAACCAGTAAAAAAAAGCAACAAAACTGCCAACAGGTATTTTGCCATTTCAAATATTATTTAACCAAACTCTGAAGTACTTTTTCCTCAACCTTTACAGGGTATTTTTTACGCAATTCGGCCAGGTACTGATTTTCAAGATAGTTTTGATAATCGGCCAAACAGGTACCTTTTGCTTCCTCGAAAGTTTTTGGACGAGGTTCGTAAAGAGCTTTTTTGACAAAGAAACCATATTTTCCTTCCCTGAAAACGATCGGACTTACCCCTATTTCCCAACCTATACTATCCAATATCGTATTATCGCCTTTTTCAAAAAGATTTACCTGACAATTAAAGCAAGCTTGCGTAGTATCGGGACAAATAGCTTTCCAGATATTTTCGGATGAAATTTTACTATTTAGAAAATCTTGAGCATACGCATAAGCTTTATCGACATATTCCTTATCAGGAGAAGACACTACAAGCGCCTCAACGCGTTGTTTCCACTGATACTCGTCCTTATGTTGCTGATAATACTGTGCCAGTCCAGCACTGTCTTTTGCTGCCTTGGTCCACACCATCTTTTCCATCAGGTTAAATAAAAGAATACCGTCATGAAATTCCTGCAAAAGGAAACGGAAATCGGGGTATTTATTTTCCAGTTGCGATTTATAGTAATCTATTATTTGTTCTTGCGCGAACAGTCCGTAGAAATAATTAATGCTCATGTCAATTGTAGCTGGCTTACGAAAACGACGTTTGGCCAGATAAGGAGTGAAATCCTTAATTTTATAAGTCTTGTTTCCAATGGTGAAGATGGGGAGTTCCTCAATAGGCTTTGCCTTTTCGGGCTTCCATTCGGCACGATACGCTGTGCTGTCGATATATTTAGCAAGTTCTTTGAGGGCCTGGTGGTTTTCCTTAAAACCAAACTCTTTTTTTACCTTCTCGGCCAGATTGACTTTAATGAGTTCACCTCTTCTATCCCTGTTTACACGATTACGAAGGGACTCTTTCAGGTTGTCGTATGGTGATATAGGCCTTACAGCAATACGTTTAACAATGTGCCAACCGAAATCGGTTTTGAAGGGTGCCGAGTAATCGCCATCATTTTTAAGTGCAAATGCTTCTTTTTCAAAAGCCGCAATCATCTGCCCTGTACCGAACCAGTCGAGTTCGCCCCCCCGTTTAGCCGTTCGTTTATCGTCGGAGTACTGGCTGGCCAGGTCCTCAAAACGAGCCCCATTCTGAAGCTTTTGATACAAATCATCAATTACAGCTTTAGCCGAGTCAATCTGTTTGCGTGTAGCATTTTCGGGAAATGCTACCATGATATGTTGCACTTTTATTTCTCCCAAAGAAGGGCGCTTATCGAGCACTTGAATAATATGATAACCCAGGTGAGTTCGAAGGGGAGGTGCAATTTCACCAGGTTTAAGGCTGTATGCAACATTTTCGAAAGGATATATCATCTGTAGTGCCGTAAAATACCCAACGTCACCTTTAGTTTTAAGCGCATAATTGTCCTGAGCATATTGGTCAAACACACTGTCCCAGGGTACTCCAGCCTTGAGCTTGTTGTATGCTTCCCATGCTTTTTTGTAGGGTTCAACCGTATCGGCAGGGGGAAGTAATTCCCCACACCGAATAAATATTTGTCGAGCGTGAACATCATAGTGTAAACGATCGTATGCCTCGCGAACAAGCTTTTCTTCAGTTTCCTTATCGATTAAATAAGGCCTGGCAAGCTGCTCACGATACGAATTATATTCCGAGACAAACGACGACAAGGTGTCCATGCCCAGATGTTCGGCTTCTATGACCTTTAACTTAAAATTAATGAACAACTGCATGTAATCGTCCAACGACTTGCGATCGAATTTCCCTTCAGGATTGTTCTTGGTATAGGTGCGAAGAAATTCGGATTTAGTAATTTTTTTAGGACCAATAGTGACAATTACCGGATCATTTTGTTGTGACTGGACAGTATTATTAAAGAATAGGAAAGTGACAAACGACAATACTGCAAAAACCTTTCTCATACTGTTACATTTTTGGGTTCATTTGTTTATCGGGTATAATTAGGAGCTTCACGGGTAATGGTAACATCGTGAGGATGGCTTTCGGCCAGCCCCGAATTGGTTATGCGCACAAATTTAGCCTTCTGGAGTGTAGGGATATCCTTTGCGCCACAATATCCCATTCCTGCACGCAATCCACCAATGAGCTGATAAACCACTTCGGCGACTGTACCTTTGTAGGGGACGCGAGCTTCAATCCCTTCGGGGACAAACTTTTTAATGTCATCCTCCACATCCTGAAAGTAACGATCTTTTGAACCTGCCTGCATAGCTTCGATGGAGCCCATCCCACGATATTCCTTATATTTTCGACCATTATATATAATTGTTTCGCCGGGCGATTCCTCTACACCTGCAAAAAGCGAACCTGCCATGATGGATGAGGCGCCTGCTGCCAATGCCTTAACAATATCGCCCGAATAACGGATACCGCCATCCGCAATCACAGGGACACCGGTACCCTGAATTGCCTTAGCCACATCGTAAATAGCCGATAGCTGAGGAACACCAACACCTGCAACAATACGCGTAGTACATATTGAACCAGGTCCAATACCTACCTTCACTGCATCGGCTCCAGCCTCCACCAAAGCCAAAGCCGCTTCGGCAGTAGCAATATTACCACATACAATATCTATTTCTGGGAAACGACGCTTGGCTTCCTTGAGCGTTTGGATCACCCCACGCGAATGTCCATGGGCTGTATCGATGATAATAGCATCGACCCCTGCTTTTACCAAAGCCTCCATGCGATCGAAGGTCTCTGAGGTCACCCCCACCGCCGCTGCTACCCTTAGCCTACCCTTACTATCCTTGCATGCGTTGGGACGATCCTTTGATTTGGTAATATCCTTGTAGGTGATAAGTCCTATCAGTAACCCTTTTTCATCTACGATAGGTAATTTTTCAATTTTATGTTTCTGCAAAATATTGGCCGCATGATCCAAATCGGTTTGTTCGGTAATGCTTATGATATCTTTCGACATCACCTCTGCTATAGGACGTCGCAGGTTAGTCTCGAAACGTAAATCACGATTGGTCACAATCCCTATCAATCGACGATTCTCATCAACCACCGGTATCCCCCCAATCTTATTTTCATTCATCAACTGAAGGGCATCGGCAACAGTGGCGTCCCCATGAATGGTTACGGGATCAAAAATCATCACATTCTCGGCACGCTTTACCTTCTTCACCTCATGTGCCTGAGCCTCAATGCTCATATTTTTATGGATAACACCTATTCCACCCTCACGAGCAATGGCTATTGCAAGCTCGGCTTCGGTAACCGTATCCATTGCCGCCGAAACAATAGGAGCATGTAACGCTATGTTGCGAGAAAATTTAGTTGTAACATCCACCTCACGCGGAAGAACTTCTGAATAGGCTGGAACCAGCAACACATCATCAAAAGTCAATCCTTCCGCTATCACCTTATCTGTTAAAAACGACATAACCCAATTTTTTGATTTTAAAATTGCGCCAAATTACAAAAATACTTTGGTATATCCCGCAAATATGTTTTTAATTTTTCTTAATCCCTCTCGGGATAAGCAATACCACAATTAATAAAAATATCTTTTTAACTTAAGAAACTGCTTCTCAAAAATATGATACGAAAGCATGCTTACAAGAATTGTAACCATTAAAGATATGAAAACAAACAAAGGCCAGCCATAGTTGATAATCCTAGTGTGATGGAAAAAATTGATCACTATCGTATGAAACAGGTAAAGTCCATAGGTATAGATACCCAGCCTGCTTATCAATGAATCATCACTGATTTTAAGACAATTGCTGCGCGATAATGTAAACAATATGGTAAGCGCGAAAAAAACGCCCAGAAAAAAAGGAGCAATTAACTCAATCCTTTGAATACGAACATGGGGCAAAATAAAAATAAGTCCCGCTGATACAGTGGCAACAATATATTTAATGCTAAAATGAATATTTTCCAGCCATCGAATGAATTCTTTTCGCATCACAAGCAAATAGGCAGGAATGGATCCAAATGCAAAATAATCGATATTGGTAAATAAATCTATTGTAGATAATCCCTTTTGAACATAAATGACTCTGCAAACATTAGCCACCACAATGGAAATCACGATAAGAGCTGGGATTCTTTTTACTGAAAGCCATGCCACAAGAATTCCCCACACGAGGTAAAAATGCTCCTCGATACAGAGCGACCACATCACCCCCAAAGGCGACACATTAGGAAGACTCCCGCTTAGCATCATTTTATAATTTTCAAGAAACAACACCGACATCAACCAGTTGGGCTGATAGCCCTCACTTGAAGATGAAAGATGAAAGATATTCAAAAGAAATGGAGTACAATAGGCAAACAATAACATCGCATAAAACAAAGGCCATATCCTTAAAATACGACGAATGTAAAATTTTTTTAAGGAAATCGTCTGGGTATTAACCTTCTCATCAAGTAAAATATACGTAATTAAAAATCCACTGAGCACAAAAAAGAATACAACCCCTATTCCCCCACTTTGGGCAAAATAAGAAAACCAGGATGTTTTAGGAACAGGGCTATGATGAAGGAAGACTACCAAAAAAGAAAAAAAACGAAGAGCATCAAAGGTATGAAAATGGGGACGGCGATTACTCATGTATCTCTTTACAGATTTATTTTGTGGTAATATTAAGCAATTTTTGATAACAAAAATATCTATGGCTCCCTTGAAAATTCAGTTCTGAAGAAAAATGCTTGATTAAACACTGACTGTTAATGCTGATTCTACAAATTATTATCGAGAATGACTTTAATTTATTACAGTTGTGGAAATCCCCTTTAACGCAACAGCATGACTGAAAGTGAATTTATATTCATACCCTTTCCAACCCCGTAAGAGGAACGTTAAAAAAACTCTGCTCCAGCCATTCTCATTTAAATCTTACCCCAAGTTCCTCGCCTTGCAAAGGATAGGCGTGCCAATCGTGGGTATAGGTAGAATTATCAAGGTTTATAATGTTTCGAAATCGTCTATTGAAACTCGCAGATTTAAGACAGGTATAAATTTGTAAATGATTGGTTTAGTTATGGTCATCTTTCCCTCAGAAGCACTATCTTTACCGGCAAAATATCCTAAAATCACCGCCTATGAAAACGTTAACGACCATCCTGTGCCTGTTGTTAGGCACAATGTTGGGTGCACAGTACATGAATATTCGAATCAATCAGCTGGGCTATTACCCACACGCCCATAAAATTGCTATAATCAAAGAAACCCTAGCAACTACGTTTAGCATAGTTAAATTACCCGACAGCACTGTTGTGTTTAATGGAAATCTTTCGTCAATACTATACGATGCTGATTCCGGTGATTCGGTCCGATGGGCTGATTTTTCGGCAGTAACCGCAGAGGGTCAATATTGTATACGCCTATCAACGGGAACGACTTCGTTACCCTTCCCAATCTCAGCACAGGTATTACGGGATGTAGCCTATGGGTCGCTGCGTAGTTATTATTATCAGCGCTGCTCGTACGAACTTAGTCAGCCCTACGCAGGATTATGGTCGAGGAAAGCAGGACACCCCGATACGGTTGTAATTTATCATGCCTCAACAGGTCGAACGGGCACAGGTGCCTCGCCGGGCGGCTGGTACGACGCAGGCGACTACGGTAAGTATACCGTAAATGCGGGTATTAGCGTTGCCAACTTGCTTCAACTATATGAGCTTTTCCCCAACTATTTTTCCGATTCAACGGTTTCTATTCCCGAGTCGGGCAATGGCATCAACGATCTGCTCGATGAGGTTCGATTTGAACTCGACTGGCTGGCTACCATGCAGGACACCGATGGAGGCGTGTTCCATAAAGTCACTACAGCCAATTTTTCAGGCTTCATCATGCCCGAAGCCGACCTGGCCGAACGATATTTCATTGGCAAAGGGACTGCAGCTACCCTCGACTTTGCAGCCATGATGGCAATGGCAGGACGCATCTACCGACCCTTTGATACTGCATTTGCCAACCATTGCATCGAAATGGCTCAAAAAGCCTGGCAATGGGCAATAAACCATCCCAACGTTGTCTTTAAAAATCCTTCGGATATCCATACCGGTGAATATGGCGATGGTAACTTCAGCGATGAATTTATATGGGCTGCTGCTGAATTGCTCATAACTACCAGCGACACTGCCTATGCACAATATCTTCAATCGAAATCCAGTATACTGCAAACCTATTCGATACCCGGATGGCCCAATGTGGCAGGGTTAGGACAGCAATCGCTGGCAACCATATCCAACACGCTCGACACTACGTTATTGAATAAAATAAAAACAGCCATACTTTCTCGCTGCAATACGCTTAAAAATGAAATTAACACCGGAGCTTATCGGATCTCACGCACTGGTTTTTTCTGGGGAAGTAGTGGAGCCTATGCCCAGGCTGGCGTAACACTCATCTATGGTTATCAGCTAAGTGGCGATAGTTCCTATTTAATGGCTGCTGCCGAACTGGCCGATTACCTATTGGGGAAAAATGCTACAGGATACTCGTTTTTTACCTATTACGGTTCAGTACCAGTGATGAATCCCCATCATCGACCCTCATATGCCGACAACATCGTAATGCCTATTCCGGGATTTTTATCAGGGGGGCCCAATCCCGGTCGTCAGGACAATGTGCAATATGCCTATCTACAACCTGCCAAATCGTTTGCCGACGTAATGGAATCGTACGCCTCAAACGAGGTAGCGATCAACTGGAATGCCCCAGCTACATTCCTATTGGCAGCACTCGACTACCTTCTGGGCAACAAGCAAAGCTATGTTTACCAACCGATTCATCTAACCCCAAATTGTCCACCTTCGATCACGCTTTCGTCACCTGCATTTGGCAAGTCGTATAAACAATCGGATTCTATTCTTGTCCAATACACGATCTCCGACCCCGATAAAAACGCCAGCTTTGTAGAGATTTACGTCGATAATAAATACTACACAACGTTACCCGCAAACGTAAAATCCCTAAAAATTGCACCGCTTCCTGTAGGAGAACACGTGATAACGCTATTTGCATTCGATTCCGCAGGCAAAGGGCACGAGAAAAGTGCACGATTTAATATCGTAGCCAACGTAAGTGTTAAAATTGAAAAAAATCCCAACATCATCAGCCTGTACCCCAACCCTGCAGAAAACAGGATTATCATAAGCATTCACCCACCCGTTAGTGGCAATTTACGCATCGAAATTGGCGCTATCGACGGAAAGCAGTTGTTGAAATTAGAAAAAAAGGCCACAGCTTCAACCAAACTTGAGCTGCCTGTAGATCTGAGCCCTTTTGCTAACGGAATATATCTGGTTACTGCATATTTACAGGATAAACCCATTGCACAGGCAAAAATGATTGTGAATTAACGAGAAACAATTACCTTTGTAAAACTAATTAATTAACTTCCTCACGGCTTATTAAAAAAAGAACTCCCTGCGGGGAGTCTTTTTTTATCCTTAATAAAGCACCTTAAACTTATCGCCAGTATCCCGGATAATTGCTCGGTACCATTTTTCGGGATAAGGTGGGTGTAATACTTTGCGATCATCAGTTTTTACATTCCCATCGAGATATTTCACCAGCAGAAAATGTCCCAGTTCAATCCATGCTTTGGTAACTTTTTCGGCTTGATCGTGAGAATATTGTGTGAGCGAATCGATGGCCTGCTTTGGATTGGAAGCGTATAATGTTAACATTTGCTGTTCGAATCCAGGCTGATTTTCGATAAAATAATTTTCAAATTGCTGTTGTACTTTCTGAATATCTACGATCATGTCGGAATACCGCAAATATGCAAAGTTGCTGACATAATTGAAAGCCCAGAATGCTGCGGTGGGAGAATAGGTAAACAGGTCGCCATTTTTCTCAGCAACACAATTGGGTACTTTTGTAATGGAGCAATAAAAAGGCATGTACACGGTACTGTAAGTATCATCGACACCAAACCAGAGTATGCCACCAATGGGGTTGGGCAACCAGCTTCGCGATTGCGAAACGAACGAAAAACCGGTTTGCTGGGTAGAAATAGCTCTTTCGTTAAAGTAGGTAACCGAATCTACCTTCCAGGTAAGCGGACGCCAACGATATGGACAAGCAAATGGTCCGGCACCAATATCCTGCGTCATATCCAGCTCAGTTCCCTCAAAATGGTCGCGCATAAGGGCAAACATATCGCGCAGGCTAATTTTTTTGTCAGGCTTTATGAAAAGCGGATACGGTTTTGCCCCCTTGACCCCCTTGGCATAGTCGATAGGGAGATTGAGCGAAGGGGCAGCACGATGAAATACGCTATACACTCTTGCTTCGCAAAAACGCTGCGATTCAAAATTCAACGGAGCATACGTATCAGCAAAGCTAAAATCTTTGTCGTTACCCGTAAAATATCCTTTTTTTCTGGCAAAACTAATAACATCGGGAGCATACCGGCAATTTTGGGGATCGTTAAGCGGAAACTGACGGATACGCGACTGATTGGCATGAGCGCAAATATAACCATCGGGAACCCGCATAGCAACCCATACAATACCTCTGTCATAAACCTTTTTCGTTCGTTCTTTTGCATCCTTTACCATCTGCGGCGATCCCTTGCCAATGAGTTCCATAATCCATACCTCGTTGGGATCGGCAATGGAAAATGATTCACCCGAGCTATAATAGCCATACCGATTGGCAAGTGCCACAATGGTATCGATAGCTTCACGAGCAGTACGCGCCCGTTGAAGGGTTATGTATATAAGACTGCCATAGTCAAGTATAGCAGTGGTATCCCGCAATTCTTCCCGTCCACCGAAGGTGGTTTCACCAATAGCCAGCTGATGCTCATTCATATTGCCCACAACCAGATAGGTATGTCGTGCCTGATGAATCTTCCCCAGGTATTTACCGGTATCCCATTCATACACATCCAGCAAAGCACCAGCCGGATAATCCTGAGCCGGTCTATAATAAAGCTCTCCATACAACGAATGCGAGTCGGCTGCATAGCTTATCATCACCGAACCATCGGCCGATGCCCCTTTACTCACCAATATGTTGGTGCAGGCATAAATATTTATCCCTGCACTGAAAAAGCAGATTAACCAGAATGTTCTCATAATCTTGGTGTATTTTAATATCTTTTACTCTGGTGCCAAATATATTCCATTTGTTCGTACCAAACAGCGTGAAATTTAATGTTTTATGACATCTTTTACAATTCAGGTATAATAGACATTTCCAGACTGCCGTACAGTTAAAAAGCTGTAAGTTTAATCATTATCGATAGCCAAAAGAAAAATCAGTGTAAATCTGTCCAATCCGTGTTATCCGTGTGCCATTAAAAAATAGAACGCTGATGACACGGATGCTACGGATGACCACGGATAAAATCAGTGTAAATCCGTCTAAATCCGCGTTATCTGTGTGCCATTAACAAATAGAACACGGATAACACCGATGTAACGGATAATCGCGGATTTGTCATCTGTGTTAATCCGTACAACCCGTGTCATCAGTGTGCTATTGATATTTATGATATCAACATTCGATAATTTTCAGCCGCAAATAAATATTGTCTAAAAAGGCAACCTTTACGACTAATGGTCTAATGATAAAATTATGGACATCCTTGGAGGAAAAGCCCATACTCAAAAGTCGTAAGTATCTACAATTATACTTCAAAAGGTATCCCGAAGAAATCGGCAATTTCCTTTACATCTGTGGCAATAGCTGGCACCAATTCTATTCCTTGCCGTGCGATTCGCTCTTCATTATCAAATTCGGGTTCACCAGGGATAATAACTTTTTTCCCAGGAACAGGTTTAGCATTTTTAAAGGTTTCAATCCACTGGTCCATTTTAGCCTTGAAATGATCGGCAGGTTGAAAGGCATCGATCCGCATGGCACCAAAAAAATGACCGGTACCCTCTCCTACTTTTTGTTCCAGAACAGGTAAATAGGCTACCGAAGGAGGTACGAAAGGTCCAAAATTAGCCCCCGAAAGTACTGCTGAAAAAATATCGATGGTAGCAGCCATACAAAATCCCTTGTGCGAACCATGCTCATAATCGCCTCCCAGCGTCAGCATAGAACCGCCCTTGGAGAGTATGCCAGGATCGGTCGATGGATTGCCATCCTTATCCTGAACGTATCCCAAATCACAACTCTGCCCTTTTTTCTCCATCACAGCCAGTTTACCGCGCGAAATAGGGGTACTAGAAAAATCGGCCACAAAAGGGCGATATTTTCCTGCCGGTATAGCCACTGCCAGCGGATTAGTACCCAACATGCGCTGTATAGAGAAAGTAGGTGCCACCAAAGGATTGGCGTTAGTAACCGAAATACCAATCATATCCTCCTGAAGTGCCATCATGGCGTAATATCCAGCAATACCATAATGGTTCGAGTTACGCGTAGCCACCCAACCCGTTCCTACCTGTCGAGCCTTCTCCATAGCAATTTGCATCGATCGATAGGCAGCTACCATCCCCACAGCATTATCTCCATCGACAACGGCTGTGCTGGGCGTTTCGTGTACAACCTTTATCTGAGGTCGAACATTGATACGCCTGGCCTGCCAGAGTTGAAAATAATCCTTCAACCGCAACATGCCATGTGAAGGCAAACCTCTCAATTCGGCTTTTATAAAAACATCGGCAATTATTGCAGCATCGTCCTCAGGACAACCCATCTGCACAAACACACGCTGTACAAAAGATTTTAGGTAATCAGCAGTATACATGGTAATATTTTTTTTACTTTCAGCAAAGATAGAATTAATCTCAGATTGTGGACGGAAAAATGTAATATCCATGATGATGCCATTCCTATTATATTGTTGCATAGACGTCTGAACAATAATTCTATCAGGTGAAAGGCACGATGCTGTCTATTGAAAAAAAATTAGTAGGTTTGCCAACCAAAAGCAAAAAGTATGATAAAATCCATGACGGGTTTTGGTAAAGCCACCCAGAGTTTTGGCAACAAAACCCTTTCGGTCGAAATTCGCTCGGTAAACAGCAAACAGTTTGATCTATATCTTAAACTTCCTAATCCCTACAAGGAAAAGGAACTTGACATCCGACAGCTACTTGCTCAGCAAATTGAACGGGGTAAAGTAGAATGTACCCTTACCATAGAAGAAAACATCGAGGCAGCAGGCTTAAAGCTAAATACTGCAGTGATTAAAGATTATTTTAATCAGATCCAAAGCATTGCGGCAGACCTGAATATTGAACTCACCGATCGCATTCTGGGAACAATTTTGCGCCTACCTGATGCCATGAAAGCTGAGAATGAATCAATTACAGAGGAAGAATGGAAGACAGTTGAGTCAACTCTTTCAGCAGCCCTCAATGCATTTGACGAATTTCGTAGACAGGAAGGCCAGAATCTAGCAAACGACCTGCTGACCCGGGTGAACCTGATATTGGAATATCTGGCAAATGTTGAACCCTATGAGAAAGAACGTATTGAACGCATTCGTACCCGCCTGAAAACCAACATGTCCGAGGCATTGCCAAACAATAACATCGACCCAAACCGCTTTGAACAGGAACTGATTTATTATCTCGAAAAACTCGACATTACCGAAGAAAAAGTGCGATTGCAGAATCACTGCAACTACTTTGTGCAAACCCTTAACGAACCCGTTTCAAATGGGCGTAAGCTAAGTTTTATTGCACAGGAAATGGGGCGCGAAATTAATACCATCGGTTCAAAAGCTAATGACGCTCAAATCCAGAAACTCGTCGTTATGATGAAAGACGAACTGGAAAAGATTAAAGAACAACTGGGAAATATCCTATAGAAGAGCTATTCCGATTTACAACAAATGTGCAATTAGAGTGTTATCTTTGCTAAAAATTTATTGCCATGGTTTTTGACATTGAAATGATAAAGGCTACCTACGAAGCCATTGACCGAAAGATTCCTCAGGTAAGACAGGCACTGGGACGCCCCCTTACCCTGGCGGAGAAAATATTATATACCCATCTGGCACCCGAACAAGCATTGAAGCCCTTTGTAAGGGGGAAAGATTATGTAGACTTTGCCCCCGACCGGGTGGCCATGCAGGATGCTACAGCCCAGATGGCGCTACTGCAATTTATGCACGCAGGACGAAAAAAGGTAGCTGTACCTACCACAGTACACTGCGACCACCTGATTATGGCAAAAAATGGCGCAAAAGAGGATGTTGAAACAGCCAATATCACCAACAAGGAGGTGTACGATTTTCTGGCCTCGATATCTAATAAATATGGAATTGGCTTCTGGAAACCGGGGGCTGGTATTATCCATCAGGTCATTTTAGAGAATTATGCCTTTCCTGGCGGTATGATGATTGGCACCGACTCGCATACACCCAATGCAGGCGGATTGGGGATGGTAGCTATTGGCGTAGGAGGAGCAGATGCTGTTGACGTAATGGCTGGAATGCCCTGGGAACTTAAATTTCCCAAATTATTGGGGGTAAAGCTCACAGGAAAACTCAACGGCTGGACCTCGCCCAAAGATGTTATTCTGAAAATTGCTGGCATACTCACCGTAAAAGGAGGGACAGGCTACATACTGGAATATTTTGGTCCCGGCGCCGAAACCATATCGGCAACTGGCAAAGGGACTATTTGCAACATGGGCGCCGAAATTGGAGCTACTACCAGTATTTTCGGATACGACTCACGTATGGAAGCATACCTCCGCGTTACAGGACGTGATGAGGTCGCAGATTTAGCCAATTCCATTCGTCAACATCTGGCAGCCGATCCAGAAGTTTACCAGGAACCCGAAAAATACTTCGACCAGATCATCGAAATCAATCTCTCAGAGCTTGAACCGTACATCAATGGTCCCTTCACACCCGACAAGGCCTGGCCGTTATCAAAATTTGCTCAAGCTGTACGAGAAAATGGCTATCCCGAAGAGCTCTCGGCGGCTCTCATTGGTTCCTGTACCAACTCCTCGTACGAGGATATGACACGTGTTAGCTCGATTATTAAACAAGCTTTCGACAAGCAATTACCCATCCGCAGCGAACTTATCATCAATCCAGGTTCAGAAAACATACGCTACACGCTCGAACGCGATGGAATACTTACCCTGTTAGAAAAAGCAGGCGCCAGAATCATGGCCAACGCCTGCGGTCCCTGCATCGGACAGTGGGATCGACCCAATGCCGACAAAGCTGAAAAGAACTTGATCATAACCTCTTTCAACCGCAACTTTGCCAAGCGTAACGATGGAAACCCCAACACGCATGCATTCGTTGCTTCGCCCGAAATTGTAGCTGCATTCTCCATTGCCGGGCGCTTAACCTTTAATCCCATATCCGATACGCTGGTCAATGCTAAAAATGAAACCATAACACTGGATCCACCCAGTGGTGAAGAACTTCCCAAACACGGATTTGGCTCGGAAGCTTTTGGTTATCAAGCCCCAGCTGCCGATGGCGAAAATGTCCAGGTGATTGTAGATCCAAAATCGGAACGTCTGCAACTGCTCGAACCTTTCCCAGCATGGGAGGGTAAAGACCTTAAAGGTCTACGTCTGCTCATCAAGGTTAAAGGCAAATGTACCACCGATCATATCTCGATGGCAGGCCCCTGGCTCAAATACCGTGGCCACCTCGACAACATCTCCAACAATCTCCTTATCAGCGCTGTAAATTACTTTAACGACAAAACCAACAGCGTAAAGAATATGATATCGGGCGAATACATGCCTGTTCCTGATTCGGCGCGACTGTATAAAAAATCGGGGGTAGGAACGGTTATTGTAGGCGATGAAAACTACGGCGAAGGTTCCTCACGCGAACATGCCGCAATGGAACCCCGTCACATGGGCGTACGTGCCGTTATTGTCCGATCTTTTGCCCGTATTCATGAAACTAATTTAAAAAAACAGGGCATCCTGGCGCTAACTTTTGCCAACAAAGACGACTATGACAAAATTCGTGAGGATGATAGCATCGATATTTTGGGATTGGAAAACTTCGATCCACAAAAACCTCTCACAGCCGTTCTCCATCATGCCGATGGTACTTCGGAAACCATACAACTCAACCACTCATACAATGCCAATCAGTTCGAATGGTTTAAGGCAGGGTCGGCACTGAATCTGATCAAACAACAACAAAAACAATAAGATACAAGCAGGCAAACAAACAAAGGGAGGCAGCATTTACCTCCCTTTATTTTTATTCGACAATCAAGTTCCTATTACGCGGATATTTAACCGTATAACGTAGTTGTAATTCCTTCTTTCCAAGCGGTTCCAGTTGAATATCCCACATTACCTCGCCTGTCTCGGTTTTGAGTATGCCGCCCGACAACTCCTCTACTACCACTTCAATCTCACTATTCGTTGATACGGGCACCTGATCATATAATTTCAGCCTAATCGCCTGTTTCTTAGAGTTTCTCACTGAGATAATCCATGCACGTGTTTCCTCTTTCTTGCTACCCAGTAACCGTTTTTTCGTGAAATCTTTTAATTTTTCTCGTTTAATCTGCACCTGTCTATCGATTCCTAACGATAAACTTAACGTATCAGCCAGACTACGTACGTCGATAATGGATTTACCTACGTAGGTATTTTCAAAAAATAGGTTGGCTTCTCCCGCCAGTAGATTGTATTTTTCCCAATCGACAATATGAGCAACCAGAAAAGCGCTACGATCGATTTTGGGCACAGCATAGTATTCGTACGCTGCATCCATCAGGTATGTTTCGATATCCACGCTAAGGTTTTTGTTATCGGAGGGCAAAGTATAAGGTGTTAAAATCTCAAACTCTACAGCCGTATTATTTTCAGTCTGAACAACAGGCAGTGGAAGGCTTGATGCTTTTAGAGTACCTTTATTTTGCTTCGACACTGATGCAGCTGCCTTTCTAGCATTACCGTAACCTATTACCACTACTTCATCGAGATTCGTTTCACTAGGCTGCAGATAAAAGTTTATAGTAGATTGGTTGGCAGACAAAGTTTGCGATTGGTATCCTACGTACGAAGCCTGCAACTCGGCGTTATTGGCTGGCAAAGTTAGCGAATAGTTACCATTAGCATCGGTAATGGTACCAATGGTTGTTCCCTTCACCGTTACTGTAGCACCCACTAAAGGCTCATGAGTATCTGCAGCAAGAACCTTTCCCGTAACCTGACCGCTAAAACTGGAATATCGTGGGGGCGCTAAATGATAATCCAGGTAATACGTCTTAAGTATGGGTGCAACATTTCCCAGTTGAGGATCGGCCGACGAGAGTTTGAGCCGAATATTTTTCCATTCCTCTCGGGTACTCTGTCGAACATTAGCCTTATAAACCAGCTGAACCGGTTCGTCTATACTCTTTACCCGTATATCGTACGAAGGGAACCATCCAGCATTTGTTACAAAATAGCTCAATTCTACCTCAACCCGCATTGGCTCATTGGTAAGCACTTTAGCCAGTACTTCACTGGTTGGTAAAGGTTTGTTAGAGGCAAGCTGGTTAATTTGTTTTTCTATATTTTCCTTTTCCAACAATAACTTTTCAAGGTTTGCATTCAGTTCGACCAACTTTAGCTTTGCTGCGGCAATTCGATCACGATAAAAGTCTGCTGTTTGCTTAAAATTATTCAGGCTCAATTCCTGATTTTTTCCTCCGATGCTTCGATTTTCCTTTAAAAAATCCAGTTCTTCATTTACGATGTCAATGTTGACATTTTCAAGTGCAATCTTTTTTTCAACTGCCTTCAGTTGGTCATTCAAGGCTGCTACTTCCTGCGAACGCTTTAAGCTATCGAGATAATTAAACTGGTGATTCACCGAGAGTAACATCACCGCATCGGTGACTTTCACCTGTATGCTTTTTGCATCGATATACGGCGACAGGTTGGTAAATTTTAGCACCGAAGTACCCTTTGGAATATCCACAAGGGTTTTTCGCACTACCTGGGCACCATTGATAAATACGGTAACATTGCTAACTTCGGTTTTTATTGACATTTCATTGGCTTGTGCCGATAACCAAAGTTCCCCTATGAACAATGTAAGCAGTAATTTTCGCATACAAATTTCATTAAATTCAACCTTCTTATCCTATGCAAGATGTGCAGCAAAGAAAAAAGTTGCTTTTATAATTCCGATGTCTCGTGCATGGTTTTGAATCCTTCGCCAAGAATTTCATTAGTATTGATGATGGTAATGAAAGCCTTGGGGTCGATTTTTTTTATTTTTTCCTTTAACAGAAATGCCTCGCGACGCGACATGTTGGAAAAGATAAGTTTTTTTTCATCATTCGAATACATCCCCTGCGCCTTTATAAGGGTAGCCCCACGACCAATGTCATAGAGAATGGTGTTTTTAACCTCCTCGTACTCATCGGTAATAATGAGCAGCGTCTTATTATAATTAAGCCCCTCGAGCGTGGCATCAATCACCTTGCCCGAGATGTAAATCACCGTCCACGAAAGTAAGGGTATTTTCCAATCCTGAAAGGCAGCCAAACCAATGAGAACGATAGTAGAATCAACAGCTATCATCAATTGTCCCAACGGCAAATGTGTATATTTTTCAAGTATCATTCCAATGATATCGGAACCACCCGAAGTAGCCCGAGTTCGAAAAATTACACCCAGACCAAGCCCAATCAATACTCCACCAAATACTGCCGATAGCAATGCCTCGCCAGGAACTAATGGTTTAGTACCCCAGAAAAAGGTAAGAAAATCAATAAAAAAAGAAGATAGCACAAAACCTACCACCGTTTTCACCCCAAAACGGGGTCCCAAAATTTTTATTCCCAGAATAGTTAGCGGTATATTCATGATTAATCCCATAGTACCTATGGGCAACCCGTCGGGGGCAAATGAAAAAACGCCCTTAGTAAGGTAATGAATAACGATGGATATCCCATAAACACCACCAGGAACAATTCGATAAGGGGTAACAAAAAATACAAAGCCTGCCGCCAGTATAAATGCCCCTATAGTAATCTGGGTATACACCCTGAACCATTCGCGGGTAAACATCCGCTCGGTATTGATAAAGCTTATCTTCATACCACCTGAATTTTATAATAGACGCTAAGGTACTTAATATTCGTCTACTATAAAAATGTTTAATAGCAGCATTCCGAAAAGCTTACAATCAAAACTTTTTTTGATAAAAATGACAATAGGGGGTAGTTCCTTTGTGTTCGTAATATTGCTGATGATAATCCTCGGCAGGATAAAAGGTTGTAGCAGGCGAAAGTTTGGTAACCACTGCATAACCTTTGGCTTTCAGTTGGTCGATCAACTTTTGCGCAATTTTCTTTTGCGTTTCGTCAAAATAAAATATCTCGGATCGATATTGGTCCCCCACATCGGGTCCCTGACGGTTCAGCTGGGTAGGATCGTGAATTTCGAAAAAAAGCTTAGCAAGCGCTTCGTAAGTGGTTTTTTGCGGATCAAAGGTTACCTCTACAGCTTCAGCATGTCCGGTGGTATGCGAGCAAACCTGCTGGTAGGTGGGATTAGGTACATGCCCTCCAATATACCCAACACGCGTCGATATAACACCCGGAGCTTTTTGCAGGTAATACTCCACCCCCCAAAAACATCCACCCGCAAAGATGGCTTTTTCTACCGTTGCTGATGTATCTGGTGCAAATTGCAGACTGATTGAATTTACGCAATGACGTACATTCTTTGGTGTAAATCCTTCCCCTTCAAATACGTGCCCCAGATGAGCCCCACATCGGGCACAAACTATTTCGGTACGACGGCCATCGGCATCGGGTTGACGCTTGATAGCCCCAGGAATTTCATCGTCGAAGCTGGGCCATCCGCAATGCGAGTCAAACTTATCCTCCGAACGGTAAAGCGGTGCATTACAGCGTTTACACAGATAAGTTCCCTTACCATCAAAATGTACGTATTGGCCACTAAACGGAGGTTCGGTACCCTTATAAAGGATAACCCGTTCTTCCTCGGGCGTAAGTTTATTGTACTGCATAGTGTTAGCATTTTGTGAATGACATCCTGTGTGCAAGAGAAAAATCAGGCTAAAGATATATATCAATCGATTTAACATGGTTAAAAAATTTACGGAGCCAGTCGAATAATTTTCCAGCTTTCGTCCTGAGCCTGGTAAACGATACGGTCGTGAAGTCGATTGGGACGACCCTGCCAGAACTCAATGGAAACGGGTTTTAACCGATATCCACCCCAGTTTTCGGGACGTGGAATTGGTCCCCGCGCAAACTTTTCACGAAATTCGAAATGCTTTTTTTCCAGCCATCCTCTGCTTTCAATAGGTTGACTCTGCGGCGACGCCCATGCCCCCAACCGCGAACCTACCGGACGACTCTCAAAATAGGCATCCGACTCAGCCGACGAAATTTTTTCTACACGACCATGGATACGTACCTGTCGTTCAAGTTCCGACCAGTAAAATACCATCGCTGCATTAGGGTTTTGCTGTAGATGCTGGGCTTTTAGACTATTATAGTTGGTAAAAAAGGTAAATCCTCCCTTTTCAAACGATTTGAGCAATAACATGCGTACACTGGGAAATCCATTCTTATCAGCAGTAGCCAGCGCAAAAGCATTAGGCTCAAAAATTTTTGCTTCGAAAGCCTGGTCGTACCAGTATTTAAATAACACAAAAGGATCCGACGGAACCTTGTGTTCATCAAGTTCCTGCTGAATGATGTTCTCCCTTATTTCGTATATGCTCGACATCAAACGATTGATTAATTCAAAGTATTAAACACTTTTAAAACTTAAAAGTTTAGATAGCGAGCATAATAAAAAAAGCGGTACGCTTTGGCACCGCTTTGCACTGTCTTTATATTTTATAGTTCCAGGTCGACATCATGCAGTTCGTTCCAGGGAAGACCATATTTATTGAGTGCCTCCATAAACGGATCGGGGTCGAATTGTTCGACATTGTACACTCCCGGCTTCTTCCATAAACCTTTTAAATACATCATAGCACCTATCATGGCAGGTACACCCGTTGTGTAGCTTACAGCCTGTGTTCCCGTTTCCTTATAGGCTTCCTCATGACTGCAGTTGTTGTATATGTAATAGGTTTTTTCTTTCCCATCCTTGATTCCCCGAATACGGCACCCTATTGAGGTCCATCCCTTATAATTTGCCCCGAGCTCACCAGGATTGGGAAGTACCGCCTTCAAAAATTCTATGGGAATAATTTCAACACCCTTATACATCACTGGGTCGATACGTGCCATACCAATGTTCTGGATTACTCGCAAATGGGTAAGATACTCCTGACTAAAGGTCATCCAGAAACGAGCACGCTTGATGGTGGGAAAATTTTTAACCAACGACTCCAACTCTTCGTGATATATGAGATAGCTTTCCTTAGGCCCAATGCCAGGATAATTAAGCGGTTTATGAATTTCGTGGGGTTCGGTTTCAATCCATCGACCGTTTTCCCAATATTTTCCCTTCTGGGTAACCTCACGAATATTGATTTCGGGGTTAAAGTTGGTTGCAAACGGACGACCATGGTCTCCGGCATTACAATCTACAATATCGAGATAGTGAATTTCGTCGAAATGATGTTTGGCTGCATAGGCAGTAAATACGCTGGTAACCCCGGGGTCAAAGCCACAACCGAGGATAGCCGTAAGATTAGCATCCTTAAAACGATCGTGATAAGCCCACTGCCATTTATACTCAAATTTAGCCTCGTCGCGTGGCTCATAGTTGGCAGTATCGAGATAGGCGACTCCCGTCTTCAGACATGCCTCCATAATGGTCAAATCCTGGTATGGCAAAGCAACGTTGATAACTATATCGGGCTTAAAATCATTCATCAACGCCACAAGCTCGTCGACATTATCTGCGTCGACCCTGGCCGTTTGAATACGATTACCGCCCACCGCTCTGGCTATTGCATCGCATTTTTCCTTTGTGCGACTTGCCAGCAGTATTTCCGAAAAAACGTCTTTTTCCTTAGCAACCTTATGAGCAACTACCGTGCCTACCCCGCCGGCACCAATGATTAGTACTTTTCCCATCTTTGTCGTTCGATTTATTTATTGTTAAACTCGACAAAGATAATACTTTAAACAGAATAAATTATTTGGAATTAGTTTCAAGCTGTCATAATTGGCCATCAGCATCAACGAGTGTAGTAGGAACAATGAACTATCCAACACTACCGTAAAAAGAATAAACTAACTAAAACCAAGATTTTGGGGTAGCATACTGAAAGTTTCCAAGAATCAGCTATTCGTTGGCATAACTTATTCCAAAATACGCTTGCAGCTTCAATGATTCCTGTTGTTGCAAGGTATCTACATGCAATTGGTTAATCCTTCCCAAATGGATTTAAAGCTTTCACCACTTGTTGCCACCAACCTTGCTTTGTCTCTGTCAGGGATGGACGAGTAAGGAAAGTATCGAGGAGTTGTGAAAATTCCTTAGCCCGCAGATACCCAAAAATGTTATGCGGATTGCGTTGGCCACGATTAACATAGTCGTTTACCACCTGACGATCAATAGGCGCTATCCCACGGTTGTTTGGCATATATATATCAGCTAACTTATGTTGAAGCGCTATCACGTCGGTAGCATCGTAAAAATTATGCCACTGGTCGAGTATTGACGACGGCGTTGGAAGTCGGATGGGTATCGAAACATTAATTTGGTGGGCTTGCGCAATTTTCTCAGCGATATATGGAAAACCTAACGGCGATCCCAGCGTTACCAGTGTATGTATAGGAAACTTTTCTTCCTCCGACAAAAGTACATCGTAGGCTATGACCGAACCCATAGAATGTCCAATGAGCAAAATTTCATCACGACGATACCGCCACAGTACTTCCATCAATCGGTTTCGTATACGACTACGCTTTGCGGGGTCGCTGTTGAATAAATATATATCGACCTCCTGAAAATACCGACGAACCAAGGGATCAAGCCATTCAAATGTACGATTCGAAAATTTTGAACCCCTAACCCAATGCCAAACTCTTTGTAATCCCTTCGATAGCAACGAAGTAGCAATTAACTCTGTACCCGAATACGACACCGTATCGGGCGCTCGCGTGTATACATCGTCCAGAAAATAGGGGTCCTCCATGTCGAGTGGCTTCGGATAGGTGATATCTGCCCAATATACCAATTCAAAATTTGAGACTTCAACCTTACTCCGAATCCTACCCAAACCCTCGTTCATGGCTTTTAACCACCACTGATTCAAAGTTGATCGTTCTGGCTTATTATCCAATCCATGAATTCCTACGATAACTTTCATCCGAAAATATTTTTAAATGTTTTTTAAATCGGTCGGATGGAACTCGCATGTGATGAGCCTTCTACACATAGGAAGTACGAAACTGATAAATATTTTCATACTCGTTTGTGAATACTGCTATACATGCTCGTTTCATCCGAAAATAATTTTAAAAATTTTTCTTAAAAGGCCGGATGGAACTCGCATGTTGTTAAATCTTTATTTTCATTTAAAGTGCGTTGTTATAAATTCTCGAATAACAACGCCTCTACTTCCCCACCCATCAAAACCTTGCCCCCGTCTTCTCTCCTTTCTTGAAGAAGTGTGCTGCTAAAGCAGGGGACTGTTCAACTTCTGTCCGAAAATAAATTCAATTTTAGTAGCATTTAACCTCATACCTCACATACCAACATATCGGAAAAATAATTTATGGCTTGCACATACCTGTAAACAAGTATTCAATTTATACCCTTGATGATTACATTCGTATACCATTGGTATCACGAAAATAGTCCATTTTTGCAGAAAAAGTGTAATGCCAAAAGATAAAAATATGAAACGTATATTTTTAATGTTGATACTGGCAGGCTTACCTTTTGGGCTATATTCCCAGAAGTATGCCGAACTGGCCAAGACCCCACCCATGGGATGGAACAGCTGGAACCGTTTTGGCTGTAATATCAACGAGCAAATAATTCGTGAGATGGCCGATGCCATGGTGGCTTCGGGAATGCGCGAAGTCGGATATACCTATATCAACATCGACGACTGCTGGCAGGGAGGACGCGACAGCCTTGGCTTTCTGTATCCCGACCCTCAACGTTTCCCCTCTGGCATAAAAGCATTGGCTGATTATGTGCATTCGAAGGGACTCAAGCTTGGTATTTATTCCGATGCTGGATGGAAAACCTGTGGTGGATACCCGGGTAGCCGAGGATACGAATTTCAAGACGCCTTGCAATTTGCCGAATGGGGAATCGATTATCTTAAATACGATTGGTGTAATACCGATAACCTGGTAGCCGAAGAGGCCTATAAAACTATGGCCCATGCCCTGATGGCTGCAGGACGTCCCATAGTATTTAGCATTTGCGAATGGGGCAACAACAAACCCTGGCTCTGGGGCGCTAAATATGGACATCTATGGCGAACCACCGGTGATATTGTCGATTGTTGGAACTGCGAATTGGGACATGGTAGTTGGGTATCGAACGGAATCCTACGTATCCTCGATATGCAAATGGACAAAAATCTTAACCTGCGCCAATATGCTGGCCCCGGTCACTGGAACGACCCCGACATGATGGAGGTAGGTAACCGACTGAGTGTGAACGAGAGCCGCGCTCATTTCTCGCTCTGGTGTATGCTGGCTGCACCCCTTATCGCTGGTAACGACCTGCGAAATATGACCAAAGAAATCCAGGAAATCCTCACCAATAAAGAGATGATTGACATTAATCAGGATACCCTGGGGGTTCAATGCTTCCGCTGGTTCGACTATGGCGATGTGCAAATATTTGCTAAACCACTTGCGAACGGCCACCTGGCGGTGTGCTTCCTTAATCGTGGCGATACCCCCCAACCCATCTCTTTCGACTGGAAAGATTCTGAAAATATTTACGACGGAAAATATGTGTACGAATTCAACAAAGTAACCTACAAACTTCGGGATGTATGGGGTCACAAAGACGTGGGTAATACTTCACGACCTTTTGTGTCGACCATCCCTGCTCGCGATGTAATTGTGCTTCGCCTTATTCCACTGCAATAAAAAACAACACCACCTTTGCATCGAACCCTTGCAAAGCTTCTGCAAGGGTTTTTTAATATTCTATTAGGGATAACCTTGTCATCCCACTACTTACTTGGTTTAACACTCAATTTTCTGACAGTTTTTTAAAGATGAATCAAGCAAGATGACAAGGAAAAACATTATACCAAATAATCAGCGGAACTTATCCTTTCCACACGAAGTTTTTAATGATGATGCCAGCTATACTATCGCGAAACATAGAGGGTTATGGTAAAGGCTTTCAAATTCGTAGCAAAAATTACCTCCCTTTCTAATTGGTAGCCTATCTTTAAATGTATCTACATTTACTTTTCTCAATATTCAGCACAATTTAGAATCGTTCTTAAATTTCACTATTACATGTACAGGTTTAGCTTCTTTACGAATTACTCGCTTAAGGAAAAGTCTTTATAGAATTTTGATTATACATTTAACCATCCGATTAACGGGTTTCGAATGATTGATGCATTTTCACAGAGCACAATCATCCATAAATATTAAAATTTTAAATTATATTGGTAAAATAATAAAAAATTTTGTACATTTGCTATGACGATGCTACGGCTTCGTCGACTGTAGGGCCTGATGATTATTCATCAGGCTTCTGCTTTTAAAAGGGGCAATAATCGTTTTTTGGGGAAAAACACACTATGCTATCGTTTGAAATATGCTCTCAGGGATGTGCTTGATAGCATGAATATATACCATTGGCCGAAGCCTCGACAGGTACAACCTACTTGCTAAAAGGGTATTTACAACGCTCCCTCAAGAATTGTTCTAAACAGTTGAAAAATTTAGCAATAGCCTTGTAAAGGTATATATATAAGTGGGGGAAGAATGAAAAAAGTATAGTACTTACCATTTTTTCAATTTTTTATTGAATAAATCAATAGCTATATTCCTCAAGTATGAAAAAATTTTATTTTTCGTACTTTCCTATATGCAGGCAACTTATGCTGCGAGTTCCCTCCAACCAATTTAAAAAAACATTTAAAATTATTTTCCGACAGACAAAAAGAATTTTTGACACTTGAAAGTCTTTTTAGGTTTGTCGTACATAGTTTTGGTTGCTGATTTATTTTAAACCAGCCAACTCGATCATAACCAGTACTAATTTAATCCCGGAAAGGCGTCGACTTGTTGAACTTTAAAATCGGGGAACTGGTCAACGATTTTGACTTTGAAATCGGGGAAAGAAGTAACTACACGCCATTCACCACATTTAGTAGAATTATAATCTACGAAACGAACTTTAATATCAGGAAATACATCGACAAATTGAATACGAAAATCTTCGAATGCATCAACAAACTGCACGCGACCATAAAGCGGTATACCTTTACACTTGCAGTCGGAGGTAATAGGTTTGTCGCTTATAAACGACATGCTAACTATAAGAAGAAGGAATGCCAATAATTTGTTCATAACATATATTGCTTAGCCAAAACTTATCGTTACAGTATGCAGTACAGTTTGTATATTTAAATAATGTTATAAAAATAAAAAAATTAAAACAAAATCAAACAAAATTACAGCATTAAAATAGCTTAGGCCCCGTTCGCGGCAAGCAAAACTTTAAGGGCGTCCGCGCCGCAGCCCGGCAATTGATTATTACAAATCATTGTTGTCCGGTAAAAAAATTACCGGGCAGTATTTTTGAGATACCACCCGGAATGCCTATTTTGAGTCATAACCAAAAAAAGTGAGACATGAACAAAAATAAAAATTTTACCGGACAGCCAGCTGAGCGACGCAGACATGAAACGACTTTACATTATGGATTCCACCACCATAAGCTGTTTAAGGATATCCTTCGGGGTGTTGGGCGCCAACCAAAGGAGGGTAGGAAGAAGGGAGGCATAAAAGCCCATACCATCATCAAGGTCAGTGATAATGTTCCCTGTCTGATACGATACTGCGAGGCTGTAAGGCACGACCATATGTTCTTGCAGGAGGTGCATAGGCTACTCGTAGGTTCTATCACCATCTTTGACAAGGGATACGTGGACTACGCCCAGTACGAGGCATTTACAAAAGTTATGTGCGGCCATGCATGCCATCTTGATAATCACGCTTGTAACGAGCATGATAAAACGCAGCTGAGCATTTTCCAACCTTGTGTCCGTGATTCGGCAACAGCTCATGAGTTATATCAGCGTCTACCGCTTTCTGGAAGATCCCGAGGGTAGCTGGAGGATCATAATTAATGAAAACCA
>JAKPGM010000025.1 GCA_029550865.1 Bacteroidota bacterium | reverse complement strand
TATTTATAACATACTTTTAATCCTAACGTTAAGCGCAATTACCAGCATGGTTTTTCTGCTTTTCAACGGAAATCCAATACTTCATCCTTTAAGATTCATCCTTGCCCTGCTTCTGGCCAGCATTGGCCTGGCCGGAATACTCACCTTTACTTCAGCTATTGCCTCTCAGGAAGCCCGTAACTTTTCATTAATGGCTATTCTGAGCTTACCTCTCACTGCCCCTCTGCTTCTACTTGTAATCCGACTGTCAACCTCAGCTATTCAACCTACGGTTGCTTCAAATTTAAGCGCCATGGTTTTGGCTTTACTTTTGCTCGACATATTGTGCATCACATTGGCATGGATACTTTTTCCATATTTATGGATGGAATAATTTGAGCAAACAGCCCAAAACATTGTTTACTTTACATAACGCTTTATAAATGCCGAAATTAAAAAAAGATTGGTGGAAAATAACCGGTGGTCTCTTGGTTGCCTACAGCCTGATTGCCGGCCTCTCTATACATGTGCCTCAATTACCCATCATCTACGAGGGCATCAGAAACCTCTTTTACCACGTTAGCATGTGGTTTACAATGACCACAATGATGGCTACTGCTTTCATTTTCAGCATAAAATATCTTCGACAACCTCTCGCAAAAACAGATACAGCTGCCGTTCAAGCTGCTGCAGTGGGACTGTTTTTTGGGTTTCTTGGAATCGTTACCGGTATGATGTGGGCAAATTTCACCTGGGGTAAACCATGGACAAATGACCCACAACTGAATGGCGCAGCAACAGCCATTTTAGTATATTTAGCCTACTTTGTCCTTCGCTCTTCGATTGACGACCAGGAAAAAAAGGCCAGGGTGTCTGCGGTATACAATATATTTGCTTTTGTACTTATGCTAGTATTCATCGGCATCATGCCGCGCCTGGCCGAGCACAGTATTCACCCCGGAAAAAGCGGAAATCCGGCACTCGGGGTTAAAGGTTTAGATCCTACTATGCGCCTGGTTTTTTATCCGGCTGTATTGGGTTGGATCATGATTGCCTTTTGGATTTGGAAAATACGTATCCGCATCAAAACCATTCATCAGAAAATTGCTGAATTATAAATTTCAGGCTATGCTCACGAATAAATTATTTGTTGTAATTGGAGTCATTACCCTTATCTTTATTGGCTTATTCGTTTACCTGTTGTTTCTCGACCGTAAAACACAACGATTAGAGAAAGAACTGGATGAATTGTTGAAAAAACAAAGTAAAAACACATGAAGACAAAACATATATTTATTATTATTTTTCTAGCAATAGCATTAGGGGTGGTTATCAGCACATTCAGCGATACTAATCCCTATGCTGATTTTGCCATTGCCTCGAAGAACCCTGACAGAGAGTTCCATGTAATCGGTACCTTAGACACCACACGCCCCATGCAATACGACCCCTTGAAACCTAATTATTTCTCTTTTTATGTAAAAGACGATAAAGGCATAGTCACACAGGTAGAATATCACAATGCAAACCCTCAGGACTTTGAGAAATCAGAAAAGATTGTCTTAATAGGTCGTATGCAAGGGAAAAATTTTCAGGCCAATTCAATACTATTGAAATGCCCGTCGAAATATAACGAGGATGATAAACCTCAAGCTTTCGCCGACAGAAAATTTTAACCATGTCGTTAAGAA
>JAKPGM010000015.1 GCA_029550865.1 Bacteroidota bacterium | reverse complement strand
TGGGGCTATCAGGTAGAGAATATAATCAAGCTCAACGATCCCCAAACAATTAATCCTAAAAATGGAAAACTGGTGTATTATCAGATAAATAGTAAGGGCGATACCATTTTACTACCTACTGCAAAAGCTGGGGATGTTCGCTGGAAAGACCTTAATAATGATGGCAAAATTGACGATAAGGACCGTACCTTCCTTGGTGACCCCAATCCACCCTTCATTTTCAGCTTCTCGTTTAACCTTGCATACAAACAATTTGACATGCAAGCGTTCTTTAGTGGAGTATATGGCAATGAAATACTCTTTGGCGCAGGCCGTTTCCTTTACGACTGGAATACCATACCGTCCAACCGTATGGCTTCGTTTGCTAACCGCTACCGCGATCCATTGGTTGACAAACAGGGCAATCTAATTCTTGATAACCATGGTAATCCTATCGATCCGGGGAACGAAAGTTATGAAATGCCACGCATGGGAGCACAAAACTATGCTCGCGCCTCCGATCTTTACATTCAGGATGGTTCGTATCTGCGTCTGAAAAACCTGCAAATAGGTTATACGCTCCCCTCAGCTGTAAACAAAGCGCTGAAGATTGAAAAATTAAGAATTTATGTATCCTTAACCAATGTATTTACCCTCACGAAATACAAAGGCTTTGATCCAGAAGTTGGTCAGTACGGTGATGACCCATCTGTAACAGGGGTTGATATCGGTGGTTACCCACAAGCACGAGTACTCTCCGTTGGCGCAAATCTGGTGTTCTAAATCTTTAACTTTAAAACGTTTACACTATGAAAACATACTTCAATAAAATAATTGTTGCAACCATGCTGATAGGGCTCACCTTTAGCTGCAAGGATGAATGGGTGGATGTAGCCCCTATCGCAACCGAAGACGAGGCTGCCTTTTACCTCACGCAAAGTGATGCTGAACAGGCTGTTACGGCAGTATATGCCCAGCTGGCATACATGACCACATGGGATCGACACATTCAAATGTTGATGGGTAGCATGGCATCCGACGATGCTGATGCAGGTGGTGAGGACCAGACTGACGTGGTAATCTATCAGGAACTTGATCGATTAACCCATCTACCAACCAGTGAAATCTTCTCAAACCCGTTTGGTATCCTATACAAGGCTATCATGCTGGCCAATAAAGCACTTGAAAAATTACCCGATATTCCTAACATTGATCCTGAAGCCAGTGCTGCGGTGATCAATGAACGCATCGCTGAACTTAAATTCCTCCGTGCCTTGAATTATTTCTATTTGGTCGTATGTTTTGGCGAAGTTCCCCTGGTAGATCATGTGCTGGGCGCCAGCGAATATGAGCAATCGCGTAGCCCCATGCGTGATTTATTCGACTTCATGGAAAAAGACCTGAAGGAGGCAATACCCAATCTTCCCCTCACAAGGGATGCAAAAAACATAGGACGTGCTACCCGGGGTGCAGCACAGGCATTGCTGGCTAAAGTATACCTGTTTGAGTCGTCCTATGCGCGCAATTATCCCGATGATCCACGTTTTGCTAATCTGCGCGAACGCTGGAGTGAAGCACTAAGTACAGCTGAAGAAGTAATTAATTCAGGGGTATACAAACTCGTAGGTATTGATGGTGAGCGTTATAACTCCTTCTTTGGAGAAGTAGATGGTTATCGATTTATTTTCACCTCATCGGGCGACAATTCCGCTGAATCAATTTTCGAGGTACAGAACATCAACGATGGTATGGGATGGTTACAATCCCGCGGTTCTTCTATTATCAACTGGTCGGCAGCTCGTTATTACGATGACCCAGCCAACAATAAAACCCACCAGCAGACATCATACTGGGGCTTTAATATTCCTCGAGAAGAATTGGCTAAAGAATTTGAAAGCGGCGATCCTCGTTTCCCTACAACCATCCACATTTCACGTAACGATCCACGCTTAACCAATGGTACGATTAATCAGCCATCAACGAATATTAATGACTCCATAAACCTGGAAAAAGGCTGGTTCCCCATCAACTATCAGAACTCGTCAACGGGTATGTACCAGGCTAAGTTCGAGGTTTCGTGGGCAGAATTTAAGGGTAGTGGAACTGGTTCATGGAATGAAGCTCCCATCAACACAAAAATTATCCGCTATGCCGATGTCGTGCTCATTGCTGCCGAAGCTGCTGTAATGGCAGGTAACAATGCCAAGGCACTTCAGTATATCAACATGATACGTACACGTGCCCGTAAGTGTGGTGCTCCTGGAAATACTGTACCCGCCGATTTAACAGGCACTGTAACGCTCGACCAGGTTAAACGCGAACGCCGTGTTGAATTGGCACTCGAAGGACACCGCTTCTTCGACCTGGTACGTTGGCGCGATGCCGAAGCTAAATTGGATGGCATGGTTCGTACTGGTGATGGTTTTGTTATCGACTATATCCCAGGCAAGCACGAATTCTTCCCCATTCCTCAGCGTGAAATCGACCTGAGTAAAGGTAAACTCAAACAATACGGAAACTGGTAATAGTTAGTTAGTAAGTAAGTTAGTAGTTTTTGACCATGCACCTCAAGTAGGTGCATGGTTTTTTTTGTTAAAGCTGAAAAGCAAATTTCTCAGAACACACCACCTAAAATAAGACTAAATCTTCTACTGAAGTACGAAAAAATATGTAACTTGCATACAACCTGGTATTACTTTTGAAACAGGTGCCATCTGTAAACCAAAATGATAATTGGCTGTTACTACCCTATCATCAAGAAGCTACTATGACTAAAAAATTAAAATTACTTTTTCGGATACTTGCCCTATCTTTCATTGTGCTAATCCTATTTTTGGTCTATCAAGGCTGGCGATATATTCTGGCACCTAATGTAGTTTTAAAGAATAACAAAACTTACCTCTATATCCCTACCGGTGCAACTTACGACGATGTTTGTCAAATACTCGAGACAGGAAAATATCTTCGAAATATTAAGACTTTCAAATGGCTGGCACATCGAAAAGACTATCCCCTGCATGTAAAAGCAGGCCGTTATAGATTAATCGATGGAATGAACAATAATGAGCTAATCAACATGTTGCGTGCAGGGCGACAGGCGCCCGTCACCCTTACCCTACGCAAATTCCGCACTTTACCCCAATTAGCGGCATTTCTGGGCAAAAACCTTGAACCCGATTCTGCCCAATTTATTCGTGCATTTTATAACGAAAAAATATTATCCCATTATCAATTAACTCCACAAACGGTAATTACGATTTTCATTCCAAACACGTACTATTTATTCTGGAATACGGATGAAAAGGCATTGATAGAACGCATGTATAAGGAATTTGAAGCCTTCTGGGATAGCGCACGAATGGCCAGAGCTCGGTCTTTGCAACTTACACCCGTAGAAATCATTACTTTAGCTTCAATTGTTGAAGAGGAATCGAATGTAAAAGAAGAATACCCTATCATAGCTGGGGTGTATATTAACCGATTGCGAAAAGGCATGCCCCTTCAGGCCGACCCTACTGTACGATATGCAATGAATGGGTTCCAGATAAAAAGAATCCTGCTGAAACATCTAAACTATCCATCCCCCTATAACACGTACCTTCATCAAGGGTTACCTCCAGGCCCCATTTGTACTCCTTCAATCGCTGCTATAGATGGAGTGCTTAATTATGCTTCACATAACTATTTATACTTCTGTGCAAAACCCGATTTTTCTGGTCGGCACGTATTTGCAAAAACTTTGATTGAGCACAATAAAAATGCACGGGCTTATCAGCAAGCAGTAACAAACTGGCTACGCAAGCAAAAAAACAGCTAACCCAATTCACTAACCCGAAGTAAGCGGTTATAATCCAGGATTTTGATTTTTCTACCATCAATCGCTACGAGTCCTTCAGCAGCAAAGCTGGATAGGGTACGAATTGCATTGGAAGTAGTCATATTCGAGAGATTCGCCAATTCCTCGCGAGTCATAGAAACCAGCAAGGTTGCCCCATCCTCCTCAACCCCATAGGTATTACGGATAAATATTAACGATTCGGCCAATCTTCCACGTATGTGTTTTTGAGTCAATGTAATGGTACGATTATAGGTAAGTCCCAATTCAGTTGCAAAAGCTTTAAATAAAGCCATTGTAATATCAAAATTCGACTGAACAATTCGCATAAAAACTTCCCGCGTGATAACACAGATAACTGATGGTTCTAAGGCAATGGCACTGGTAGTATGGGGCTCTTCGGCTAAAAATGACCGATAACCCACAAAACCCACTGGACGTGCTAAACGTACAATTTGTTCTCTACCCCCTATTCCCTCCTTGAAGATCTTTACCTTTCCTTCGACCAGAAATAAAAGACCAACACAGTGGTCCCCCTCAGAAAAAATAATCTTACCTCGCTCGTATGCAATACAACTCACCGTTGTACGTAAAAGTTGCTTTTCCTCTTCCCTGAGTAACGACAAAACAGACCCATTCTGCTCAAAGGATTCCTTACACTCCTCTATGGAAATTGCACGCATAATATCTATTCACACAATAACATGCAAAAATATAAATATATTTTATTCTAAACCGTTAAATCAATGCTAATAGCGAGCAACAATAGGCATGCGCCGCCCCTGACCAAATGCTTTTGAGGTAACTTTAAGTATGGGGGGTGTCTGAAAACGTTTATATTCATTAGCATTGACCATCCGCATAATCCTTTCTACTACCTCCGAATGAAAACCTTCGGACACGATTTCTTCAATCGATTTTTGCTGTTCAATGTAACGAAATAAAACTTCATCAAGAATTTCATAGGGCGGAAGCGAGTCACTATCCTTTTGATTGGGACGTAACTCTGCAGAAGGAGCTTTTGTAAGAATATTGATTGGTATCAATTCTGTATTTCGGTTGATATGTTGTGCCAACCGGTAAACGTTGGTTTTATAAACATCGCCCAGTACCGATAATCCACCATTCATATCGCCATAGAGTGTTCCGTAGCCCACAGCTATTTCACTTTTGTTGGAGGTATTCAGCAACAGATGTCCAAACTTGTTCGACATAGCCATGAGCAAGACACCTCTAACACGAGCCTGAATATTTTCTTCAGTAACATCGACCGGAAGGCCATCAAAGTATGGTTGCAGGGTAGTAAGAAAACTATCGACTATAAACTGAATTGGTACAATATGATACTCAATATTTAGTCGTTTGGCTAGCTCTACCGCATCGGTTACCGAGTGCTCTGATGAAAACTTCGAAGGCATCAGCAACACTTTTACTTGCTCATGCCCCAGCGCCTCGACAGCCAGTACCGTTGCTACTGCCGAATCGATACCGCCCGAAAGCCCCAATATGGCCGACTTTAAGCCTGTTTTGGCAAAATAATCGCGTATCCCCAACACCAGTGCATCGTGCATTTGTTCAATCTCATCCTGCTCAAACGAAAAGTCAACCGATGTATCCTTCATCACATCCTCCAACAAATACACCTTAAAATCTTCCCTGAAAAAATGTAAGGTATCAACAATTTTCCCCTCAGGAGAAATCACCATTGATCCCCCATCAAAAATAAGATCGGTATGTGCCCCTACTTGATTCACATAAAATAGGGGTAAACGTGTCTCACGGGCATACCTTGTAAATATGGTCTTTTTAACTTCAATCTTATTATACTCAAACGGTGATGCAGAAATGTTAATGATGAAATCGGGATGAAATTTCAGCAGTTCCTTCATAGGAGATACGGTATACAACCGCGAACGTCCCAGAGCGTATTCAACAGGTGGATTATCCCACAAATCTTCACAGATAGTAAGGGCTATTTTTTTTCCTTTATATTCAATTATCTGAAATTCCCTATTGGGTTCAAAATATCGGTATTCATCAAAGATGTCGTAAGTGGGGAGTAACGACTTGTGATGAACACTTTTTACTTTACCATCGCAAAGAAAATATGCAGAATTGAAAAGCACTTTTCCCGAGTCACTAGGATTGAAAGATGGCGCCCCCACGATAGCAGCGATATCGTCGCATTCCCGTGCAATCTGATGCACGCATTCAATGGCCTTTTCAACAAAACGTCGATGTTCCAGCAAATCCAGCGGAGGATATCCCGTCACTGCAAGCTCCGAAAAAACAATCAGGTCGGCATTTACTTTTTTGGCCTTTCGAATAGCTTCCAGGATCCGGTGAACATTGTATTCAAAGTTGCCAATAATGAAATTGATTTGTGCAAGCGCTATCTGCATTTTACCACCCCCTTAAAACTGCATACCGATATGAAAAGTAAAGCTCATAGTGACAATTTTGTCCTTCCTTTCTTTGGTTACATCCAGTAACCCATTAGAAAAGTTAACACCAAAAATGATAGCCGTATTGCCTCCTAGAGAATATTGCATCCCTCCGCCAAAATAATAGGCCAAATTAAAGAACCGAATATCCTTTGCAATATTATCGTGATCGAGAGTTGCCTGAGTATCTTCGGTAGAGGCTACCGCATTAATGTTTATGTACGAAGCAAAACCCAGATTGGCATAAATGGTAGTGTAACCTATTTCCCGACTTATAAATTTTAACCCTAACGGTACGGAAATGTACTGTAGTTTGTGTTTTATCGAAACATTGGCAGGTACCTGAATGGCAGTATCAGAAGTGTTATAGGTAGCTACATAATTATACTTCAGCTTTCCGCCTAATGCCGTAATGGAAGCACCGCTGGTAATCGCATAATGTTCGGCAAAGTATTTATCCATTCCAAAGCCAATATTATAACCCAGTACTGCCGATTCATTCTTCGCCGATCTAACATCACTTTTAAACCAGTTGATAGCGGGAGAGGCAAAAACCGAAAATCGAATTTTATTTTCTTCGGAATAAGCTGATAATATTGCCACAAGGTACAGGCTGAGAAAGACAATAAGTTTTCGCATAAACAATGTTTTTACAAAAGTAATAAAATTGGAATTTTGATAGCAAAGAAATTGTGACCCATCTAAAAGCGAGTTCCTATTAAAAAAAACGCTTTGCATTTTAAAAATGCAAAGCGTTTTATCAGTTAATTGAGACCCTCTCCAAAATTATTGATGAAGTATCGGTTGCATCGAGGCCATTTGTACGTAGCGTTTATATCTCCAGCGTGCATTTTCCTCAGCAGCCTTGAAGATTTCATCAGCTTGAGCCGGATATGCTTTTTTCAACGAAGCAAAGCGCACTTCGCTCATCAGGAATTTCTGGAATTCTTCCCAACGTGGCTCTTTCGAATCGAGCTGGAAGGGATTTTGTCCCTGTGCTTCAAGACGTGGATCGTAGCGGTACAACTGCCAGTAACCGCATTCAACTGCCCATTTTTCCTGAGCCTGCGACTTACCCATTCCATTACGTAATCCATGATTAATACAGGGTGCATAAGCAATGATAAGCGAAGGACCAGGGTAAGAGGCTGCTTCCCTTATGGCTTTGAGGTATTGCGCCTGATTTGCTCCCATGGCTACTTGAGCAACATATACATAGCCATAGCTCATAGCCATCATGCCAAGATCTTTTTTGCGTACACGTTTTCCACTGGCCGCAAACTTGGCTATTGCACCAATGGGTGTAGATTTCGAAGCCTGTCCACCCGTATTGGAGTATACCTCTGTATCGAGTACCAGTAAATTAACATCCTCGCCAGAGGCAATCACATGGTCAAGTCCTCCATAACCAATATCGTATGCCCAACCATCCCCACCAATAATCCAGATGGATTTTTTAACCAGATATTGATCAAGCGCTATAATTTCCTGAGCGACAGGATGATTTTCGGTCTTCAAAGCCTCTCTTACCTTATCAGAAGCTACCTGAGAGCCATCGTAAGTATCCTTATTGGCCAACCATTCATTGAAGGCTTCACGGGTTTTAGCCGATACTTGTTCCAGATTTTCACGCATCATTTGTGCAATACGATCACGAATCTGGCGTACCCCTTCGGCCATACCCAAACCATATTCGGCGTTGTCCTCGAAGAGGGAGTTACCCCATGCAACGCCCTTACCTTCTGCATTTTTGGTATAAGGAGTTGAAGGAGCAGAACCACCATAAATCGACGAACAACCCGTAGCATTGGCCACCATCATCTTGTCGCCATAGAGTTGGGTAATTAGCTTAATGTATGGTGTTTCACCACAACCGGCACAAGCTCCAGAAAACTCAAACAAGGGTTGTGCAAACTGTGTGTTTTTAACTGCGGCATCCTTGGGCAGAAGTTTATCCTTGTATGTTACCGATTTTACCATGTAATCCCAGCGTTCTACCTCGGTCATCTGGCTTTCGAGCGGTTTCATCACCAGTGCTTTGGTTTTAGCTGGACATACATCGGCACAGTTACCACATCCTGTACAATCAAGAACACTCACCTGAATGCGAAACTTCAATCCTTCCAGCGCCTTACCATTAGCCGAAAGTAAGGTTGTCCCTGCAGAAACTCCAGCTGCTTCCTTATCGTTCAACAGGAAGGGACGAATAGCAGCATGTGGACAGACATATGAACATTGGTTACATTGAATACAATTTTCTGCTATCCATTCAGGAACATTCACCGCAATACCGCGTTTTTCATATGCAGCCGTACCTGCTTCAAAAGTACCATCTTCCCGTCCCAAAAAGGCGCTCACAGGAAGATCATCGCCTTTAAGAGAGTTGATAGGTACAACTACATTCTTGATGAAATCGGGCATGTCACCAGTAACTCGTCCCACCGTATTTTCTGCCTGAATATTTTTCCATTCAGCAGGAATATCTACCTTAACTACTGCTTCACCACCCTTATCTACAGCGGCATAGTTCATATTCACAATGTCATCTCCCTTACGACCAAAATCTTTAAGGATAGCCTTCTTCATCTGCTCAACAGCCTTTTCGTAAGGTATTACCTGTGAAATTTTGAAGAAAGCGCTCTGCATGATGGTATTCGTACGATTACCCAGCCCGATTTCCTCAGCAATTTTGGTAGCATTAATAATGTAGAAGTTGATTTCATTTTCGGCCAGATATTTTTTCATGTAATCGGGCAAACGTTTTTTCGTTTCTTCTACATCCCAAATCGAGTTGAGCAGGAAAGTACCGCCTTTTTTCAATCCAGCCAGCATATCATACTTATCGAGATAAGCAGGAACGTGACAAGCTACAAAATCGGGACTGATAACCAGGTAGGGGGCGCGAATAGGACTATCTCCAAAACGTAGATGCGAGGTGGTTATACCCCCCGATTTTTTAGAATCATATGCGAAATAAGCCTGACAGTATTTATCAGTGGTTTCCCCTATTATTTTAATAGAATTCTTATTAGCCCCCACAGTACCATCGGAACCAATACCATAAAATTTAGCCTCATAGGTTCCTGGTTTTACCACATTTACTTCGGGCTCAGTAGGCAACGACTTAAAGGTAACATCATCCACTATACCGATGGTAAACTGATTTTTGGGCTCAGTCATTTTCAGATTTTTGAAAACAGCCAATATTTGTCCTGGTGTTGTATCTTTCGAGCCCAAACCATATCTTCCTCCAACAATGATTGGAGCATTTGGTTTACCATAAAATACATCCTTCACATCGAGATAAAGAGGATCGCCATTGGCGCCAGGCTCTTTGGTACGATCGAGCACTGCGATACGTTTTACAGTGGCTGGGCATGCCTGCATGAAATGCTTAGCCGAGAAGGGACGATACAGGTGTACCGCAATGAGCCCAACTTTCTCTCCCTTCGACATCAAATAATCGATTACTTCTTTAATGGTTTCGGTTACCGAACCCATTGCTACGATTATATGTTCAGCATCAGCTGCACCATAGTAATCGAAAAGATGATACTCGCGACCTGTAATTTTTGTAATTTCTTGCAAATACGATTCAACGATATCGGGAACAGCACTGTAGAAACGATTAGCTGCTTCACGTGCCTGAAAATAAATATCAGGATTCTGAGCAGTGCCACGAGTTACCGGATGTTCGGGATTTAGTGCACGTTTACGAAACTCGTCAAGCGCCTTATAATCAATCAATTTAGCCAACTTATCCTGATCAGCGGCTTCTACCTTTTGAATTTCGTGCGAAGTTCTAAAACCATCGAAAAAGTGAAGAAAAGGTACTCTTGACTTAATTGCAGCCAGGTGCGCTACTGGAGCAATATCCATTACTTCCTGAACGCTACCGGTAGCCAGCATGGCAAAGCCGGTTTGACGTGTACTCATCACATCGCTATGGTCACCAAAAATCGAAAGCGCATGAGCTGCCAGGGCACGTGCCGAAACATGAAACACACCAGGCAATAATTCGCCAGATATTTTATACATATTGGGAATCATAAGCAAAAGCCCCTGCGATGCAGTAAACGTTGTGGTTAAAGCACCAGCCTGCAATGAACCGTGTACTGCGCCAGCTGCACCAGCCTCACTCTGCATCTCAATTACCTTCACTGGCTGATTGAATATATTTTTACGCCCCTGAGCCGCCCACTCGTCAACATGCTCGGCCATGGTTGAAGACGGCGTAATTGGATAAATTGCAGCAACCTCACTAAACATGTATGCTACATGTGCCGCTGCATAATTACCATCACATGTAACAAACTTCTTATCTGCCATTGTTGTTATTTTTAATTGTTTGAAATTTAGTGTATTACAGTATCAAAATTTGAAACGACAAAGGTAGGCAAAAAATCACTATGACTGTTGTCCCAACCTTAATATATAATGATTTTAAATAACAAAAGAATAGTAGAAACAAGCTATAAATAAATAATACATATGACCTGTTTATAAAAAATACAAAACATTTGTTACAAGAATAAATGTTTTTATTAATTTTGTTAAAAACAAAAAAATCAGATAATGGAGAAGCTCGAAATACAAGGCACTAACGACACCCCATACATTTGTTGTGATGCAGACAAAAAAGAAATCTTACTTACAGGAAGAAGCCTACCTGAAAATCCATTCAAAGTTTACGAAAAAGTTTTTGCCTGGGCAGAAAAATACGACAAAGACAGTATATTGCTTAATTTTAAACTTGAATATTTTAATACCGCTTCTTCAAAACAAATTTTCAACCTCATCAAACTTTTTGTAGAAAATAAACAAGTAAAAGAAATTAAAGTGAAATGGTATTACGAAGAAGGCGACTATGATAGTAAAGAAACAGGTGAACATTTTGCGAATTTATTCAGGATACCTTTTGAATTTATTGAGTATACCGAAACACAATTTTAAGTATTTGATTTTCAATATTATATTATTATATTTGCAATATTAAATAAATTTTGTTAGATAAATGCTTCTTTTTTTAGGAAAACTATTTGTATGTTTGTACCAAATTATCCGATAATTGTTAATTCATAAATACCTGTAAACTATGAAAAAAGTCAATCTCAGCAAGGTACTTATTTTGATTCCGCTAACAATTGTACTGGGCAGTTGTAGTGGACTTAAAAAAATGAAAGATTTAGCAAGCAATGCTAAATATGAGGTAACGCCCAACGTCCTCGAAATGAATAACGGCGAGGTTAACCTTACCATTAGTGGGACTTTCCCACCGAAGTATTTTAACAAAAACGCTGTGGTAACTGTAACGCCTATTGTTAAATATGAAGGCGGACAAATTGAGTTACAGTCGAAAAAACTTCAAGGTGAAAAGGTACAGGCCAACGACCAGGTAATACCTTACGAAGCAGGCGGTAGTTTCTCATACAGCGACAAGTTTGCCTACAAAGACGAAATGATGCGTTCGACGGTTGAAGTTAAAGTTACTGCCACTGTTAAGAACAACACAGAAGAGCTAGGTTCTTACAAGGTTGCCGACGGAATCATTGTCACCCCTAAGCTGGTACGCATCGAGCCCAAGACCGTATTCTTACCCGATCGCTATCAGCGAACCGTTCCTGTTTCTCAGTCAGCTGCTATTTTGTACGAAATCAACAAATCTAATTTACGTCCAAGCGAACTTAAAAAACCTGAGGTAAAAGCTTTAACGAGCTATATCGACAGTCTGTCGAAAAATCCTCGCTTCAAAGTGAAAGGCATTGAAATTGCTTCAGCTGCTTCGCCTGATGGACCCGTAAAACTTAATACATCGCTTGCTGAAAATCGTGAAGCAACCGCTATAAAATTCCTGAAAGATCAAGGGAAAAAATCAAAGCTAAAAGTCCTGAACAATGATTCGTTACTATCCGTTCTCAAAACCCCTGAAGACTGGGAAGGCTTTAAGGAATTGATGGAAAAATCGGATATTAAAGACAAAGATCTGGTACTTCGCGTATTGTCCATGTATTCCGATCCGGAAGTTCGCGAAAAAGAAATCCGTAACATAGCTGAGGCATTCGAAGAAATCAAGGTTAAAATTTTACCCCAACTTCGTCGTTCGAAGTTTGTTGTAAAAGCTGAAGCCATCGGATACAGTGATGATGAGTTCCTGGCATTGGCTCAGAGCAATCCCGATATTTTCACCCTTGAAGAAATTTTATATGCTGCCAACCTTATTAAGGACTTTAACCAGAAGGCCGAGCTCTACAAAAAAGCCGCAGCTAAATTCCCCAACGATGTACGTCCCAAGAACAATCTGGGATATGTACTGATTCAGCTTGGACGCTACGACGAAGCCGAAGCTGCTTTGCAGGAAGCTCAAGCTATTGAAAATAATGATGCAGTAAAAACCAACCTGGGTGCTGTTGCTTTAGCTAAAGGCGATCTAGCCAAAGCAGAAGAACTTTTAACTGCTGCAGTTGCTGCTGGCGAAGCTCCCAACTACAACCTCGGTATCCTCAACATCATTAAAGGGAAATACGACATTGCTATCTCATACTTTGGCAATGCTTGCGACTATAACGCTGCACTAGCTAAATTACTGAACAAAAATTATGAAGCTGCTATCAACACCATTGGCTGCAGCAAAGATGAAAGTGCACAGGCATACTACTTGAAAGCTATTTTGGGTGCACGTACCGATAACTCCGATATGGTATTCAATAACCTCAGAACAGCCGTTGCTAAGGATATCAAGCTAAAAGCATACGCAGCTAAGGATGTTGAATTCCTCAAGTACTTCGAAGATGAAACCTTCAAGTCAATAATCCAATAAACCGCTGTTTCATCAATAAAAAAGCCCGGTTTCCCGGGCTTTTTTATTATCGTCTATGCTACAATGTTAACTTCCATTTCCAATTCAATATCAAATTTCTGATGAACGCTTTGCTGTATGTTTGACGCCAGTTCCAATACCTCCTCACCGCTGGCCGAACCATAATTAACAAGCACAAGCGCCTGCTTTTCATATACACCGACATCATTTTTCCGGTAACCCTTCCAACCGCATTGCTCTATTAGCCATGCTGCCGATAATTTATATTTTCCTTTTTCAGATTCAAACAAAGGCATTTCTGGATATTCTGCTTTCAGTAAATATGCCTTCCCTTGTCCCACTACCGGATTTTTAAAGAAACTTCCAGCATTACCAATTTTCCGTGGATCGGGTAATTTTGTTTCGCGCGTTAATAATACCGCTTTACGAATGTTCTGCAAATTAACATCTCCTTCATTTTGAACGGCGCGAGAGAGTCCCTGATAAGATAAATTATACGTGTGATTGCGACGTGTAAAACGAAACACAACTGCTGTGATAAGAAAACGACCCGACAATTTTGTCTTAAAAATACTGGTACGATATCCAAATTCACAATCAAAATTATTTAATCGGAAAAATTCCTGATTATCGAGCATGTAACCCTCCACAGCTAGCAATGTATCTTTTACCTCAACCCCATAAGCACCAATATTTTGAATGGGAGCTGAACCTACCTGCCCCGGAATACCCGAAAGATTCTCGATCCCACCCCACCCTTGTTGTACTGCATATGCTACAAAACTATCCCAATCCTCTCCTGCAGCTACCTTCACCTCAATATGATTTTCATCCTCCGCAATAACCTCAATACCACGCATATCGGGATGAATCACTATGCCTCGGTAATCTCCAACAAATAAAATATTGCTACCACCACCCAGAATGAAAAAACGATTTGAGCGTAAATAGCTTTCTCTCAACAATCTTCTCACATCCTCCTCGTCCCGAAGTGTTATGAAATAATCAGCCTTTACATCGATACCAAAGGTATTATAAGGTTTTAACGAAACCAGTTCTTCGATTTTAAGCATATTGTTACATTTAATGGGTCAAAAGTAATACAAAGCGTGCATTGTAGAGATAACATTACCCAAAAAATGAAATTGTTTGATTGATTACTTTTTGTTTAATTTGCAGCTTCATTTATAATTTTCATCTATGGCAAAAGCGTTAACTAGTAAAACTATCGATTATTCGCAATGGTATAACGATCTGGTGATTAAAGCTGATTTGGCCGATAATTCTGATGTTCGAGGCTGTATGGTTATTAAGCCATACGGATATGCCATCTGGGAAAAAATGCAGGCTGTTCTCGACAAGATGTTTAAGGATACGGGTCACAGCAATGCCTATTTTCCACTTTTTATTCCCAAATCTTTTTTTTCAAAAGAAGCCAGTCATGTAGAAGGATTTGCCAAGGAATGTGCGGTAGTCACCCACTACCGTTTAAAAAACGATCCCCATGGCAAAGGGGTCATTGTTGACCCTGAGGCTCGTCTTGAAGAAGAACTGGTAGTACGTCCTACCTCTGAAACGATTATCTGGAACACCTATCGCGATTGGATACATAGCTATCGCGATTTGCCCATACTTATCAATCAGTGGGCTAATGTAGTGCGTTGGGAAATGCGTACTCGTTTATTCCTGCGAACAGCTGAATTTTTATGGCAGGAAGGCCATACCGCTCATGCAACCGCCGAAGAAGCCATGGAGGAAACCCGTCGCATGATAGACGTATATGCTGATTTTGCAGAAAACTATATGGCCATTCCCGTAATAAAAGGTTACAAATCGGCCAACGAACGTTTTGCCGGTGCAGTTGAAACCCTATGTATTGAAGCCTTAATGCAAGATGGAAAGGCGTTACAATGTGGTACTTCACACTTTCTGGGGCAAAACTTTGCTAAAGCTTTTGACGTAAAATTCCAGAATCGGCAGGGAGTTCAAGAATACGTGTGGGCTACCTCTTGGGGAGTATCTACCCGACTGATTGGTGCCCTCATCATGGCACACTCCGATGATAATGGTCTGGTACTACCCCCTCGTCTTGCACCTTTACAAGTAATCATTGTTCCTATTTATAAAAACGAACAAGAGCAGCAACAGGTTGCCGAAAAAGCACGTAAAATACAACAATTACTACAACAGCATAATATTACCGTTAAGTTTGATGACCGCGATACCCAGAAGCCCGGTTGGAAATTTGCCGAATATGAGCTCAAGGGTGTACCCATTCGCATCGCCATTGGTCCTAAAGATGTAGCAGAAAACACGGTTGAAATTGCTCGACGCGACACGCTGGAAAAGAAAACCTATTCGGATGAAAAAGTGCTGGAGGTAGTGCAATTTTTGCTCAACGATATTCAAAATAATCTCTACAAAAGAGCCATAAAATTTAGAGAAGAAAACACTACTGAAGTAAACACGTTTGAAGAATTTAAGCAAGTACTTGAGACAAAAGGAGGATTTATATCCGCCCACTGGGATGGCACACCCGAAACCGAAGAAAGAATAAAAGAAGAAACGAAAGCAACCATACGGTGCATCCCATTCGACCAGAAAAAAGAAGTGGGTAAATGCATATACTCCGGTAAACCCTCTCAAGGTCGAGTATTATTTGCCCGCGCATATTAAGCTTTAAGATTTTAAACCATAAAAAAAGCAGCTTTACCCTTGCGAAAGCTGCTTTTTTGTTTTTACTTTGTAGTAAACGTTCAAAACCACCTTACTTGGTCTTTTTGGTTTTGGAAGTTTTGGCAGTTGCCTTGGCCTTTGGCCGAGGTGGAGGCGTTGGCAAATTCTCTGGCATGAATGAAACTACAATTTTCATAATAGTTTAATTTAAAGGTTAATGAAAATTTTTATTAAACTTGTAGCCATAGTGCTACTTGTTTCATGCAATTTAAAAAATAATACCGAAGAAAACAAATTTTTTTTTCAAAAAGGAGAGACTTTTTTTAAACAATACGAGTATAGCAAAGCTATCCCATACTATCAGCATTGCATAAACATTACACCAGATACCGATTCGCTAAAACTGCTGTCTTATTTTAGACTTTTTTACTGCCATTTTCGACTCGAAAATATTAGTTTGCTCGATTCGTTGTATAGATTGATAGACCATCTTTATTCTAACAACTCCTACCATTTTAAAAACGAATTGCTACGTACCCGTGCATATCTAATGGCCTCCCGAAAAGATTACCCTGCTGCCATTACCCTGCTCAAGCAGGTTCAACATTCCTCCATTCAGCCTAACGATTATTTTAGAATTGCTGTTTACTACGATCGACAAGATAAGCTCGATAGCGCCGAACATTATTTTAACTACACCCTAAGATATGCCCAACAAATAAACGATACATCAAATTTTATCATATCCTCAGCCTACTGCAATCTGGCAAACTATGCATATTATTACAAAGGCGATATGGAAAAGGCTAAAGCCCTTTTCGACAGCGCAATATGGATCATGCAATATTGTCATGCCACCGATTCTGACCACTATGCCTGGAATATCTTCTCACTGGGAGTTTTCATGCAAACCAGCGGGCATATCCGTCGCGCTATTGAATATTATGACCAGGCCTATCGAGTATATGCACAACTTCCTGGCAATCATGAAGCTGAAATATCCAGCATCCTGGTTTCGCAGGCAACCATTGATAACTATCTTCAAAAATACACGATCGCATTAAATAAAGTCGACAAAGCAATTAACTATTTTAAGGATCGCAAAGAGCCCTACTATTTAACCATTGCGCATACCGTAAGGGCAAACATCCTGTATAGTATGAGGGAATATCGTCGGGCTTTGCAGGAATACCAATCTTTACTTAACCTTTACAACACTGTTCAGCTATTGCGTAAAGAAGAACTATACTACCTGATTGGTCGATGTTACATGAATATTAACCATTTCGATAGCGCTAATTACTGGTTTCAACGCAGTATTACCCATTTTACTCAACATCCAACCATGCTGGTAAATTATTGCTGCACTTACTCAAACTTTCTGTTAAATGCCGGAAATCATAGGCAAGCTCTGGCCGTTCTGGAAAAAAATTATCCATTTATCAAAAAAAAGTTTGCAGGTAAAAATCAGCAATTGATCTATTTTCTCAATACCCGTGCTAAAGTTCTGGAGAAATCAGGGAAATACAAGGAAAGCCTTGCTACTTACAATCAAATCTTTGAACTCATCATGGGGGAATCCCTTGCCTCAACCTCCCCGCTGATAGTCCCAATTTTAGGGAAACCTGACCATGAGCTTGCCAACGAAGTGATTACTGCACTTCAGGGAAAAGCTGAATTGCTTAGCAATATGGCTAACAATAATACTGCTTATTTACAAGCCAGCCTACAACATTTTCAGAAAGCAGCGGAATTTGCCGAAACCTATAAAAGAAGTATTCGGCTGGAAATGGATAAACTTTTATACAACGAATTTAATACACAAATTTCTGAAAAAATCTTTGCCCTTGCTATACAATTGTGGAGCTTACACGATTCTCCCTCACTGAAGAACCATTACTTACAACTTGCCTTCAATATTTCAAACTCATTGAAAGCCAATGTGCTAACTGAGAATATCATTGAAAACTCGCTAAAACAGCTGTCAGGAATCCCCGACTCAATCCTCAATAAAGAAAAAAACCTGATGCAAGATATTCTAATTCTGCAAAATACCATTCGGGATGAATATAGGCAGGCCAATCCCAACTTGCTTCTTATTCAAAGCTGGCAAAAACAGCTCGTGTCTCACCTGGCTGCCTTACAGGAATTAGAAACAAAAAACGAAGCTATGTATCCTTTGTATAGAGAACTTAAGTATCAACATCGAAAAACATTTACAATAAAAGAATTGCAACACAAGTTGAAACCTGGCGAAAACCTGCTCTCATACCATTGGCAAAATAATCAAGTGTATGTATTTTTATTAAATAAGCAATCTGTACAACTGTTTCATATAAAGGATACCTCACTATACTTTCATATTGAACAATTTCGAAACAAGCTAACGCATCCCTCTTTTGAAAAAAATTATGCACGGGATTTCCACGAATACGTTGATTTAGCATATTATCTATATCACACCTTAATAGCACCAACGATTCCTTATCTTAGGGGAAATAGCCTGATCATAGTGCCCGACAAACAGCTTAACTACATTCCTTTTGAAGCACTCATTTTTGATTCAGTGTATAACCCCACCCTCCCAGATTATGGCTTACTTCCTTACCTAATCCACCGTTACAATATACGTTATGCCTACTCGATACACCTATACGACTATCAACAACAGAACACTTCACCTGTTTCCAAAGGAGTATGTGCATTTGCCCCTTCGTATGGTAACGATGCTAAGAAAAGTGCCAATAATCGATCGGCCGTATATCGGTCACAACTTGCGCCTTTGCCTGGGGCAATGGATGAAGCTCGAGAGGTGGTAAAAATTCTTGGCGGACACGTTTTTAAAGGCAAATTTGCTACAGAATCTCATTTCAAGAAAATCACCCGACAGGGGTATATTCTGCATCTGGCGATGCATACATTAGTCGATGACGAAAATCCCATGTATTCAAAGCTTGCGTTCTCCGCCGAAAATGATTCGATCAATGACGGATTTCTGAATGCTTTTGAAATCTACGGCATACGTTTTTCAACCCCTCTTGTGGTACTAAGCGCCTGCAATACTGGTTACGGTAAAATGATGCAAGGGGAAGGATTATATAGCTTGACACGTGGATTTATTTATGGTGGGTGCCCTTCAATGCTTTTTACTCTCTGGCAAATTTCCGATAAGCCAAGCAAAAGCCTGATGCAATACTTCTACCAGCACATTAAACAGGGAGAAAACATCGATATCGCTCTACGAAATGCAAAAATTCAATATTTGCTTACCACAAACTCTTCCATGGCGCATCCCTATTTTTGGGCTGCCTACTGCTCTACTGGCAAAAACGAACCCATTAGCTTTTTAAAAGGATATCATCAACGTATCTGGATATTGTCAATGGTCATTCTCTCGCTTTGCATATTCATCATTATGTACAGAGGTAGACAAAATACTCCTCCTCTTTGAATAAAAAGTACATTGTTCTTGCCAACTCTTATTGGTAGTAACAGTACATTCGAACACAGTTCGGATTAAAAATCACCTTCCTTTTAACAGAAAAATCTGCCAAAATTATTTTTAACTTCTTTTTCTTTGTAAACAAACTTAAAATTATGCACCCTATGAATCGCTGGTATCTGCTTTTTAACTTTTTTTTCGTGGGCATGTACACGTGTTCGGCTATTCCTGCCCCCGACGACACATCGTTTGTATCATTTCACAACTTACCTGGATATTTTCCATTAGTATCGCAAAATACTGCGGCAACACTCATTGTATCTGCCAATGACTACAAAGGTGTACAACGGGCTGTCAACGATCTCAAAGACGATATTAAGCGCGTAACAGACATATCGCCTATTATAACCCACAAGCTATCAGGGAAAAATAAAAATGCCATTATTATAGGCACCCTTGGTCAATCTGAAATTATCCAACAACTCATCAACCAGAAAATCATTTCGGTCGAAAAACTTAAAGGAAAATGGGAAAGCTACGCTATAATTACCTTAAAAAAGCCCTTTAAGGGCATAGATCACGCTATGGTCATTGTGGGAAGCGACAAACGGGGTACAATCTATGGGATATATAACCTTTCCGCAAACATCGGTGTTTCACCCTGGTACTGGTGGGCTGATATGCCCGTCTTACCCCAAAAGGAAATTTACGTTAAACCCCTTGCGTATTATTCCGAAGAACCCAAAGTGAAATACAGGGGAATTTTTATTAACGATGAAGAACCTGCTTTGGGAGGATGGGTAAGAGAAAAATTTGGCGGTTTCAACCACAAATTTTACGAAAAGGTGTTTGAGCTTATTCTTCGCCTACGGGGTAACTATCTATGGCCAGCCATGTGGGGAAAAGCATTTTTTGTCGACGATACGCTGAATGGTCATCTTGCCGATGAATATGGCATTGTTATTGGCACCTCCCATCACGAACCGCTTCTTAGGGCACATGTAGAATGGCAAAAATTCGGTCATGGTGCCTGGAATTATCAAACCAACGATAGTACGCTACGGGATTTCTGGCGCAAAAGTCTTGAACAACGAAAAAATTATGAAACCATCCTAACCATTGGCATGCGAGGCGATGGCGACGAACCCATGACCGAAAATGCAAATATTGCTTTGCTGGAACGAATTGTAAAGGATCAAAGATCAATTATCGAACAGGTCACAAAAAAGAATCCCGCCGATGTACCTCAATTGTGGGCGCTTTACAAAGAAGTTCAGGACTATTACGACCATGGTATGCGGGTGCCCGACGATGTAATTCTCCTGCTCTGTGACGACAATTGGGGAAATATCCGAAAACTACCACTACCTTCGGCCCGTAAACATCCCGGAGGATATGGTATTTATTATCACTTCGATTATGTTGGAGGGCCTAGAAACTATAAATGGCTTAATACCAACCAAATTGAGCGTACCTGGGAACAAATGCACATGGCATATGAGTATGGGGTCAACAAGCTGTGGATTGTAAATGTAGGAGACCTTAAGCCCATGGAATTCCCCATTGAATTTTTCCTTGACCTCGCATGGAACCCCGAAAAATGGAATGCAGACAATATTGACCAATACACAATTCGCTGGGCTGAGCATTATTTCGGCGAACGCTGGGCGCCAACCATTGCTACGGGAATTAAACTTTATACTAAATACAACAGTCGACGTAAACCCGAACTACTATCCTCAAAGACATTCAACCTTATTCACTATCGCGAAGCTGAAAGAGTTGTAAAAGATTACGAACAGCTTTATTTCCTCGAAAAATCTGTATACGACTCACTGCCCCAACCATGGAAAGATGCTTTCTACCAGCTTGTACTTCATCCCATTGAAGCATGTTCTAATTTGTATAAACTTTATTTTTCCGCTGCCAAAAATGAATGGTACTACCAGCAACAACGTTCAACAACCAATCGTTGGGCAGATAGCGTAAAATACTTTTTCATGCGCGACCAGGAAATTACCGAATATTATAACCATCAATTGGCCAATGGGAAATGGAATCATTTCATGGATCAAACCCATATTGGCTATACCAGCTGGCAACAGCCCGATTCTAACATCATGCCCCCAACCTATCGATATATTCCTCCTAAAGAGGCACTACCAGGTTTATGGGTAGAAGGTTCAGAAAACTTTTATCCAAAACATAACGTACTTTTTACCCCCGAGGTCAATTCTTTACAAAATTCTTCATTTGCTCTTGAAATTTTTAACCGTGGCCAGGAACCTTTTTCTTTTTCCATTCGCCGATCAGATAACTTTGTGTTATTAAGCAAAGACTCAGGAACGATTATCGACGAACAACGCATTCACGTTTGGGTAGATTGGTCGCAAGTACCCCTGGGTAAATCAACCTCTCGTATTTGGGTTGAAATGAATCATCAGACGGTAACAATTGAGATTCCGCTTTTACACATGGATACCTTACAATTAAGCTCGTTTAAAGGATTTGTAGCTACCAACGGATATGTAGCCATGGAAGCCCCACATTATCAGCGTGCCCATGCTGGTAAAGATCTAAAATGGAAAATAATTGACAATCTCGGTCGTACCCATTCAGCCATGTTGGTCAAACCCTCTGTATTTAGTTTCGATACCATTACCGATGACACGCCCTACCTGGAGTATCGTTTTTATTCTACCGATACAGGAAAAGTTACTGTAGAAACTTGTCTCTCTCCTACCCTTAATTTCAATGAAAATAATGGGCTCCGTTACGCAATATCCATTGATAACGAAATGCCCCAAATTGTTAACATGAATCAAACATACACTTTAAAACAGTGGGAAAAGTGGGTAGCCGACAATATTCTGAAGGTCACTACACGTCACCATCTTACTCAAAATGCTGAACATACCCTTAAACTCTGGCTATTGGATGGAGGAATTGTGTTGCAACGCATTGTAATTGATCTGGGAGCACAGAAACCTTCTTACCTGGGTCCACCCGAGAGTTTTTTAAAACGTTAATCGTCGGAATTTAATAGGTTTGGGCGCAATTTGCGAGTACGTTCAATAGCCTGCTTAAGATTCCACTCCTCGATCAATTTTGCATTGCCCGAAAGCAAAACCTCAGGGACTTTCCAGCCCTTGTAATCAGCAGGACGGGTGTATACTGGCGGAGAAAGCAAACCATCCTGGAACGAATCGGTAAGCGCTGCTTGCTCATCACTGATAGCACCAGGTAAAAGTCGCACAACTGCATCCGTTATAACCGCAGCTGCCAACTCTCCCCCTGTAAGCACATAGTCGCCTATCGAAATTTCCCGGGTAATTAAATGATCACGTACCCGTTGATCGACCCCCTTATAATGACCGCATAGAATAATAAGATTATGCATGGTTGACAGCTGATTGGCCATTTTTTGGGTAAAAGGTTCACCGTCGGGGGAAGTATATATAATCTCATCATAGTCGCGTTGTTGCTTTAAATAGGTTATTGCACGATCAATGGGCTCAATGCACATAACCATACCCGCAATCCCACTGTATGCATAATCATCGACCCGGCGATGCTTGTCAGTCGAAAAATCCCGAAGATTATGCACCACTATCTCAACCAATCCTTTTTGCTGTGCTCGCTTGATTATAGAATGCTGAAAGGGGCTCTCCAACAATTGTGGAACTGCACTCAATATATCGATTCGCATAGTTTTTTTGCAAAGGTATAAAGGTTTTATGATATACCGCCATCCACCAAAAATTTTGAAAGGTTTGGAAATTTTGAAAAAAATAGCTTATTTTGGTATTAATAAATTTTAAGAATACAAATTTTCTTTAATATTTTATGTGCCATAGATTATTTTATCAAATACTTTAAAACTAAACATCAAGGAATAAAGGAAACACTGCGGGGGTATGGCAATAAATACAAAACAACTTGATAACTTAGTACATGATTTGGGATATCAGCCATTTGTTGAACTTTTCAATGTTTTTTTAGAAGATGTCTCTGAAGTAGTAGAAGGGATGCACAATAGTTTACTGAACAATGATATTGCAGCTTTTCAGGGCTGGGCACATCGAGGCAAAACAACAGCAGGAACTTTTGGAATTATGAAACTCAGTAAAAAACTCGACTACTATGCCCATTGCGACCCTACAGAAATAACATTGGATAATGCCCGGACTATACTTGAGGAATGCGAAAAAGAATTTATGTTGGCAATTGACGAAATAAATGATTATATTCGTACCATACAAAAACAATAAGTTATGGTTAAAACACAAAAAGTAAATAATATTCTCGTGGCATCGTTCGAAAACATGCCCCGTTTAAATGCCCTGGTAGCAGAACAGGTAAAAGAAGAATTGAAAAGCTTGTTCAATAAACCCAATGCGAGGGTTATCATTAACCTCGATGGTGTTCAATTTATCGATAGTTCCGGATTTGGAGTTTTTCTTTCCGTTATGAAAGTTGCCGCCAATAATTCGGGAAAGTTTAAAATTTGTAATGTTGTTCGGGAAGTGATGGAGCTATTTAAACTGTTACAATTGCACAATGTTTTTGATATCCATCCTTCAGTTGACGACTGCTTAAAAAGCTTTGAGAACTCCTGAACCAAAACCGAAATCGCTGCCTGCTGCTTTTCATCTCAATGGCTAAATATCGGGTTTTTACCGTGGAAATGTTTTTCTCCACTATACTGTATAGTGGAGAAGTTTTTTATTATTTTGTCCGTAATAGAGGAATTTATCATCGTACCCTAAAAGAGAAACTCAACGAAAAAAGCATACGGGGACGCATTAGAGCTTACCTGCAAAAAATTGGAATGTTCGTCATCCCTTTTTTTGAATCATTGGGGGGTAAGAAACTATCCATGGATCAAAAACAAAAATTGTTACTGGCTGGCGTTTTAACTCCTCTCTTCGACGATGCCATTGAATCAAATAATCTGAATCAGTATTTAGCAGTCATCAAAAAGCTACCAGTTAAACTTTCAGATCCCAAAATCAATCTATTTTCAAAAGCATATCATACCCTGATGGTTGGGGTGAAAGATCAATATGCTTTCCATCAAAAATTACAAAACATCGTTGAGATAGAGACCGTTCCTTCATCGCCTTATAAAAAAATAGAAAAAGGATCGAAAGCCCTGCAATTATATGCCATCTGTGCCAATCTTGAAATTAATGAATATCAAAATGATTTCATTGCTCGTGCTGGTGCTTTTTTTCAGCTTATCGACGATATTTACGATTATAAAATCGATAAAAACAAAGGTATAGAAACATTGCCTATCATCTTGAGAAATGAAAACAAAAAGCTTGTCAAATTTCTAAATTTGCTATTCCTCCGCCTTATTCAGCACCCTGTACTTAACTGTCTACCGAATAAAAATAAAAAAACAATAGAGGGGATGCTTTTCCTCCTCTATTGCCTGGCTATTGTTAGAATTAAAATATCGTAATCCGAAAATTTTAATAAGCAAACAGGGGAAATTTACTCATCATATCATTTACCTTACCCCGAACACGTTGAATTACGCTATCATTGTCGATATTTTTCAATACTTCATCAATCAAATCAACGATAACAGGAATAAGATCTTCCTTAACTCCCCGTGTGGTAATAGCCGGTGTTCCTACCCGAAAACCCGAAGCCTGCATAGGAGAACGAGTGTCAAAAGGAACCATGTTTTTGTTAAGCGTAATATCGGCTTTAACCAGGGCATTTTCAGCCTGTTTTCCAGAGATATCGGGATATTTGGTTCGTAAATCTATGAGCATTGAATGATTATCGGTACCCCCCGAAACTACCTTATAACCCTTGGCTATAAAAGCTTCAGCCATAGTCTGAGCATTTTTTATGACCTGCTGAATATAATCTTTGTAAGAATCGGAAAGAGCTTCACCAAAAGCTACTGCCTTAGCAGCAATCACGTGTTCGAGTGGTCCCCCCTGAATACCCGGGAACACAGCCGAATCAAGCAATGCCGACATCATTTTCACTTCGCCTTTGGGCGTTGTATATCCCCAGGGATTTTCAAAGTCCTTACCCAAAAGAATCATACCCCCACGAGGTCCTCGCAACGTTTTATGGGTAGTAGTGGTCACAATATGACAATGGGGAAAAGGATGATTGAGAAAACCTGCCGCAATTAATCCGGCTGGGTGTGAAATATCGGCCATTAGCAGAGCACCCACCTCATCGGCAATCTGACGCATGCGGGCATAATCCCAATCGCGCGAGTAAGCTGAAGCACCAGCGATAATCAATTTAGGACGATGTTCCCTGGCCAGTTGGGCCATCTGATCATAATCAATACGCTCGGTCTCTGGATTAAGATTATAAGCCACTGCCTTGTAAAGTATTCCCGAATAATTAACTGGCGAACCATGAGTCAAGTGACCGCCATGCGAAAGATTCAACCCTAAAATTACATCTCCGGGTTTTAGCACGGCAAACATCACCGCTGCATTGGCCTGCGCTCCTGAATGGGGTTGTACATTCACGTATTCGGCATTAAACAGCTTTTTGGCACGCTCAATGGCTAATCCTTCAACTTCATCGATAAACTGACAACCACCATAGTATCGCCGCCCAACATAGCCTTCAGCATACTTGTTCGTTAAACACGAACCCATGGCTTGCATCACCTGGTCGCTCACAAAATTCTCAGAGGCAATCAACTCTATGCCATGGAATTGGCGCAAATGTTCCTTTTCAATTAGGTCAAACAACAACTGATCACGTTCCATTATTAAAAATTTAATTCTTGCAAAGTTACACAGAAAATCGAAGCCAAAAAGCCTGTTAATAATTATATGAAAAATTGTTTGCGCATTATATTTTGAGCGACTGCTAAACTATCATCGTACAATCTCAAAAGTATCATAATTTTTTAGCGCCCCTGCGGTTACCTCCACATGCGTCACCTGGGCGTGGGGTGGCCCCTCCTTACACCAATCAATAAATGCCTGAAGTGAATCTGGATCACCTTCAGCCTCAATATACACGCTCCCATCATCCAGGTTCCGTATAATGCCCTGAATGCCTAGATGAAAAGCTCGAGCCCTTGCATGATATCTAAAGCCTACTCCCTGGACTCGCCCATGAACGATGAGGTTATAATGCTTTTTCATCCGAATAAAATTATTTAATATGTTGAATATTAATTATTTAATCCATTTTTCTATTTCATTATAGGGATAATATTCCCCATTTTATTCATTGTGTGTTTGTGCTTGAGCACAATCATGAAGGTTTCATCCGAATAAAATTACTTAATATGTTGAATATTAATTATTTAAACAGTTTTTCCATTTCGTTGTATGGATAATATTCCCCATTTTATTCATTGTGTGTTTGTGCTTAAGCTCAATCATGAAGGTTTCATCCGTAAATATTTTTTAATTTTTTATAGTGGTCGGATGGAACTCGCATGTAATATGTTTTGTGCCTAAAATCAAGCAGGTATGAAAAATTATTTTAATTCTCGTTTGTGAATACTGCCATACATGCTCGTTTCATCTGCCCTATATTTTCTACAAAGGTAAATAGTTTAATACAAATCTATTGCCTTGCATCAAATTTATACTCATCCGAATATAAAAATATTTCTTAAAAGGCCGGATGGAACTCGTATGTAATATGTTTTGTGCTCTAAAATCAAGCAAGTATAAGTAATTATTCATACTTGTTTGTGAATACTGCTATGCTCGTTTCGTACTTCATTTGTGAATACTGCCATACATGCTTGTGTCATCAGTATTCAACTTTTTTCTATCATTAGAAATTATAATTCTATGTTTTTACCACATAGGTTACTGTTGTATTTTCAACTGTTTAATTTCCAGGTAAATACATTCTTGAATCTCAAAGCAACATTCACCAACAGAATGAGCACAGGAACTTCAACCAATGGACCAATTACAGTAGCAAAAGCTACTTGAGAATTAATACCAAATACAGCAACGGCTACGGCAATAGCCAGCTCAAAATCGTTACTGCCAGCGGTAAATGCAAGGGTGGTTGATTTTTCATAGCTTTCCCCCAACCAACGTGAAATAAAAAAAGTAATAAAAAACATAAAAGCGAAATAAAATGTGTATGGAATTGCTACCCGCAATACGTCGAGGGGCAACTCTACAATCTTGTCGCCTTTGAGCGAAAACATGACGAAAATAGTAAAAAGCAAAGCAATAGGGGTAAGCCAGCTTGCCAACGGAATAAATCGTTGATAGTACCATTCATTGCCAAGATATTTACGCAGCAATATATTAGAGAGAAGACCTGCAAAGAAGGGTATTCCAAGGTAAATTAGTACAGTTTGTGCTATTTCTCCTATCGACACTTGCACTATAGTTCCTTTCAGCCCAAACAGGGGCGGTAAGAAGGTTATAAAAATGTAGGCATACACCGAATATAAAAACACCTGAAAAAGAGCATTAAACGCTACCAAACCAGCGGCCAGTTCAGGGTCACCTTTGGCCAAATCGTTCCAAACCAATACCATCGCAATACAACGCGCCAGTCCAACCAGTATTACCCCTATCATCAAACCCGGATGGGAGTGTAAGAATAGGATAGCCAGCAGAAACATTACCAGCGGTCCTACAATCCAGTTCTGCGTTAATGAAAAAAGAAGTAGTTTTATGTTTCGAAAAACCAGGGGTAGCTTTTCATATTTAACCTTTGCCAACGGTGGATACATCATCAGGATAAGCCCAATAGCAATGGGGATGTTAGTGGTTCCCACGCTCAATGAATCCCAGAATTGGGCAATATTAGAAAAAAAATACCCTGCTCCAATACCCAAAAACATAACCAGAAAAATCCAGAGGGTAAGGTAGCGATCGAAAAACGAAAGTTTTTTTGTTGTGCTCATAGTTGTTATGCTTTATTTGCGAAGGTTATTTACATAAAAATTCCAGAATTGTTCTTTAATCTGATCTCGGATACGACGAAACTCACTCATGATGTATTCTTCAGTACCTACAGCATTCGAAGGATCCTCAAATCCAATGTGAAGTCGCTGTTTTACCTTGCCAAGAAAAGCTGGACAGGTTTCGTTAGCATGGTCACAAACAGTAATAACATAGTCCCATTCTTCTTGCAAATAAGTATCGACGTGGGTTGGTACATGATGGCTGATATCGATACCCACTTCCTTCATTACAGCCACTGCACGAGGATTGACCCTTGAAGCCGGCTCAGTTCCTGCCGACCGAACCCAAAGATTCGCATCAAATGATTGCAAAAAACCATGTGCCATCTGGCTTCTACAACTATTACCAGTACAAAGAATTAATACTTTAACCATAAGTTTTTTATTAATTTATCATTTCATTTCTTCAATTTACGCTTATCTGTAAACAATTTTATAATAAGACCCTATCTATTCATTGACTTTGCGTGTTACAATTTATATCCGTCTGTATTAATTGAGAGAGAAACTCTTCCATCATGGCAGCATATTTTCTGATGATTTGAATATTTAAGCAGTAGTTGACGTTTAGTCCCTCAATGGTACCCTGAATAAGCCCCAATGTCTTCAGCTCTGCAAGATGTTGCGAAACAGTACTTCTGCTTAAGGGTAGCTGATCGGCTATGTCGCCCGATATACAAGATTTGCAATTAGCCAGATACTGCAATATGGATAGCCGGGCAGGATGAGACAACACCCGTGCAAAATTCGATATATCCTGTAAATCATTTGAAAAAATTTCAGTTTTCTTCATAAAACAATATTTAATTAATACTTTTAACATAAGTCAGAAAGCAAGCAATACCGAATAAAACAACCTCTATTCTGGGCACCATAGTTGACATGCATGTAAAATCATTCATAGGTAGCATAATAATTCTTATGTTACTAACTGGTAAGTTTTATCCAAATCCTTTTATTCGTATGTCGCAAAAATACGAATTAATAATCTAAAAACAAGTTTTGCGAAAAGATGTTGCAACTGCCGTAAAAATGTTTATAACTTTATAAATATTCACCAATAAATCTATGTTTATGACTTTTAACATCAAACATCAGGAACGATACTCCCGAGGGGAGTTAATCCTCCGAACCTTTTTAGGCTGGCTATACATTGCCATTCCCCATGGTTTTCTTTTATTTTTTGCTAGCTTATGGGGGGTAATTTTATGCTTCCTCGCATTTTGGGCTGTATTATTTACTGGGCGCTATCCCCGGAAATTTTTCGAATATCAGGTAGGTCTGTACCACTGGAACACCCGCTTGAATGCTCGTTTATACAATTTAAGCGATGGCTATCCGCCTTTTGGAATAAATAAAAAAGACGAAGCCATTGAGTTGGAAATACCCTATCCTGAGAAACTGAGCCGGGGAATCCTAATTCTAAGGATTTTCTTTGGATGGCTCTACATACTTATTCCACATGGATTTTTACTTTTTTTTCGATACATTGCTACGGCCATTGTAATGCTAATTGCCTGGTTTATAAATGGACTTTCCCCACGATTTCTATCATAGGCACGAGACTCAACAGGATAACCCAAAGGTCTCTTCAGGCTATCCTGTTCCATGATTATTGTATTGTAAAAACTATGGGTATTACGAATAACTGTTTGACAGGCTTTCCTCCTTGTTTGGCAGGTAACCAACGTGGCGAACTTAAAATACAACGTACCACCTCCTTATCAAGCTCGGGATGAACACCACGGAGAACCCTTACATCTACAACCTGCCCCTTTGAGTTTACAGCAAACTGTACAATGACTTTCCCTGTAAGCCCAATTTCAAGTGCTATTTGTGGATAAATTATGTTCTGCTGAACCCAGATACGAAAAGTATTAATGTCGCCTCCCTGAAATACAGCATTTTCTTCTACAACCACAACTCCGGGGTCATCTTCCTCAATAATTTCCCGTTTTGCAGGTGTTTGCGCCGAAATAAGGTCGGATGGAGGTAAATCGTTAGTAACACTTGTAACTTGTTCATCCATTGGCACAAGTGAGGGCTCTTGCATAGCAGTATCCACAATTATCGGCACAGTGTATCGCACTAATTTTTCAATTGGCTCTGGCGGAGGTGGAGGCAACGGGACAACATCCTTAGGCTTTTCATCAATACGATCGACCGTAATTGTTACACGCTTTTCCAAATAGTTCGTTACTGCTGCCTTTATGCGGTATGCTTCAATAAACGGATATACCACTGATCCCCCAAAGAGAAAAAACGCTACTGCTAAACCCAAAAGGAGATGCTCTTTGTACTTTTTATTTAACATATATACCCCATAATCCCTGTTTCGATGCTCAAAAACAATGTCATCGAGCGTATCAACAGAGGAAATGCTTTTGTGATTTGCCATTCCTGACATAATACTTGTTTTTGCAGTTCCATTTGTAATTGGCATAATCCCCAAAACATGAGGACAATATCCCATGAACCAATGAAGCAAGAACATAGTCAACGCAAAATCAAATCACCCTTATCAATACAGTAAAGGTTACATGGGAGTAGAAACCACTGCCTCACTTACATTTATTTCAGCATCGAGATGGCTGGCCAGCCAATAAGTAAGGCATCTGGTAATGAGTAAAGACAATTAAAATCTCGTCAAATTTTTAATAACTTTTAAAAACGCAAATTTTAAAACATTACAACATTCAAATCAATGCTCATTCAAAGATCCTTCCAATTTTAAAAGTTCAAAAAGCGTGCAAAATCTATTGCACTTAGCAAGTATTTTAAAAAATGTTAGTAAGTAATCATTTTTTTTACATAATTCTTTCAGGAAGTCACTATAGCCAGCATAAGCTATAATATACCCAATTATCATACTCGGTTAAAACGAGCAAGTAAAACAGTATTCATAAACCAGAATTATTTGGGGTACAAAACTATTTACATGCGAATTCACTCCGACCGCTAAAAATATTTTCGGACGTAACAAATCCAAATAAATTACTAAAGGCTAACTTCTTATAAAAAGAAAGAGGCCTAAAAACATAGGCCTCTTTGGTGAAATATCAAACTATCAAATTTTACTGAAGCGTAAACACAATAGGAATAACAAACTGTTGTTTTACAGCCTTACCTCCCTGTTTACCAGGCGACCAACGAGGTGAACTCAGGATACAACGTACTGCCTCCTTGTCGAGTTCGGGATGTACTCCACGCAAAACCTTAACATCCACGACCTGACCTCTGGAATTTACAGCAAACTGTACAATAACTTTTCCTGAAATACCAGCCTCTGCAGCTGCCGTTGGATACACAATGTTTTGCTGAACCCAGATACGGAAAGAGTTAATATCACCACCCTGGAAGGTAGCATTCTCTTCTACTACTACGAACGCAGGTCCATCATCTTCGATGACTGCTTCCTTTTCCTGTTTTTGTTCTACAACAATCTGTTCAGGTGGTGCTTCATTACTAACAATTTCTTTCTGTTCCTCAATAGTTGCCAATGTTACTTCCTCCTTCACAGTATCCACTACCACAGGAGCCTTGAACTTCACCTGTTGCTCTAAAGCTGCAGGAGGAGGGGGAGGAGGAGGGGGAGGAGGCATATCTTCCTTTTGCAGGTTCTCAAGCACTGCCTCAACGTTCTTCTCCAGGTGCTTTTTGGCACCAGATTTAAGCTTATATGCCTCAATTAACGGATATGCAACGGCTCCGCTAAAAATGAGGAAAGCTATGGCAAAACCAATAAGGAGGTACTTTTTATATTTCTTCCTCAACTGGTAAACCCCATATTCTTTATTTCGATGCTCAAACACAATGTCATCGAGTGAAGTAATGGGATTTTCTTGTAAACCCTTCTTTGCCATTATTTATTATTTTTTTGCAGTTTCTGAATTCTTCTTCTTATACTCCTCAAGCATTTTTAACTCTTGAGGGTTAATATCAACTATAGCGTACCGTGCAATATTACAGATAGCCATCTCGTCGATAATATCAACCATATTCCGATACTTAACCTTATCGGTAGCTTTTATCAGCACAATTGGTCCAACTTTATCCTCTTTCTTTAACTCACGAATCTGCTTAGCAAGCGTATCGGGTGGAATAGGTTTCTTACTCTTAAGCGCAGCAACATTTAAACTATCAATTTTTTGATACAAGGTTTTGTTACGTTTGAGCAAATACTTGCGTATTCCATCCTTACTAAAATCGGTTTCTATCAATTCGGGATAAGGCGGTTTTTCCATTAGTCCCGTGTAATAGTATATTTTATCGTTTTCATCGAGGATAATATTGACAGCACGCCATTTTGGAATCTGGTTTTCCTTGTCTTCCTTTTTATTTTCTTTTTGGTCCTTTTCAGGAAGCACTATTTCCATAGTTTTTGGCTTGCTAAACGCTGTGGTAAGCATAAAGAAAGTTAGCAAAAGAGTCATAAGGTCCACCATCGGCGTCATGTCGATGTGGGTCGAATGTTTTTTGGGTCTCTTTTTGCCTTTTTTCTTACCACCTTCTTCTTGGATGATTTCAGCCATGTTTAATTCTATTTAATGTCTTCTAGTTTTACTTCTACTTTCTCCAGATTGGTTGTAAGATTGAACCTGTTGATTTTATAGTCCTGCAAAATGTCAAGGACCCTCTTTACAACCTTGAAATCTGCACCAGCATCTCCTTTGATACTTGCCTCAGCATTAGGATTCGCCTTACGGGCAAATAGTATCCACATGGCCAACTGATTATCAGCAGAGTCAATTGGAATTCCTGTCTGGAGTTCATCCCTGACCTTTTGATCCTCTGCATCAATCCATTTAGGCAAATCTTTAATGGGCATACCAAACGATGCTAATCGTTCAAACTTACTGATTTGCTCTTTGGTAAATGGGACACGCAGCTGTTCGGAAACTCCCTGAAGCACCTTAGCACGAATGTGCAACGAGGTATCAGTTCCTTCGTCAATATTGAAAAACACCTTATTGTCCTTTGAAATATAAACGGTTATGACGTTTTTTTCGGGTGCAGTTTTTTCGGATATTGACGAGGGGGTATCCACCTGAACAGCTTCCTGAGGCCGAAACGTAGTGGTCATCATGAAGAATGTCAGCAGCAGAGTAAAGGTATCCACCATCGGCGTCATGTCGATGCGAGGAGACCTTACTGCCATTTTTACCTTCGCCATATTGTTATTTTTAAGCGTTATACAATTGATGAATCTTAATTATACGCCAATACACATGCGCAATTCACGCTTTACTTCAAACTAGCTGCAAATGTCTGGACAATACTATAATTCGATTCATCAATGCGATAGGTCATAGCATCTACCCTCGAGGAAAAGTAGTTGTACATAAGAATTGCAATCGTAGAACCTGTAATACCGAATGCCGTATTAACAAGTGCTTCAGAAATACCAGTAGCAAGCTGTAAAGCATCAGGAGCACCCTGATTAGCCAAAGCCGCAAATGCACGTATCATACCAAGAACCGTACCGATAAGACCAACGAGCACGGAGATAGATGCAACCGTCGATAGAATTACCATATTCTTAGATAGTCCCGGCAGTTCCAATGCTGTAGCTTCTTCCAGATCTTTTTGTAAAGCAATGATTTTTTGATCTTTTGCTAGCGTTGGATCATTCTGAAGCTCACGATAACGGGTTAAACCACTCTTGATAACGTTTGCGATAGAACCTTTCTGTTTGTCACACAAAGCACGAGCTTCTTCAATCTTATCTTCCTTCAACAACTCTTGAATATTTCGAACAAATTTCACAACACTCCCCCTACCACTGGCACGGCTAAGCGAAATAAAACGTTCTACTACGAATGTCAAAAGAGTTAATACTATTGTTAACAACACCGGCACAATAGGCCCCCCTTTGTACATAATCCCAAGATAATTTCCAGGAAGTGGGTGTCCCTTGGGGTTATTTTCCATAAAGTTGATGGGATTACCCATGATCTTCAAGTAAATGTAAAGGCTTATCCCAAAACAAGCCAAAATTACCAGTGTATTGAACACAGAGCTGAAAATTTCTTTTAAAGCCTTCATATAAAATGTTTTTTTAAGTTTTTAATAAATTATCTTTTACTTTTAAATATTGCGCACAAATAAAATATTTTCCCCTTTATTTTGCAAATGTAATTTCATTGCTGGTTTCTCATGGATTTTTTCAATGCTTCGATTGTTTTTTTCACATCGGCATTCGTGGGATCTAAGGCCAAGATCTTATTATACATCTCTAAAGCCTTGGGATAATCCTTCTTCTTGGTGTATAAAACGGCTAAAGAGGAATAACCCATTATCTTCCATTGATCTTTCTTAGGATCGAGATAAATGATTTTGGTAAAATATTCCTCAGCTTTGTTATAATCAGGTTTAGCATTATAGAAATAATATGATCCCATAAAGCGGTATGCTTCATACAATTCAGCTGCATTCTTAACAGTATCTTTCATTCCAACCTCAATAACCTTCTCATACTGCGGCAAAGCTAAACCGAGCTTACCATCAGGGTCAAGACTATAGCTGGTATTAGCAATCCATAGATAAGCCTGCACATTGTCAGGTTCAAGCTGAGCAAGCTGTTTAAACACTCCTTGTGCGGCACGGTAATTGGTATTTTGGATGGATGTATCGGCAGAAGCCTGAGCAAGCTGATAATAAGCCTTTCCCATTAGCATATAATCAGAAGATTGCCCCTGACCCATATCTATTTTCTTCTGAAGCATCTGTATTGCTAAAGGAAAAAGCTTGTTGTAGTATGCATTATAGGCTATATCGGTTATGAGTTCAACATCGGTTGAATCCATGCTATAGGCCTTAAGCAGATTGTTGAATGCTTTACTTACATAGCTTGTATCTTTATCTTTCAATTTTAGCAATATACGACCATAATAAGCATAGTCCTTGGTAATAATCTTTTCAGGTGTGGTATTTTTAAAAAACTGCTCAATGTAATACAACGCCTTTTCATAATCGGGTGGACGCATTTCGTAAGCCGAATAGGCTGCAACTCGATTAAGATAATTGCGCGATTTATCGTAAGCAAGGATTTCTTCAATATTCTCAAGGCATTCCTTATAATCCTTCGACTTGAATAAGGAATTCACATACTGAATCTTTGCTGGTACATTATTTCCCGAAAGTTCCAAAAACTTTTTGAAATTTACCTTAGCAAATTGGGCTGTTCCAGCACTCATTAGATATAATTCACCGTATGCACGATAGAGTGGAGCATATGTGGAGTCAATTTCTTTTGCCTGGTCAAAATTATTGCGTGCTGCCTGTAAATTACGTGAACGCATGTACAACCTACCAATTTTTACAATGGGTTCTGCCAGATCGGGATTTATAAAGGTAGCTTTGTTGTAATTTGCAACAGCAGAGGAAGCATCGTTCATTTCAAGATACAAATCGCCCAAAGCAATGTATACATCTGGTTTCTCATTCGATAATTTTTTGGTACGAGTACCTAAATCGACACTGGCTGCTTTTGCTCGTTCAAGATAGGCTAAGGCCTTTTGATAGCGCGGTTTAGGTGAATATAATTGAGCCTGGCCTAATTTTATAAGTAAGATAAAATCATTATCCGTAAATTTTTTATATTTACTAGGTATTACTTTCTCAACCTTTGCAAAATAGGAATCAGCAGTAACCGTATCATTTTTCGACATTAATGCTACCATCCCCATCCCAATGTTATTTAACATTCGGGTACTGTCTACTTGAAGACCTTTCTGAAAACTTTCCCTTGCTTCCTTTACCGCTTCCTCCAAAGTATTAGAATAGGGGTCATTCAGATAACTTTTTAAGACAATTTCCCCTAAATAATAATATGCATCAGCATTGTTGGGTTCCTTCTTTATTACCTCACGAAGTGTATTATATGCATCCTCAAGTCTTTCATTTTTCATCAACTTAAGGGCATCTTCAAGTGTCTGTGATTGTATCGCACCAAATGTCAGGATACTCAACAGCAATGCTCCCATCGTGCGCGTAGTGAAAGTCTTCATTTTCATAGGCATCTGTTTAAACTATTTATCAATCAACAAATTGCAAAATTTAAGTTGCCAAAGTTACACAAATTCTTTTTTGGTCAAAAAATTAGAAACTTTTTTTTGTTTTAATTAACCTGATAGGCATAGTAGCAGGTACAAGTCCCATCTTTAAAACAATACGCTGCCCCTGGTCGGATGCTACCCATTGCGTAAATCCTGTACCAAGTCCTGTAAAACTCTCACGATTAATTATATAAACCTCACGAATGAAAGGATAGGATTTATCGGCTATAAAACCTTGATAGGGACGATAAAAATCATTTCCATCGGGATTATCCTGCGAAGAAATAGCAGCCACTCTTATGCGTTTAAGAAAACCTTTGGCAACACTGTCGTCTCGATCGCTTATCCATGTTACACCAATAACCCCAATTGCGTTGGTATGTTTCTCAACATAATTTATTACCTCTTCATTCTTCTCCACCGCATAACAGTAAGAGGGTAATTTGTTATTGAGTTTAAATTTCTCTACAATATATCGAACGGTTGATGACTTGTTATTATCGAATACAACTTTTATGGGAGCATTACGTGCAGGATTTATTTGTCGCCAGTTACTTACTGTTCCCTCAAAAATTCCTTTAATATCGGTATAACGCAATAAGGAATCTTTATTATTTTTATTTAGAATAAATGCAACAGCATCATAAGCAATAGTAACGGTTTTGGGGAAAATCTTTCTACTTTCAAAGTATGCATTCTCCTCATCTGTCAGCTTGCGCGAGAGAATGATCAACCTGACTGAATCATTCAAAAAATCATTTATCACATCTATTTCAGGCTTGTATAGGGGAGTAATATGGGCATTTTCGTACATCGACTGAAAAACAGCAAGTTCAGCATCGGCCAACAGGGTATAGCTCTCATCTACTCCTATACGAATTTTCCCACGTGTCGAGGTTTCTTCTTCAAGACCTGCACGTGGATTATACGTACATGCAGTGGTAACTACAAGTACTAAAAGAAATAGTTTAATTATTGTCTTCATTTTCGTTATCATTTTTTAGTTTCAAAAGAGTATTTAATACCCTAAAAATTCCATAAACGATGAGGAATATGCCCACTATCGTTCGAAAATTTTCAGGCACATACGAAAATGATGCTGAAAAAACCAAAATAAACCCAAAAACCGATATTGTCAGTGCAATAATTAAGCCAAAAATGTAATAAATCCACGCAAAATGATTAGAAAATTTCATGATAGTCAAATAAATGATTAAACAACGGACAAAAGTAATCAAATAAACATTATTTTGTTTTTCCCGGTAAATACTCTTCGAAAATGTTGTGCATGGAACGAAACATATTTTTTTCGGCCAGGGGATGTAACTTACGAATATTTTGCAAAAGTATTTTTATTTGTTCTCTTTTATTGTTGTTTTTATAGGCACATTCTTTAATTTCCTCAGGATAGTTGGCTAATCGTGTGTATGCCAGAATCTCTTTTTCGGAAAGATCGAGCAAAGGACGAATAAGCGTAATTTGCCCATCAAACATCGATAGTTGATAGGGAAGCGAACTGATTGAGCCATGATAAATGAGGTTTAATAAAAACGTTTGTAGCGCATCATCTCTATGATGTCCCAGGGCTACCTTATTGCATCCCATCGATTGAGCAAACTGAAAAATATTTTTTCTTCGATGCCACGAGCAAACAAAACATGGAGCCTTACCCGAAGTGGAAAGGTCGCTCCCTATACTATCCTCTACAAAATAAAAAGGCACTTTATACTGACTACAAAATCTTTTTAATGCTTCCTCATCTGCCGAATAACCTAATTCCTTAATTTTTACATGTATAGCTATCAGTTCTATCGGGAAAGTTAAATGCTTTCGACGTTCATCCAATAGTTCCAACAATAAAAAAGAATCTTTACCGCCCGACATCCCAATTAATATTTTATCGCCGGGAGCCAATAATTTCTGCTTATAAATGGTTTGTCCCACTTTCTGGCATAAACGTTTAAATGCTTTGCGTTTGTCCATAATTTATAATCCAAAGAAAGCACAAAGAAGCACAAAAAATTCCATCATCCAGCAAAAATATTTTAATTTTGCGCAGTCTGAAAATTATATCGTCATGGAATTAAAAGATATTCTTAGCATTTCGGGATATAGTGGACTTTTTAAGTATGTATCACAAGCTCGAAATGGGATTATAGTAGAAGGACTTGAAGACAAAAAACGAATGATTGCCTACACTCATTACCGAGTAGTTTCGTTGGGCGATATTGCCATTTATACCGAAGATTCAGAAATCCCCTTGCGTGAAGTTTTTAAGAAAATTTCTGAAAAAGAACAAGGTGGCCCTGCCATGGGGGGCAAAGTCGATGAAAAGCAATTAAAAGCATATTTTGAACAAGTGGTACCACAATACGATAAAGAGAAAGTCCATGTTTCTGATATGAAAAAAATTATTAATTGGTATAATATCTTACAACGAAATGGTATAAATAATTTTGAAGAGAGCGAAAAAGCAGAATCGATTACTGATGAGCCGGATGAGCAGGATAAGGGATGAATTTACCTTTGGTGAATTTAATTATACAGTATATACCCTATCAAATGGCATCCGGGTTGTTTTTGCACCCACACGTTCTTCAATAGCTTATACAGCATTTTTCATCAATGCGGGTTCGCGCGATGAGTTGCCCCATGAACATGGCCTGGCTCATTTAATCGAACACGTACTATTTAAGGGCACAACCAAACGAAAAGCCCACCATATAATTGGTAGAATGGAAAATGTTGGAGGGGAACTCAATGCATATACCACTAAAGAAGAAACCTGCATCCATGCCACTTTTTTAAACGAGTATCTTGAACGGGCATGGGAGCTTATAGCCGATATAATTTTTCATGCCACCTTCCCCGAACGTGAAATAGCTAAGGAAAAGTCGGTCGTTATCGATGAAATTAACTCTTTCAGGGATAATCCTGCGGAAGCAATTTTTGAGGATTTTGACCAACGCCTATTCTCAGATAGTTCATTGGGAAGGAACATTCTGGGCACACCCGAAACACTCCAAAAGCTTGAACGTCCCCATTTACTACACTTCATTGAACGTAATTATCATACCGATCAAATGGTAATTAGCGTTGTAGGGAATTACGATTTCGAAAAGGTGAAAAGGCTCGCAAAAAAATATTTTGAAAGATATCCTGAGAGGAAAAGAAAACTTACAAGAAAAATACCTCAGCAGAACCAGACCTTTAACACAACAATATCAAAAAACCTAAACCAAACCCATTGCATCATAGGTTCTCAGGCGTATGGATTCGATCATCCAAGACGAATAGCCCTGTTACTGCTTAATGATCTACTTGGAGGACCCGGTATGAATTCACGGCTCAATGTTGAACTTCGTGAACGTCGGGCCTATGCCTATAACATCGAATCTTCCTGTGTCAGCTATTCCGATACTGGTATTTTCTCCATTTACTTCGGCTGCGAAGCAAAAAAACTTGACAAGTGTATTACTGTTATTCATCATGAACTTAACCAGCTTCGAAACAAAAAACTGTCTGATTTTCGGTTGCATTTGGCCAAGCGCCAACTCATGGGTCAGTTAGCTATTAGTGTGGAAAACAACGAAAATCTTATGCTGGCCCTGGGAAAAAGTATATTGGTTTACAATCATTTTGATAGCCTTGCAGAGGTAGCACAAAAACTTGATGCAATTGCAGCCGATACTTTATTGGAAGTAGCATATGAAATTTTTGATCCGCAGCGGTTGTGTACACTCGTATACCAGTAAAAAGATTTGCAAAATTTAAAAACTAATTATAATTTTGCAGCGCAAAACACTGCGGGGTGGAGCAGTTGGTAGCTCGTCGGGCTCATAACCCGAAGGTCGTAGGTTCAAGTCCTACCCCCGCTACAAAAAATAGCCCTCTTTAAGAGGGTTATTTTGTTTTTTATACACATTGCCCATACGCTTTCCAAAACATTACTTCTTACTTGTTCCTATAGGCAACATTTTTCTTTACCAGAAATAAGGCGTTCAATCTTTTTGATAAAATTTTATTACCTTTATAATCTACCAGAATAAAATCCCCATAAAAGTACTACTCGTAGTAACTTAATCAACACCACCATGAGCGATAAAGATTACATATTATATGTAGATGATAATGAGGTAAATCTAAGACTCTTTGCCGAATATCTCTCCGATAGCTATGAAGTAATTATTGAATCCTCACCGATAAAGGCATGGGAAACGTTATCGCGCTATCCCTTCAAGGTAGTAGTATCGGATCAACGAATGCCCGAAGAGGAAGGACTTGTTTTCTTAAATCGAGTTCACCAGGCTTTTCCCGATATTATTAAAATTGTATGTACCGCCTATGCCGATGAAAGTTCAGCCATCAGGGCAATTAATCAAGGAGGAATATTTCATTTTATTACAAAACCATATTCGTACGAACATATGCATGAAATTATTGGTCATGCAATCAATGAATACAACTTAAGACTTGAAAATAAACGACTGATAAAAGAACTGCAACGAAACAATAGTATTATCCAGCAAGCCTTTAATCAGATCAAAGAGCAACAGCTTAAGCTATTTACCATTTTTGACCAGAGTAGCGACGGCATTGTAGTAATTCGAAATGGGGAAGTACTGGAAGCCAATCCAGCCTTTCGAAAAATTTTTTCCATCAATGCTGAAGAGAAAATCCTGTACACCTGTACCCAGATAATTAACAAGAATTATCCCCATTTTTTAGAAAAACTGATTCAGGAAGCACCTACAAAAAGTAGCTTTGAATTTGAGGTTACCTGTCTTGCTCGTAAACGTCGATATCTTGAAGTACAGCCCAATTTAATTGACTTCTTAGGTGAGAAAGCAATACTGGCTGTGATTAGAGATATTACCGAACGGCGCGAAACAGAGCAGAAAATTCTTGAAGCCATTATTGCTACACAAGAAAATGAACAAAGACGTTATGCACGAGAATTACACGATGGAATAGGCCCTTTGCTTTCGACCCTGAAAATGTACATCGAATGGATTGCAAATCCTCAGGCACCCAATGCTCAACAAATGATTAACTATGCCCTGCAAACCATCGATGAAACTATCAGGCTTTCCAAAAAATTAGCCAACCAGATGAGCTCTCATCTGCTTGAGCGTTTTGGTCTGGTACAAACGCTCAACGATTTTCTGGAAAAAACAAAAAATGCTTTTGCGGTTACCTACCACTTTAATGCCCAACTACCCACCCGTTTGCCTGTAGCCATGGAAACAGCGCTTTACCGCATTCTTTTAGAAGCTATCAATAATACACTAAAATATGCACAGGCGAGTCATATAGAGATCGATTTACTCGGCAACAAAGACAGCATCAGTTTAAAATACAAGGATAATGGAATAGGCTTTGATTACAATCAAGTCATGAAGGAAGGTAAAGGAATGGGACTATTCAATATTCACAACAGAATACAAGCCCTTAAAGGACAGTACACGATAACTACCCAACCAGGTGAAGGATTTGAAATGCAAATTTTTTTACCCATCAATGAATAGATTTTTAACATTTCTTATTCATAAATTTATTAACTTTATTATTCCACAAATTTACAGATCATGACCGATAAAAAAATCAAAGTTTTCATAGTTGACGACCACGACATGTTCCGTCAGGGGGTAAAAACGCTGTTAAATACTACAAACCGCATTGAAGTAGTTGGCGAGGCTATAAACGGAAAAGACTTTCTAGAAAAATTTACACATCACGACCCTGATGTTATACTAATGGATATTGCTATGCCCGAGATTGATGGTATTGAAGCTACCGCATTAGCACGAGAGAAAAATCCCGACCTGAAAGTTTTAGCGCTTACCATGTTTGGGGAAGAAAAATATTATTATCAAATGATCCAGCAGGGAATCAAAGGTTTTGTTCTAAAATCCTCTGGGATTAGCGAATTGTTGAAAGCGATTGAAACCGTTGCAGAAGGAAACAACTATTTTTCTAATGAATTGCTGGTAAAGCTGATTCAGAATGTAGCCATTACAAATCATTCGGAACACCCATTACTCACCCCCCGAGAACAAGAAGTACTTAAATGGATTGCCCTTGGATATTCAAATGAAGAAATTGCTGAAAAACTTCATGTAAGCGCTGCTACCATTCGTACCCATCGAACCAATCTGCTTCATAAAACAGGCTGCAAGAACTCTGCAAGCCTGGTTATGTGGGCTATTAAAAACAAAATCATAGATCTGGATGAATAATATTTAACATTCTTAACGAATTTTTACAGTACAAACCTGTTATCTTAACTTTTATTTGGTTAAAAAACAACCTCGCTGTGCAATTACTGCTATACCTTTGGCTCGTTAAACTAAAAAAAATAAGCCATGAGAAAGTTAAGTATTTTCGTTCTGTCGCTGGCTCTGCTGGCAGGTGGTGTAGTTTTAGCACAAACCACTGAAAACAAAGAAAAACCAAAAACTGAAGCTAAAGCTGAAAAGAAAGAAGTAAAGAAAGAAGCAAAGAAGGGTGCAAAAGAAGCTAAGGAAACCAAAAAGGAAGAAGCTAAACCTGCAGCTACCCCTTCTAAGTAATCACATTTCAGCTAAAGTAAAAAAAGCGGCCCAAAGGCCGCTTTTTTGTTTCCAATCACAACATGAAATTATTGAACTACTATCGTTTTGTAGAATACACCACTATTCGTGTGTAGTTTTACAATATATATACCTTTTGCCCAATGGTCTACCGATAGGGTATAGAAGAGATCCTTATACCCTCCTTTTAGCTCATCTTTATAATACAGTTTACCCTCAGGGGTGAGCACTTCAAGGACAGGGTTGAATAGGTTGAGTCCCTTACCTACAAAGGTAATTCTATCGGTAGCAGGTACAGGAAAGACCTCAAAGGAACCTTCAGCCACGTCAGAGATTGCTGTAATTTTCTTCAGGTATACTGTATCGCTGGCAGTACAACCATTCTTTGTAACTCTTACCCAATATTTACCAGAATTGCTAATCACCAGATAACGGCCTGCAGCACCATTGCTCCATAAGTACGAATCATACCCCGACCCAGCATCAATTGTGTAACTACTACTAGAATAAGTGATGGTATCTCTTCCATTGGCCAGGTTTATAGTGGGCGATTGATTAACTGTAATAGTAGCGTTCTTTGAATTATTCGAGGTCTGTTCATCCCCTGACAAGGTCAGTTCGGCTTTGATGACATTATTACCTAATGTCAGGTACGATGCAATATCACCAAAGTTATAGTTCAGCGTATTGTTTTTGAGTAAAGGAGATGTCAAATGTAAGGTCTCATTCTTCACCAACTGACTATTGATGGTAAGCTTCATGCCTACGTCACTCCCCGCAGGAATGTATGTGTTTCCAACATTTTTTATTCCCGCTGTAAGATGATTGGGTGATCCCACACAAGTTGTAGCATCATAGCCAACCAAATCAAATAAGGTAAGGTTGTAGTCTGCAGGCTGATGGAGTATAATTTGTCGTGTATCGAAACAACCAGTTGTCTTGTTGGTCACTTTCAAACGATAGGTTCCTGCAAAATCAACCGTTGCATTTTGCATGGTTCCCGTATCGTTCCACAGATAATTGAAATCGTTTGGATTTTCCGTTCCTTCAAAAGTTACCTCAATGGTATAGGGGAAATAGGTTGTGATCTCACTGCTACCATCGGCCAGGTGGAATTTGGGAATAGGATGCACCGTTAGATGTAGAATAATGAGGCTATCGCATCCAGGCGACATGGCTATAGTATCGTAATAGGTTCCACTTTGGGTACGCCCCATAAAACTTTCTCCTTCACATATGGCCGTATCGATAACATTAGCCCTGAAACCAAGCGTTAGATGAGTTGTTACAATACTATCGCATCCCCAATACGAGGTAAAATAATCGATGTAGGTACCTGTAGTATCGTGCCCATTGTATTTTTCACCGATACAGATATATATATCCTGCTCAATATTATAAGTAGGATGTACACGCAATACAGTGGTTATGATACTATCACATCCAAGATAAGTTTGAAGGTTTTCAACATAGGTACCACTGGTATTGTGGCCTTTATAGGAACTACCTTCGCAAATATCTACCGTATCGGTTATGTAATATGAAGGATTAACCGTCAGATGGGTGATGACTACGCTATCACACCCATAAGAGGTACTCAATGTATCGTAATAGGTACCGCTTAAAGTGTGTCCAAGATAGCTATCCCCCTCACAAATGGTTATGTTCTGTTCACGGCTATAGGTGGGATGCACAGTTAGATGGGTAATGATAATGCTGTCGCACCCATTAATCGTGGATAGGTTGCTCGTATAGGTTCCACCCACACTCACCTGGGTTCCCGAAGGCAGTGTGTACACATCCCCTTCGCAAATCTCAGCATTGACTGAATATTTGTATGACGGAAGTAACCCTGAATTATAAAGGAAAGTATCATTAGCGGGTACAATATCCTCAGGAAGCATGACATAAACTTTCAAATTCGGATTAGCTGCAAATATTTTTCCATTCAGGTTATCGACGGTAATAATCCTGCTATTGCCGGCAGGCAGGGATGAAGTCAAATAGCTGGTATCGATGATAGCCAGGATGTTATCGGCTTTTATTGCAATACGAACCATGGTACCTGAAGGCAGCGCTTCGTTACCAGAATTTGTAAGAGTAACATTCAGCGAACTAAGATTATTGGAACAAATACCCGTACTACCCGATACAGCAGTAATGCTACCATCGGGTATACGTACACGGGCATACACTGTATCGCGATTGCTGCAGCCCGTAGCGGTACTGGTTGCCTCAACCCAATAATTTCCTGACGCAGCTACATGAATTGTATCAGTAGTTTTGCCAGTGCTCCACAGGTAGGTGTGTGTATTTTTATCCAAACCCGTTTGCAAGGTAAATCCTGGATAACCCATTACTGTATCGTTGGTAGCTCCAAAGTTAATGGCTGGCAAAGCTATCACGTCAATATTGCGTTCTAAGGTATCGTTTTGGGGATTTGTTTCTGGAAATACCATGGGATAAAATTTCACCGTTCGATTACCTACACCCAATTTAGCACCCACCCCAATTTTTAAGGTTAATTTTTCACCGGGGTTAAATGAGCTATTAAGAGTAGTGCTAGCAAAGTTCGATTGCATCTGGTCGGTCATATAAATGAGCTGAATATCAGTCCCCGGGTCGTACGAAACGTTACCAACATTGGTCACTTCTACAAGCACAGAATCAATACCTCTGTAACAAGTGCTTGCAGGGAGATCCACATTCGTAACAGCCAGATCATAACGCAATATCTTTACATAAATCGTATCACTGTTTTTGCATCCTGTAGTTTTTTGGGTAATACGCACCCAATAACTACCTTCGGAATTGATGGTAATCTGTTCGGTGGTATCGCCGGTGTTCCACAGGTAGTAATAGCCCGATCCCTTATTAGCCGAGAGATCGTTACCTGGCATATATTCAACTGTATCAAGACCTCCTTCCAGGGCAATAGAAGGAATAGGATAAATATCCACCTGAGCGTAAGCAGTATCATTTGATGCAACCACATCCTCGGTATACAGTGAATAGTATTTAATGTAATTGGTGCCATTGCTTACCAGCGACTTAAGCCCACGGAAAGTATGCATTATAGTATCGCCTGGCACCATCCCGTATGGGGGTTGCAGATCTCGATTAACCACTATCGAATCAACCTTTTCGGGTTTGTTTCCTACCTTACATTTCATGGCCAGCACGGTTCCCTGAGGAATAACAGTAGTACCCAGGTTCTGGAACACCACGGTAGCGGTATCAAAATCACCTGCACAGGCCGAGGGTACCGAAAGTATACTGGTTATCCCACCATCGGGCACAAAAATATTGACATAAACCAGTGAACTATCTTTGCACCCAAAGGGCGTTTCTACCTTCACCTTGTACCAACCACTGGTAGTAACTGTAAAGGAACTGCCCGTATGTGAAGGTGTCCAGGTATATGTGTACCCTATACCTTCCGGCGCCTGCAAAACATGGGGAGGGGTAGTAACAATGGTATCATTAACCTCTCCAAAATCAATATATGGCGTAGGATGTACTGTAATAAAGTCGGTAAGCGTATCATTCGATGGCTGTACATCGTTACTCAACGCACAGTAGAATTTAACCACTAAATCTCCCGTATCGAGTCTTGTTTGCAATCCTGTAAACGAATGTAAAATTTTTCCGCCTGGAGTAAGATTAGAGGTTAAAATTATCGTATCGGGTGTATAATGCGTATGGTTAATCTTATACCCCAGCAATACGGTATCGCCTGTTGGAATGGTCATATTTCCAGTGTTGGTAAACTCTACCTGCACATTGTTCAGCTCACCATGACATATTTCAAGTGGAAGATTAGCATTGGTAATGCCTCCATTGCGAATTTCAAAGGTAATGTTCACCGTATCGGAACTTGCACAGTTGGTAAGTGTATCGGTTACGGTAACGAATGCCTTAACAGTATTGGTAAGTACAATCGTTTGATTGTGCGAATTGTCGTGCCAGGTATATGCCCAATTTGCACCCGTACCCGCATCAAGAGTATCGGCAATAGCTTTTACCGTACGATCGGGACCCAGCTCTACCACAGGATAACCATAGTTGTGAATTGTCGTCCACAACGTGTCGTTGGTATTATCCACGTCACCTGCCAGTTCCACGTAAACCTTAAGATCATAATTGCCAATGGTTGAAAAATCGTAGGGCTGAGCAAACTGGAACAGAATAGTATCGTATGGTAACAAATCGGCTGAAAAATCGAGGGAATCGAGTATGGTTGGGCCATTGTTTATTTTCAAATGTAGATATGCTTTTTCACCTATTTCAATGGTATCCGTACCAATATTTTTCAGTTTAATTGAGAGTGTTTCAGCACTTCCAAGCGTACAGGAAGCTAAAGGTGATGCCCACTGCAGAGGCTTGATATCGTGTGCCACCACATTGATATGAACCGTATCGCTTGCAGGACAATCATGATCGTCGGTAACCTGTACCCAATGGTTGCCACGATAGCGAGCAATATACACCGAATCAGTAGAATTGTCGATCCATAAATAAGACTTAAAGCCCGACAAAGATAGCGTATCATAACCTGCTGAGGTATGGTCGGGTCCCAGACTTAGGGACGGATAGCCCCACGAGTTCACGGTATAATGTAATGTATCATTAGCAGGTATCGAATCATACTTATAAAAGGTATATGCATGTAAATTGTAGGTCTGGTTCATCGTCGACAAGTCAAGTGTATCCTTCACACAGAGGTACTCAATAGTATCACCCGGGAAAAATCTACCGGTTAACACCAGGGTATCGGTAAAGGAATTGGCCAGATGGTCGATATAAGTAATACGTATGGTATCATTTGCAGGCAAAGTATCGGTACCTAAATTTTTAACAACCACTTTCATTACTACAGTATCTGGAAACTCACAGGCATCGATTGGTTGTTTGAAAGCGGTAATACCTACATCAGGAATAAGCTTCCGCATGTAAAAGGTATCGGTAGTACTACAAAGATTGCCCGTAGTAAATTGCATGGTAAGCCAGATATACCCTGCGGGCGGTGCAGAAAGTGTATGGGTAGTAGAAAGGGATGAATTTCCTGCATTAGCCCATAAATAGGTACAATTAGTCACATTGTTAGCGGTGATGGTAAATGTATCGAGTCGCGCCGTAGCATATTCCTGCTTAAGACCAGTAATCGGAGCAGGATATACATCAAACGAAATCGAAACGGTATCGTTATCGGTTACAGGATAAAACCCTTTATAAGGATCAACATGATAAACCCTCAGATTGTAACTTCCAGGGGCTAATTTTCCTAAAGCTTTATTGAAAGTAAGGACAACCGATTCACCTACGGCCAGATTAGCAGGTAGTGTAATGGTATCCACAACCGGCGAGGCACTATTTAGCTTATAAGCGGCAACTATTTTGTCGCTTGATGGTATTAATGTACGTATCCCATTATTGGTAATGGAAAAAGATATTTTATTCGGTAATGTCCCTTCACAGGCTGAACTGTGTGATGTGATGGAATTGAGTCGAATATTAAGCGGTGCCCTATACACTTTAAAATCATCAAAAGCAAAACCCTCATCGGTTTCAACCTCATCACTCTTTAAGACCATTCTGAAGCGCACCTGTGGTATATTATTCAATGCAGAGGGAAGAACCTGACGGGCATTAAACCAACCTCCTGAATTACCGTCCCATCCTGCACCATCGAGTACATCAATGTAGGATTTGTTGTACCAATTCCATGTCCAGCTATAAGCATGCGAAGGAACAAGATGCCAGGTGTTGCCGCTATCAACCGAATAGTAAAGGGCTACCCCGTCACCCTCCGTGATCATTTTGTAGTAGTAAAAATCCACAATGGTTTTAGTGGTATCGGAAAATTGGAAACAGGGGCTTTCCACGTAGGAATCCTCAAAACTATTGTAAAAACCAAAAATGTTGGTTTTCCATGCTTTTGAACCAGAGTAGGGATTGTTGATGCTATCACTAGAGGGTGTTCCCCACTCCCAGGAGTTTTCGGTACCCCCCGATGCCCAGAAGGTAGTTGTTCCCTCAAAATCATCGGCCATTGGAAGCGTGTAAGTAGGAATAGCCTTTATGTAAGTACTCAGGGTATCATTAGGCGTGTAATCATCGGACGTCCAGTTGATTTTTGCAATAATTTTATAAGTACCCGAACCCGACAGGTTAGCTTTGGGTGTGAAAGTAAATAAAATGCTATCCCCTACCCCAATACTGCTACTGATAACATCGCTCTGCCAGGTGGCCCCATTGTCGATAGTAAAAGCTACAGGAACAGCAGTACTAATAGGAGCAGATCCGCGATTAACGACCCAGATTTTCACATCCTCTGCGGCGGTATGACCACAACCCGTTGTAGGTGCAACAATACGTGATATTGCCGCATCATATATCACGGTATCGCCATACAATAGAAAATTATCTACATTCCATCCCGAAAATTCCCAGATACTGTTTGTGGGACCCAGCGTAAAACGTATTCGTACCTCTTCTTTCCTATCTACCAATCCACTAAGATTCAGCTCTATATTATTCCATTGCTTATCAACCACATAATTTGTGGAGGTGTACACAGGAGTCCAGGTTATGCCATTATTAGTACTTACCTCAATTGCGGCATTGTCGACCAGGTCGACATTCAGCCAGCGCTTCAGCTGCAAACGGACATTTTTAAAGTATTTGCAATTAATAACAGGGGAAATAGCAGTTGCAGCTAGCATATCAGGTTCATAGTCACCGTCATCGGTTAAATCGTTGCCCAGCACCTTACTTCCGCTATAGGCTACATTGGGGTCAGCATTACCGCGACTTCCTCCCTTTCCCTGGGGAGTAGCTATCTCGAAATCACCCGATAAGCTCCATCCTTTGTTTGTTTCGAAGGAATCGTAAAAAATGGTACGTACAATTTGACGATTAGTAGCAATTTCAAGGGGCGCTGCAGGATACCGCTGACCCGATATCCTCACCCCCTGTGCTGGAACACGAATTTTCACAATATCGCCTACAGTAGCTGTTGATTTAATATCCAGTGCTACCCAGTAAAATGTCATGCCCGGTTGAAGTGTATCGGCCAAAGTAAGTAGTGCACTGCTACCAGAAAAACTTCCCTGCGCCAACAACACCTGATCGATAAATACTGAGTCGGTTGTTTTATAAAGTCGTATGCCGTTAGTACGGATGTCGTTGGACGTAGTGCCTGTATAGTCAAGATACAAACTATCAAATACAAGCGTACCCTGATTCCCCTTCACAGCAATATCGATGCGCATAAGCAAAGAACCTTCCACACCTCGACCAATGTTGCTGTTAAAGGGCGAGGTAACAGAAAGCGAATTTACCGTTTTGGGTATGGTATCGGTTTCAAGAATTGTAATGTCGTCGATACAGGTACCCCAGCCCGGCATAGAACGACCCTCGAATGCTAAATATAAGGTATTACTTTTCGCTTCCGGAGGCAATAGAATATTACGTTCGGTCCAATTATCCACCGCATTGGTATATTCGGCCAGCAAAGTCCATGAGCCATTGGTACTGGTACGGTAATACACCCTTAGCTCATCGTTGGTCCAGTTGGTAAAAAAATACCGTGATGCCTGTGCATGCCAGAAGGTAAGCATCGGTTTGCTCGAATAAGCAATATTGATGGACGGTGTAATAAGTTTTGTTGTAGGTCGCAAGAAAGTTTCCTTTTCAAATAGCGCATTAAAAGAACCACTATGAGCAGGATATGGCTTACGTGTGTATGGATATTGAGGATATTTCGTATGTCCCCCATTTTGAAATTCCCAGTTGACTGTACCAGAGACATACGACTGTGTCCATCCATGAGGAAGGGTACTGTTATCGGGAGGATATACACGATTCTCGAAATCCTCACTAAAATATATCTGGGCATTTGCCGAAAGAGCGGCAAAAAAAATTCCTATTAACCCACCATAAAAAATCTTTTTAATTCTCATTGCAATTCTCATTAAGTTGTAAAAATATACGTAAACAGGCCACGCAGCAAATGCAAATAGTAGTATTTAACCACATCGACAGTTCGTATTTCATGCTTGTGTTTTTGCTATACATTATGCCAGTTTTATCCTTATAATCGAAACCAAAAGACAAATCGTAAAAATATTTAGCATTGTTGTAGCCATTCTAACTTTTTTACGTATAAACCCCAAAAACAGTTTCGAGTGTTTTTCTAAAACATTTTTTTTCAAAGATTTGTTGCATTTGATAGCGTGCATTAAAAGTACAAAAAAAATAACAAAAATTGATACAACAAAATTTTCAATATTTTATCTAACAGTTTTTATTATGTAAATTATTGAATAACAAGATGATTAAAATTAACAACACGGGATTAACCCAATTTATCTAACAACGTAAAAAATGATAAAACGATGAAAATCAATGAAATTGAAAAAAAAATTTCAAAATTTAAAACGAATTCATATTTTTAAAGCGCAATATTCACCAGGCTCATGAAAAGATTTGTTTTACATATAATTGTAATATATACACTAATAGGCAACTTAAGTGCCCAAACCGATACAGCATTCTGGTTTGCTATCCCCCGGATGACGCCCAATCACCCTGCTTCTGGCGTGTATCATCCTGGGGGGAAACCCGTTTATCTGGTATTTGCAGCCCTGGGGCCTACTACGGTTACCATCTCCATGCCTGCCAATCCCAGTTTTACTCCCATCACCTATACTTTTACGGCAGCAGGTTCGGCACGCATCGACATGAGTTCGTACATAAACACAACCAATCCCGCAGCGAGCATTGAAAATGCACCCGAAAACACGGTGCTGAATAAGGGACTATACATTCGTTCCGATAGAAACTTCATTACCGCCTATTATGAAGTTGACAATTACTACAATCGTGATATTTTTTCGCTCAAGGGAGCCAATGCGCTGGGTACCGAATTTATTGTTCCCTTCCAACGCGATACTTGGAATCCCAGTGATGGCAACAATGGCACCTATAATACGCCTTATCCCGATGGCACCTACACCATGTCGCCCTACTCAACCATTGATATTGTAGCCACCGAAAACAACACCCAGATAACCATTACCCCCTCGGTGAATGTGTTAGGACATCCAGCTGGAGTACCCTTTACCATTACGCTTAACCGGGGGCAAACATATTCCATACGTTCAATTGACAAATCTACAGCCAATCATATGGGGGGAACCAAGATAGTGGCCAACAAAAAAATAGCCATCACCATCAAGGACGACTCGGTAAAAAAAAGCGGAAGTTATGATTTACAGGGCGACCAGAATATCCCCAAAAACATAGCAGGGAAAAATTATATAGTAATGCGAGGGCGTATCAGCCGAAAAGACTGTAATCATAACAGTGCTCTTATCACAGAAGGTAATCCTTCGGGCGAACAGGTATACATATACGGTACAGCTGCAGGCACCAAGGTAACCATTAATGATACACTGCGAGGCACCATAGGAGAAGGGCAACGGCTCAACTGGAACATAAGTAATAATGCCACCTTTATCTCGGCCGATAAACCTGTATATGTATACCACGTAAGTGGTATTGGTTGCGAAACAGGTGCGGCAGTACTTCCTACCATCGATGGCTGTACGGGATCAAAACTGGTACCCATCGTTCGTTCCACCGATGAACCTTTTTACCTGAATATTATGACCACCACTAAAGGGAAAAAATATATTTTTATCAGCTATACCGATGCATCTAACAATCCTGTAACCTATGCGGTACCAGAGACTAATTTTGAACCGGCCGGGACTTCGGGCTGGTGGGTATTAAAATCGGACAAGAAAAGTTTTGATACAACAATAATACCTGTCAACAAAATAGTTACTGTATATACCACTGCCCAGGGTGACCGATTTCACCTGGGAATAATGAATGGGGGTAATAATACGGGCTGTAAGTATGGCTATTTCTCCGACTATGCCAGTTCACGAGGTTCGGCCTCAGTGCTCACTACGGGTTCGGAGGTATATGAGGCCTGTTATGGTGAACCGATACAAATTGTTGCCA
>JAKPGM010000079.1 GCA_029550865.1 Bacteroidota bacterium | reverse complement strand
ATGCTATACCTGCCAGGTACAGCATACCTACTACAAGACAAAGCTTTAATATTTTTACATTCGGCTTAGCCATTGAAAAAGCTAATTGCTTCAATATATAGTTTAGAAAATATCACTAATAACAGGAGCAGTATCAACATTAATAGTATGTACTACGCTTCCATTAAGCTGCAACGAGGTAATGGTTTCACCCGTTACGCCCGTTACGCTCACAATTTCAAGGGTATGAGCTCCAGCCTGTGCATTGGTATAGGTTACCGACGACAAATCGAGCGTATAGCTGGCAGCGGGTGAAGGTAAAGTAACGGTCGTTGGTACTCCATCAAGTACATACTCAAAACTGCTGACATTACCGCCCGTAAAATTAATAACTACACTTGCCGGATGACCGCCCGTTGGATTACCCGTGGTCTGAGGACACACATCCTGCGAATCCTGAGCAAAACTTGCTCCAAAGGTCAGCGGCTTCACCGTCAGATCCATACTTTTGATATCGCTCTTACAGTTATCGGCCGAGGTAGCATATACCTCGATATGGGCTGTAGTATTAACTGTATTCGAGAAAGTAACACTTATGGTATTATTGCTGGGTGTTGCAGTTGTTACAATTCCCGAACCACTTGTCGTCCACGTATATGGAGTGGTCGAATGCAAGGTTACCCCATTCAATAAATTTACTGTAAAGGTTCGTGTACTTCCAGGAGTCACTTCAACTGTTTGAGCCATCATTGATACTCCAGTCACAATTCCAACAGCTAATGCAAATAACTTTTTCATATCCTTATAATTTTTATTAGTTAATAATTTTTTTTCAAATTTTACCAGCTAAGTTCAGGTGCCAGAATAACATCTATAGTTGTATTCGGATAATTACCTGAAGCATCAGGATAATATACCGTATTCCCCGATACAGGGGTAATGCTTACGATACGAATGGTATAGGTACCCGTCTGCGTGTTATCATATGCAGTAGTTATATCAAGATTATAGCTGCTTGTACTAGATACACTAACATTTACAGGTGCTCCTGCATTATTGCTGGGATCCACAATCTGGTAGGAGAATCCTGTCACATTAACTGGATTACTGGAATTATCCACAAAATTGATGGTAAAGGAAGGAATATCGCCTCCTGTCGGATTGGAAGTAGTCAGTGGACAGATAGCTGAGAGACTAGGAAGATTAGCTGAAACCGCTAGCTGCGACACAATACGGAAGGTACGACTCTGTGGATTACCCGAACAGCTATTCGACGCTGATGTGGCATATACGCTAATGTTACCAGTATTATTTACCGCACCGGTAAAGGTTACCGACGTAGAAGCCGTGTTGGTACTTGTAAAGTTTGCTCCAAGAGCAGGATCGGCCGTCCAGGTGTATCCATTAGCATTAACCGATACACCATTTGATACACTAACACTAAAATTGTGCGTTGAGTTCTGTTCTACATCAATGGTTTGAGCATTTACCCCCACTGATATAATGGCTGCCAAACAAAAGATAATCTTCTTCATAATATTTCAATTTAATGGTTAGACTATAATTAATTATGCGTAATAGGATTTAGCTGCGGTGTTGCATATACCGTATAATTGTGAGTTCTATTCGTTCCGATTGTAAGCGGTGCACCATGACTGGTGGCAGAGGTAATTTGAATTACCTTGGTTACATCCGAAGCAGTATTGTTAACCAGAATGTTTTCCTCGCTACCCAGACTAATGGTAGTTCCGCTATTAATTGTACGTGAATAGGAGTTACTACCAATGGTATAGTTAACCACAATAGGATACACCACCGTGCCCGTAAAGGAAAGGTTTAGCGTTAAATCAGTAGCAGCCGCACCCGAGCATGCTGCGCTTGAAGTAGATGCAAATTCAATCGTTGCAGGAGCCACAACCAGCACCTGATAAGAAGATGGAGCAGAAGGATTGGTACAACCATGTGGCGAAACTTCCGTCACCTGAATGGTATAGGTACCCTGTTGTAACCATTGAATTTGCTGCGTGTTAGTATTCGAAGGAGTATAGCTAAAGTCCGTTCCAATGGTACCCCCTGTTACATTCCAGGTAAAGCTACTTCCCATAATACTTACAACTGTCGAATAGTCGTAAGTTGAACCTACCGTTACGGTCTGATCCTGTGCATATACAGCATCAAATGTCACCACCATCAGCACTAAGGCAAGCAGGACAAATCTCAAGTAATTTTTTTCCATTTTCATATGTTTAAATTTTAATTATGCAGAACTGGATTGACTGAAGGTACTGGATGCACTGTAGTAGTAATTCCGGGATAACTGGAACTACAACCGTTTGCATCCGTTACCACTACTGTTACAATATCTCCATTGCTCAAAGCAGTTGTTGAGTAGGAGTTGGAAGCCCCATTCTGTACCGAAACCCCATTGAGGTAGAAATGATAGTTAACGCCGCCTGTAGCGGTAAAGGTCACATTATCACCAGCACATATTTCATTATCAGGATCACTGCTTGTAAGCGTTCCCGAAGGATTTGCATGCACAATTACCTGAATTGCATAATTTACACTTGTACACAATGCGTTCGACACAGTAAGCACACCGTTATATGTATTGGGGGTAATACTGTTTGGAACAATGATATCGATAGGACTTGCCGTCAAAGTCTGATTTACCACGTCATTAATGCCTGCCGCATTGGCCGATGCATCAGAATCGATACTATATTGCGTAGGCGATTGCGTGGTAGCCGAATAAGCCAGCAAGGCACTTGTATTCCCTGCACATACCTCTGCATTTCCAGTTACAAGGGTAATAGTTGGTTGTGGCTGTACAGTAACCGTAGGAGTACCCGTCATCGGTAACTGGCAACCCGAGTTATAAGCTAAAACATTGAACGTAGTGGTCGAAGTCAGAGTTCCCGTTGGGAAAGATAACGCACCACCCGTACCCGGTACACTGGGTCCAATGGGCGAATTATCTATGTTGTTGCGAAGCTGGTAAGTTACACCCACCTGCGACCCACTGAGCAGAATATTGGTCGATGTATTTTCACATATCGTGGGTGCTGCAGCAGATACAGTATAAGCATTGATTGTCGCACTTATGTTATAATTTTTCGTATCTGTGCCGGTTACGCTGTGCGTACCATCGGTCGATTCAATAACCGATACTGAACCGGTTCCAGGGGTAGTCCAGGTTACCGTAATAGTATTAGAGGTTGTCCAAACATCGCAATTGCTGCACGAACCTCCCGTAACCGTCCAATAATACTCATGACCTGCCACTGCGGCAGTAGAATAATTTACCACGTCGTTTTGACATACATTGGCTGTTGCGGGGGTAATATCAGGTGCTGGAACATTTTGAACTACAATTACTTCTTCGTCATAAGCCGAACATCCATTGTATGTCTCAGTAACCCGCAAAGTATAGGTACCCGGTGCACCAAAAACAATATTGGTTGCATTTGCAGTAGGCGACTGAATGGTACCCCCCGAAGCGCCCTGCCAGGTCCAGGAATAGGTAGCACCTGCATTATTAGGCGTAGAATAGTTGCGGGTTTCCCCACTACCAACGGTGGTTGGGCCTGTAATGGAGGGGATATAGGTTGTCTTTACCGTAATCTGCTTGGTAGTATTGCTGCATACACCATTTATGCCATTTCCATCGGTCACCGAAATCAAGGAAAAGGCAAAGGTACCCGTTCCACCGATGTCGATCCCCGTAAGCTGAATGGTATAATTGCTTGTAGAAATACCCGACTGTGTAAATGTACGCGTTGGCGTTCCCGTTGTACGATAGGTTAGCGTCCAGGGAGCAGTACCTGTAAGTACCACAGGTATTGAAGCAGCCTCACCATTGTTACATATTTCCACTGGCGAAACATCTGCGATGGTAGCAGTAACCCCACTCACCCCAATCGTGAAAACATAATCATCGGCAGTAACGGGGGCATTCGTAGTGATGGTTCCCGACACGGCATTACCCGACACACCAGCAGCATTGCTTCGTTCGGCCCATACATTACTACCGTATTCAACAACTCTAAGCATTGAACGCAAAGCAGCACTAGCTGTATAGGAAGGATAGGATGTGGCATCCCACCGCAACCGAATGTTGGCGATTCCTCCTGTGGGCCGTGTTACTACCCAGTATTCATTATCACTCACGCCAGTGATAGGCGACTGCAAATGCGCTGCATCAGTAGGATAGGTTGGCGAGGGATTGGCATTGTAATATTTTACCGTCCAATATTGTGGCGACGAAGCTACATTGGTGTTCAACAAGCTCATGTACCCATAACGCGTGCCATCGCCAACAGGGAAAGTAAACGATTGACCACTGATAATATTTTTACTGAGCGGACATGCCACAAAAGCATTACTACCACCACCTACAATTGCCGAAGGTGAAGTATTAGAAATTCTTACCATGCGTTGTGGCGAAGTAGACGAAGAGATAATACCATTGGATAGCGTAAGTATATTGGACACAACAACATTGCCGTTACCACTAATGACAAGACCAGCACCATTGTTCAACTGCAAGTTGTAGAAATTTTCATCCAACTGCGAATTAATATATTGCTGGCTGGTACCTTCAAAAACAACTGTACCCTGTCCTGGAACAAATCCATTGATAGACGCATTGGCATCATTCCACGAACCGTAAATGGAAACATTCTTATCGTACAAGCTATTATCGAGCACAGTTCCGTTAGCAATGCTAAGATAACCCTTGATTCGCAAATTCTCTGCACTGATATATTTTCGCCCGCTACCGGTAAGCTCAAGATGATTGTATGGCTTGTAATAATTACCAGGTTTCAAAGGCATTGTGGCGTCGACACTACCACCCAATTCGATGATGGAAGTTGTATTATTCAAAAAGGCATCATAATCGCCACCAGGCAGCACAAATACACCATCGTTGGTAGCATCAACCGAAAGCCTACCACCACCACTGATGTGTCCTAAATTATGGAAGACAGTATTATTAACATCGAGCGTACCTTTTATGTCAACCGAATAAGCAAAAGCACCATTGGCATTGATGGTAATTGTTTGACCCGTTTCAATAACAACGGGATTGCCATTTGGCGTACACCCGCATGCAGGTCCACCCCCCCCCGCCGTATACGACCAGGACGAACCATCATTCCAATTACCAGATGTTACACGTGAATACAGAACGGGCAGTGCCGAATAGTTGGGCTGATCGCCAGCCGTGTATTCACCATCGATATAATTGACATTAGTAATATTAATCGTATTGTTAGTAGTATTCACACTTCCAACCGTACTCCAGGCATTTGTAACATTGTCAAAACGTTCACCTTCATAATCAGCCTCTACACCATTAACATCGGACTGTACATACTGATATGTATGAGACACTGTGTAGTTATTTAACCCACCAGAAGTTACATTCCAATAATAGGAAAGCTTGCTGGTATTTACATTCAACACACTGGGATGCAATTGATTAACAGGTTTTACGGTAATATACCCATTAGCATCATTGGCAGAGAAATCAAAGGTTACCGGTGTGTATTTATCGGATATGCCAATGGGATAAGTAAAAGGATTACTATCGCCACTGTTAAAATATTTGCGTACCCCTTTGTCGCTCAAAGCTCCATTAAGTATGATACAACGGGTAGCATCGGGCAGGCCACCAATGGTAGCATCGGGTCCAAAAGTGAGCAGGTAATCATCTATATAAAGTGTACCTGCCAGGAAGGTAAGCTTACCATTGATTCGGCTATCGTCCTTCATCAAAATACCAAAAGTATTGTTCAACACAACATTACCAAATACACCCGAACCACTTCCCGTAATGGTTTGCTGGGATGCACCACTGAATATGATACCTCCACTTCCATTTACGCTGGTATGCGTAGTAGCATTGTAAACATTACCCTTCAACACTATTTGATTTCCATTATCAGCAAGCGTACCAGCAGAGAGGGTAAGGTCAGCATTGACCTGAATATTGTTCTGGATGGTAAGCGTGCTTGGAGAATTAAGGACTAAATTTGCAAAATTCGTAAGATTAGCGCCATTACCAACTACCAACATGGGAGCCGTACCGTTGAAGGTAGTCACCTGAGAAGCACTGCCTGTACGATACCCGCCCACATTGATTCCACCGCTCGCATTGATATTTTCATTGATGAGTGCATGTTTTATTGTTACATTATATCCAGCAGCATTGAAAACCGAATTACCCCGGATGGCAAGGTCGTTCAAAATGGTGAGCGGCAAAATATATAGTTGTACCGTTTGTGTTACCGTAGCGGTTCCCACCTCAACATTCCATAAAGGAATGCCTGCAATCAGGCGGAAGTTCTTGTTTGCAGCGGTTGAACCATCGCCAAAATTAATGGTACCACCTGTAACCGTATAATTGGATGGACGAAGATATAGGTCACCATAGGTAGTCCCACCATCCTGACGTATAATGATATTACCACCCGTCATGGTAAAACTACTGGAGGCATTTAAAATTTCGAGCTTGGCACGGGTCACATTTTGATTCTGCCCATTAACAATTACAGTACCTCCCGACTGTGAATAAATGAGTGCTCCACTGGTGTTGTTCAGATTTCGACGTATCTGACCATTTACATTTAATGTACCGCCACTCACTACAATAGTTGGTGTACCTGCAGAAGCATATTCAATGTCATTATTATAATTTCCTCCCGAGCCGATATTCAGCATACCGCCCGAAACTTCAAGGCGTCCAATCAAAATAAGGTCGCCCGCATTGTTGGTAGTACCTACCGTTGCTGTACCATTGTTCACAGCCAAGCATGCTGTAGCAGGAATAGTAAAGGGAGATGTGGTCGATAATACCACATTCACAGAAGCCCCATCTACCCTAAAAGTACCATTGAGCAAATTAAGGAATGGATTGGTAAAACCAGTAGTTATATTGCTTTGCAGCGATAATACCGGAGTATAATCGCTTCCCTTGTCGACATAAAGATTATAGAAATCATAAACCGCACCTCCACCACTGATTGTAGCATTCTGGGAACCCTTAAAATATACATATACTCTTCCCGTGTTATTCATATCAAAGGTTCCGTCGTTCAGCAATTTACCATAAAGTTCCAATACGTTGTTAACCACCGTTCCCGCAGCACTTACTCTAAATACTGCACCGCTTGCAATATTCAGATTACCAAATACTTTTATGGTTTGTAATACATTGTTTCGATATTCCAACAGCCCCGAATTAACATTTAAGTTACCATTAATCGTATACACATACGAAGCCGTTGTTGGCGTGCGTACACCGTCATTAGGTCCTGTTCCTGTACCATTTATCGTAAGATTTCCATATACCGTCAAATCGGTGGCAGGAAGTGTAATGTTATTTCCTGTAGCGGGAGTCAGGATTAAGTGACGATAATTTGTAAGCGGTAAATTGGTAACATCCGAAGTAACCGGAATAGTGATGTTGGCTCCTGCCGTATAATATTCAACGGTACCACCATTAGGACCGATGAAAACCCCAAAATCGCCTTGTGGGAAATAATTGGAACTTGCAATACGCAATTTACCAGTTCCCACCACCCCGCTATCGGGCAAGGAAGTAAAGTTGTGTCCTGTAACGGTTCCCAGGTCAAGTACCGACCCATCTTCAATGAACAAACTTCCTGCAAAAGCTGCAACAGGGGTTGTCACGGTATGATTATCGACAATTTTCACGATAGTAGAAGCATTTGGAATGCCACCGTTACCAGGCGTTCCCCCGCGCGTAGTTGACCAGGTATTCGGATTATTCCATGGGCCATCATTTACGCTATAGAGTGTTGCAATAGCACCAAATGCAGAGGATTCACCAGCAGTATATTCACCCTGCGGCAAGGTATCGGTATCAAACAGGATGATGTTGTTACCATCATCGACCTTATTTACATCGTTATCGGTAAACCACACTCCTGTATAACGATAACGGGCAGGGATATAATTTAATTCATTGCTTCCTGCAGCTACAAATAAATTTGGTCCTGCATCGGCGTACTGATATTGCTGAATGAGCGTTCCAGAAGTTATACCGCTAAAGCCCGAACTTTGTGTTTTCCAGAAACAATTAAGCGCAGCCGTCGATTGGGTAAGATAATGACGCGACTTGACAGGCGTAATGGTGATAGCACCCAGGGTGGTTGGTGCCGTTGTAAACTGGATGGTAGCTGGCAAATAATAGTAATTGGCACCTACCTGTACACCAAATGGATATTTAAACGATAGAGACGATGTAGTAAATGTCCTTGTCACCCCTTTATCCGAGAGCAATCCCGAGGTAACAATCATACGATTATTAGAGAAGCCTGTTTGGGAAGTACCCGTAACGGCATCATACACATTAGCATCAGCAGTAAAGGTTAAACGATAGCTTCCCATGTTCAAACGCGCAGGTGCCCCCGCTGTACCTCCCAGACGCAAATCGCCCGTAACCGTGAAGTTAGCCTGTGCTGTAACGCTACCGCCTGTTTTGTTGAGCGTAAGATTGTTGAATATACCATTGCCATTACCTCCAATAATCTGATTACCTGTACCAATCAGCTGTATGCTTCCTGCACCCGAAACGGGCTTAAAGTGTGTACCACTGTTGTATATATTACCGGCAACCTGTAGGATTCTGCCATTATCGATGAGCGTGCAACCAGCACCTATTGTCAAATTGCCATTAATAATTATGGGTACTGAAGGATTGCTATTGATCAGGGTAAGAGTAGAAGTATTGGAAAGGGTTACATGATTGAAATTACCACTTACAGTACCATTGATAATTAACTGTTGGTTCCCTGAACCATTGAAATATACAGTATTAGTACCCGTATTTAAAGTAGTACCATTTTGAATTTCCAGCGTACCACCAATAAAAAGATTCTGGTTATTGGCATTGAAAATAGGATTATTCCCCGTTAATATTTTCATCTCGTTGAGTACCGTTAGCGGCATTGCCGGGGTAGTAATAGAAGTAGGGGTTCCTGTAAGGCCATCGGTATTGACATTATTAATCTGAACTGTTGTAGTGGTTCCTCCGGTTTTTGAAATATTCAAGTTATATATAGGTGCCGACGAAGTAAAATAGTAAGGATTATTGTTGGTTATAACAATATTGACCGTACCTCCCGTAACAACATTATTACTTGGATCGGAACCAATTACGAAAGCACCACGGGATGTTGCATAGGATACCGTAATGGTACCACCCGTCATGATGAAAGAATTGGTTGGAAAAGGAAAGCAAAAGATAGCTTTGGGATCATTTAGTTCGTAAGTTCCATCGGGGTTACCAATGACCATAAAGTGCCCTCCCGTTTGCTTGTAAGAAGTCTTGGGATTGGTTGAATAGCTGGAAGGACGGAATTGGGACATACGTAACAATCCACCATTTATTTCAATTTCTCCAGTACCACGATATACGAGCCCGGCTCCAATTCCAAAGTCGATATATCCTTGGTCAACTCTTAGTTTACCAAACAAGGTTATAGCTTTGTTACCCCAACCATTCTGATTGTTGGTAACATGCACTTCTACATTGGGACCATTGAGCCAGAGTGCACCGTTGAGAGGAATAGAAAAGTTATCACCTCCACCCTCAGTCAATGAAGGTATGAGAATATTGCCCTCAAGTTTCAGTGTACCATTTCGAATCCATATATTTTTAAGCACCCCATTTAGGTTCTCAATATTGGGGTCATAATCGGTTGCTGTTTGGTCATTGCGACCAAAGATTCGGAAATTATCGACATGGCTGGAATATACTGTCAATATATAAGTTTGGTCAACCCCTTTGTTAACTATAAAGCGGTTAAAATCCGTAGTACCATAACAGCTTACCGTATTATTGGATGCCCCTACAAAGGTAACATTAACCACACCGTTAGTAGGATCAGTAATATAGTAAGCGTTGATAACCGGAGGAGTTCTATTGGTAAAACGTATTGTACCGTAGTTGGTAAGGTTCCCGCCAATTGACATGGTATGTACTACGTTGGCAACAAAAGTATTAATCTGTCCTCCCGAAGAAACATATAGATCGCCGCCTACTACTATGTTGCGTGGAGTAGCATTATTACCAATTGTAAAGGTCATATTACCACTTCCTGCAACACGTACAACATTCAATTTACCGTTTACCGTAAGATCGGAAGCCAGGGTGATGGTATAATTATTAGCATTGTTGTCTGCTTTTTTCAGGACTAGATTATTGTACTGATTTTGCTGCAAGGTACCGCTAACATTATAATATTCAACGGTACCACCGTCGGTCGATACAAAAGCTGCGAAATTTCCATTAGGGAAGGTAAGCGTGCTAAGACGCATGGTACCTTTTCCGCTCACATCGCCAAAATTGTGGCCAGTGCTGCTAAACAGGTCGAGAATTCCTCCTTCATTGATCTGCAAGGAAGCAACATTTCGGGCGGTAGTAGTATATACATAGCGTCCATTGAGGATAACGACACGGTCGTTAGTGGTAGATGGAATTTGATTACCGGGGTTGATGTATAATGTACCCGAAGGATCGAGCGTCCAGGTAGCAGCCGACTGCCAGTTACCCGATTGATATGAATAGAAAGTAGTATGGGCTTCACGGGCAGTCCATATCCCACTCAGTAATGGCGTGCTGGTGGCAGACATAGGGACTATTCCCTGAGCACTGGCACCTGGGGCAATGCTCCAACTGGTACCATTGTAAATATATGGCTGATATGTGGACTGATCCCCGCCTGTACCTACATCAGCAGGATTGATATAGGTAAAGCTTACATCGGCCGAGGAAACCGACAAGCCACTGCTCAACACTACATTCCAATAACGATTTAGATCGGTAGCATTGGCACCGGGCGCTGTCGAGGCCACAGTACGCACTGCTATACTTTCGGTACCCGATAGGGTAGCTGACAACGATGATATGGTCATGGGAGTATACCGGTTGGTAGTACCTACCGGATAGGTCATAACAAATCCTGCAGGAGTGCTACTGTACTTTATCAACGATCCCGTACCGTCGCATACAATCATTCGCGTATTATCGAATGTACCCGCTATAGTAGCTCCGTCGTTCAAAATAAGATTGTTAGTACCCGAACCCAGACTAATGTTGCCACTGATCAGATTGAGTACTCCATTTACAGTAACATTGCCACCGGTAATGGTTTTAGTACCACCGCCTGATATGGTAAGATTATTATAGGTAACTCCACCAAGCAATGCCACTGCACTGGCACTTGAATAATTAACCGTACCATTTGCTAAAGAATAGCTATACCCATTCCCCTGCAGGGTACCCTCTACATTAAGCGTTCCGTTACCCGTTATTTCAACTACATTTTCCCCAACATTATTGCCCTGCGCATTAATATTCCCACTAACGTTAATGGTTCCATTGTTAACCGAGAGTCGATTTACTCGACTGGTAGCGGTAGTATTGGCCAGGGAGATGCTACTTGCTGTAAGCGTACCATCATTAACGTTTATAGCATAGGTCTGATTGACATTGGGATTGTTATAGGTGATACTACCACCAACGGTAAGACTATTATTCCCCAGAATATTTATTGATACACTATTAAGACCTGCATTGATAGTAAGTGAGGCACAAACGGCAGGAACATTGACATTAATGGTAGCTGCCTGATTAATGTTAACTGATTGAGCAGCAGTGGGCACCCCATCCGGATTCCAGTTGTTGGCGTCCCCCCAGTTATTGGTTCCTGCCCCCCCATCCCAGGTCTTCTGTCCCTGAGCAAGCATATGAATCCCGAACAGCAACGAGATAATCATCCCCCACCGGGACATGGCTAAATGATTACAGTTCTTTGATGATTTCCCCACTATAGTTTTACACATACGAGTTATTATGTTACGCCCCACAATCACCGTTGTATCTCACTTAGAATATTATTGATAATTTTCATCACCAAATTCAATGACAAATATTATAATTTTTTTTCATGTTTTACGTATGAAAATAACTTTTTACATATCAAAAAAGGAAAAATTCCATTAATGCTACTTTTTCTTTGACGAACAACCTTTTTTTTTTGATGAATAGCTTATTTTTTTTGATTAATTCAAAGTCAATTGCAGGATAAAGTAGATTAACATTTCAATAAGTTACTCATTATACGTATTTTAACCCAAGAATGTTATACATAAAAAATCACGCAACGGGAGGTGTGGGCTATAAACTAAAAGGACATGATTACTTAATGTCACATACACCCTATTAAGTATTGGATACATAAGATTCATCATTTTCGTAATGGAGAATCAAACCTTTAATTGTAGAGTGTAAAATATAGGAAATGGTGTTTTATTCTAAAAATACTTATTTTAGCCATAGATATAAAAATGGTATATGCACCCTACACATAACTTTGCGAGTGACAATTGGGCAGGAGCACATCCAGCAATAGTAGAAGCTATAGCGCAATGTAACGATGGGCATTTTCCCGCTTATGGCGATGATGTGTACACCAGGCAAGCCATACAACTTATTCGCGAGGTATTTGAACATCCGGAAGCCGAAGTTATATTCACCTACAACGGTACGGCAGCAAATGTGCTTTCAATAGCTACGTGCTGCAAATCGTATGAGGCTGTAATATGCGCTGAAACGGCTCACATAAACACCGACGAGTGTGGAGCGCTGGAGAAATTTGCAGGCAGTAAAATTTATACGATTCAAACGAAAGATGGTAAGATTACACCCCAACAACTTGAACCGTTTATCAAGTTGAAAGGCAATGTGCATCATAACCAACCACGGTTAATTTCTATATCCCAGCCTACTGAGTTAGGTACTGTGTATTCGGCAGAAGAAATTCAAGAACTATCCCAATGGGCCCATCAACACGATCTTTTCCTGCATATTGATGGTGCACGCATTGCTAATGCTACCGTATCGCTTGCCATATCGATTGCCAATTTTACCACCCATGCTGGAGTGGACATCGTTACGTTTGGTGGAACTAAGAATGGTATGCTTTTTGGGGAAGCAGTTATTATTATTAATAAAAGCTTATTGGGGAAAATAAAATACTTACAAAAGCAGGGCATGCAACTGCTATCGAAAATGCGATATATAGGAGCCCAATACATGGCTTATTTAAAAGATGATCTCTGGCTCAGAAATGCCAGTCACGCTAATCAAATGGCTCGCTTGCTTGAAAAAAAACTGTGGGAAATGCCCCAAGTTAATATCGTACAAAAAGTACAGGCCAACAGCGTTTTTGCAAGGATCCCCGAAAAAATAATCGAACCTCTTCAAGCATATAGTTATTTTTACAGATGGGAAGAAAACAGGGAAACGCCAGATGAGAGATTCCCCTTAGTACGATGGATGTGTTCGTTCAATACTCAAAAAGAAGATGTTATAGGTTTTGTCGATACGCTAAATAAATTATTGTATGGCTATTAAAAAACGACCATTTAAATTATTTCAAGAGTTTACTGAAAACGAAAAAGCTGGAGGATTACTTTTATTAGGATGCACTATTTTTTCGCTACTGGCCACCAATTTGTTTTTTCCTCACTCTTATTCGCATTTATGGCACATTGAAGTAAGTGGTTTTAGCACCTTACATTTTATTAATGATGCATTAATGGCAGTTTTTTTCTTGCTTATAGGGCTTGAACTTAAGCGAGAACTACGTGAAGGTGAGCTATCCAGTGTAAAAAAAGCTATGTTGCCCGTAGTGGGTGCTCTGGGTGGAATGATAGCCCCAGCATTAATATATATAGGAATAAACATCCACACCGGCTCTATTCGGGGTGCCGGGATTCCTGTTGCTACCGATATAGCTTTTTCTTTGGGTATTTTATCGCTGCTGGGCAAACAGGTACCTCTTCCCCTTAAAGTTTTTTTGACCGCCCTTGCGGTAGCAGATGATTTGGGGGCAATACTGGTTATTGCCATTTTTTACACTGCATCCCTTAAGCTATACTACCTGTTAGGCGTGATAGCTCTAAGTTTGCTATTAGTTTACCTCAACAAGAAAAACATACACCATACCCTGATATATCTTATAGGAGGAATAATACTATGGATTTTCATGTATAATTCTGGAATTCATGCCACATTAGCAGGTGTTTTGCTTGCTTTTCTGGTCCCCACGTCGATATCCAATAAATGGGAACATACGCTGATTAAGCCGGTTAATTTTATCATTTTACCCCTCTTTGCCTTAGGTAATACCAGTATCGAGATAAACAAAGCAATGTTTGAGGGAATAGTAAATCCGAACACCATAGGAATTGCGCTTGGGCTGGTTATTGGCAAACCAGTTGGAATATTGGGATTATCTTTTTTGGCAGCGAAATTAAAAGTATGCAGTTTACCCCATGGTGTAAAGCATAAACAACTGTTAGGGGTAGGTATGCTTGCTGGTATTGGCTTTACTATGTCCATTTTCATCGCCATTTTGTCATTTGAAAAATCTATTCAGCTCGATTATTCAAAGATAGCCGTCCTTATAGGTTCGTTAATTTCAGGTATTCTGGGTTACTTCTGGTTGAATTTCACGCTAAAAAAATAAACAGCGCATTTTTATATGCATTGGACAGCAGGTAAGATGGCCAAAATGTCTGGCTGTTTTATCTGTTGTTTTACATTTTATACCCCAAATGCATCAAAAATTATCCCCTAATATTATCCCAGGAAGACCTATGTGGTATGTTTGTAGTAGCTATGCTATATAAAAATCGTATATTAGAAAAAATAATAACCCGAAGATTGAATTAACTTTGACATATACTGAAACATGATGCAAAAAAGTCAACGCTCTTAACGTATGCATGTAGGTGTAAATGTAGTAAGGAAGAATATTACCAACCGACCTTAATAAAATTTAAAATTTTGTACAATGAAAACAAAATCATTAATTGCCATTGGAACATTTTCTTTTCTGATGTTTGGATGTGCGCATCAAATGGATCAAGATGCTAAAGTAGAGGAAAGGATAGATGCCCTGCTAAAACAGATGACGCTGGAGGAAAAGATTGGCCAGATGTACCAGCTGCACTCAAACGGGAATGTTGCAGACTACAAAGAGTTGATCAAGGCAGGGAAGATTGGTTCATTTTTGAATGAAATTAATCCGACTACCATCAATGAGTTGCAAAGAATAGCGATGGAAGAGAGTCGGTTAAAAATTCCTATTTTGTTTGCGCGGGATGTAATACATGGTTTTAAAACCATTTTTCCAATACCTCTGGGTCAGGCGGCTACATGGAATCCGCTGATTGTTGAGGAAGGGGGCAGAGTAGCAGCAGTAGAGGCTACAGAAGTGGGCATTCGCTGGACCTTTGCGCCGATGCTTGATGTTACAAGAGATCCACGTTGGGGACGTATAGCCGAATCGCTGGGTGAAGATCCGTATCTTGCGTCGGTATTGGGAGCCGCCATGGTAAAGGGATTTCAAGGGGATGATTTATCGGAACCGACAAGCATGGCCGCCTGTATGAAACACTATGCAGGATATGGTTTTGTTGAAGGTGGTCGCGACTATAATACTACCATTATACCAGAAGTGGTATTACGTGAAGTGGTACTGCCTCCGTTTAAGGCTGCAGTGGATGCAGGTGTAGCTACCGCTATGAGTTCATTCAACGAAATAAATGGGGTTCCTTCTACAGGCAACAGCTTTTTACTGAAAAAAGTTTTGCGCGACGAATGGAATTTCAAGGGATTTGTAGTAAGCGACTGGGCATCGGTGGCCGAAATGATTGTGCACGGATACTGTGCAGATGAAAAAGAAGCAGCCATGAAAGCAGTCAATGCGGGCCTCGATATGGAAATGGTATCGCCCCTATTCTCCAAACATCTCGACTCCCTGGTAAAAGAAGGCAAAGTATCCATTAAAACAATAGACGAAGCTGTTCGCAATATTTTACGAGTAAAGTTTAAGTTGGGCTTGTTCGACAATCCTTATGTTAAAATTCCGCAGACCAGTAAAATTTATGCCGATTCGCATCTGGCAGCTGCAAAGGAAGCAGCCATACAAAGCGCCGTATTACTGAAAAACGAAAACCATGTATTGCCACTTACAGAAAAAGTTAAAACCATAGCAATCATTGGTCCTCTTGCCGATGCTCCTTCGGATCAGCTGGGTACCTGGGTACTCGATGGCGACAAAAATTATACGCAAACCCCATTAAAGGCTATTCAGGCCGAATATGGGAAAAAACTCAACATCATTTACGAGCAAACCCTTGGCTATAGCCGGGACATCAATACGACAAACTTTGGAAAAGCAGTTGCAGCAGCACGAAGAGCCGATGTAGTGTTGATGTTTCTGGGCGAAGAATCGATACTTTCGGGTGAAGCACGTTGCCGTGCCGATATAAACTTACCAGGGGTACAAAGCCAACTGGTTGAAGAAGTAAAAAAAGCCGGAAAGCCTATTGTGCTGATTATCATGGCTGGTCGTCCGTTGACCATTGAAAAAGAGGTAAATCTTTCGGATGCAGTACTTTATGCCTGGCATCCTGGTACGATGGGGGGGCCTGCTATTGCCGACCTGCTTTTTGGCAAAGCTGTACCTTCGGGCAAATTGCCGGTAACCTTCCCCAAAACGGTTGGACAGATTCCTATTTACTACAACCACAAAAATACGGGGCGTCCTCCTCACGAAAATCTACAGCTCATAGGGAGCATACCTCCTGGTGCCAAACAGCTAACCATGGGCTATGTTAGCTATTACCTGGATGCGGGAGCTGAACCTCTATTCCCCTTTGGATATGGACTTAGTTACACTACGTTTGAATACAGCAATCTGCAACTTTCGAAAACAGATCTAAAAAAGAAAGATGAAATAACCATAAGCTGTCAGCTTAAAAATACGGGTAAATACGAAGCCGATGAAATTGTACAGTTGTACATTCGCGACCGTGTAGGCTCGCTTACCCGGCCCGTTAAAGAGCTGAAAGGATTTCAGCGTATTCATCTGAAACCACAGGAAAGTAAGACAGTAAGCTTCACCCTCAAGACTGACGATCTGGCCTTTTGGAATGCTGAGCTAAAAAAAGTCGTTGAACCTGGCGATTTCGATGTATGGATTGGTCCCAACAGCAAAGATGGGCTCAAAGGAAGTTTTAGAGTAACCGAATAAGCATAGTAGGTTTCATAGTGGTAGTAGTTGTTGTGTTGTCATTGAAGCCATCGTCCTTTTGGTCGGTGGCTTCGATGTTTATACTTCAAACGAATGGGCGAGCGGATAAGTAAATAACATATAATAACCCTAGTTTCGGCGTAATGGAGAAAATTTAGGCTATTCTTAGACAATTAGTTATAAAGGCTGGTTTTTGTCAGTCTTTACTTATTGACATTCCATGAATAGGAGGCCTTTAAAACTATTTACTTATAAAATTTTCCTTGCGTTAGTGGCTTAAACCAATAGGTTTTACTTTACTGCAGCCTGAAAATGTCCATTAAACCCTAATTTCAATAATTTAAAAAGCGGTACCAATGATATTTTTTTCGTGAAAAAGCCGACGGATATAATACTTATAAAATTTCTGCGCTATCCACGACAAACGCCGCATTAGTGTAGCAGACTGCGTTGAAATGGTTGAACTTAACATTCCATTATGAGACCCCTGCTCCACCAAAGGAGGATGTGCCCAGTACATATCAATAACTCCTCTTTGAATTAAATCATTATGCCACCAGTCAATGACCCTATCACACTTATTATACTGGATATCATTCAAAATGTTAATTACTGCTTGACGGTCGATCAAATAAGCGCCGGCCATTCTTCCTATTCTGGCTCGATACAATTGCTTTCCCATACGTATTTGCCAATATGAAGGAAAACGCAAAGTACTGTTCTCGAGAGAAATGATAAATCCTGGAGGTAAATGTTGAACTTCATCAAAAAGTCTCTTCAACTTTTCAACAAAATTTCCCAAGAAAAACGGATCATTTTCAAAAACTATTGCATATTCAATATTTCTTGCCATTATTTTTTCATAGGCGAGAATATGATTGAAGGTACAGGATAGCGTCCCCCGAGATAAAACTTTATGTATATCCTTTGAAAAGTATTTTTCTAAAGATATTTTATGGAAATTAGATGGGTCGCCTTCAACTACAAATTCGAAATTGATTCCTTTATTTCCAAATAATTCAATGATTCTTCTTTCGTGTGGCTCGTAACCATGCAAAGCATGAATAACAAAAACGCCCTCATTCAATAATTTATTTATCATAAACAGTAAATAAGCTTTAGCTATAAAAATCAACAGCCTTACCTTCTTATTAATATTGAAGAGCAATAAATAACAATAAAAGAAAGCAAAATGTACAAAGCTATTTTTTAATTTTCTTTGACTTTTCAACCACTTGTTGGCGTAGCAAATTTTTGTATTCGATAATTTTTTCGAGTATTTTAGGGTCAGTAGCGGCAATGATTTGAGCAGCGAGGATGCCGGCATTCTTGGCAGCATTCAGCGCGACGGTAGCCACAGGCACCCCGTTAGGCATTTGTAGGATTGAAAGAATAGAATCCCATCCATCGATAGAATTGCTTGATTTGATAGGCACACCAATAACAGGAAGTGGGGAAATAGCCGCAATCATACCAGGCAGATGTGCAGCACCTCCAGCACCTGCAATAATAACCTTAATGCCGCGTTTGTGTGCTTCGGATGCAAATTGAAACATCTTATCGGGGGTACGGTGTGCAGAAACAATATCGAGCTCGTAAGGTATACCGAATTGTTCAAGCATTTCGGCTGCTTGTTTCATCACTTCAAGGTCGGAGTCGGACCCCATGACAATACTGACTAATTTTTGCTCCATGTGGTTACTTTTAGGATTTGCTTTACTTTTTCCGCCTTTTCACTGGCCTCCTGTAAGGTATTGGCTACAATAGTGATATGCCCCATTTTACGATAACCGCGAGTTTGTTTTTTACCATACAGGTGTATTTTAACCCCTTCAATAGCCAAAGCCTCTTTCAAACCCTCGTACCTTACGGGGCCCTGCTTACCTGGTTCACCCAGAAGATTAACCATTACCGCAGGCTTGAGTATTTGCGTATCACCCAGGGGCAAATTTAAAATTGCACGCAGATGCTGCTCATACTGTGAGGTCAGGTTACTTTCGATGGTATGATGCCCGCTATTGTGAGGACGGGGTGCGCTTTCGTTGATATATAGCTTTTGATGCACATCAAGAAAAAATTCAACTGCCAGAAGACCAATCATATTCATCGACTCGATGAGGCTTTCAGCAAGTTGTTGGGCATCCCTCGCAATATTTTCCGGAATTTGAGCCGGACACAACAATTTGTCAACCAGGTTGGCATTAGGTTCAAATTCCATTTCTACTACTGGAAAACTTTTTATCTGCCCGCTTGCATTACGGGCAACAATCACTGAAATTTCCCGGTCAATAGTTACCTTTTCTTCCACAATTGACGGCGCATCGAGCAATTTTGATACGTCATGTTCATTATTAATTACGGCTACCCCACGTCCATCATATCCTTCCTTACACTGTTTCTGCACAAAAGGAAATTTTAACCTACCTTGCTTAATGGCTTCAAGAATTTCATTCTTTGAGGCATAATGTTGATAGGGGGCTGTGGGATAACCATGTTGCCAGTAGAAATCCTTCTGTTTACCTTTATCCTGAATTAATTCCAGGATAGACGGATCGGGTAGCAACTGTATCCCTTCCGACTTCAGCTTATAAAGCGCCTCAACATTAATGCTTTCTATCTCATAGGTTAGCACATCGACTAGCTTACCGAAATTGTACACAGCTTCAAAATCAAAACGGCTACCCCGTACAAACCGAGTAGCAATTTGACCAGCAGGACAGTCATCTTCCTGATCCAGAACAAAAGTCGAAATATCCCACTTGCTGGCCTCCTGAATAAGCATCTTAGCCAGCTGTCCTCCAGCAATAATACCCAGCTTTAAATTTCCCGAATAAATATCTCCCATGTATATTTTACTTTACGAGACAAAAATACAAAAATACTTTCTCGCAAAATGCATTATTTCGACGATAGAATAATAAGTACAATCCCAGCCAGTATTCCCAGTAAAATAAGTCCTTTCTGAACTACATTTTTTTCTTTAAAAAGCATTGCCCCAATTGAAAACGAAACAACCACACTACCACGACGAATGGTACTTACAATGGCAATAAGAGAATCGGAGTACGAAAGTGCCCAAAAATAAATAAAATCGCCCAGGGTTAAACATAGGCTAATGAGTGGGATAGACCAACGCCATTGAAACTTTTCATATCGATGCCGGGTCGGATACCAAATTAAAAGGAGCAACAATAACATTAAGGGTACCATGTACACATGATACCATGCCTGCATGGCCAGTCGATTGTAATGACTCACCAGATATTTGTCGTATAATGAACTTACGGAACCTATCAGGGTTGAAAGGGTCATAAAAAAAATCCATCGATTTTTTCGAAACGAGATACCCTCTTTTTGACCCGATAAACTAAATAAATAATAAAACAACAAAGTGATGGCAAGGCCTATCCACTGCCAGAAAGTAAGTTTTTCGCCAAATATAACCACAGCACCCAACAGCGTCCACAATGGTCCCGACGACCGGATGGGTGAAACAATGGTAATGGGCAAATATTTCATGGCATAATATGCCAGTGTCCACGAACTGCCCACAATAACCGATTTCAGGGCAAACAATAAATGGTCGGAGAGCGTCAAATTAGCAAATTGAAACATAGGCTGATACCGAGGAACTTCGGTAAAATATGCAACATAAAGTACAGGAGTAAACAGCAAAGCATTAATAAGCGTCGACAAAAATAAAACGGGCAAAACCGCATTCCGACTTAAGGATATTTTCTTAAAAATATCGTACACTCCAAGCAATGTCGCCGAAAGCACCGATAATAAAATCCACACCATCGCTAAACTTTTGCTGGCAAAATAACTCAAAAAACTTCTTTATTTCATGATTTAATGTTTCACTGAACACAATTTTTTCTTTTAGTTAAAAATCTTTCAAAGTAACAAAGTTCATTAAAATCATCGAATGATAGCAAAGTCTAAGAATCTGATTGAATGCTAAACTACAGGGTTGCGTATACAGGCTTATTTTTTCAATAGAATACTGGAAATTTTACTATATAAGATTAACATATTTTAAGATTTTAAAAACATATTTTCCATCAGATTGTTAGATAAGCATAAACATATAACAATTAACATATGAAAGTAAAATTACACACTTACAAAAAGCTGCTGTTATACATTTGTATATTAGGCAGTAGTACAGCTGTTTCGCAAACCTCAACCACTGATGTGAAGCAGCTGAAGAGTTTTCCTTCCAAACGGTTAAATTATATGTTTAACCAGCATGTCCTACCCACCCTTTATTCGAGCAAGGAATTCGACATGTTTGTCCATGTCCAGTATTATGGTGAAGGCAAACCTCTTGAAGATGGCGTCTATTGGGCAGGTTTTCGGTCATTACAAGGATATAAGTTTAGAAATAACACTAACATGTCCATTATGGCCGATATTTATAAAAATGCACAATATGGTATGCCTCAAGATTTCAGGATGTATTTTGCATTTGGATATGGATATAATGCAAAATTTTGGGGAATTCATGCAGGAGTTTATACAGGATTAGCCATTTTGCCCGAAAAATTATTAAGTAACCAACTATTGGCCATGGGACCGGTGCCGTTAGTTGAGTCTACAAAACTATCGGGTACCTTAGACTATTATTTGTATTACAAGGTAACTAATATTGCCAAGCTCAAAACGATATTCAGGGATCGGGTAAGAGACCCGTTAACCAATGTTACCATTCGTCAGCGAGGATTAAGCGTGTTTGGTGCTAATCTTTACGACATGTTCAATGTTGAATACTATCGTTTTGAGAAGACATTGCTTTTGGACACTCGTGCTCGAAAAATAGCAGAAAAGGTACTTGACAAAGATTTTTCGTATGGGGGAGATTTTTGGGCACGTTTCGACACCTATTTTCAGATTGAATTTGATCGACTCAATAAGACCACCAATTATGCATTGGCCCCCACATATCGAGGAAAACGATTCGAGTATGGATTAGATATATCAAAAAAGAGCTACACAAATAGCAGACTTGGTGGCATGATAATATGGAATCTTCTAAGTGAGAATAATTCACTCTTTGATGAGGGATGGAGGTTTAGAGTGGTAGCTTTTTCTAACTATACACCGCTGGTGTTTGAAATGCATTCTCAATCTGCTATATTTCTTGAGCTAAGAATAAAGTTCGGAAGCTAACGTGTAATTTCTTCAATTAGAAAATTAATCAAAAGCCCAAATTAATAATCAAAAATCTACAATATGAAAAAGATACCTTTATTTATTATAATAATAGGGGTTACAGTTTTTTTACAAAGCTGTATTTATCCCTTGCTTACCTCAACTGAACACGACTGTGAACTAACTTTTACCTATGAATTTGATTTCAATGATGCCACCCTCGTGTCAGGGAGTTTCAAGGGTTTTAGTTCCACCTTCGAATACAGCGATGTTTTAGCAAAAGAAACGGTTAATTCTTCAACCTGCTATTCCATCGATACAGGAACTGTGGTGGAAAAATACAAAACAGTTCGACTTGATAGTATGATGGATGGATCGTTAAGGATTTATTTGCTGGGGCCAAATGGATATTTTGATTTTGCCTCTTTCCCCATCGATACGCTTGGCAATGTTTACGAACCCGTAGAAAACACTCCGTATACCGAGCTGATACAAAAATCATCTTCCTGGGGAACGGTTACATTTGATATTGCTAATAAAAAGTTGATTCTTTCGGGAAAACGTAACATTAAAGAAAAAGTAGGAAAAGATGACTAAAATTAATTAAACTTAAAACTTATTACCATGAAAACATTCATTTTATTTTTATTAATGATACCAATAGTTGGGTTATCACAAACCCATACAGGTGCAGTAAAGGGTATGGCTTTCTCGGGCGATAACACAAAACTTGCCACCATTACCCCCAGTGATATAAAGTTTTGGGATGTTGCCAGTGGAAAAATGTTAAATAGTTCTTCCATAGGAGGATACAATATAAAATTCTATAAAGACAATTTATGGTTAATTCTATCGACCAACTACACTTTCAAAATAGTGGATGGAAATACTGGCACCATCGTCGACACCCTTGAGCTTTCAGCACTTCCTAAATGGAACTATCAAGCCTTTGCATTATTTAAAGGTAAATACCTTCTGGTAAAAAATAGAAGTGATATTATACTATACAATTTAGAGGATCGTAAAATAGAAAAACAAACTAAAACATATAATAATGAAAAAGAATGTATCGTTGCTGTAGATGAAGGTGCTGATTTATTTTATATTGTATACAAAGAATTAAAATTAGGTATGGAGAGTGAACAATTTAGCTTAAATACCTTTTCTGTTACAGGTAAATATACCATGGGCGACTTTCCTGCAAATGTAGTTGCCCATGATGGACGATACGTTGCTGGTGGTTCTTACTTGATAGTAAAAGATTATGGTGATGCTGATGGTCAAATTCACATGGTAGGTTCTACATTCTCATTACCAGATAAACTCAGAGCTTATAATTTTCCTGAAATGAAAGATGGGGATGTTAACGATTTGTGTGCTAATCCCTTAAATTTTGACGATATTTATTTTATTGGACGTAACAATATTGCATATTATAATCTTAAAACTAAGAAACCAAATTATGAACGTAATGCGCCAGGCTCACATAGCAATCAGAAAATCGCCATCAGCCCCAATGGTGAATATCTTGCTATTGCTTCAATAAAACCTCCAGTTTCTACAGGAGAGTCCATGGTAAAAATTTATACCACTAAAAAACTTAAGTTACACAAAGAATTAAAGTAAACAAAAACGGGCTTTTTTGCCCGTTTTTAATTTTCTAAAATATCTAAAAGATTTCAGCTAAATGTACAGAAACTAATCGAAGGGGGTAGCATTGAGTCTACGAAGATTGATTTCATCGATCATAGCGTTTCCGCGCATAGAAAGCAGAAAAGCAATAACTTCAGCGATTTCTTCGGGTTGCATTAAGCCATTTTGCGTAAGGTCGGGGCGGGTACGGGCTAATGTTTCGGTAGCAACCCCACCCGGCGAAATGAGATGAACCCGAATTCCCATGGGTTGTACCTCTTTGGCAAGCGCTTTCGTAAAGCCTGTGAGCGCATGTTTAGATGCAGTATAAGCTGCCTGATTGACATATCCTTTCCGGCCTACAACCGATGAAATATTGATTATAGTAGCCTGGGTCGATTGGCGCAAATACGGAATAGCTTTTTTGCAAAGCAAAAACGGGGCGCGGGCATTGACAGCCATCATCAAATCCCACTGTTCAACCGGAGTACTTTCGATGCTGAAAGGATTGGCTACACCTGCATTATTGATGAGCACATCGATACCGGCATAAGCTTGAATACAGGTCTCGACAATCAGCCCTGCCGATTCGGGACGAACCAGGTCGGCTACCACATAGGTTGCCTCACTTCCCGCTTCCTTTGCCTGTTCTGCCAATTGAGCCAGATCGGCTTCGTTTCTGCCTACCAGTAAAAGCCTGTGCTCCATCTGAGCAAGCCTGAGGGTTATTGCCCTCCCCAATCCCTTACCTGCTCCTGTGATGATAATTGTTTTTTTCATGGCTGCACCCTTTCAAATTTATTTACCATTCACTTGAATCCTTAAATTATTTAACAGCATTATTTTACAATTGTTCAGCTTTTTACAGTATGTTTTAAGATGACCACAAACAATGGTTAACGACAATGAAAAAATGTCGACAAAAGGCGCAAGAAAATTTTAAAACTGATTGAAAAAAAATACAATATTCTGATACTGTGAAGCCCAGCATTCATAGTCATGCTTCCCCCCTGCGACAGGGTGTAATTGATGGGGCAATGAAGAAATTTTAGTCAATGCTTGATAAAAAACTTCGGTCTGCGAATAGGGTACTACGCTATCGTGGGTTCCGTGGGACAAATAAAGGGGAATTTGAATACGAGACGCATTTTTCAGCGGATTATCTGTTCCCTCCCAACGCTGAGGGAACTGTTCATAACTACCATAATAGCCCTTCATCAGGTTGTCGCTGGGCATAAGTGTTTGGTCAAAATCACCAGCAAGGGCAGCTCCTGCCCTAAAAATACCCGCCGTGTCGTAACAGGCAAGTAAGGCTACTCCCCTACCCCCCGTTGAGATTCCAAAAAGATAATTTCTTTGATTGGGTAGAAACAATTTAAAGTTGTGCTGTAAATAAGGAATAAGCGTATCGGTAATCCAGGCACGGGTATGATATTTTTTCCAGTCGGAACGTGTTTCGGGATATATGGTTGATGCATAAACGCTTTTTTGCATATCGGGCATCACCACAACAAATCCATTACTTTTGGCAAGTGCACAAAAATCGGACTTCTTGCAAATATCATCACAGGGAAAATTCCACCCCGGCAACACTAAAATGTTCTTTTGGCTATAATTGGCAGGAAAAAGAATATCGACCCTGGTACCGGTGATCATGATTGAGGTATCGGTTTGCGACCATATAAAAAAAGAATTGCCCGTAAGGATAAATTCTGCTAATAGCATGAACCTTACGATAAATCCTTTTTTTAACATGCATCAAAATAATCGAAGTGAGTAAAGAACCAGCTGCTATTTATCATCAAACAGCTCTATCCGCGAATAATATAATTTTCGAGTTGCTGAATAGTATTTCGTTGTTCACGGATAATACGGCTGACAATATCTCCAATAGAAACCACCCCAATGACTTTATTATCCTCAATTACAGGAAGATGTCTAAAATGTTTGTCGGTCATAATTTGCATACAGTCATTTAAGCTGGTTTCCTTGGTAACGGTAATTACACCGGTCGACATAATTTCGGACACAGGCGTATTAAGCGACGACTTTCCAGCCAGTACTACTTTACGAGCGTAGTCGCGCTCAGAAAAAATACCCACTAACTGGTCGTTTTCCATAACCAGAACAGCCCCGATGTTTTTTTCTGCCATCAAACGTAATGCGTCGATTACATTGGCAGAAGGGGATACAGCATAATACTGATTCCCTTTTTCCTTTAGGATGTCATTAACATTTATCATGGGTTGTATTTTTTCTTGTTCCTACGGTTTATCTCGTCCCGGATGTGGGAGGCACGTTCGTAATTTTCTGTCCTGATGGCTTCTTCGAGACTTTCTTTCAATTCCTCCATCGACATGCTACGTAATTCTTCAAATTCCGATTCTTCAGGCTCGGGATGCCGAACCGAATGCACGCGTGCCGAATGCGTTTCCTTCTCAACTTCCAAAACAATACCTGCACGCTCCAGAATGTCTTCGTTGGTATATATAGGACATTTAAAGCGTAAGGCCAAAGCAATGGCATCGGAAGTTCGCGAATCGATGTTAATGGTATTTTTACCGTCGTAACAGGTGAGTTTTGAATAAAATATACCTTCTTCGAGTTTATAGATATTCACTTCGAGTATATCGATTTTGAAGGCCACGGCAAAATTATAAAAGAGGTCATGCGTTAACGGACGTGGAGGGGTGAGCCCTTCCAGCTGGATAGCTATTGCCTGTGCCTCAAATCCTCCCACAATAATGGGTATGCGTCGATCGCCATTTTCCTCAGTAAGGACCAACGCATAAGCGCCCGATTGCGTCTGACTATACGAAATTCCTAACACATTTAACTTTATCTTACCCATACTGTCCCCTACTTATAAAAACAAAGTTAATCATTTCTTGCGGAAAAAAAACCTCAATCGGGTAAAAAGTATTTTCCCTATAACTTCATTGCATTTTAGCAGACCATACATTCAGCAGTATGCTGCACAAAAGAGATAATGCTATATTTCGGGCACAATAAGTTTAAAACCCTTGCCATGTATATTCAGTATCTGGATGGCAGGTTCTTCTTTCAGGTATTTTCTTAGCTTGGTAATATACACATCCATGCTGCGAGCATTGTAATAATTATCGTCCGACCAAATAGCTTTGAGAGCATAATTGCGTTCGAGTATGCTGTTTTTATGTAAACAAAGTAGCTTTAACAGGTCTGATTCTTTGGTGGTTAACTTTTGTACCCTATCGTTATAGGTAAGTGTTTGTTTTTCACTATCGAAAATATAACCTGCCAATTGAAAAATCTTCTGCTCCTGGATATTTTTGTTTTGAGTACGCCGTAAAATGGCTTCAATACGAAAAATGAGTTCTTCCATGCTAAACGGCTTGGTCAGGTAATCATCGGCTCCACTGGCAAAACCTTCCAGTACATCATCTTTCATCGATTTGGCTGTAAGAAAAATAATGGGAATGTCGTTGTTAAGCCTTCTGATTTCCTTAGCTACGGTAAATCCATCCATATTCGGCATCATGACATCGAGTATGCAAATGTCGTACTTATTCCGCTGAAGGTTCTTCATAGCCTTTTCGCCATCGGTACAAAGTTCGGCCTCGAAATTACGAGCCTTAAGGTATTCTTTTAATAAATTACCCAGGTTCTCATCATCCTCTGCTAATAGTACTCTTGTTTTTACTGTATTCATAGCTGTATATTTTAATATTCTAATTTATAAATTTTGTACCACTTTAGGATTAAAAGGTAAATATATGGAAAAAGTACTGCCTTCTCGCAGAGTGCTATCTACCTTTATTTTACCGTGATGTGCCTCGACTATTTTTTTTACATAGCTGAGACCCAGCCCAAAACCTTTTACATTATGAATATTACCCGTAGGAACGCGGTAAAATTGCTCAAAAATTTTGTTTAGGTTCTCTTTACTAATTCCAATACCATTGTCTTTGACCGAAATCACAATTCCATCATCCGTGTTAGTGGTATTGATGAAAATGATAGGATCTTTATCGGTATATTTTATAGCATTGTCGAGAAGATTTATGATGATATTGGTAAGATGTGTTTCGTCGGCCTCTATAATTGGATTTTGAGCCTGAAAGTCGGTAAAAAGTTTCCCATTTTTATTTTTTAGCTGAATAGAAAAATTGTTGGCAATCTGTTCTATCAGTTCATGCACATTAATGTTTTTCAGACGAAGCCGCAAGCTATTTTTTTCGAGAACAGCAATGTGCAGCACCTTTTCCACATGCGTACTTAAACGCTTGCTTTCATCGAGCAACAATCGGGCAAGGTGTTCGATATTTTTATTTTCCAGGGGAACATTAGGGTCGGCTAGTAGCTGCGATGCTAACGAAATAGTGGATATAGGGGTTTTTAGCTCATGGGTCATATTATTGATAAAGTCGGTTTTTACCTCTGAAAGTTTTTTCTGCTTAAGAATGATATAAATGGCATAAGCAATAACAAACACTATTATTAGCGTAAGCGCAATTGAGGAGAATACCATTATTGAAATTGATTTATAGATGTGCTGATGGGCAAGGGGAAAATAGATATACAAGAAGTACGGTTTATTAAAGATGTCATTTGGAAAAAGTCGGACCACAAATTTATGCTGTTTGCCAGTATCGACATAATTTTCCGAAGCCATGTGTATTTCGCCGTTCTCATCTTTAATGGCATATTCGTAGGGTAACTTAATACCTTTCAGTTGTAGCTCAGTGGTTAATGTATTTTCGAGTAATCGTCGGGGAACCCTGGCTTCAATTGCATAATTGCTGTTTATCATTCGGTTGACAATGCGCTCGACCAGCTTGGCTTTATGGTAAATAGAAATAACATAGGACGAGGTGGTGCCATTCTTCAACCGCAAGGAATCGTCCTGCTTTTTTTCATTGGGCAATACCGATATTTTAGCAGTAACTTTCTGTTTTTCACTCTTCTTGGGATGCAACACTATTTCTTTATTGACATTTAAATGTGGTGATGTTTGCTGGGATTCCTGACTTTCTTCCTTGCTTAAACTTTGCATTTCATTCGAGATAAACAAAACAGTTTCTTCCTTTTCCAGCGAAGACACCACATCCACCAGCGCCATATTGACCTGGTTTTCAAAAAGGAGTCGATTTTGAGCAATGGTATTTTTTATCCACAGGGACTGTAGTACAATGAGACCCAGCAGGCTTATTGCCACAATAATGAATAATATCCAGAAATATAATTTTTTCACCGACCGATATATTTATGTTTTATATTATGCAGACATCTATTGATAAGACAATTGAAATAACATATACAGCACGTAAATAATAGTGCAATTTATACTATAATATCACCCAAAAGTACATTTTTTTGGAGCATCGATACGTTAAAGTCTGTTAAAGGGAAGATATCCTACCAGCGAAGGTCGGCTAATATTTTTTGAAGATTATTGGGATTATTTTCAACAGAATTGCCAAGAACAATTACACGTGCACCTGCTCGCGCATAATTTTCAATTTCCTGGGGTTGTCGAATCCCACCCCCCACTACAATGGGAATATTAACATTTTTAGCGACTTCTTCGACCATTGCAGGAGGAACAGGGTGTTTAGCACCACTACCAGCCTCAAGATAAATAAGCTTATGTCCGAGCAACTCTGCGGCAACTGCGGTAGCTACCGCTATATCAGTTTTATCGGAAGGGATGGGCAATGTTTGCGTCATGTATTGTACCGACGTAAAACCTCCACCATCGATAAGCATGTAGCCTGTTGGAATAGCCTCAATACCTGTATTTCGAATATACATCGCAGCCGCAACATGTTGTCCAATCAGAAATTCGGGGTTTCGACCCGATACCAGCGAAAGTAACAGCATAGCATCGGCATGACGGCTCAGCTGCATCAGGTTGCCAGGAAAAAGTACAAGCGGCAAGGTGGTATATTTCCGTAGCATTAAAAGATAATCATCAAGAAAGTCCTGAACCAGGCTTCCTCCAACCAGTAAAAAAGGCACCGACGATGCATTACAAAGTCCAACGATTTTTTCAGTCGAGTGCATATCTTGCTTTCCAGGGTCGAGCAACACCACCACCCGCGGATGATCAAAGGATAAAATTTGATGGTAAATCGACATAGCTTACTTTTTGCACCAAACAATTACATACCCATCGTAGGTCGTATAATGTAATTGAAACTCCTCATGACCAAAACGATTATCCACATAACCAATAATAGTACCCTGTGAGCCAACCTCGAACGGTAATATGGTTAGATTCTGTTTAAAATTAATGTCCTGCTTATCGCAGATTTTATAAAGGGCTTCCTTGGCACACCAATGAATGTACAAATGCAAACGTTGCAGACTAATATCCGAAGTGATGTATTCTTTCTCGTTGATAAACTTATGCGCAACGCGATGAATTTGGTGTGACATATATTCAAGGTCGATCCCCACCTTATATTTTGTGCTCAGCAGCACAGAGGTAAGCTGATGAGAATGCGAAATACTGATTTGATAGGTGTTACATTCCAAAAATGGCTTACGACTTTCGTTGTAAACAATACAACAAGGTTTATTGAGTATTTTATTGATCAATAATCGCACGCTAAGCCATTCGAGCTTTCGTTGATAATTTTTAAAACTCTCAACAGTAGCCATCTCATCGGAGGTTAACTGGAGTTGGGATAAAAGACTATCGTAGTTTTCTTCAATTTCCCAAATACCCAATAAGCAATCCTCTTCGACCATTTGATTAAAAATCAATCCCATAGTCCTATCCTAATTTTTCCATCGCAAGGTTTGTATAAAATGATTTACGTCGGCTTTGAAAAAGTCCAGCACTGGCATGAGCGAATCTTTATTGGGCTGAGAGGAAAAATACAAAGCACCCCGTAAAAAGTGTCGCACGCTATCGGTCAGGAAAAACTGCATCGAAGAGGCTGCATTACCTTTGATATCGTAAATTAAACCGTAAACGCGAGCAGAATCATTCCGAATAAGTATTTCGTCGATAGCATCCGCTTTAATGGTATGCTTATAGGCCAGCTTTCGTGTATCTTCAATGTATGACGCAAGATTTCGATGAATTTGCTTGTAACTTATATGAAGCTTACCTTTATAGGCCGGAAATTCAATGTTTATCCAATAGGGCTCTGCATCTTTTGCGGTGTCACGACGAATGATGCCATATACCGGATACTCAAATCGATAGGGTAACGTACTGTCGCAACTTCGATATGATTTCTCAGGAAAGTCGATCCTGAAATATCCAACTGGACGTGGCACTTCAGCTTGTCTACACGCATTTAAAACTGCCCATAAAAGCAACAACCCAAATATTTTTTTTCGCATGGAAATTTCACAATATTATTTGCAACAATACTTTTATTTAATCCGAAAACAATGATAAATATTTCCAGGGTCTAATGAAACTCGCATGTCTTGAACTTACTAAAACATTGTTAAGCATATAAATGAAAATATTTTCCTACCGTTTGTAAATGGAGTAATACGTCCTCATTTATGTTATTGATCATGATATAATTTTCGACATTGTTACTCCCTCTCCTCGACATCTACTATGCTAATTATGAAATTTAGCAAATACCCTTATCAATGGTGTACCTTAGAATTTTTTAAACTGCCTTTCCCATGATCAGAGCTATTGATATAAACCTTCACCTGTCGGATACGTTTTTTATCGACATTTTCGACCTCAAAGGTAAGGTTATTGAAGCTAACTTTTGTACCCTTCGGTGGAATTTCTCCAGTTAGTTCAAGAATAAACCCCGCCAAGGTTTCGTAGTTTCCCGAAATATTTTGAAAATTATCATAGGATATCTGGAGGACTTTACAGAAGTCATTCATAGAGATTTTAGCTTCGAACAACCAGCTGTTGGCCGACAATTTTTTGTAAAGTTTTTCCTCTTCAATATCCGACTCGTCCTCAATTTCTCCAACAATTTCTTCGAGTATATCTTCCATGGTAACCAGGCCGCTGGTGCCACCATGCTCATCCACTACAATGGCCAGGTGTATTTTGTTTCGTTGAAACTCGGTAAGCAGGTCATCGATCTTTTTGGTTTCGGGGACAAAATAGGCAGGCTTTACCAGACCCTGCCAGTGAAAATCGGACTTTTCGTTAACATAGGGAAAAAGGTCTTTGGCCAACAAAATCCCTTTGATGTTATCGAGCGTATCTTCGTACACTGGTAGCCTGGAATAGCCCGACTCAACGACCAAAGAAAGCACTTTGACGAAATCGTCGCGCCAATTGACAGCCACAATATCCAAGCGGGGTTTCATAATCTGGCATACCTCGATATTGCCAAATTTCACAATACCCTCGAGCATTTTACGCTCGTCCTTAAGCGAATCTGAAGTAATTTCAAGGGCATTCGACAAGTCATCGACCGAAATGCCAGAACCTATTCGCTGCATTCGCCTGCGAACAAATACCGACGAACGCGTAAGCGGATATACTATTGGGCTTAGTATTAACATAAAAAAATGCAATGGAACAGCCATAAAATACACTATCCGCATATTATTGCGTGTAGCAAATATTTTGGGAATAATCTCGCCTACCAGCACGATAACGAAAGTAATGACCACTACTTCGACTATAAAACTTAAAAGAGGGTACGCCTGATGATCAAGTAATCCTGCAGTTATATAAGTTGAAAGGATAACAATACCAATGTTTACCGTATTGTTCAGTATCAGTATTGTAGCCAGAAGTTTTTCGGGATTTTCAAGGCACTTAAGAATATTAACTGACGCCTGAGATTTTTGGGATTCTAATTGTTTACGATCTGCCGGGCGTATGGAAAAAAATGCAACTTCACTGGCCGAAAATAACGCCGATAAAAATAATAAAATAAGAATGGCTAATACCTCAATGATGTAGACATAAAAAAAACTTCCCTCTTCCATGGATTAGTCGGTAAAAACATTTACAAATTTAGGCAATGTAACTTACAATTTCCATAATAAAAATCTCAAGAAAAACTTCCATGAGTTGATTCTTTAAAACAAAATAAAACCCCTTCGTGCAGGAATAAATGCATACACTGCGTTCGGGGGTCTTAAAATTTTAAGCGCACTATACCAGCAAATGCTAAAGAATAGCCATTATTATGAGCTAAACATTAAGAGGTCATCTAAAAAGGCAAATCGTCGGATTCGCTAGGAGGAAGAGCGAAATCCTCGGAAGTAAGTGGTTCTTTAACTTCGGAGGCAACTTCAGGCGAGGCTGCCCCTGTTGCTACTCCCGTTGCATCATCCTGACGACGACCCAACAGCTGAAAGGTATAGGCAATAATTTCGGTCGTATAGCGCTTGTTACCATCCTTGTCATCGTACGAACGGCTACGTATGCGACCTTCGACATACACCTGAGTGCCCTTTTTAACATATTTTTGGGCTACTTCGGCCAATGAACGCCACAAAACTACATTGTGCCACTCGGTGGTGGTTACTCGTTCGCCTGCTTTATTCACATAGCTCTCGCTTGTAGCGACAGGCAATGTACATACGGGAGTCCCGTTTTCGATATAACGTACTTCGGGATCTTTCCCAACATTTCCAATAAGTATTACTTTGTTTACCGACATAATAGTTTGTATTTAAGAATTTTTATAAAAATATAAGCCTATAATTTTTTGAGAAACAAGCATGTATTACATTATTCACAAACGACTATGAAAATATTTATCACTTTCGTACTTGCCATGTGTAGGAAACTCATCACATGCGAGTTCCATCCGACCATTAGATTACTTTCGGACAAAAGAGTTTGTAATTGACCATATTTAAAAACGCAAAGAACGCTAAGTTTTACGCTAAGAACGCGAAGAAAATCTCTGCGAATTTTGCGGTTGCTTTGCGTTCTTAGCGTGACATCTTTTAAATATTTTTTCCGGATGAAACGAGCATGTATGGCAGAATTCACAAACGACTATGAAAATAATTTTCCATTCCTGCTTGATTTTAGAGTACAAAACATATTACATGCGAGTTCCATCCGACCACTGTAAAAAATTAAAAAAAAAAATTTCGGATGAAAGGTAAAAAAATTATCAACTCAAGTCAAATTCTTTTTTTAAATAATTGTCAATTACTTTAGGAATAGGCCATTCGCTGAGTTTTTTTATTGGAACTTTTACATGGTTGGGAGGCAGCATTGAAGGTATCTGGTCTACATGTACACGTACAAACCAGATATACAGCTGTTGATGCGTTAATAAATGTCGTACCGGGTGGCTCAACTCGGCAGCATAGCTAAGAAGCAATGGTGCAGGCCATTCAGCTTGCTTTAGTTGTTCAAGGGGTTCATCCAATTTTTCTGGATACTCCAACAATGGAAAATCGTATAACATCTTCCAGATATCATTATCTGTTCGTTTACGCAGAATGATGTATTCGTTGTCGTGCAGGACGAAATAATAAAAATATCGTTTTTTAGGCTGCAGTGCTTTCTGTTTTACCGGCAATAACGATTGAGTAGCATGTTTATGAGCCTGGCAATAGTTGCTTACCGGGCAAGAATCACAATTGGGATTGAGCGGTAAACATACCAGAGCCCCCAATTCAATGATTGCCTGATTGAATAGCGAAGGACGATCAGGGTCGAATATTGGTTGAAGCAGTTTTTCGAAATATTTATACGCATTACTTCCATCGATAGGCGTTGAATCATTGAACAGCCGGGATAACACCCGAAACACGTTACCATCGATAGCAGGGTATGGAAGATTAAAGGCCATGGATGCAATAGCGCCTGCGGTATATTTGCCAACGCCTTTTATTTTAAGCAGTTGATTATAATCGGCAGGAATAGTTCCGCCGTAATCTTTTTGTATCTGGCGAGCAGCCAGCAACAGATTTCGCGCCCTGCTATAATAACCCAATCCTTGCCAGTAAGCCAGCACTTCATCCTCCGAAGCGCGGGCAAGGGAAGCAACGTCGGGAAAACGATCGATAAAACGAAAATAATAAGGCATACCCTGATTAACCCTGGTTTGCTGCAGGATAATTTCACAAATCCAGATGTGGTAAGGATTGTTGGTTTTTCTCCAGGGCAAATCGCGCCCATTCTCCAAATACCATTGGATAAGGCGATTTTGAAAATCGGCACGTTCGATCATGAATATTTGTTTTGTGAGTGCCTGAATTAACTTGTTGTTCTACCAAAAGCCTATCAGCGTAGTGCCTACCGAAGCTACTATTCGACCGAACGGGATGATTGTAACAAGCTAATGAAATGCCCCACGAATTCCTTCTTGTCGACGGCTTGCTGATTCCCAGACGCCATGTGTTTGATCATGATCTGATTTTTTGCCATTTCCTCATCACCGGCTATTGCCACATAAGGAATATTTCGAGCATTGGCATAGCTAAATTGTTTTTTAATTTTAGCCTCTTCGGGGTATAGCTCTGCTGAAACACCCTGCTGTCGCAATTGTTTGATAATGGGCAACAGATACTGCACTGTGGCGAGCCCAAAATTCACAAACATCACGCAGGTGGTTTCAAGAAGTTTTTGAGGAAACTTGTTCAATTGCAAGAGCACATCGTAAATACGATCGGCACCAAACGAGATTCCCACACCCGACACACCCTCGAGTCCAAAAATTCCTGTAAGATTATCGTAGCGTCCACCGCCTGCTATGCTTCCAACTTCCACATTTAAAGCTTTAACCTCAAATATGGTACCGGTATAATAGTTGAGCCCACGAGCCAGCGAAAGGTCAAATTCAAGCACATTTTGTAATTCCCCAGGCTGAAAGAATTGCAACAGGGTTTCGAGTTCGTCGATACCAGTATTTCCAATTGCAGAACCTGCAAGCCATTCGCGCATGAACTCTACTTTTTCCGCATTCGACTGTCGCGTCATTTGCAAAAGCTGCTGCAGCTTCGAAAGGGCTTCTTCCGATAATCCGGCTGCTATCAATTCTTCCTTTACTCTGTCGAAACCTATCTTTTCAATTTTATCTATTGCCGTAGTTATGGCAACGAGTTTATCGGGATAACCGAGAATTTCGGCCATACCCGCCAGTATCTTGCGGTTATTAATTTTTATTCGCACATTGATTTGCAATTTTTGAAAGACTTCGTCGAAAATCTGAATAAGTTCGTACTCATTCAACAACGAGGTACTGCCAATGACATCGGCATCGCACTGATAAAACTCGCGGTAACGCCCTTTCTGCGGCCTATCGGCACGCCATACCGGCTGAATCTGATAACGGCGAAAGGGGAAAACAATTTCGTTACGATGTTGTACCACATATCGGGCAAAAGGAACCGTAAGATCGTAGCGTAATCCTTTTTCACATATCTTGGTCGAAAGCAAAGAGGCATTGGCGGAAATGAAGGACGAGGCAGGTAAATCACCAATAAAATCGCCTGAATTGAGAATTTTAAAAAGTAGTTTATCGCCCTCATCGCCATATTTTCCCAGCAAGGTTGAAAGGTTTTCCATTGCTGGGGTTTCAATTGGCTGAAAACCATGACATTCAAAAACCTGTCGTATGGTATTGAATATATAATTACGTCGAGCCACTTCGGTAGGACCAAAGTCGCGTGTTCCTTTTGGAATTGAAGGTATAGTCATAATATTTTTTTTAGGCTCAGGATAAACTTTGTTTAACGTGTCAACTTCTTATATCGCACACGGTGTGGGGTAAAATCTCCAAGACGCTTGCGTTTGTGTTCCTCATATTCACTGAAGGTGCCCTCAAAAAATACTACCTGAGCATCATCCTCAAAAGCCAGGATATGAGTTGCAACACGGTCGAGGAACCAGCGATCGTGGGAAATAATAACTGCGCAGCCTGCAAAATTTTCGAGACCTTCTTCCAGAGCTCGTAGCGTGTTAACATCGATATCGTTGGTAGGTTCGTCGAGCAGAAGAACGTTTGCTTCTTCCTTCAACGTTAGAGCCAGATGTAAGCGATTTCGTTCCCCACCCGACAGGGCACCGCATTTTTTTTCTTGATCGGCACCCGTAAAGTTAAACCGAGCCACATAAGCCCTTGCATTAACCTGTCGATTGCCAATAGTAATATAATCCAGACCACCAGAAATAACCTCAAAAACTGTTTTTTCGGGGTCAATAACCGTGTGTTCCTGGTCGACATACCCAATTTTAACCGTCTCGCCCACAATAAATTCACCCGCATCGGGCTTTTCGTAACCCATAATCAAACGGAAAAGGGTGGTTTTACCGGCACCATTTGGACCGATAACGCCAACAATACCTCCAGGAGGTAAATCGAAATTGAGGTTTTCAAATAAAATTCGATCGCCATATATTTTTGTCACATTGCGTGCCTCAATTACCTTGCTTCCCAGGCGTGGACCATTGGGAATAAATATCTCCAGACGCTCTTCCTTTTGCTTAACGTCCTCGTTCAAAAGTTTTTCGTATGCATTAAGTCGTGCCTTACCTTTTGCCTGACGGGCTTTAGGCGCCATTCGTATCCATTCCAATTCTCGTTCAAGGGTTTTGCGTCGTTTGCTTTCCTGTTTCTCTTCCTGAGCCAGTCGCTGCGCTTTCTGTTCCAGCCACGACGAATAGTTGCCCTGATAAGGAATACCCTCACCCCGGTCGAGTTCGAGTATCCAACCAGCCACATGATCGAGAAAATACCTATCGTGTGTAATACAGATAACAGTACCTTTATATTGCTGCAGATGTTGTTCGAGCCATTCCACACTTTCGGCATCGAGATGGTTGGTAGGCTCGTCAAGCAACAAAATATCAGGTTCTTGTAACAACAAGCGGCAAAGTGCCACCCTACGTTTTTCACCGCCCGAAAGAACATTTACCGGGGTATCGCCATCGGGGCAGCGAAGCGCATCCATGGCTACTTCCAGCTTATTATCAAGATTCCAGGCATCGTGTTGCTCAATCAAATCGGTAAGCTCACCCTGACGTGCAATGAGTTTATCCATCTCATCGGCCGATAGGTTAGGATCGGCAAAGCGCAGGTTGATCTCTTCATATTCTTTTAACAAAGCTACAACATTCTGCACGCCTTCCTCGACTATCTGCCTTACCGTCTTTGCAGGATCGAGCTGAGGGTCTTGCTCCAGATATCCTATGGTATAACCCGGAGACATTACCACCTGTCCATCGAAGTTCTTTTCAACCCCAGCAATAATACGCATCAGGGTTGATTTGCCACTCCCGTTTAACCCAATAATCCCTATCTTGGCACCATAAAAAAACGACAGGTATATATTGTTCAAAACCCTCTTATGGGGAGGATAGGTCTTTCCTACCCCCACCAATGAAAAAATAATTTTTTTATCGTCACTCATAACGGTCTATTCACTTACTTTTTGTAGCTTGCAAAAATACATGAAATAATTCATCGCTACAACTTCAGTAAAACCGTTAATCGTTTTTCAACAATATTGTACCTGTCTGAAGGGTTTCCGCTCTACCAGTTCATAACATCCCGAATAGCCTGTGTGAGCTCTTCAGCAATCATCTGGTGCTGGTTTTTATCGGGATGTGAGGCACAACCCGATAGTAAATTATGGGATAGAAATACTTTATGAACCCGATCGTCCCCCAAATTCTTGTAGTAGTTTTCTATTGCCGTAAGTATTTTTTTCTGAAATTCGAATAAATTATTGTCGGCCATAGGACTGGTCAAACAGAAAAAGTGTGCTTGCGGATAATGCGACTTCAGATTGTCGATAAAATGGATATAGGCCTGTGTAAATTGGGTAGAATCCTGAATCCCATCATTCTGTCCCAGACAAATAGTTACTACATCGGGAATATATTTATTGAAGTCCCATGCTTTTGAAGCAGGGTTATCAATAAAAATTTTGTCATAGACATCGGGCATGGTATAGGTCATATCGCAGCAACTATGTATAAGGCCAATTCCCGACACCGAGGTAAGGTGATACTGGGCATTAAGATTATGTGCAGTGATAGCCCCGTACGATAGGGCAGCAGCATTAGCAATATACCATTCATTATCAACAGCTTTATCGCACATATCGGTATATATGCCAAAACCGCAGGTAATAGAATTGCCAAAAAGTTCAATTTTTCTCTCTGGCAGCGGGTCGGCAGGTAACAATTCGTCGGCATAAAAGCCTTTGAAAATAAGGTATCCAATTCCTGCTTCGGTATCCTTGATAATTCGTACCGTATGGGTAGTATTGGAAAGATTGTTAGCTATCCGATAAATGGTACGATTGGCTTCTGTTCTGAAGCGCTGCGGTTGCCCATTGTCGATAATAACCTGAAAATAATTGCGATAGCTACCCCATTTGTATTCGTCTACCAGTTCAATATCCAGCGTAGTACCTTTAAATTTTGCTGTTATATACACACCTGGGGCAGAAAATTTCGGTGCCTTAGCATCGGTGTTATCCAATCGACCGGTATAAAGTATGCGATTATCATCGGCTTCAAATTTCTGTCCCACCACATAAATGCGCCAAACCGTCCGAGAACTGTCGGCACTCAACAGGGTATAATCGGCATAACCTAAGGAAAAATCCCGAGAAGTACCCGATGCTGGCTCACTCGTCACAAATTCGTTTGTGGTGAATACAGGGGCAAGATTTTTATAGTCCACATTCCCCGAAACAGATATAATAACATATGACTTTCCAATGACTGTTGTGGTGGTATATCCTGGTAAATCGGCAGTAAGTATAGTTCCTTTAATTTTAGGCTGACGCTTAATGATTACTCGCCACAACTTTACGCTGCTATCGGCAGCTGTTACTTTAAAAGTATATTCCCCTTTCGAAAAATCAACTTCAGTGCCCGATGCCGGTTCTATTGTAGCACCCTCGGAAATGGTGATGGTCGGTACAAGCTTTTTGGGTGCATTGTAGGTAACTGTTACTTCAACTGTACTGTCGGTAATAACCTCATTACCCAGCTGGTAGGGCAACTTGAATGAAAGGATGGCTTTATCGCCCGAAAGTTGCACCGTACTATCTTTTTCGTTTTCCTTATCTGTAAGCGTTTCCTTTTTACAGGCCGATACATACATAAAAATAAAGGAAATAACCAGCGTTAGAAAAGCAAGATAGCGCATATTCGTTCTCATAGTCATTAGTTTTTATTACGCTAAAATTACTTTACTTCAACCTGGTCAACGGCCGAAAAATGTATATACCACTATGCGGTTTTATAAAGCCTTGTTGAATTTTGAAAATAATTGTGGATAGAAATGTAAAAGGCAGAATCTGAAGGATACCGATAGCAGGCTTCCCTTAAAGCGCAAATCACAAAACGCCCTCGCTTAGCGAGGTTATTTAATGGATGATTTATCAGCTGATTTCGTATCGAAAAGTAAAAAAGGATTTGATAATAGGAATTTTTCTGGGAGCTTTAAGCTACAAGTGCAAGCATAGATGCAACTTCAACTTTGCTACTTTCGCATTCAAGGTTAACATTATTATCAATAAACTTGTAACTTAGCAGCATGGTGAAGCATTGTACCGTTTAAATTTTGGCGACTTGGATGCTTTTGAACAAAATGATAAAAGGATCAAGGGTTTATGGGGCTATAGCATATTAGTGCCACTTACGTTTGTTATACTCTGCTGGAGTATTAAATTGCTCGAGTTGAGCTTGAATACTTCATTTTATTATCTGGGCATTTACCCTCGAACGTTAAATGGCATACTGGGTATCATCACAGCTCCTTTTATCCATGAAGATTTCAAACATCTACTCAACAACACTATACCTTTTCTACTTTTTGCCGGAGGGCTATTTTATTTTTATCGATCCATTGCTTTAAAGGTATTGCTCTGGATATGGATAATGACTGGCATATGGGTATGGGTTGGTGCCCGACCCGCCTATCATATTGGAGCCAGTGGGGTGGTATATGGGATGGCTTTTTTTCTATTTTTCAGTGGAGCTATCCGAAAAACACCTGCCCTTGCTGCTGTTGCCCTAATTGTTGTGTTCCTATACGGAAGCATGATTTGGGGCATTTTCCCATTTATTCCTGATGTTTCCTGGGAATCGCATCTTTCGGGAGGACTGGCAGGGCTTATTCTGGCTTTTCTATACCGCAAAGAAGGTCCGCCGCCCCCTCGTTATGAATGGGAAGAAGAAATGGATGAAGAAGATATCAATGAAATGCTTGACGAATATCTCGAAAAAAGAAAAACTTTCAACCTTACTCGTAAAGATGAATCGCAATAAAAAACATCTGCAGCTGTATCTTTCTGTTACAAACGATGTAGTGACCGACCAAAGAATTCATCGCATAGCTACAACCCTGTCCGAAGAAGGCTTTCAGGTGCATGTGGTAGGACGAAAACTGCATGACCATTACGACTTTTCCAACCGAAGTTATCGGGTACACTTGCTTACACTGCCTTTTAAAAAAGGCTTTCTATTTTACGCCAGCTTTAATCTGCGATTATTCTTTTTTTTACTGTTACGAAAAAACCACCTACTTATAGCCAACGACCTTGATACAATAGTACCCAACTTTTTCGTAGCGAAATTAAAACGTATCCCCATCTTATTCGACAGTCACGAATATTTTCCCGAAGTACCCGAGTTAGTCAACCGAAAATGGGTAAAGCAAGTATGGCTAACCATAGAAAAAGTTTTTGTTCCCCGCATAAAATATTGTTATACCGTATGCGACGCCATTGCCGAAATTTATCACAAACAATATGGTAATCAATTCGAGGTGATACGCAACCTACCTTTCAGAAAAGATCAAATTACTTCGTCGGCATTGAATTCAAACGAAAAAAACATTATCTATCAGGGAGCCCTAAACATAGGACGCGGTATCGAGAAGGTTATCGATGCTTTGCCTTACTTACCCCATGTACACTTTTACATTGCAGGCAGTGGCGATATCGAAAATGAGCTTAAACAACGGGCTAATAATTCCCCTGCACGCGAACGTATCCATTTTTTGGGCAGAATTCCTCCGGAAAAGCTTCATGCCTATACCTGTGGTGCCCACCTTGGCGTATCACTCGAAGCACATTTGGGGTTAAATTACTACTACGCCCTTCCCAATAAGCTATTCGATTACATTCAAGCCGAAATACCCGTAATGGTATCCGATTTTCCAGAAATGAAAAAAATTGTGCATACCTATCAAATTGGAATTGCAACCAACGAAACAGATCCACATGCGCTGGCAGCCATTATAAAAGATGCCCTTGAAAATAAGGAAAAAAGAAAAATCTGGAAAGAAAACCTAGAAAAAGCGGCAGCTGAATTATGTTGGGAAAAAGAAAAACATAAAATAAGTGAACTTATAAAAAGATCCCTTACAAACAAGCTCGCTTAAATTTTATAAATCACCCCTCCCACATTGTCGTGTTTAGCCCCTGTAACCGAGGCCAAACAATTATACTCTTCACGCATTCGAAGTACCCCCAAAAACGCAAAAATCATTGCCTCTTTAAAATCGACAATCGTTGGATCGGGTATTTCTATTTTAAGGTTGGTGCGTGAAGTAATAAGTTCCATGAGAAATTTATTGTGTGCACCACCGCCCGTTACGAGCACTTTTTTGGATGGTTTACCAGTAAAAACTTTTGTAATCTGTATCGCAATATGCTCGTATACTGTTCGAAGCGCATCGTAGGGGTCGATATGGTCGGCTTGCAGATGAGGCAAAAAATTTTCTTCGACCCATTCCCTTCCTAAAGATTTAGGATAAGGTTGCTGATAGTAAGGAAGCTTATTCAAATTTTTGAGCAGGGGCACAATTACTTTTCCCTGTCGAGCCAGCTGCCCATCCTGATCATATTCATGTCCAAGGGTATTGGCTAATTTGTTGATAACAAAATTCACCGGACAAATATCAAAGGCGATTCGACGCTTATACCAGAAAAAGGAAATATTGGCAAATCCACCCAGATTAAGACAATAATCGTAGTTGGAGAAAAGTATAGCATCGCCCACAGGAACAAGGGGGGCTCCCTGGCCTTTCAAGGCTACATCTAACGTGCGAAAGTTAGAAATAGTGGTAATATTTGACGAAGCTGCTATGGCAGCACCATTCCCCAGCTGAAAGGTAACCCCATCGACAGGATTATGAAATATGGTATGCCCATGGGAAGCAATAAAATCGGCGTTTAAACGGTGACGGCGCAAAAATTCTTTGGCAATTTTTCCCAGATAATGTCCATATTCCATATCGGTTTTCACCAGTTGGTAGCCTACCATCTCATAACTTTTCCACAATTTTTCTTTCCAGGCAGTAGAATAAGGAATAGTCTCGGCTGCAATAATTTCACCCTGCCACATTTCGTCAGACTTTGTAAAATGACAAAAAGCAAGGTCTACCCCATCCATTGAGGTACCCGACATGATTCCTAATACCCTGTATCTCCTGGCAGGCATGAAATCCTACTTTATTTTTTTATATTTAATGCTGTACAAAGCGTTAAAAGCACATCGTTCTAACAATACCTTCATCGTCTCCTCATTTGCCCCAGCCTTGATGTTAGGTGATACAAAATTTAATCCCGCCAGAAAGCTTTCTTTGACCTGAATAGGTGCCGAAGCAACCGATTGCCCCTCGGCCGTTTGTATTGGATTAAAACCAAATTTATTGTATATGCTTACCGAAACATTCACAACCGGCAAAAATACATCGGCAGTCAAACGATTACCCCTTTCATCGTACTTACTATTTTCAATAGAAAGCTCTATTTTCATAAAATATTTCACATCCGAGAGCCTGATTGCCTTTTGGATCACTATATCAGGATAACCATAATCGGTATAACTTGCTTTGTCCCCCATACTCTCTGGTGGAAGAAAATAAACAAGAAGTGAATCTTCAAGCAACTTAGTAAAAATCTGATAAAAAGAATGTATTAGCACTGCCTCCACAGCCGTTTGCTTTTTCTGTGGCTGATAGTTTATCAGGTTCTGGTAAGCACTCAGTTCCTTCTTTACCCTATCGTCGATATCGGCAGTGTAAGAAAATACCACAAACTGATTTCTTGCATATTTTTGCGACCACCCTGCCGTGGCGGTGGTTATCAATAATAATGCTATGAGTAATACGTTATTCTTCATCTGTAAATATTTTTTTAATGTTTTAATAATGTTTGGACGATATTTTGCGCCTTTAGCAGCATGAAATTCGCATGTAACATGTTCTGAATCATTAGCAAACAGATAAGTAAACTGATTTTCACACAGATTTGTGTTTGGCGCTATACATGCTCGTTTCATAGGCTTTGTTTTTAGTGAGAAAAAGTGTTATTTTATTCGTGTATGTATGACAATTATCCGATAGTTACAAATTAAGACAATCAAAAATATAAAATTCCATTCATTTACCGAACAAAGTATTTTAAAAAATCCCCCACTACAAAATTACTCCCCCCTACAAAAATAATTTCATCTTTTGCTGCCTGTAGCATCGCAGCTTCAAAAGCTTCAGCGACATGACCGAATACCATACCAGCTATCCCCTCCATTCTGGCTTTATCGGCAAGTTCATGAGCATCCATAGAACGTTTTACCGACGCACTGGTAAAATAATAGGTTACACCTGACGAACCAACTACCTGTGCAAATATTTTTAGCATCTGGTTCACATCCTTATCGGCCGAAAAACCAAGGACAATATGCAACCTTAGTGGTTTTAACAAAGAAAGCTGTCGGGCAACCTCTGCTATGCCCGAAGGATTGTGAGCTGTATCGCAAATAATCAGGGGATTCCGGTGTACAACCTGATAACGCCCCATCAGGCCAGTCTTTTCCTTTACTTTCGAAAAACCCTCCACCACAGCATCATGGGGAATTTTTAATCCTGCCTGTTGCAGCATTTCCACTGCACAATAGCTGGTCACAATATTTTTTAGTTGATACCGTCCAATCAGATCGGATTTTCCTCGAAAAATGACATGGTTGGAAACTTTTTCCCTGAGCTCAAATGCAAAACTGTCGAAGTCTTCGGCTACCAAATTTGCCTCATACTTTGCATCAGCAAAAAGTAGCGGAGCATTCTCCGAAGCAGCTTTTTCTTTAAATACTGGCAAAGTTTGCTCATGAGTCTCCCCTATTACAACGGGAACATGCGATTTAATAATGCCAGCTTTTTCAAAGGCTATCTGAGCAAGGGTATCGCCAAGGATATCGGTATGGTCAAAAGATATGTTAGTGATCACGCTCAACAGCGGACGAATCACATTGGTCGAATCGAGCCTACCGCCCAACCCCGTTTCAATAACTGCCACATCGACCCTACTCTCGGCAAAGTAAACAAATGCCATAAGGGTAGTAAGCTCGAAAAAAGATGGTTGAACTTCCTCCCACAAATGCATGTGTTTACCAATAAAATCGGTTACATACTCCCGGCTAATCATTTGCCCATCGATTCTAATCCTTTCACGAAAATCGACCAGATGCGGCGAGGTATACAAACCTACCCTGTAACCTGCACTTTGCAGAATTGAAGCAAGCTGATGGCTCACTGAACCTTTCCCATTAGTTCCGGCTATATGAATGCTCTTGAATTCTTTGTGAGGATCGTGAAAATGAGCACACATACGGGTAATATTCGACAAATCGTATCGAAGTGCCTTCTTCCCTTGATGTTGAAACATCGGTAACCTCCCATACAAAAAATCCAGGCACGATTCATAATTCATTTTCAAACAATTTTTGTATTTTTAAAAAGTTTAAAAACACGATATCAATGGCTCGTAGTAAAAAAACTTTTGTTCTCGACACCAATGTGATTCTGCACGACTACAAATGTATTTACAATTTTGAAGAAAACGACATTGTATTGCCCATTGTAGTACTTGAAGAACTCGACCGGCTGAAACGAGGAAGCGACCTTATCAACCTGCATGCAAGAGAATTTACCCGAGAACTCGATTCATTATCGGGCGAAAAACTTTTTGAAGGCGGAATACCACTGGGTAAAAAAAGAGGCAGGCTGTACATTGAAACAGGTAAACCTTTTTCCAAAACAATTCTGGAGTCCTTCCCTGAACCCACCCCCGACCATCGTATTCTGGCAATATGCGACTATTTGCGCGATAAATTAATGCCCTCGCAACGGCAAGTAATCCTGGTTTCCAAAGACATTAATCTTCGTATGAAAGCCAAATCGATTGGCATATTGGCTCAGGATTATAAATCGGACAAGGTGCATGATATCGCTTTTTTTTCCAAGAATATCGAATGTATCGAAAATATCGACCAGCGAATTATCTCAGCATTATATGAAAAAAAAGAGGGTATTCTATTTTCAGAGTTACCTCTCAAAACGCAGCCACTGCCTAATCAGTACTTTGTGCTGCGAAATGGCCATTCGAGTGTTTTAGCGCGTTACAATCCTTTTGAGCACAAAGTCGAGCGCATCGAAAAAAGTAAATGCTATGGGATTGAACCCCGCAATGCCGAACAAACATTCTCGCTGGATGCACTTTTACGGCCCGAAATTCAACTCGTTGCCCTAACCGGTAAGGCAGGCACCGGCAAAACCCTTTTGGCGCTGGCGGCAGCCCTGCATCAGGAAAACCAATACGAACAAATCTACCTGGCACGTCCTATCATTCCACTGGCCAACCGCGATATGGGCTTTTTACCCGGAGATGTTAATGAAAAAATTGCCCCCTTCATGCAACCCCTTTACGATAATCTGGCAGTTATTAAACATAAATTTAAAACATCCAGCAAAGAATACCAACATATCGAAGAACTTCAGAAAAATGAAAAGCTGCTGATCACGCCGCTGGCGTACATAAGAGGACGTACGCTGTCTAATGCATTTTTCATTGTGGATGAGGCTCAAAATCTTACGCCCCACGAGGTAAAAACAATTATCACGCGTGCTGGCGAGGGTACCAAAATGGTCTTCACCGGTGACATTCAACAAATCGACTCACCCTACCTCGACAGCACCTCGAATGGCCTGAGTTATCTTGTCGACCGTATGAGAGGGCAGGAAATTTTTGCCCATGTCAATCTGGTTAAGGGCGAACGTAGCTACCTTGCCGATTTGGCCAGCACCCTGCTTTAAAAGGCTGGATGGCAGGTTTAATACAGCCTCACCCCATGCGTAAAGCATTTAACCACCAAATATTTTTCGGATTAAAATCCTAATGCTCAATTCTTTCGCGTCTTTCCTGCACAATGTTTGTTATCTGGCGATATGCCTGGATTAATAGCTTCAGGTCGTACACGTTGAGCAAAGGTTCGGGGTAGTGCTTATTGGTTAGTATCGACGATATGCATTCTGCATAATAATTGTTCGTTTCAGTATCGTTATCAATTCGTTTATCGAGGCTTAACAGGTCCAGGAAATGGGTATAGTTTTTTCCTACAATGTCTATTGAGAAAACTTCCTTTTCATTGGATGGTTCGTAAAAAAAGGCAGCAGAACCCGAGGATAGGGTAAAATATAGGTATATAGGGCTATTGGGTTGGCTACAGTAGAAAGCCTCTGCATGGCTACTCAGAATATTGCTTTTAAACAACAGGGTGATGAGGAGCATTATCCTGAATAGGGGCTGAGCGCCTTTAATTCCGTCGGGGTGACCTTTAATAGTTCCATTTACAAAGCGGATTCCATCGGGAAATATTTGGTGTATGTAATTTACCAATTCGTTTAACTTTGGGTCGATATAGGGTATTACCGGTATTTCGGCTTCGATGGAAAGTTTATATATATCGTTTAACTCCCGCACATTAAAATGTTGTAGATTGTCAAGTATCACTGGTTTCAGCGCAAAAATACTTTCACTTACCAATCCATAACATCCTTCATCATTGCGGGCAATAATTAGAATGTCAGCTTCGGCTATTACGATGAATGGATTTTGTGCAATTTTTAGGGGATAGGTTGTCGCAAGCGTATTATCATCATGGTCCCAACATATAATTTCGTAGTGTTCCGTTGGTAAAAGTTTACGGATTATGGTCGGAGTGTTTTCAGTTATACCTAATATCCCAATTTTCGGCATATCAACGACATGTTTGCATACAAACTTATTTGTTTATTGGATAAAATCAGTCATCACCAACATAAACTTATCAACATGTTGGTAACTTTGTGTGGACATGTCAAAAAAATACGGGAGTAAAATTCGGCGTCTAAGCCACGAATAATTTTAACTTTGCAAAAAACGATGTATGGAGGATAGCTTCAGGCATAAAGGTTTGCGTCAGAAGTTGGTAGAAGAGTTACGTCAGAAGGGGATAAGCGATGAGCGGGTTTTGGCAGCTATTGGCAAGGTACCCCGCCATGTGTTTATGGACAGCAGTTTTATTAACTATTCATATAAGGACAAGGCTTTTCCCATTGGAGCGGGGCAGACGATATCGCAACCCTTTACGGTAGCATTTCAAACCCAGCTGCTGGAAGTGAAACCTGGCGATAAGGTGCTTGAAATTGGTACGGGTAGCGGATATCAGGCAGCTATTCTCATTGAGTTGGGCGCTCGTGTTTTTACCGTCGAACGCCAAAAAGAGTTGTATGTAAAAGCTATGCATCTACTTCCTCAGCTTGGATATCGGCCTACCTTCTTTTTTAGCGATGGAACCCTGGGATTGCCAGCTTATGCTCCTTTTGATAAAATTATCGTTACCGCAGCTGCTGAAGAAATTCCCCAACCCCTCCTTCAACAACTTAAGGTCGGTGGACGTTTAGTGGTACCCGTGGGCAAAAAAAATGCTCAACAAATGATGTTGGTCGAAAAAATTAGTGAGACCGAGTTTCGAAAAAGTTCTCATGGAAATTTTATCTTTGTGCCACTTTTAAAAGGAATCGAAATCAAGTGATTACAGTAAAAACTTTTGTATTTAACCCGTTTCAGGTCAATACCTATTTAGTGTGGGACGAAAGCAAGCATTGTACCATTATTGATCCAGCTTGTAGTACACTCGAGGAGTTTGAGACGCTGAAAAATTATATTGCATCGCAGCAACTTACGCCCAGCGGCATTATCGTAACCCACGGGCATGTCGATCATCTCCTTGGACTTGAAAGAATATGTAGTTGGTATCGATTGCAGCCTGTAGTGCATCGAGATGAACTCGATTTTATTCAGACAGCGCCCCAACAGGCCATGCTTTTTAGCTTACCCTACGAACCGTATACTGGCCAATGGAACCTGGTAGGGGAAAATGATACGGTGATGCTGGGAAAAACCGAGGCCATAGTGTTGACCATATCGGGTCATTCTCCAGCCGGCATGGCCGTATATTGTCCAACCGATAATTGTATTTTTACTGGCGATGCTTTATTTAAAGGCAGTATCGGTCGTACCGATTTGATGGGGGGCGACTATGAAACCTTGATGTCCCATATTCGTGAAAAATTACTCACCCTACCTCCAGATACTCTTGTATTCCCAGGCCACGGTCCACATACAACTATTGCTTACGAGTTGAAATATAACCCTTTTATCGCATGATGCAGTAAATTGAAATATCTTAGTTTTGAAAGAATTCTTGAAATTAACATCAATGAATGAAACGACGCAGTTTTACAGTAATCAAAATCAAGTAAAATCATAACCGGTATGCCTGGGAAAGGCTATGCTGTACTGAGAGTTTCTTTCAACTATTTTTTAAAATATTAAAATTATTTCCAGATGAGCGTTAATAATTTCTCTGAACGTTTGACAGGTAGCAGCCAGGAAGCAGATGTCATGTTAAATTCGCTGGGACTTCAGTCGATAGAAGAGCTAATAGATAAAACTGTACCGTCGGGTATTCGTATACAGCGTCCGTTACGGTTGCCCGATGCGCTGAGCGAATCCGAATACCTTGCACATATCTGGGAGATAGCTAGTAAAAACAAGCTATTTAAAACCTACATAGGTTTGGGCTATTACAACACTTATATGCCTTCGGTTATTCAGCGCAACATATTTGAAAACCCTTCGTGGTATACTTCCTATACCCCTTACCAGGCAGAGATATCGCAGGGTAGGTTAGAAGCCCTGCTTAATTTTCAGACGATGGTGATGGAGCTTACCAGCATGCCGCTTGCCAATGCTTCTTTGCTCGACGAGGCTACCGCTGCTGCCGAGACTATGCTGATGTTTTACAATTGCCGTACTGCTCAACAGGTTGAAAGCAATGCCAATACCTTTTTTGTTGATGAAGGGGTTTTCCCTCAGACCTACGATGTGCTACTTACTCGTGCAGAACCTTTTGGAATTAAGATTATTAAGGGAAATTATCAGGATTTTGCATTTTCCGACGATGTTTTTGGCTGTTTGCTTCAATATCCTAATGTATATGGTGAAATTCATTCGTATCAAACTTTAATAGATAAGGCTCACGAGCATAATATTCAAGTAAGTGTAGCAGCCGATCTTTTAAGTCTGGCGCTATTGGTTCCTCCGGGTCGATGGGGTGCCGATGTGGTACTGGGTTCAACCCAACGTTTTGGGGTACCTATTGGATATGGGGGTCCCCATGCTGCCTATTTTGCTGCAAACGAGCGCTATAAACGTAACCTTCCGGGTCGTATTATTGGGGTAAGCATCGATACACAGGGTAGGCCAGCTTTGCGTATGGCGCTACAGACCCGTGAACAGCATATCAAACGCGAACGTGCTACCTCGAACATTTGTACAGCTCAAGCATTGCTGGCTATTATGGCAGGAATGTATGCCGTGTATCATGGCCCAGAAGGTTTGAAGGCTATTGCTCGTAAAATCCACTTTTCTACTTCTACATTAGCTCATTCACTCTCACAGTTGGGCTATACCATTTTAAATGCTTCTTATTTCGATACTCTTACCATTCAATTGCCCAACGAGCTGCGTTCCAGTGAATTGAAGCCCATCGCCGAGGAAAGGCAGATAAACATTCGGTATATCGATGAATATCGCGTTTCGGTTAGCCTCGATGAAACAACCACGCTCGATGATTTGAATCAGCTCATCGAACTTTTTGCAGTAGCCAATTTTAAACGCATACTTCCGTTACAAGGTTTGAGGGAAGAGGTGCGTATTCCTGCCGAGCTATTGCGTACCGATGCATTTATGCAGCAGGAGGTGTTTCAGCGTTATCATACCGAGACGGAGATGATGCGCTACATTAAAAAGCTTGAACGACGCGATATTTCGCTTACCCACTCCATGATTTCGTTGGGCTCGTGTACCATGAAGCTCAATGCTGCCACTACGATGCTTCCCCTTAGCTGGCCCGAATGGGCTAATATACATCCCTTCGTGCCCCTCGATCAGGTGGAAGGCTATCACCAGATGATGCACGACCTGGGAGAATATCTTTGCGAGATAACAGGTTTTCCACATATATCGTTTCAGCCAAATTCAGGTGCTGCAGGTGAATATACAGGTTTGATGGTTATTCGTAAGTATCAGCAGCATATTGGGCAGGGCAATCGTAAGGTTGTTCTTATTCCTTCGTCGGCGCATGGTACCAATCCTGCCAGTGCCGCAATGGCAGGTATGCAGGTGGTAGTGGTGAAATGCGATCAGCAGGGGAATATCGATGTGGACGACCTTCGGCAAAAAGCCGAACAGTATAAGGATAGCCTGTGTTGTATAATGATTACCTATCCTTCTACGCATGGTGTATTTGAGGAAGCTGTAACCGAGATATGCGACATAGTACATCAGTATGGCGGACAGGTATACATGGACGGTGCTAACATGAATGCACAGGTAGGTATTACGCAACCAGCGCTTATTGGTGCCGATGTATGTCACCTCAATTTGCATAAAACCTTTGGAATACCTCATGGAGGAGGGGGACCTGGTGCAGGCCCCATTTGCGTAGCCGACCATCTGGTGGAATTTCTGCCTACCCATCCACTTGCTGCGGTAGGAGGACGAAATGGTATTCACGCTGTTGCCGCTTCGCCCTGGGGTAGCGCATACATTCTTCAAATATCCTATGCCTATATCCGTTTGCTGGGCGCATCCGGATTACACAATGCTACCCAGATGGCTATCCTGAAAGCCAATTATCTGGCTAATCGGTTAAGTAAAAAGTATAAAATTGTATACACCGGTAAAAATAATACCGTTGCCCATGAATTTATTGTCGATTGCCGCGACTTTAAAAAAACAGCTGATGTTACAGAAATAGACATTGCTAAACGTTTGATGGACTTTGGATATCATGCGCCAACCGTTTCATTCCCGGTACCGGGCACTCTGATGATTGAGCCTACCGAAAGCGAATCCCTGGCTGAGCTCGAAAGATTCATTGAGGCGATGTATTGTATTTATGACGAAATTGAAGAAATAGCCGCTGGAAAATATGAGAAAAACAACAATGTGCTTAAGAATGCCCCTCACACCGCTGAGATGATAGCCGCCGATAACTGGTCATTTCCCTATTCCCGGATAAAAGCCGCTTTTCCGCTACCCTGGGTTAGGGAAAACAAGTTTTGGCCCTATTCTTCCCGTATTAACGATGCATATGGGGACCGAAATCTGGTGTGTTCGTGCAGTGGGTTCTCCTTTTAAAGTATTGTTTATCAGTTTGTTTTTTTTATGAATAATGCTAATTTTGTAATGAGCATTGCTTTATTGATTAAAGTAACATTTTTTTAATACAGAGGGTTACTTTTTTTAAAGAACAAACATTAAGTACAGTCGCACATGAGAAAGTTTTCCAATGAAGAAATAATAGCAGGAATACGTGCGCATGACCATACTGTACTTTCTCATATTTACGAGAGGAATTATAAAATTATAGAAAATTTGGTTCTTTCAAATGGGGGTACAAAGGATGAGGCGGCTGATGTATTTCAAGAGTCGATGATCATCGTGTACAATAAAATTCGCGAAAACCAGCTTACCCTCACCGCTTATTTCGATACCTATCTCTATGGTGTTTGCAGGCTTGTATGGATGGCTTTACTACGAAAGAAAAATAGCTATGTGCCAGCCGAGTTAGTGAGCGAACGCATTATGAGCGATGAGGATGTACAGTGGAATATGATTCAAAATGAAAAACATCAGCTGGTATGGCATTATTTTAGTAAGCTCACCGCCGATTGTCAGAAAGTCATCCGACTATTTTTTGAGGGTAAATCGATTCGCGAAATAACTGAGATAATGCACTACAGTAGCGAACAGCATACCAAGAATCGGCGCCTCAGATGCAAAGAACGATTGATTAATATTATCATGAAAGACCCACGATTTAAAGAACTTGCCACCTTAACCCACGAGCTAAAGTCAAAGCTGTTGGAAAATTAACAAGACTACACCAGAACTGGAGCCTGAAAATTTTAAATATATGAAACGAGCATGTATAGCAACAAACCAAACAGGTATGAGAATTTTACCGAAATGCCAATCAATATGGTTAAAGGCTGATTACATGCACGTTCCATCCGACTTTGTTAAAAACATTAAAATAATTTTCGGATGAAACGAGCATGTAGAGCAGTATTCACAAACAAGTATGAAAATATTTATCAGTTTCGTACTTGCCTATGTGTAGAAAGCTCATCACATGCGAGTTCCATCCGACCGATTTAAAAAACATTTAAAAATATTCTCGGATGAAAACAAATCAGGATTTATCGTTTGTCTCCTATCAGGAGATCGAAAATGAAATCGACCTGATACTTCAGGATACCCAGAAGCAGGATTTTATACGTGTATTAAAACAGGTACACACCGAGTATGTTGAAAAAGAGAGAAAACATCGTACTCTCTTCTCCAACAACAGGGGAATGCGAAACATATATCTTGCCATCGCGGCATCAGTAGTAATATTGATTGGTATTGTTGGGGTAATTCGTTTTACTGCTGTTGCTTCGGGAAAAAATTATGAGGATATTTTCTATTCATATTATCAGCCCTATCCTGTAACATATCAGAGCCGTGATGCTCAACAGGGAAATGAGGGTAATCTGTTAAGTTTGGCCTTACAGGCATATGAGAATAAGGAATTTTACAAGGCTATTACGCTATTTTCCAATGTCGAAACTTCCATCCCCGATTGTACCCTTATGGCAGCCTTCTACAAGGGAATATCGTGTATTGAGGTGTCGGATTATAAAAATGCAATCCAGTCGTTTCATAAAGTAATTAATGCACCGTACAACACCTATACAGCGAGCGCCCATTGGTATGTTGCGCTTACCTGGCTCAAGCTAAACAATGTAGAGGAAAGTAGAAAGCATCTTAACTGGCTGGTAAAAAACGACCGGCAACTCAATACGAAGGCAGAGGGAATTTTGAATATACTCGAAAAATAGCGAAGCAATTATCTTTTCCCTTCAACACAAATCACTATTTCGCCTTTCAGGTTTTTATCCTGGATGGTGGCTATTAATTCCTCGAGGGTACCACGGAGGGTTTGTTCATGAATTTTTGATATTTCGCGTGAAAGTGAAGCTCTACGATGACTGCCCAAATATTCTGCCAATTGTTCCAACGTTTTGTGTACGCGCTGAGGCGATTCATAAAATATCAGTGTACGTACTTCTTCTTTCAGCTCTTGTAAACGTTTCTGACGTCCTTTCTTTTGTGGTAAAAATCCTTCAAAGCAAAAGCGTTCGCAAGGAAGTCCCGACACGATGAGGGCAGGAATAAATGCGGTGGGGCCTGGTAGGCATTCAACTTCAATATTCGATTTAATGGCCTCCCTTACCAGTAAAAAACCCGGATCGGAAATACCTGGCGTACCCGCGTCGGAAACCAGAGCCGCCGATTCACCTCCCTGTATACGTTCGAGTAAACGCATTACCACCTGATGCTCATTGAATTTATGATAGGCATAAATGGGTTTGCTTATTTGAAAATGTTTTAACAATATCCCCGATACCCGTGTATCTTCAGCAATTACAAAATCTACTGCTTGCAACACTTTAATTGCCCTGAAGGTTATATCTTCGAGATTGCCAATAGGGGTGGGTACTATGTATAGCTTACTCATGCTTCATCCTTAATAAAACGTCGGCGTACCAGCTCTAAAAAACGCTGTACCACTTCCGATTCGTAATTCCATAAAAATTGCTGCTGTAGGTAATTGAAGGCATCGTTGAAGGTTGCCGCCGAATCAATAATACGTACGGTTTTTTCGAATAATTGCACATTGTTGAAGAACAGCTCACGAACAAAAAGAAACTTTGCATTAATGTCGATGGCATGTTCCAGACTATCGATTGGTTTCGACTGGAGTACCGTCGACAAATCTTTTCGCTTCATTTTTTCGGCAAGCACTTCATTCATGAGTGGTGTCCTGGTTCCATACAGATCGGCTAAAGTTTTTTGTCCCTGTGGTTGAGTTGTTTCCTCTATTATCACTTCTTTCTTCGGGATTTCTTTTGTTGTTTTTAAATTCTCAGGTTGCTGAATCTGAACGGGCTCTTCAAGTTTGTCAGATTCAATCTCCAGAAGTTCTTCCTGATTGTGCTCAGCTATTATTGTCGAATCCGATGCATCATTACCTATGGAAAAATTTTCCTGTGTTGATGCTGAAAATTTAATAGCACTGTATATTTCTTGTAAATTCTTCAAAATTAGGTCTTTCTCAATGTCAGGTATGACACCTGAAGCATGTGCTTCCAACATTGCTCTTATTTCTGCAAGCTTCTGAATGATTGTTTCGTTTTTCATCCGAAAATAATTTTAAAAATTTTTCTTAAAAGGCCGGATGGAACTCGCATGTAATATGTTTTGTACTCTAAAATCAAGCAGGTATGAAAAATTATTTTCATACTCGTTTGTGAATACTGCTCTACATGCTCGTTTCATTCAACTTAAATTTTCGATTTTCTGAAGTAATGCCTTTTATTTGTTCTGAACATTTAACGCAAATTTACTGTTTTTTTGGTGTGACTGGATGATTTTTGTTAGTCCCATTTCCGATGGATTAGGATACATTCGTGGAGATGCGTTATTCGATAATTTCTATTTTATCCCATTGTTTAAGTTTTGCAATGAGTTCGCTGTATGCTTGAAGCCCCACCATGCATTCCAGCTGGCAATAGGTGTCGTAAGATTGGGCAATGATTTCGGCCCGAAAGGTTTTGAGTAAGTATTTTACCCTATCGAGTGAAGCATATTCGAAACGTAACACGATTTTACGACCGATAGTGTGTTCGACAATCTGTGCATTTTGTAATGCGTTGGCGGCAGCTGTTTTATATGCCTGTATAAGTCCACCAGTGCCCAAAAGCGTGCCACCAAAATAACGAACAACAATAATGAGTACATCGGTTACATCGTACGATAAGATCTGTCCATAAATAGGTTTGCCTGCTGTCCCCGATGGTTCACCATCGTCGTAGTACCGGTATTTTTCACGATTGGGTCCTAAAGCATAAGCGTAACAATGATGTCTGGCATCGTGGTAACGACTTCTTAGGGTATCGATATAACTCTGAGCTTGGGCTTCATCTTGAATGGGAAAGGCAAAGGCTAAAAATTTACTCCCTTTTTCCTTATAAAGTCCTTCGGATGGACTGGCAATTGTTCGGTAAGTATCGGCAGTGCTCATTTCTGAATATTTGTCAGAAGTACTTCATCTTTACTCACATGGGTGGCAACGAAATCTTATTTTTTCGGAAATAAAGGTATCGAATATGAAATGAAAGTGCATCAAGGCGCCTGTATATTATTTTTTAGCTGCTTAAAAAGTTCCCAGATGACAATGCCTGCTGATACAGAAATATTAAGGGAATGCTTGGTGCCATATTGTGATATCTCCAGGCAGATATCACTTTCATCAATCACTTCTTGCAATACACCTTTTACTTCATTTCCAAATATTATAGCGTAGCGGGCATTAGCATCTACCGTAAATTGTTCAATGGGAATGGACTGGTCGGTTTGTTCAATGGAAACGATGGTATAGCCGTACTCTTTTAATTCCCGAATCGCATGAAGAGGATGGTCATAATATTTCCAGTCGACCGAATATTCGGCTCCAAGTGCGGCTTTGTGAATTTCGGCATTAGGTGGTGTGGCGGTTATACCACAAAGGCATATAGCTTCAACGCGGAAAGCATCGGCCGTACGAAAAACCGACCCTACATTGTGCTGGCTACGTATGTTATCCAGAACAACTATCAAGGGTATTTTGGTTGCTTTTTTAAAGTCTTCGACCGACAGACGATTGAGTTCACTATTGAGCAGTTTTCGCATGAAACAATATTTTTTCTGGCTTCGAAATTAAAAAAATGTTATATTTCAAGAGGAAAAAATGTTTTTTATTTGTTTACATAGTATCTTTCAAAAGAATGGATTTATGAATCTTCATGAGTATCAAGCGAAAGCGTTATTACGCGAATATGGGGTGAAAGTCCCTCAGGGGATGATGATTGAAAAAGCTGAGGAAGCGGAGCAAGCAGCTCGCAAGCTTAACACCGATACCTGGGCGGTAAAAGCTCAGATACATGCCGGAGGAAGAGGAAAAGCGGGTGGGGTTAAAATAGCAAAGAGTCCCGAAGAGGTAGCTGTTTTGGCTTCGCAAATGCTTGGAATGAAGCTGGTAACCCATCAAACTGGACCCGCAGGAAAGCTTGTACGAAAGCTGTTAATCGAAGAGGGGATATATTATCCTGGACCTTCCCCTGTGAAGGAATATTACCTGAGTATTTTGCTCAACCGAAATACTGGTCGATACGAGGTGATATACTCGACCGAGGGCGGTATGGACATTGAAAGTGTAGCCGAAAAGACTCCCGAATTAATCTATCGAGAGCCTATCGATCCAAAGGTAGGCTTGATGCCTTTTCAAGCGCGAAAAATTGCTTTTAACCTGGGTCTCGAGGGACAGGCCATGCAGGAAATGGCAGTGTTTGTACAACGTTTATACGCAGCTTACGTTGGGCTTGATGCTTCGCTGCTCGAAATTAACCCAGTACTAAAAAGTTCCGACGATCACATCTGGGCTGCCGATGTAAAGCTGACATTAGACGATAATGCCTTATTTCGTCATCCCGAATTGGCGCAATTACGGGATATTTACGAGGAAGACCCTGCTGAAACCGAGGCGGCTGCATACAATTTAAATTTCATCAAGCTGAGTGGTAATGTAGGTTGTATGGTGAATGGGGCGGGATTGGCAATGGCTACCATGGATATGATTAAACTTTCGGGTGGTGAACCGGCCAATTTTCTTGATGTGGGTGGTGCTGCCAATGCCCAGACCGTTGAGGCGGGCTTTAAAATTATCCTGAAAGATCCCCAGGTACGAGCTATCCTTATTAATATCTTCGGCGGTATTGTACGTTGCGATCGTGTAGCGCAGGGTGTGGTGGAAGCCTACAAAAACATAGGACATATACCGGTGCCTATCATTGTTCGTTTGCAAGGCACCAACGCAGAGGAAGGCAAAAGACTCATTGATGAGTCGGGGCTCCAGGTGTATGGGGCTACAACCATCGAAGAGGCTGCCGCCCTGGTACAGAAAGCGCTGGCTAATTAATTATCGATTGTGCGACCCGTCACAAAATGGCTTATTTTGTGAACGCCCACAACGACACAGATATGCCTCCTGGAGTTCCTGGACGTTCCCTTTGCTATCGATAATTTTAAATTTACCTTTTGCAAAGATGGGACCGTTTGCTTGCAGGTGGAATTCCACCGGTCCCTCTTCATCATATTTTACTTCTTCCATAGCTTTTTCTTATTCACTGGTAAAACCAATTTTTCGATGGTGGCCATCACAGAAAGGGGGATTCATCGTGCCTCCGCAACGACAAAATGAGGTAATTATCATGTGTTTTAGCTTTTCGCCCTTTTCATTGAAAATTTCAAAGGTACCCTGCACAACCAGTGGACCATCGCGCATGACCTGAATGGTTACAGGGGTATAGCGGGGACGATTACTAAACTCCATTGCCTGCCGGATTTTTTCTTCCTGTTCCTGCTGCTGTTTGTTTTTTTCCGGATCGTTCCAGCGAAACGACAGGGCAGCTGTAGGACACTTTCGTACCACTTCGATAATCCGTTCGGTCGGTGCCCCCTTCATGTTTACCCACGGACGCTTGAGCGGATCAAATACCTCCCGCAACTCCTTGTAACAGGTGGTGGCATGTATGCATTTCGAGGGTTGCCATATTACGGTTATCTCCCCATTCGTATATTCCCGGTTTTGTTCGTCCATATTTGAAAAATTATCTCACCAAAATTATTGATTAAACTCAGGCGGTATAATTATTGAAACAAAAATTTTATTCTATTGTTTTTTTCCATTATTTTAGAATCCTCGAAATTGAACAAATTTGACACTACGAAAACAAGATTTTAGCTAATTTTTAATAATAAAGGAACTGTAGTATTATGGATTATTTCAATGTAGCTATATTGGGGTGTGGTACGGTAGGTAGTGGGGTTGCCAAGATATTGATCGATATGCCAGAGGAGCTTGCCGTACGGGCTGGTAAAAAAATCCAGCTGGTAAAAATTGTTGATCTTTATCCAAAAAAAGCGGCTGCTAATTATCAAATCCCGATGCAGCTTTTTTGTGGAGGTGGAAAAGACCTTTTGCGAGATGAGGCAACTCGCTGTATCGACGAAATTATAGCCGATCCCAATATTCATCTGGTTGTCGAAACCATTGGTGGTACCAGTGATTATCTTTACGGTATCATGCATCGCATTTTAAGTGCAGGGAAACATCTGGTAACAGCCAATAAGGCGATGTTGGCAGAAAAAGGCGGCGAGCTGTTTCGACTTGCTCGACAGAAAAACGTTTTATTGGGATACGAGGCAAGCGTATGTGGCGCTATACCCATCATAAAAACTATTCGTGAAAGTTTTACGGGCGATAAAATTCTGGAAATATCGGGTATTTTGAACGGTACCAGTAATTATATTCTTTCAAAGATGCAGCACGAAGGGTTGGATTTTCCTACGGCGCTTAAAAATGCCCAGGAGGCTGGTTATGCCGAAGCCGACCCGACGCTCGATATCAATGGCGGAGATGCTGCCCATAAGCTTACCATACTTATACGACTGGCTTTTGGGGCTAACATCGATTACTTCTCGCTTTACAAAGAAGGTATCGACCAAATTTCGCGCGAAGATATTGACTTTGCCAATGAAATGGACTGTAGCATAAAACTCATTTGCTATGCAAGGCAGATGGATGGTAAAATATTTGCTGCTGTTAAGCCCATGATGGTTAAAAACGATAATTTTCTTTCTAAGGTAAATGGTGCAACTAACTGTGTAGAAGTAAAAAATCTTTATAGCGGTAAACATTACTTTGTGGGCAAAGGCGCTGGAAGCCTCGAAACCGCCAGTTCTGTTGTTTCGGATATTGTATTTGCTGCTAAGTACCAGGGAATGGCCATCAGCATGCCCGATTTGAAGGATTTTGAACTGGTTGAGGCTGGGTCGATTGTTTTACCCTATAATATTACCTTTACCACAGAAGACCGACCAGGTATTACCGGACTGGTAACTACGGCCATTGGTGCACAAAATATCAACATTGATACGGTAAGCCACAATCGACACAATAAAGATAAAGCCTATTTCTCGGTAGTAACTATGCCGTGCACGCTCAATCAAGTTAAGCAGGCTATTGACCAAATTAAACAAAAAGCTCCGGGGCTACTGCTTGAGGAACCAAAAATTATTCCCATTCTCTATTAAGCGGGAAAAATTTCTAAATTTGCACGCCGTTAATGATAGTAGTGGTTAATCAATAGAAATTATTCCATGCTTGACATTCCTTCGAAGTACGATCCTTCCCGGGTGGAAGAGAAATGGTATCAATATTGGATGAAGCACAATCTGTTTCGTTCGGTACCCGATGATAGAGAACCCTATTGTATTGTGATTCCACCCCCCAATGTTACTGGAGTATTGCACATGGGGCATATGCTCAACAATACCATTCAGGATGTGCTTATCCGACGGGCACGGATGAAGGGTAAAAATGCCTGCTGGGTACCAGGTACCGATCATGCTTCCATTGCTACCGAGGCAAAGGTGGTTCAAAAATTGGCTTCGGAAGGATTCAATAAATCCGAAATAGGACGCGAAAAATTTCTTGAGCATGCCTGGGAATGGACGCACAAGCATGGCGGTATCATTCTGGAGCAACTTAAAAAACTGGGAGCATCGTGCGACTGGGAACGTACCTGTTTTACCATGGACACCCCTCGATACGAAAGCGTTATTAAAGTTTTTGTAGATCTTTATAACCGAGGATACATCTACAGAGGGGTGCGCATGGTTAACTGGGACCCCAAAGCTAAAACAGCCCTTTCCGATGAAGAGGTTATTTATACCGAAGTTAACTCAAAGCTCTATCATGTAAAATATTTTATAGAGAATAGCAACGATTATATCGTTGTAGCAACAACCCGACCCGAGACCATTCTGGGCGATACTGCAGTATGCGTCCATCCCGACGATGAACGCTACCAGCATCTGAAAGGGAAAAGGGTGGTAGTTCCTATGGTAAACCGGCTGGTGCCTGTTATTTTCGACGAATATGTAGACCCGACTTTTGGTACAGGCGCTCTTAAAATTACGCCTGCTCACGACCTGGCTGACTATGAACTCGGTATTAAACACAATTTGCCTGTCATCGATATTTTGAATGATGATGGTACACTCAACGAAAATGCTGTTTTTTTTGTGGGCGAAGATCGCTTTGTAGCGCGTGACCTCAGTCATAAAAAGCTCGAAGAGTTGGGCTTACTGGTCAAGGTTGAGGACTATACGAATAAGGTAGGGCTGTCGGAGCGTACCCATGTACCCATTGAGCCGCGGTTGTCGATGCAATGGTTTCTACGCATGAAAGAATTGGCACAGCCTGCCTTAGACAATGTGTTGAATGGAAACATTAAGCTATATCCCTCGAAGTTTGTAAATACCTATCGGCACTGGATGGAGAATGTAAAGGACTGGTGCATATCGCGCCAGCTGTGGTGGGGACATCGTATTCCCGCCTATTATTTGCCCGATGGAAGTTATGTAGTAGCCGAAAATGAACAGCAGGCACTCGAGTTGGCACGCCAGAAAACAGGTAACCAACAACTTACGCTTGCCGATATTCGTCAGGACGAAGATGTGCTTGATACCTGGTTTTCTTCCTGGCTGTGGCCTATCTCGGTATTTGATGGCATTCGCCAGCCCGGTAATCCCGAAATGAAGTATTATTACCCCACCAACGATTTAGTTACTGCACCAGATATCCTGTTTTTCTGGGTAGCCCGCATGATTATTGCTGGTTATGCCTTTGCTGGTGATAAGCCATTCAGCAACGTATATCTTACGGGACTTATTCGCGATAAACAGCGCCGAAAGATGTCAAAGTCGTTGGGTAACTCGCCCGAACCTCTCGATTTGATTGCTAAATACTCGGCCGATGGTGTAAGGGTAGGGCTCTTGCTATGCTCGCCTGCTGGTAACGACATCCTTTTTGATGAATCGTTAACCGAGCAAGGACGAAATTTCGGCAATAAAATCTGGAATGCTTTCCGCCTGGTCAATAGCTGGAGTATTGACGATAATTTAGAGCAGCCTGCCTATGCAAAATTGGCTGTCGAGTGGTTCGACGAACTGCTTAATAAAACGATGGCCGAAGTTGACGAACATTTTGATAATTTCCGTATTAGCGATGCCTTGATGACGCTCTATAAGCTCTTCTGGGATGAATTTTCGTCGTGGTATCTCGAAATCATCAAGCCATCGTACCAACAGCCCATTGACAGACAAACCTACGAAAAAACCTTGTCTTTCTTTGATATACTTTTAAAGCTTTTGCATCCTTTTATGCCCTTTATTACCGAAGAGTTGTGGCAACTGATGACACCGCGTAAAGAGGGCGAAAGTATAATGACTCAGCTACAACCTCGTCCAAGGGCTGCTAATACTCAGGTCATTGCCGACTTCGAAATTATTAAGGAAGCAATTACACAGGTGCGCGCTATCCGCAAGGAGAAAAATATTGGCACCAAGGATCCTGTGCGTATATACGTAAAATCGGTCAATAACACCTATAATCCTGCTTTAGGGGTGGTACTGGCTAAGATGACGCAGGCTGAGAAAATAGAGCTTACCCAAACAAAGGTTCCCAATGCCTTTGCCTTTATGGTACGTGCGGCTGAGTTTTTTGTCGAAACACAGCAAAAAGTGGATGTTGAGGAAGAACGTAAAAAAATATTGGAAGAGCTTGCTTATACGCGGGGTTTTCTGGAATCGGTTATGAAAAAACTCAACAACGATCGCTTTGTAGCCAATGCCCCTACCCAGGTGGTTGAGCTTGAACGCAAAAAACGTCAGGATGCTGAGGCGAAAATAGCAGCACTTGAGGCTCGCTTACATGAGTTGCAGTAACCAACCTAAAACAATCCTAATATTGCTTGCAGAGCAATAATAACAATAGCCGAAGCAAAAGTCGCTATCAACGTCCCCATTGCTGCCCGTCGAAAATCGGGGTAAAGAAACAGAAAAAATATCCCAAGATTGGGCAGCATACAAAGACTCAAAAGTTTTGTCAGAATGCGAAACTGCAGCAGAAAATCGTAAAATTCTTTTAAAGAATAATGGTCAAAATTTAGCAAATAAGTGATAAATAGGGTAATAACAGGAGCTACAATCCCCAGCCCAAAACCCAACCAGGAATTATTGAGCCGGCCTAATTTATGATGTAGCCATTTTTGAATGCTTTCATTGTCCATTGAAATTCCATTTTTGTAAGATAGGTATGGCCTGATATGCCGTAAAATCAAATTGTACTGGAACAACAGCAACGTAGTTATTTCGGAGCGCCCATTCATCCGTTTCTTCGGCATGGGGCTCAAGGTCCTCAAAAGTTCCTGTTAGCCAATAGTAATCAAATCCACTTGGGTCGGTACGATGTTCAAATTCTTCTCGCCAAACCCCATGATTCTGACGACAAATTTTTATGCCTGCAATCTTTTCCACAGGTAAATAAGGAATATTTACGTTGAGGCATACCCCTTTGGGTAACCCATGATGTATTACATTGGAAATAATTTTGCGGGCAAAATATTGCGCTGTGCTAAAATCGGCATTGTTCGAAAATTCAAGTAGCGAAAATCCAACGGAAGGAATACCATTCAAGCAACCTTCAAGTGCTGCAGCCATAGTACCCGAATACAATACGCTCGATGAGGAATTGCCACCATGGTTTATTCCCGACAATATCAAATCGGGGCGACGAGGTAAAATGCGGTTAATAGCCATCTTTACACAATCGACGGGGGTACCATTGCAGGCATAGGCAACTATCGGATCAAAATCATGCTCTCGATACACCCGGATGGGAGTTTTTACCGTAATCGCATGCGACATGCCACTTTGTGCTTCGGTTGGTGCTATTACTGCTACTTCGCCAAATTCTTTGCCTACTTCTACTAATGACCTAATGCCTTTTGCTTCAATACCATCATCGTTGGTTATCAGTATCAATCGATTATGATTTTCCATCCAGTTGATTATTAATAAATTGCGTTTTTGTGATATAGCTGCCACTGTACTGCAAAAGTATCAAAAGCCTGCCTAATTTTTGTAATTCTTTTTTTTAATGGTAAGCAAAAACACAGTTTAATATGGCTTTTAAATGGCAGGTGAGCCTTTGGGATACATTTATAAACTGGTACGGCGATGCATTTATATTCTGCGAGTAGCTTGTTTGATGAATTTTTATACTTTTGTATGCGCTATTCTTAATAATTTATAAATTTAGATTATACTTGAAATAGTCTTAATTTCAATGATAACTTTAAGTTTAATTTACATAAAATTAATTTATGAGAAAATTTTTATTGCATGTGATTTTGGGCTTGTCGATTGGTCAAATTGTGCTTGCTCAAACAACTGAGGAACCCAAGGGAAAATTTAGCGGAACTATTTTTGGTACTTATTTTTACAATGTAGCTCGCGATACTGGAATACGAAACCTCAAAAATGTTGCTTATCCCGGCGATAAAAATGTTAATGGAATGTCTGTGCAACGGGCATTGCTCAATTACGACTATAAGTGGAACAGTAGTTTCTCCTCGAGGGTAGCACTTGAATCAGATGAAAAAAATTTTACTGCCTCGGCCGACAACAAAAGTTACCGTTTTTCTATGTTTTTAAAGGATGCATGGGTACAGTGGCGTTTTCACATGAACCATACGGTGATATTCGGCTTGCAGGCCACTCCACCCTTTGAAATGATGGAGGGTATGTGGGGAAATCGTTTTCTCGAAAAAACAATTATCGACTTAAGAGGCGTGGTTGCCACTCGTGAACTTGGCATAGGTTTGAAAGGACAATTTGATTCTACCGGAACTATAAAATATCATCTCCTCATTGGAAATAATTCTCCGTCAAAACCAGAAGATAACAAGTATAAGCGTTTTTATGGGCAAATTATTGTCAGCCCTATTGCCAACCTGTCATTCCTGGTTTATACCGATTATCAGATGCAGGCATCGGTAAGGGATACTTTTATAGGCAAGATGGTGTCGGGCGATATTCTTACCTATGCTTTCAGTGTTGGTTATAAGAAGAAAGAAAAGCTTTCGGCAGGCGTGGATGTATATCTGATTAATGCCCAAAACGCTCACAATTCAGGAACAGCGCTGGAAAACAGAAGTGGAATAGGAATATCAACCTACGGCACATATTATTTCTCGCCTAAAGTAGCAGCTGTACTGCGTTACGATTATTTTGAGCCCAATAACAAAGTATCGGGCGACACACGCCAATTGTTTATTGTTGCCTGTAATCTGAAGCCCTCGGAAAAATTTACTATTGCTCCTAATGTGGTGATGGAAAGTTACGAAAAAATTGGAAATAGAAGTATTACCGAATCAATATCGGCACGTATCAGTTTCAATTGGACATTTTAGGCCACTACGGCGCACAAATGAACAAAAGATGTCCTTATTGGTTTTATATCTTAAAGATATGTATGATGACATCTCAATCGGGTGTAGCTGTTGGTAAATCTTCTATTGCTATTCCTACTTCTGAAGAAATAAAAAAGGATTTTTATCTGGCACATCTCAGCCGTGAAATTTGTGTAATTGGACGTCGCGAGGTATTGAGCGGAAAAGCTTCATTCGGTATCTTTGGCGAGGGAAAGGAAGTGGCGCAAATAGCATTGGCCAAGACATTCAAAGATGGCGACTGGCGATCGGGATACTATCGCGACCAAACCTTTATGTTTGCTACTGGAATGAGTACCCCCGAGGAATTTTTTGCGATGTTGTACGGGGATACCAACCTTGCCAACAATCCCAGTAATGCAGGACGTAACTTTAACAATCACTTTGGCACCCGTTTTCTTGATTCGGATGGAAACTGGCTTCCTACTTCACAGACAAAAAATTCTGCATCAGATATTTCGCCAACAGCTGGACAAATTCCTCGTTTGCTCGGGTTGGCTTATGCGTCGAAGATATATCGTAAGTTAGACGATTTTATCGATAGATGGAAATTTTCGCACCATGGAAATGAGGTTGCCTTTGGTACCATAGGCGATGCCAGTACGTCGGAGGGCCATTTCTGGGAAGTGCTGAATGCTGCCGCAGTGCTGCAGGTGCCTCTGGTCATGGCTGTATGGGACGATGGTTATGGAATATCTGTCCCTACCGAAATGCAAACAGTTAAGGGTAGCATATACGAAGCCCTTAAAGGGTTTGAAAAGAAAGAGGGCACCAACGGAATTTATTTATACCAGGTTAAAGGATGGGACTATCCTGCACTCTGTCAGACTTTCGCTGAGGGAGTTGAGCGTTGTCGCACCGAACACGTACCCGTTGTTTTTCATGTCACAGAATTGACACAACCCCAGGGGCACTCCACATCGGGTTCGCACGAACGCTACAAAAGTGCTGAACGGCTCGCCTGGGAACAAGAACATGATCCCTTGCTCAAGATGCGCGAATGGATGATTGCGAATAACATCGCTACAGTTGAAGAACTGGATGAGATTCAAGCAAAAGCCATTGCCGATGCTCTCGCCATAAAAAATAAAGCCTATCGGGCATATCTAAATCCCATCATTGCCGAAAAAAATGAATTGATCCAGATTGCAACCAGCAAGAGCTGTGAGTGCAAGGGAGATAATGAGGAACAGTATCGTAGTATATTGCAGGCTTTACAATCCAACGAGTCGCCAGGACGAAAAGATGTGATGGGCGCAGCCAGGGGGTTACTGCGTACGATGTGTGCCGATTGCCCTAATAAACCACAACTTCAACAGTGGCTCTATAGGCAACAATTCAAAAATCTCGAACGCTATAGCTCGCATTTGTACTGTGAAAATAAGCACTCTGCTTTGAATGTAGAGGTTGTGCCCCCCGTTTTCCCCGAATCACCCGACATGGCTTATGGACGAGAGATCTTGCGCGATAATTTTGATGTGCTGTTTTCGAAATACCCTAATCTAATAGCTATCGGCGAGGATATTGGCAAGATAGGTGGTGTTAATCAGACCTATGAGGGCCTACAACAAAAATATGGCGAACATCGCATAACCGACACCAGCATACGGGAGGCATCGATAGTTGGCCAGGGAATTGGCATGGCTATGCGAGGGTTAAAAGTAATAGCCGAAATACAATACCTCGATTATTTGTTGTATTCCCTGCAAACGTTAAGTGACGACCTGGCTACGCTGCGCTGGCGAAGCTATTCCGGACAGGCAGCCCCCCTAATCATTAGTACCCGTGGTCATCGTTTGGTGGGAGTGTGGCATGCCGGTTCTCCCATGGGGATGATTATCCATGCCCTGCGCGGAATATACGTATGTGTACCCCGTAATATGACCCAGGCTGCAGGATTTTACAATACCCTACTGAAAGGGCAAGACCCTGGCCTTGTGGTTGAACCATTGAATGGCTATCGCCTCAAGGAGCCTCGACCAAACAATTTGGGGCACTACACCATTCCTCTTGGGGTACCCGAAGTAATTGTTCCCGGCACCGATGTAACCCTTGTAACTTATGGGTCAATGGTGCGTATTGCTCAGGAAGCAGTCGCACAACTCAATACCTTGGGTATTTCGGTTGAACTCATTGATGTCCAAACACTTTTGCCCTTCGATGTGCATCATAAAATTGCAAACTCGGTCAAAAAAACAGGTCGCTTGTTGCTTGCCGATGAAGATGTTCCTGGCGGTGCTACCGCTTTTATGTTGCAGCAAATCCTCGAGGTCCAGGATGCCTGGAATTATCTCCGACAGGCTCCACGTACCATAACAGCTGCCGAACATCGACCTGCTTATGCTTCCGATGGGGATTATTTTTCAAAACCCAATGTAGATGATCTTGTTGAGGCGATAATGGATATGATGTATTAGAATTAATATTTTTCTTAAAAAGATTTGGGGTTATCTCTTGTTTGTCAGAAAAAAATCGTAATATTGCAGCCTGAAATTTTTGAACATAAATACAAAAATTTACCACAATGAACCTGAATGAAATTGTGAAGCAGCATGTTCCCACGCGAACAGATTTACCTGAATTTAACAGTGGAGATACCATTACGGTACATTATAAAATCAAAGAAGGTAATAAGGAACGTATACAGCGGTTTAAAGGTGTTGTTATTCAACGGAAGGGAACAGGACCCACTGCAACTTTTACCGTCCGTAAGATGTCGGGTGAAGTAGGTGTTGAACGTATTTTCCCGGTTAATTCGCCGTTTATTGAAAAGATAGAGGTGAATAAACGCGGAAAAGTACGTCGGGCAAGAATTTATTACCTGCGCGATCTGAGAGGAAAGAAAGCTCGTATTCAGGAGCAGAAAAATAATATTCAATAATACCTCCAACTTTTTTCATAGCAAATAGGGGCGAAAATATTCGCTCCTATTTGCTTTTGTGACGTATCTAAGACCAACCCGGTAGAAAACCATTATGGCTTTTTAAAGCCACTCATCAGCCCATGGCAGTGGCATTCCCATTGCAATTCACAAAGATATCGCACCGTTATACTGACATCCCTGATTTACAACGTCACATCTCGTTATGATGGGCAACTTTCTTCCTTGTAGGAGGGAAGATATGCCGACTGTAGTCTTAATGGTTTTTTACAGAATGACGCGCTTTAAGGTGTAGAGGCAATCCAACAATACTCTGTGATAAGATTGATTTTTTGTATAGAGTTGAAATACATCCTAATCAAAATTAAAGGAATACTCTCTGATACCCCTTGCCCAGGGTGAAAACCTTGGGCAAGGAAGCAAAGGTTTTTATCCATTAAAAAAGGACTAAGATCCTTCCATACTCAGGGATTAAATCCTGGGCTTGAGGATAGATGTTATTATTCATTAAAGCTAGGACGGGGCTCTTCTTTGCATCCACCATCCCCTTTGTGGTGATATATATTCCAGCTATTTGTATAAGTTGCCAAATCATTGGGAGTAACGAAGGCAAGCATTCTCCTCTAAACAGGTGCGTTCGAACTATAACAACCAACCTATCATCCTTACCACATCATTTGATTAAAAAACTTTAACATCGGCCTGAATCAAAAAAATGGCTCATTTGTAAAAATGGGCTAACTTTGGCCTGTTAATATTTGATGTATGTTGTTAGCAGAAATCCAGAAACGTCGAAGCGAATTTGCATTTTCGCCGAAGCTGGTGGAGGAAGAAAAAATCAATGCACTATTTGAGGCTGCCCAACTTGCTCCATCGAGCATGAATATACAACCCTGGCGATACGTGTATGCTACGCCAGCAAGCAGTGTTTTTGAGAAGATTGTTGCAGCATTGCACAACGGCAATCAGCGGTGGGCTAAAGATGCACCATTGTTGATTGTATCTGTGGCGCAAAAAGAATATGAATTCAATGGTAACATTCTTCAAAACCGATATGCCTGGCACGATACGGGTATGGCCAATGCTTTACTGATGATTCAGGCCACGCATCTGGGACTTATCTCCCATCCCATGGGTGGTTTCTCGCCAGAAGCGCTGATTGATACCCTTCAAATTCCCTCTTCCTACGAACCCGTAGCCGTTATTGCGGTGGGTTATCCGGGCGATACCCAAAACTTACCCAACGATCTTTACGAACGTCAAAATCGTCCACGCATACGGATGCAACTATCGCATGTATGCTTTTACGAGACATGGCCCAGCAATACGTAAAAATTAGCTAACTTTGCACCCGAATTGTATGCTGAACAGATGTTGTTTGTCAGCATTAAATTAAATTTACTTTCATGAAATTTTTGGGTTATTTATTACTTACCTTTGCCATTTACTATCTGCTGAAAGCTTTGTTTCGGTTGGCAAAACTTCTTTTTTCCAGTCTGTACCACAACAACTCGTCCGATTCGGGAGAAAAGAGCGTTAAAATTGAGGGTAAGCCAAAACGTTTTACAGTTCAATCGAAAGAAAAAGGCGAATATGTGGATTATGAAGAAATAAAGTAGGTTTATCCAAACTGCTTTATTTTCAACAATTTGTCCATATCAACAATTTCAATCGTTTTACCGGATATTTTGATAATACCATCCCGGCGAAATTCGGACAAGGTACGTATGACATTTTCGGTAGTCATCCCTATAAAGTCGGCAATTTCTTTGCGCGAAACAGGGAGTTCAAATGTGGTATGCTTATAAATGTCGTTTGCAAAGTATAAAAGGATGTAGGCAATACGGCCAGGCAAACGACGTCGTTTTATTTCTAAATTGGTAGTGATGATGTTGTCGGAAACCCGGTTGAGTTTCTGTATCACGCTGAAGGCAAAATTACCGTTGGTACGAATAAAAGTTTTCACTTCCGAAATTCGGAGACTACAAACCACGGTATCCTCGATAGCTACTACCGAGTATGGATAAGTATCGTTTGAAAAAATCCCAAGTAAACTTATAAAATCAAGGCTACTGGCAAAGTAAATGATCTGCTCTTCCTGATCAGAAACGCTGCGTACCAGCTTAACAAGTCCACTTTTGGTATAGCAGAATTCCTTGATGGGATCACCTTCCCTGAGGATATACTCACCCTTCTTATACGATCGTTCATCCTTCCACGTACATACGGCTTCGATTTCGTCATTGGTCAGTTCTGAAAAGAAAAGACCCTTTAGCTCGCAACCTTCGCAATTACATTTACTTAAAGGCATGAATACTCTTTTTCTTGGCAAAAATAGATAAAATTATTTAGAACGACTCTAAAAATTGAAAGCATCCCCCCTATTGTTATTTCGATAACAAAAATATGATAATTATCAGCATCTGTTTTTTATCATACGGCTGGATATTAACCCTAGCGGATTAACACCGTAACTTTGACAAAGCATTAACAAACAAAAATATAAATTTTCGAAGCATGAAAAATATACTGATTTTAGGAGCAGGTACAGCAGGTAGCATGATGGCCAACAAGCTATCGCGTGTGCTTGATAAGAAGGAATGGAAAATTACAGTGGTTGATCCCGCTTCTACCCACTATTATCAGCCAGGTTTCTTATTCATCCCATTTGGAAAATATAGCCGTAAGGATGTAGTAAAACCTACCGAGAAGCTTTTGCCTCGCAGTGTTGAGCTGATAAAGAGTGAAGTAGAAACACTTTTCCCTGGAGAAAATAAAGTTGTGTTAAAAGATGGGAAGTCTCTCGCATACGACTATTTAATAATAGCCACCGGGGCTCGCCTGGCACCAGAAGAAACCACCGGATTATTAGGTCCTCTCTGGCAAAAGGATATATTTGAGTTTTATACGCTGGAAGGGGCACTGGCATTGGCCGATAGGCTAAAAAATTTCAATGGTGGCAAATTGGTGATGAGCATTGTAGACATGCCGTTTAAATGCCCGGTAGCCCCCATTGAATTTGTATGCCTTGCCGATGATTATTTTAAGAAACGGGGCATCCGCGACAAAGTCGAAATATACTATGTAACCCCTCTTTCGGGAGCATTTACCAAGCCCATTGCCGCACGCATGTTAAATCAGGTAATGCAGGAAAGGAACATTCATATTATCTCCGACTTTTATATCGAGCATATCGATAATGAAAACAAAAAGCTGGTCTCGTACGATGAACGTGAGGTACCCTTCGACCTGCTTACCATTGTTCCACTCAACAAAGGTGCTGATTTTGTAGGAAGAAGCAAGATAGGTGATGAATTAAACTTCATCCCTGTAGATAAGCACACCTTACAAATGCCACAATATCCCAACATTTTTGTATTGGGCGATGCGGCCGCTATTCCTACGTCGAAGGCTGGATCAGTAGCCCATTTTGCAGGGGAAATCTTGTTCGAAAACATATTGCATATCATCGAAGGCAAAGCCCCTGCCGAAAAATTCGACGGTCATTCCAACTGCTATATCGAGGTTGGGCAGGGCAAAGCCAGCCTTATCGACTTCAACTACGACACCGAACCACTTCCAGGAACCTATCCGGTAGCTGGAATAGGACCCTTTAAACTACTGGATGTTACCCGTATCAATCACTGGGGAAAACTCGCTTTCCGCTGGATTTACTGGTATTTTCTTGTAAAAGGTCGTGCTCTTCCAGTATCGGCGCACATGAGTATGAAAGGAAAAAAAGTAGTATCATAACCTTAAAAATAAATCATTATGGCAGAAAAAATTGTTGCAGGACGTACCATTCAGGTCAATGAAGAAGGATATATGACCAATCCCTCGGAATGGACACGTGAAATAGCCGCAGAGTTGGCAAAAGAAGAAGGTATTACGCTAACCGACAAGCATTATGCTGTGTTGGAATTCATCCGGGAAAAAGCGTTGGCTGGTGAAACGCTTACCATCAGAAAAATAGGTACTTCGGGAATCGTTGATATGAAGGAGTTCTATCAGCTTTTTCCGGGTGGCCCGCTGAAACTGGCCTCAAAGTTGGCCGGTATTCCCAAGCCTACCAGTTGTGTTTAATCATTTAAATTTTAAAAACAAGTGCTATGGCAACAAAAGAAGAATATCCGTTGAAAAAAGTGCTTATCATATGCGCTAAAGGGAACCTCGAAGATGTTTATGCCGCCCTGGTGATGGCTAATGGTGCAGTAATGGAAGGCATTGAAACCAAACTGTTTTTTACCTTTTTTGGGCTCGATGCCATTACCAAAAAACGCATGAACAATCTTCATACGGCAACGGTAGGTAACCCGGCATTGCGTATGCCAGGCGGTTTACCCTTCCCTACCCTGCTGGGAATGTTACCTGGTGTTGAAGCTGGCGTATCGGCAATGATGCGAAAAGAAATGGACAAGCTCGACGTTCCGCCGGTAAAAGAATTTCTTGAAATGATTACGGCAGGTGGAGGCGAAATTTATGCCTGCAAGTTAGCAGCCGATATGTTTAAGCTAAAAAAAGAGGACTTCACCGAAGAAGTTGTCGATATCATCACCGTTGGTCAATTGTACGAGATGTCTGGAGGTATCGGCACACAAATTATTTTTGTGTAAGAAAACACCGCATATCGGATAATAGAAACGCTTTGCATCTTCATGATGCAAAGCGTTTTTTTATTAAACATCAAGCATAAGCTTCGAGCAGAATTTCCATAATCTTTCTTCCGGCATATGCCACGGAGGTGCCTGGGCCGAAAATTGCAACAACACCGGCTTTATAGAGAAAATCATAGTCTTGTGGGGGAATCACACCGCCGACAATTACCATAATATCTTCTCGACCCAACTTTTTAAGCTCTTCAATCACTTGAGGGACGAGCGTTTTATGACCTGCAGCGAGGGACGATACGCCCAGGACATGCACATCATTTTCCACAGCCTGTTTCGCAGTTTCGGCAGGGGTCTGGAATAGCGGACCCACATCGACATCGAAACCCAGGTCGGCATAACCGGTAGCAACTACCTTTGCTCCCCGATCGTGACCGTCCTGCCCCATCTTGGCAATCATAATACGCGGACGGCGTCCCTCGAGCTGAGCAAACTTATCGGTCAGCTCACGAGCTATACGAAAATCTTCGTTATCATTAGCTTCGGCGCTATATACACCTGAAATGGTTCGTATCACGGCTTTATATCTTCCACAAACTTTTTCAATGGCCTCGGATATTTCACCCAGCGTAGCACGCTTTTTAGCGGCCTCAACCGACAAAAGTAATAAATTTCCTTTTCCTGTTCGAGCCGCCTCGGTAATGGCTTCAAGAGCCGATTGCACTTCGGCATTATTTCGCTCCGCTTTCAATTTTTGCAAACGCCGTATTTGAGCCTCGCGCACTGCTGCGTTATCTACTTCCAGAATTTCAATGGGGTCTTCTTTTTCGAGCCGATACCGGTTTACCCCTACAATCACATCCTTACCACTATCGATCCTTCCCTGTTTGCGTGCGGCGGCTTCTTCTATACGCATTTTGGGCAACCCCGACTCAATGGCTTTGGCCATACCTCCCATTTCTTCAATCTCCTGGATATGTGCCCATGCCTTATGCACCAGCTCATGGGTTAACCGTTCAACATAATACGAACCTGCCCAGGGATCGACCACGCGGCATATTTGCGTTTCTTCCTGGATGTATATCTGTGTGTTTCGGGCTATACGTGCGGAGAAATCGGTGGGCAGTGCTATAGCTTCGTCAAGGGCATTGGTATGCAGCGATTGGGTATGTCCCAGGGCGGCAGCCATGGCTTCAATACAGGTACGAGCCACATTATTGAAGGGATCCTGCTCGGTAAGGCTCCACCCCGAAGTCTGCGAATGCGTACGTAAAGCAAGCGACTTGGGATTTTTGGGATTAAATTGCTTCACAATTTTCGCCCACAGCAACCGAGCAGCACGCATCTTGGCTATCTCCATAAAATGATTCATACCAATAGCCCAGAAAAACGAGAGCCGTGGCGCAAAGTCGTCAATATCCAATCCTGCCTTTATTCCCGTTCGCAGATATTCCAATCCATCGGCCAGCGTGTAGGCCATTTCCAGATCGGCCGTGGCACCAGCCTCCTGCATATGATACCCCGAAATACTGATGCTGTTGAATTTAGGCATGTATTTCGAAGTATATTCGAATATATCGCCGATGATACGCATACTCATATCAGGTGGATAGATGTATGTGTTGCGTACCATAAATTCTTTCAAAATATCGTTCTGGATGGTACCCGACAGCTCTTCGAGACGAGCGCCCTGTTCGAGGGCAGCTACGATGTAGAATGCCATAACGGGCAGTACCGCTCCGTTCATGGTCATCGATACCGACATTTTGTTCAGGGGGATGCCGTCGAAAAGAATTTTCATATCCTCGACCGAACAGATGGATACCCCAGCCTTACCGACATCGCCCACTACCCGAGGATGGTCGGCATCGTAACCGCGGTGGGTAGCCAGGTCAAAAGCCACCGAAAGCCCCTTTTGCCCTGAGGCCAGATTACGTTTGTAGAAAGCATTGGACTCCTCGGCGGTGGAAAAGCCTGCATACTGCCGAATTGTCCATGGTTTCATCACATACATGGTACTGTATGGACCACGCAAAAATGGCGGAATACCTGCTGCATAGTGCAGATGTTCGAGTTCCTCCAGATCGGCTGCCGTAAAAACAGGCTTTACGGCAATACCCTCAGCAGTTTGCCAGCATTGCTCAGTATTATTGCTCCCCACCGTTGATCCATTGGTTGGGGCAAATATGTTTATCTTGCTAAAATCTGGTTTCATGTTGATGAATTTTTAATTAATACCCACTAACTGTTGATAGTACGAAAGGGTTTCGAGTAAATTGGAACGAATGCTAATGAAATTTGTAATGCCTTTTGCTTTGAGTTCGTCCATACAGGGTGGATTACCCGCAACTACAAAAATGGCACGGTTGTAGAGAAGATTAAAAGCCTCAGGCGCATAGGTGACATATTCCTCGTCGCTACTACAAAGCACAACGATATCGGCATGAGCCTTCAGAGCAGCTTCGATACCTTCGGCAACAGTTGCAAATCCATTATTATCAATGACTTCAAAACCTGCCACTGCAAAAAAGTTGCAGGAAAACTGTGAACGTGCCAAACGCATGGCCAGATTACCGATGGTGAGCATAAACACTCTGGGTCGCTTACCGCTGTTTTCAGTTTTCAGGCGTAAATGTTCCAGATCGCTACTGATACGAATGGGCTGAAGTGGTTCAGCTACGATATCGCTTGTATCAGCAGGTTTTTGCCAGTAAACATCTTTATCGATCTGGGTTAGCATCAGTTCATTGAAATTTGGATACTGGTTGGTGCCCAATACCGTACATTTACGTGCAGCCACATCGGCAAGCATTTTTTGGGCATGCGACTTGATTTGCTGCTGGATGTTTCCTTTTACAAACGATTGGGTGTAACCGCCCTGTTCCTGTACCTGTACAAACACTTTCCATGCTTCCTGTGCCAGACTGGCAGTAAGGGCTTCGATATAGTATGAACCGCCAGCAGGGTCGGCCACCTTATCAAAGTGGGCTTCCTCCTTAAGGATAATTTGAACATTACGGGCGATGCGATTCGAAAAACTGTTGGGATGTTGATAAACCACATTGAACGGGCGTACCGAAAGCGAATCCACTCCACCGATGATAGCGCTCATGCTCTCGGTTGTTTGTCTGAGCATATTTACGTAGGGGTCGTAAAGGGTCATGTTATACCAGGCGGTGGTAGCGTGAATGTGTGCTTTGGCGGCTTCTGTATTTTTAACACCGTAAGCCTCAACAATTTTAGCCCATAGCATTCGAAAAGCGCGAATTTTGGCTATTTCAAAAAAGTAATTGCTACCGATCGATAGGTTAAATTGAATTCGAGGGGCTACCGTTTCGACATCCATGCCCGCATCGGACAATCGCTGAAGGTATTCGCTTCCCATGGCCAGGGTAAAGGCCATTTCCTGCACTGTAGTGGAACCGGCCTCGCGAATAGGACGTCCATCGGCCAACAACACCCTGTAACGTGGCAGCGTAGTCATTACCTGCTTTAACAACTGATGCGCAATGGCAAAGTCTTCTGCTGCGTTGCGATACCATTTGCCATATTGCGTCAACCTTCCCAGGGGACTATATCCAATATCACCGGTAGCATTCGAAACATCTACCCCTCTTCTGTTAAACTCGTCAAACAGTTGCTTCCAGAGTCCATCGGGACTGGAATAAAATTCAAATTGCAAATCGATGCATTGGATATAGATATCGTACAGTAATGTAGCTAAATTCAACTTTTCGAGGGATTTATTCTCCAAAATAAAACATAGTCCCGTGGCGCCTCTATCAACAGCTTCAAGCGCTTCACGGTTGGCGGTTACCTCATCGTCCACCCTGATGTCCTGAATAATTTCCCATGGATTGTGTGTAGGCTTTGTTCCCCGAACATAAGGAAATTCGCCTGCATGATAGTGAAGGTGCGACAAATTTTTTAAATCATCAGCCGTGTAATATGGCTTTACGCTGAAACCCTCATCGGTTTTCCAGACAAGCTTTTTCTCATAGTCGGCACCCTTTAAATCCGTTCGTATCGCTTCCTCCCATTGCTCAACCGATACTGGCGGAAACTCTTCAAACATTTTTTTTCGATTGTTACCCATAACTATGTTCTTAAAAAAATTAACCGCAAAGGTACATATTATACAAACAAGGTAAACCTTCTAGTGTAATTTAAAAAGAGTTTAAGTTATTTCATCCGAAAATATTTTTTATTTTTTTATAGCGGTCGGATGGAACTCGCATGTGATGAGCTTTCTACACATAGGCAAGTACGAAACTGATAAATATTTTCATCCTCGTTTGTGAATACTGCTATACATGCTCGTTTCATCCGAAAATAATTTTAAAAATTTTTCTTAAAAGGTCGGATGGAACTCGCATGTAATATGTTTTGTGCTCTAAAATCAAGCAGGCATGAAAAATTATTTTTCATACTCGTTTGTGAATACTGCTATACATGCTCGTTTCATCTCGTCCCCCTCTTACCAGAATCCTTGCGATAATAATTCTTTTTTTGACATTCTTTCAGTTTTTTATTAGGTTTGCCACAAAAAATCACATGACATACGAGGCGATAGTTGAGCAGATAAGACAAAAATCGAGTTTTCTCTGTGTGGGTTTAGATACTGATCTTTCAAAGATTCCCTCTTTTCTACATGATTTTGATGATCCCATTTTCGAGTTCAACCGACAAATCGTCGATCATACAGCAGCCTATGCCATAGCCTACAAACCCAATCTTGCATTTTACGAAGCCTATGGAAGCAAGGGCTGGGAAAGTCTTGAGAAAACAGTAAAATACATACGAGCCAATTATCCCGATATTTTCCTCATTGCCGATGCCAAAAGGGGTGATATAGGAAACACCGCCCAGATGTATGCTAAGGCCTTCTTCGAGTTATTAGATTTCGATGCTATCACCCTATCGCCGTATATGGGGGCAGATACAGTCAAGCCTTTTTTAAAATATCCCGGGAAATGGGTAATCATTTTGGCCTTAACATCCAATGAGAGCGCCGTAGAATTCCAGACCATGCCAGATAAGCATACAGGGATTACTTTGTACGAAAAAGTCATTTCCCATGCACAGCAATGGGGTTCTCCTCAAAATACGATGTTTGTTACGGGTGCCACACAGGCTTCGCTGTTAAAAAATATACGCAACATCATCCCGCAACATTTTTTGCTTATCCCTGGCGTCGGGGCACAGGGAGGTAACCTCGAAGAAATAGCTTCCTACACTTTAACCCCCCAGTGTGGAATAATTGTCAATAGCTCCAGAGAAATAATTTATGCAGGAAATGACATAAATTTTGCTCAGGCGGCCGGAACAAAAGCACAAAACATGCAAATAAAGATGAAAGAACTTTTAGCCAAAACATCAATATAACCAATAGACTTTCGAGAATTTAAATTTGCCATTGTTTCGATTTAGGTGCATATTACCACGAAAAAAAGTAGCTTTGTTCATTTAAACACTTTAGCCATGCTGGGGAAAAATGGATTTATCAAATCGCACGGTTTAGGAAACGATTATGTAGTACTGGATGGAAGTTTTCTGGGCTTTCCAATCAACGAAGACACCATTAAAAAGATATGCGATGTGCATTATGGCATTGGATCAGATGGCATATTGTTGTATGAAGGGGAAAAGGATGGGCTGTACCAGCTTCGGATTTTTAATCCCGACGGGTCGGAAGCTGAAAAGAGTGGCAATGGCTTGCGTATTTTTGCAAAGTTTTTACACGATTACGGCTATGTACGAACTACCTCTTTCCGCATAAATACCCCTGGAGGAATAGTATCTGCCAACATCGACAAGCAGATTAAAGGGAAAGCCACCCTGGTGACCATCGACATGGGAAAGGCGACATTCACGGCAAAGGATATTCCTGTACATTGTCCCGAAAAAGAGTGTTTTGACTATCCGCTTACAATTGGAGACACCCAACTCAATATTCATTGCGTATCGGTTGGAAACCCGCACTGTGTGATATTTACCGATGTTCTGGACGAGCAGCAGGTACGTATGTTAGGGCCTCATATTGAGAACCATCCCATGTTTCCCAACCGCATCAATGTTCAGTTTGTAAAACTCATTTCGGAGAATGAAATTGAGATGTTAATCTGGGAACGCGGAGCAGGGTATACGCTTGCGTCGGGCAGTTCGTCCTGTGCAGCTGTAGCTGTAGCCTACAAAAAGGGGATAACGGGAAAAGAAGTGGTTGTCAACATGCCAGGAGGTAAGCTGATAATAAGCCTCGATAACGACTGGAATATCCGGTTGAGTGGCGGTGTGTCGCAAATAGCAGAGGGTGTTCTGTCGGATGAATTGGTTGATGAACTCAACAGCCTGTAAATCTATGTCTCAGCATATTCACGCACACAGTTTTTTGCCCTACCTTGCGCGAGAGGTAAATGTAGGTGGGGTAATCATAGGTGGCAAGCAACCCATTCGCTTGCAAAGCATGACCAATACCCCAACCCTTGATACGGAAGCCACGGTGGCACAGTGCATACGAATCATTGAAGCAGGTGCCGACCTGGTACGTATCACTACCCCTACCTCGCAGGAAGCCGAAAATTTGAAAAACATCAAGGCAACACTCCGAAAAAAGGGATACCACACCCCGCTGGTTGCCGATGTACACTTTAATCCCGATATTGCCGAGATTGCTGCAGAAATAGTCGAAAAAGTCCGTATCAATCCGGGTAATTATGCTACGCGCCGTACCATCACCGGCGATATCAGCGATAAGGAATATCACGAAGAGCTTGAAAAAATACACGGGAAGCTACGCCGACTGATCGATATTTGTCGACGAAACGGAACGGCCATTCGTATTGGTGTCAATCATGGGTCGTTAAGTCCGCGCATCATGAATCGCTATGGCGACACGCCCGCCGGAATGGTTGAGTCGGCCATGGAATTTATACGCATGTGTTCGGCTGAAAATTTTCACAATCTGGTAATCTCGTTAAAAGCCAGCAACACGCGCATAATGGTACAAGCTTACCGTTTGCTGGTAAAGACGATGCTGAACGAAGGATACAATTATCCCCTACACCTGGGCGTAACCGAAGCTGGCGATGGCATCGATGGACGCATACGTTCGGCCGTGGGCATTGCTACCCTACTCGCCGATGGCATTGGTGATACCATCCGTGTGTCGCTGACCGAAGAACCCGAGGCAGAAATACCGGTAGCCCAAAAACTTGCTCAACTTTTTCCCAGAAAGTCGCATCAAAATCCGGATATTTATCTTTTGCGAAACCCTTTTGTACACGAACAACGAACCTCCCAACCCATTTTACGAATTGGGCATCCCCACCCGCCCATTGTGATGGCCGATTACGACCCATCTGGTATGCAAAACACCAATATCACTCCCGAGCCCGACTTCTATTATCTTACCCATCAATCGCATCTCGAGCGTGTCGACCCCAATAAGCAATATATTTTAAATCTGCACGACTGGTTTTTACATGCCCGCAATCTTCCCAATGTTTATCCCCTTTACACAGCCTCAGAATTTGATTACTACGGGCCCAAACATGCCGATGTGAATTTTGTAATTTTTGCTGCCGATGATATGCGTCCCACGCTACTGGAATCTATTCAACAGCATCAACAACGAACTATCGTTATAATGGAAAGTTTTGCCAGTGGGCCAACCGAACAACGCGAAGTTTTAGCAGATCTACTTAAGAAAAAAATAGTCAGTCCTGTAATCATTAACCGTAATTATTCGTCCGATAGTGCAGAAGATTTAGCGCTTAGGGCAGCTTCCGATACAGGGTTATTCTTTGTTGATAACCTGGCCGATGGACTCTGGATTCGTAATGCGGGACAAATTAGTTCAGAAGAAATTATTAACATAGCTTTCACCATCCTGCAGGCCAGTCGGGTAAGAACCACCAAAACCGAATACATTTCGTGCCCTTCGTGTGGTCGTACCTTATTCGATTTACAAGCAACCACTGCCAGGGTGAAAGAAAAAACTTCGCACCTGCGGCATCTAAAAATAGCCATAATGGGCTGTATCGTCAACGGTCCAGGCGAAATGGCCGATGCCGATTACGGTTATGTAGGGGCTGGTCCCGGTAAAGTTACCCTGTATAAAGGAAAAGAAATAGTGAAAAAAAACATCCCCTCCAACGAAGCGGTCGACGAACTAATCCGCGTGATAAAGGAAAACGGCGACTGGATTGACCCCTAAAAACGTAAGCCTTATTTGAACTCCGTAAGTAGAAAATATAAATGTTTTCCCAACGAAAACAATGCTTCAGGGAGTAGCCAGTTGCGTGTATGAAACGATTCTACAGCATAGGAAACCGATCGTAGCGCCATGCATGGCACCCTATGCATCTGACAAACAAAAAGCACTGCAGCCCCATCCAGCGACTCAATATCAGGGTCAAATTTTTCAATTTTCTCAACCATGTCGGCTGGTTCTCCCGTATTGTGACTAACCGTAATAGCATTAGCCCTCTGCAGAGTTTTTAACAGCCGAAAACCCGAAGCATCAAAATCGTAATACAATTTTCCATCCTGAAAAGGAAAGGCATTCTTATCCTGTACCCCAGCCTGGAAGATGCTGATAAAATCGCCCTTCTGGGTATAGCCAATATCGGCAAAAAGCTCAGAGGTAACATTGACTACCGACCCTACCCGAATTTGGTCGCGATAACTTCCTGCTAAACCTACATGAATGGCAAGATCGTACTTTTTGGTAGTTATCAGACGGGTGGTCCAATAGGTTGCCTGTACCATGCCAGCCCCCGTAATCAAAAAATCAAATGTATTACCTCCCCTGTTAAAGGTATAGACATGTTCTGCTGGTAAGTATACTGCAACTTCCTGTTCCAGCACAAACTTTACCTCCTTCTCCGACGATGCAATAATCAAAATATTCAAAGCTCGATTTTTTAAAAATATTAATTTTGAACCATCAACAGGCTTTTTACAAAATAAGGAAAAAAACATAAACAATCCACAGAATATTGAGTTATATTAGTGTAAATAATTTAGTGGGGAAAGCAAATTTTTAAAATTGGCTACATCACATTATTGTAATTTTACATACAGTTTTTAATGGAATTCGATAATCATGAGCTATGTATATATAACCCGACGGGAAAGGTTTAATGCCGCCCATCGCATGTTCAATCCCGAATGGAGTGATGAAAAAAATCTTGAGGTGTACGGTAAGTGTTCCTATCCACTGTGGCATGGCCACAATTATGAGCTCTATGTCACCATCAAGGGCCACATCAATCCCGAAATAGGGTATGTAGTAAATCTGTCCGAATTGAGTCAGCTCATCAGAAAAGAAGTAATTGACGCACTTGATCACAAAAATCTGAATCTCGAGGTTGACTTTTTACGGGGACGAGTGATGTCGTCAGAAAATATTGCCATTGCCATTTGGGAAAAATTAGCTCCCCACATTCGGGCTATGGGCGCCGAATTGCATTGCATTCGATTAGTAGAAACAGAAAATAATATGGTAGAATATTATGGAGAATAAGCTAAACACTCAGTTTTCATTGTCGTCGGAATACATCGATGAGGAACAATATCGGCGAATTGAACAATTCAATAAGGAGAAGACACATGAATTAGAGCAATTGTACAGCCGTATCCTGCAGTTAACCGATCCCGATTGGCAACGCGAAGGATTGCAAAAGACGCCGCTACGGGTTGCCAAAGCCATTCAGTTTTTGACTCATGGCTACAACATCGATCCCAAGCAATTATTACAATCGGCCACTTTCGAAGAAGACTATCGTCAGATGGTTATTGTAAAGGATATTGAGCTCTATTCGATGTGTGAACACCATCTGATTCCTTTTTTTGGTAAGGCACATGTTGCCTACATCTCCAACGGAAAAATTACTGGACTTAGCAAAATTGCGCGGGTTGTGGATGCTTATGCACGCAGATTCCAGGTTCAGGAAAGACTTACCATGCAAATACGCGATTGTATCCAGGAAAGTCTCAATCCTCTTGGAGTGGCTGTAGTCATCGAGGCACACCATCTGTGTATGATGATGCGGGGCATTCAAAAACAAAACTCAGTTACTACCACCTCGGCTTTTACGGGTGTTTTTATGCGCGAAACGAAAACCCGCGAAGAGTTTATTCATCTGATTGGTACCCAGTTGCACTAATGCAACGTTAATACTTTGCTTTTCATTTAGATGCAACAACCATGAGAATAGCCTTTCTCGATACCGATACCATGGGGAATGTCCCCAATCTTCGCAAAATAGACGCATTGGGTGAAGTGGTTTATTATCCGACAACACAACCCCATGAAACCATAGAACGCCTGCAGGGAATAGATATAGCCATTACCTGTAAAGTGGTCATAGATCGACCGGTGATAGATCATGCATCCAACCTTAAACTTATTTGCGCTGCAGCCACTGGTATCAATCATATCGATGCAGAATATGCCCAGCAAAAAGGGATAGTGGTAAAAAATGTAGCCAACTACTCCACTTACAGCGTAGCGTAGCATACCTTTGCCCTTATCCTTTCGCTTTACCACCAGATCCCCTTCTACGACCGATTTGTTAAAGATGGATCATACTCCCGGCATCATATATTTTCAGGCATGGACCGAAACATTACCGAAATTCGTGGAAAAATATTCGGAATCATTGGATTAGGATCCATAGGAAAAAAGGTAGCTGAAATAGCTACGGCTTTTGGCGCCGAGGTATGGTATTATTCTACTTCCGGGAAAAATTTTAATCCAGTCTATCGGCGAGTATCTCTCGAAGACCTGCTTCGTAATGCTGATATTGTTTCTATTCATGCGCCGCTTAATGATTCCACCCGTAACCTTATTGACCTGCCTCAGCTAAAACTGATGAAGTCGTCGGCCATCCTTATCAATACAGGACGAGGAGGTATTGTCAACGAAACTGCCCTGGCACAAGCCATCGATGACGACATCATTGCAGGAGCAGGACTCGACGTTTTTTCGCGTGAACCTATTTTACCCGAGAACCCATTAATGCAGGTAAAAAAATCAGAAAAGCTGGTACTCACCCCCCATAACGCATGGACCAGCCTTGAAGCCCGAATGGTGCTCATCGAGGGTATTGTTAAAAACATCCAGGAATTTTTAAACCGATAAACCCATGACAATACCCGTCGTACTCTCCTGGAGCGGTGGTAAGGACTGTTCGCTGGCGTTATATTACCTGAAGCAACAACCAAACTTCGAAATTGTATACCTATTGACCACCATCACCGAAACCTACCAGCGTATCAGCATGCACGGTGTACGAGTTGAACTTCTTAACCAACAGGCAGCTGCCCTGAACATCCCGCTAATCACCGTTCCCATTCCAGCCAGCTGCACCAATGAAGAATATGAAGACCGTATGCGCAATGCTCTTGAGCAGCTCAAAAACGATGGAATCCAAACCTACGCTTTTGGCGACATTTTTCTATCAGATGTCCGACAATACCGTGAAAATCAGCTTGATAAACTAAGTTTAAAAGCCATTTTTCCCATTTGGGGCATAGATACCACATACCTTAGCAAACAGTTTTTAGCACTTGGTTTTAAGGCTATTCTTACCTGTGTCGACACCCAACAAATCGATGCTTCATGGGTGGGACACGAGTACAATCAAAAATTTTTAAAAGCAATACCATCCGAAATCGATCCTTGCGGCGAAAAGGGTGAGTTTCATACTTTTACATTCGATGGACCAATCTTTTCGCATCCCCTTCCTATACTGAAAGGAGAAAAAGTGTTGCGCGATAACAGATTTTACTATTGCGACCTTACCCTCGCTTAGCTACCTTTTTGGGGGTATTTCAATCGATTTTGTTTCAAATTACAGTCGAAACACTCGTTCAAGGCAAAACAAAAAGTATTTAATTCAAAAAAATCACAATATTTGCACAACCATCATAACTTAAACGTAAGACTTAAAAAAAAAATAGTAAAATGAAAATAGCTCAGGATTATTTCAAAGAAGGAGGAAGCCATAAAGGCATATACCTGTTCGTCCTACGAAATGACAATGGAATGGAAGTATCGATAACCAACTATGGAGCTACAGTTACTTCGATAAAGGTTCCTGATGCTTCGGGCAAAATTGACGAAGTCATCACAGGCTTTGATACCCTGGAAGACTATGAGAAGGAACATCCCTATTTTGGGGTTATTTGCGGGCGTTATGCCAATCGCATTGCCAAGGGCCAGTTTACCCTCGATGGGGTTACCTATCATCTTCCTATAAACAATGGCCCCAATTCGTTGCATGGAGGCAACAAGGGTTTCGATAAAGTGATATGGCAAGCCGAATCATTCGAAAACAAAGATGCAATAGGGGTAAAGCTTAATTATCTAAGCCGAGATGGCGAAGAGGGTTATCCTGGCAACATGCAAGTTACCGTAATTTATTCGTTGAACAACCTGAACGAGTTGACCATCGAATACCATGCTACTACGGATAAGCCAACGGTGGTAAATCTTACCAATCATTGCTATTTCAATCTGGCCGGATGCAATCAATCGATCTACGACCTTGTGCTTACCATCGATGCTGACAAGATTACGGAAGTTGATGATACCAGTATCCCCACCGGAAAACTTCTGGAGGTAGCAGGAACGCCTTTCGATTTTAGAACACCTACACGTATTGGCGATCGCATCCATCAGGTACCAGAGGGCTTCGACCACAACTATATACTCAACAAGGCTGCCGGAAGATTTGACCGAATTGCCACCCTATTCGACCCCCGTTCGGGCCGAAAGATGCATGTGTATACCACTGAGCCGGGTGTACAATTTTATTCAGCCAACTATCTCGATGGCTCGCAGGTTGGACATTCTGGCATTCGCTATCAAAAACATTGCTCGCTTTGTCTCGAGACCCAACATTTTCCCGATTCGCCCAACCATCCCCATTTCCCCTCAACGGTACTTAGACCCGAGGAAAAATACTATCAAAAAACCGTTTACGCATTTAGCTGGTAGTAATACATTTTGATGATGTCGAATCGGTGGTATGCCTTTGCTATTATTGTTGCAACCCTGTGGGGAAATTTCCTTGTGGCCACGGCCCAACAGGAAAAAGCTATAGCGTACTATACCGATAGCTCGTGTTACGATGTAAAAAGTTATGAACTGCATCTCACAGCAACCCCCGATAGTTTATACCTGATCGGCAATACACACATTTGGGCAAAAGTCGAAAAAAAAGATCTTAGCAAATTTTACATCCAGCTAAATGATGCGTTTACTGTCGATTCTGTTGTAATTAATGGAAAATTATGTACGTTTGAGCATAACAATCACTGGATAAAAGCAACGCTTTCGCAAAAAATAGGCATAGGGGAATGGTTACAAGCTATCGTGTATTATCGGGGCTATGCAGTATCGTCCAATGTGTTAGGAGGAATAGGCATCGGCACTTCAGGAAGCAACGATTGTAAAGTACTGTACACGCTGTCGGAGCCATATGCTGCACTCGACTTTTTTGCCTGTAAGCAGTGGGTTGCCGATAAAGCCGATTCAGTGAAAGTGTATATAACCACACCCCGACCCTATATAGCGGTGGCCAACGGTTTATTGCAGCGGACGGAAGATACGCAATCTGGCCTACGCACATTTTGCTGGGAAAGTCATTACCCTATTGCCTACTACCTTATTGGATTTGCAGTGAGCGAGTTTAAAACATATACCTATAAGTTCTATAGTCCCATCACCGGCGATTCGGTTCTTTTCCAGAATTTTCACTGCTATTCCGATAGCGAATGGATAGAACAGAAAAACGGAATTGACCGAACGGTAGCACTTATTCATTATTTTGAAACGCTAACTGGCACGGCATATCCCTTTTATCTCGAAAAATATGGGCATGTAGTAGTTCCCATTGGCGGAGGTATGGAGAACCAAACCATTACTTTTTTGCAAAACTTCGATTTTACCCTTGTTGCACACGAACTGGCACATAGCTGGTTTGGCAATTACGTTACCTGCAACGATTGGCAGAATATATGGATCAATGAAGGATTTGCCACCTATCTTTCCTACCTTGCGCACGAGAAATTTTTTCCAAATACTGCATCCGATTGGCTGCTCTCGTGCTTAAATCTTGCGTTACGCGATAGTTTAGCCACGATTTACATACCGGACGACAGGGTGTATGATCCCCTGCGCATTTTTAGCTACACCAATACCTACATGAAAGGGGCATATTTTCTGCATACCTTACGATATTTTGTAGGTTCCGACGAAATCTTTTTCGCAGTATGGAAAAGTTTTTTGCAAAAATTTGCATTTAGGAACGCCGGAGTTGAAGATTTTAAGGCAGAACTTGAAGCCAAAACCGGTCGATCGTGGTCGGCATTTTTCCAGGAATGGTTATATGGTAAGGGATATCCCATCATACAAATACATGGTCGCGCCCAGCATAAATTTTTGCAGTTGCAGGGCAATGTACGGGCAAGTGCCAGCGACAACCGCTACTCACCCATCCCGGTTCCCATCCAGATTCACTTTCAAAACGGTCGGGATACCCTCATTCACCTCACATTAAACGACACAACAAAAAGGTACTCATTCCTTTTCGCTTCGGCAATAACAGGCATCACTGTCGACCCAAAACATTGGTTAATGGCAAAATTTGATGTTTCCTTTGCCATTGACACTACACCGCCTAATTCCATGAATGTTTTTCCCAATCCGTTTCGGGAGTGTTTTCAGGTTATTTTTCCAGAACAAAACGCTGTATCCGTTTCTAAAAGACTTTGGATTTACAATCCAGGTGGGCAACAACTATTTAGCCTTCGAACCAATCAGCCAGTACCTCAGTGTTGCCCACGACAATTGGGCACTGGGGTTTATCTGCTGGTAGCCGAAGACAACGAACGGTGGTATGTACAGCGAATTTTAAAGCAATAAGGCTATTTTTTGGCTGCAATGACTTCTATCTCAACCCTAACCCCCTTGGGCAAAGCAGCTGCCTGAAAGGTTGAACGCGCAGGAAAATCCTTCACAAAATATTTGGCATATACTTCATTCATCGCTGCAAAATCATTTATGTCGGCCAGCATACAGGTTGTTTTTACTACATCGGAAAAACTATAGCCAGCAGCGGTGAGTATCAAACCAATATTCTTAAGAACCTGCTCTGTCTGTTCACGGATGCTCCCTTCCACTATTTCGTTGGTAACCGGATCGAGTGGAATTTGACCCGAAATATATAAGGTTGAACCTACCTCTACCGCCTGGCTATAAGGGCCAATTGCACGTGGACTCTTTTCGGTAACTATAATTTTTTTCATCCGAATAAAATTATTTAATATGTTGAATATTAATTATTTAAACCGTTCTTCCATTTCGTTGTATGGATAATATTCCCCATTTTATTCGTTGTGTGTTTGTGCTTAAGCACAATCATGAAGGTTTCATCCGAATAAAATTATTTAATATGTTGAATATTAATTATTTAAACCGTTTTTCTATTTCGTTGTATGGATAATATTCCCCATTTTATTCATTTTGTGTTTGTGCTTGAGCACAATCATGGAGGTTTCATCCGAAAATATTTTTTAATTTTTTATAGCGGTCGGATGGAACTCGCATGTGATGAGCTTTCTACACATAGGGCAAGTACGAAACTGATAAATATTTTCATACTCGTTTGTGAATACTGCTATACATGCTCGTTTCATCCGAAAATAATTTTAAATTTTTTTTAAAAAGGCCGGATGGAACTCGCATGCTTGTTTTCACCATCTTGGTAATAAGAAGATTCTTTTGCTGTTCGTTTTTCTCAGACCCATCCATGCGCACATGCTAATTCCGTTCTCGATTTTAACCATTTATTTCGATAAGATTGACTTCTAAGCCCGATTCACGCTGAAAGTCTTCCACTTCTTCCACCATATCGGGATCGCTTTGATAGTAGTACCAGTTGATTTCTACCTGCCCGCCATTTTCCTTAAATTTCATTAAAGTCTCAAAAATTTTTAAAATCATGCGCGAGGACTGTGTATTGAAGTAGTAAAGTTTAAAATTAAAGACAATACTTTTCTTCTGCTCACAATAGGCATTAAGCCAATCGATGAGCGGATTGTAAAATTTGTAGCAGTCTTCCATATACGATTCCCCTGCCAAGGTACATTCCCCTTTTTCGTAATCGAATTCTACTGCAGGAAAATAGGGCGTTTCCTTGTTGGCAGGAATAATAATATTTTTTAGATTTTCCATAGTAGGCTAAGGTTAATATTTGGTATTTTTATTCAATATCTACTTTAGCGGTAATAGTAAAAAGGGCAAAACGCTCACCCAGCGGTACAATATCCCATTCAATCTTATTTTTAGTGATAATACCTATCTGAATGATACCAATGTATGCCCCACTATCCTCCGGTCCCGGTTGTGGACGACGTTTGAGGCTACGGTATTCGCGAAGCGCTTCGACCGACATGGTATTTATTTCAGTACAGTACCTCATCAGGGTTGAAGCATCCTCGGCGCGAATCATGTTGGTAGTACTTATCCGGATAGCATTATTTTTTTCTTCAATCGTAAAACTACCAATTCCGCCATATTTATAGTGCTGGTAAAGATTACACATCTCGGCAGAATATTTGGCAACATTCTGGGTAAGCTCAAAGAAAATTTTATACAGCCTGTTGCAGGTTATCGGTTTCAGCCTATACATCTGCCGCAAATGGCCGGCCATACCCGAAAGTACATCGATGTAAAAGGGACCCTTATACGCCAACTTTACACTGGAATCATTGATACTCCATGCCATCATCCCTTACATTTTTGGCGAAAATTAAGAAAAAAAATAAAAAGTAGATAATTTTATCTAATCTTATTTTGTCAACTCATCAACATCGAATTCCAATTATTGAAATATCGTCGACCTGATCGCGATAACCCATCCATTCGTCGATAGTTCGCTCAAAAATAGCTCGTTGTTCAGCAGTTGGAAGATGGTAAACCTTTTTGCACAATTCCTGAAAGCGTTTGGTACGAAACTTTTGGTCGTGTGGTCCCCCAAATTGATCGGCATAACCATCGGAGAAGAGATAAAGCATGTCCCCATGTTCAAACGAATAGGTATGATTGGTAAAAGGGGTTTCGCAATAATCGTGGATTCCAATGGGCATACGGTCGGCGGGAAGAATAAGCAATTCGCCAGAAGTACGTATCAGGTAAGCAGGATTGTTGGCACCGGCATACTGCAAATGTTTTTGTTTATAATCAAGAATAGCCAGTGAGATATCCATACCATCGGCAGCCTCACCTTCCAATCCCCTTTGATGAAGCAGGCGCATGATACGCAAGCGCAGTTGATTGAGAAACTCAGCCGCATTCAATGGCGTATAGTTGATGATCTCGTTCAAGAAAGCCGTACCTGCAATGGTTAAAAGAGCACCGGACAAACCATGCCCCGTACAATCGGCAACAGCCACAATGGTTTTCCCCTCCTTCGCTGCAACCCAATAAAAATCGCCGCTGACAATACGTTTGGGACGATAAAACAAAAAATAATCCTGGAAATAACACGCCAACATCTCGGGGGAAGGCATGATAGCATTTTGTATGCGCCGAGAATAGGTAATATCATCAATGATGTCGCGTCGTTGTTCATCCAGTAAATTATACTGTTTTTTCAGTTCCTCCGATGTTTTCTGAAGAAGCAGGTTCTGATTCTTTATCGTTTTTAACGTATCGCCCAAACGAAAAGCAACCTGTAGGCGGCATTGTAAATCAATCCACGAAAAGGGACGAAATAAAAAATCATCAACCCCTGCAGCAAAATACTCGTCTATGGGTGCATCCCGATCGCACAAAACAACCAGGGGAATATTTTTAACTTCCTCCAAACGTTTAATAATACGTACCCCACGCAAAAAATCAACCAAAGCTGAATCAATGACAATAATATCGGGCTTAAGAGAAACAGCGGAACGACATAACGCTTTCCAATCGGCAGCATGATGCAAAGAGGTATTTGACATTAGGCTCTTTATCCAATTTTCTGTCGCAAACGCCTCATTAGAAAAAGAATGAGCAAACAATATTTTTCTTTCCTCTCCCACTTCCATCTTTCTCCATCAGTGTGGTCACGACTCCATGACCTGCGAAATTAAATTGAACAGTTCCTGCATTTTTACAGGTTTATTCAAAAATCCTTTTGCACCCAGCTCCATACACCTTTGAAAAGTATTGCCTTTTAGATATGCAGTAATGACTATGATGGGAATAGTGTTATTCTCTTTTTTAAGATATTCCAATACTTCGAACCCATCCATGATGGGCATTATAAGGTCAAGTAAAATAATATCTGGCTTCTCAGTAGCAATTATTTGTAAGGCCTGCTCCCCATCCTCAGCTTCAATAGTAATAATTTCCTTATGTCTGAGGTATTCCACTATTACCTGCCGGTTTAAGGCAGAATCGTCCACAACCAAAACCTTAAGTGGTTTATTATCAGCCATTTTTGTTAATTTTCGTTAATATTAATTTTCAATGACTATATTTGCACCGAATTTAAAAAAAAATTTAACTACTTTCGAATGAATTTTACAAACTTTTAAAAAGTTTAAAGAAAATGGACATAGAAATTAGAGAAGTTAGCAGTAAAAAAGAACTAAGGGAATTCATTAACCTGCCTGCACGCATACATAAGAATCATGCCAACTGGGTTCCCCCTATTTACATGGACGAGTGGATTTTCTTTGATCCTAAAAAAAACAAATCATTTGATTTTTGCGATACCACACTGGCATTGGCTTACCGCGGCAAGGAAGTGGTAGGACGTATTATGGGCATCATTCATCATAAATACAACGAAATACACGGTGAAAACGATGGTCGTTTTTGCTTTATGGAAACCTATGAGGATCCGGAAGTATTTCATGCTTTGATTAGTTATGTAGAGAATTGGGCAAGATCAAAAGGCAAAACCCGAATGATAGGCCCCCTTGGATTTTCCGAGAAAGACCCTCAGGGGTTCATGGTCGAAGGTTTTGAAAATCCCATTGTATTGGCCACTAACGGCAATTTCCCCTACATGCCCAAACTGCTTGAAGGAGAAGGATATTCCAAAAAGGTCGATTGCGTAGTTTACAAACTGGTCATCCCCGATAAAATTCCCGATTTTTATCAAAATATTTATGAACGTGTCTCGCGCAGGGAAGATATCTACATGCTTGAATTTAAAAGCAAGCGCCAGTTGAAGCCATACATAAAACCCATTTTAAGACTACTCAACGAAACCTTTGAAGACATCTTTGCTTTTGTACCCTTTGAAGAGTATGAGATGGAAGACTTTGCCAATCGCTATATCTTTCTGCTCGACCCCAATTTTATAAAGGCTATTTTGAACAAAGATGGCGAAGTGGTGGCGTTTATTGTTTCCCTACCCGATATCAGCGAGGGTATCAAAGCTGCTAATGGGAAGATGTTACCATTTGGCATTTTCAAGGTTATTGCTGCACGAAACCGCGCAAAACAGCTGGATTTACTACTGGGAGGAATTAAAAAAGAATATCGCGGTCAGGGCCTGGATGTAATGCTGGGAGTAAAACTTGTAGAAACTGCTCGGAAAAGGGGAATAGAATACATCGACTCGCATCTGATACTCGAAACCAACACGGCTATGCGCATGGAAGTAGAAAAAATGGGGGGAGTCATCTACAAACGATTCCGTATTTTCCAGAAACCCCTCTAAAAGAAAAAAATTCATGTATAGATAGCTAACATAAACGAGAACGAAAAAAATATTTCTGCATAAGACCACTGAGTTAGATAACTCTCCATACGAGTTTCGTCTGACCATTACAAAAAATAAAAAAAAATGCAGATGAAACGAGCATGTATAGCAGTATTCACAAACAAGTATGAAAATATTTTTCAGTTTCGTACTTGCCTATGTGTAGAAAGCTCATCACATGCGAGTTCCATCCGACCACTATAAAAAATTAAAAAATATTTTCGGATGAAATCCATCATTTACGTCTTTTGGATATTTTTCATTATTCTCTTCGCTGAACAGACGAGTAAGACTCAGGTAACGCTTGAGAAATCAGGAAGTAGATATACGTTTACCTTTAATCCCCTATTTTTTGCTGTCGACACCAACCGAGGGGGGCGTATAGTTTCGTTACAATATGATGGCACCGAATTACTTTATCTGCAGTCGGTACAGGACATGAACGGGTCGACCTTCTGGCCGAGTCCCCAATCGCTATGGGGATGGCCACCCCTACCCAACATCGACAATAAAGCTTATGGGGCAAAACTTACCAGCAACAAGCTATTGCTTACCAGTAAGGTAGATCCTGGCCTGCACATCCGGGTTTATAAATCGTTTGCCATAGACCCTACCGACACAAGTATTATTATCAATTACTATCACTATTAACCGACAAAATTAGAATCTTCAACTTTTTGTTTTGCAAAAAATTGATATACAACTAAATAGGATACAAAGGGGTGTCAATTAAAAAAACTACCCCTTTATTTAGAATATCGATAATTGGACCACAGGACTTT
>JAKPGM010000059.1 GCA_029550865.1 Bacteroidota bacterium | reverse complement strand
CCTACTTCCCATTGACATTGCTATCGATAGTCGTCAAAAGGTTGTTTTTGTGTCGGCTCTGGCAAGACTTTTTGGAGCTACTGTACATGTGGTTACATTTTCCGAATCGACCAATAAGAAAGTCGTAAGTCGCCTAAACGGCTATGCCAATCAAACAATTGACTATCTTAAAAATAAAGATGTACCTTATGTCTCCTATTCGCTGGTAGGGGCTAATGGACTTAACGATCTTTTCGATTATGCCGTTGAACGAAAATGCGAGTTACTATCGGTAGTCAACGAGAGCGGCACCTCGTTCACCGACCTGATTATGGGAAGTATAGCCCAGCAACTTATCAGTAAATCGCCTGTGCCTGTGTTAACCATTCGGGCAAAATCTCGAACCATTAAAGATAGTTTTAGTACTTTTGCTGGCTAAACGTACCACTCCATGCTCGAGGTTAAAGAAGTTACCAAATACTACGGTAGCCAGTGTGCCGTAAATAAGGTTTCGTTTCAGCTATCGAAAGGTGAAATTGTAGGATTTATTGGTCCCAATGGTGCCGGTAAATCTACCCTGATGAAAATTATCACGGGCTACCTGCAGCCCGATGGCGGAGCTGTATACATCAACCAACATAATATTGCTGAGGAAGAACCAGCCATACGCCGACATATTGGCTATTTACCCGAGCACAATCCCCTGTACCTGCATATGTATGTAACAGAATATTTACAATTTGTGGCTGGCCTCTACCGATTGGGGAGTAAGTCGAAACAACGGGTCGAAGAGATGATTCAGCTTACCGGTCTTGCTCCCGAACGTAAAAAACGTATTGGTGAACTCTCAAAGGGATATCGCCAGCGGGTAGGGATTGCCCAGGCCCTCATTCATAATCCCAATATACTCATCCTCGACGAACCCACCTCGGGGCTCGACCCTAACCAGATAGTTGAAATTCGCAACCTTATTCAGTCGGTAGCAAAAGAAAAATGCGTACTCCTTTCAACCCACATCATGCAAGAGGTCGAGGCTATTTGTCATCGCATTATCCTTATCAGCAAAGGAAACATCATAGCCGACCAACCCACCGCATTGGTTCGTGCCAGTTCGCATACCCTTGTGGTCGAAACCCATGTGCCAGTTGAGGAAAATTTCTTTTCTGAACTTGAAGGGGTTCAATCGGTTGTGAATCAGGGGCCCACTCACTGGCTTATCGAATGTAGAGAAGGTTACGATCTGCGAGAAACAATTTTCACCAAAGCCGTTGCCTCCAATATCAAAATCCTTGCGATGCAAAAAAAGGAGAAACCACTCGAGGAGGTATTTCGTGAGCTAACCCAATCATAGGGCCGCCATATTCCGAAGGGTGTCTTTACCCAGGGGCTGGTAATTTTTGAGATACTCTACGGCAGCTTCGGGCGTTTGGGCTACCTGGATAAAATTCATGTGTTCGGGCAAAATAAATGCTTCGTCTACCATCCGTTGCAAAAACATTAGCAAGGGATCAAAGAAGTTCAGTGTATTCAGCACAACAACTGGAATATCGAATAGTCCCAACTTTTTGTGCGAAAGGGCTTCGGCCAGCTCGTCGAGCGTACCCGTACCTCCCGGCAAAACTATAATGCCCCTTGTTTTTTCAAAAATAATCGTCTTACGTTCCGACAGGTTCCTGGTAACAATCATTTCTGTAACCCGGGGATTGCCCCATTCGAGCTGCATCATAAAATGAGGAATAACGCCCACAATAAGACCATTCTCAGCGAGCACACCATCGGCAAGTGCCCCCATGGCTCCTATTGCACCTCCTCCATAGTAAACTGTAATTTTTTCTTTGGCCAGCAAGGCTCCCAGCCTATAAGCATCGTCAAGATAAGGTGCAGGGGTACGACTACTCGACGAACAAAATACACCTACCGCTTCCATAACTTTAGGACCTTCGTATTAACCCCGTTCGAGAACCTGCCTGAGACAGTCGGTAACCCTTCCGAAATCGTCATCCGTCAATGTTGACGAGGAGGGCAAACAAAGTCCTTGCGCAAAAAGAGCCTCCGACACCCCATTCACATAAGCCGGACACCCCTGAAAAACTGGCTGCAAATGCATGGGTTTCCACAACGGTCGTGATTCAATGTTTTCCTTCTCAAGTGTCAGTCGCAAGTCTTCTGGCTTAACTGCTGTTTGGGCTGGATCGAGTACGATGGTGGTCAACCAATGGTTTGAAAAATAGCTTTCATCGGGCTCCTCAAGCAAGGTAACCCCGGGAAACGATGCAAAAAACTTTTTGTAGGCAAAGAAATTTCTGCGCCGTGCCTCAACCCGCTGATCAAGCACCCTGAGCTGCCCCCGACCAACACCCGCCAGGATATTGCTCATGCGATAATTGTATCCAATATGCGTATGATGATAATAGGGAAAGTTGTCGCGTGCCTGCGTGGCCAGAAAGGTAGCCTTTTTACACAACTCGGGGTCGTTGGCCAGCAAGGCTCCCCCACTCGAGGTAGTAATGATTTTATTCCCATTAAACGAAATTATCCCCATCCGGCCAAAAGTGCCTACCTGCCTGCCTTTGTATTTCGAACCCAGCGCTTCGGCAGCGTCCTCAATCAAAGGGATATCGTAATACTGGCAAATGTCAACAATCTTATCTATCTGGGCAGGCATGCCATACAGGTGAACTATTATTACAGCTTTAGGCTTTTTACCCCTGGCAATGCGATCTTTTATGGCCTTTTCGAGTAGCTCTGGATCCATGTTCCAGGTAAGAGACTCGGAATCAACGAAGATAGGAGTAGCACCCTGATACACAATAGGATTGGCCGAAGCCGAAAAAGTAAAGGAAGAGCAAATGACCTCATCGCCCCTTTCGACCCCTGCCAGGATAAGTGCCAGATGAATGGCCGCTGTCCCCGACGAGACACACGAAACAGCCGCTGCCCCGGTATAGTTGGCTAACTCTTGCTCAAATGCAGTAACGTGGGGGCCGAGTG
>JAKPGM010000013.1 GCA_029550865.1 Bacteroidota bacterium | reverse complement strand
CCCTGGGCCATTTCGTTGTTAGAAGGTTTTGATTATCCTATTGAAAAAGTCGGTATTGATAAAGCATACTTGCATTTTGTAGAATGGGCATCGAGTAATGGGGAGCTTTATCCCAACTGGTCAGAAAATGACGAAGGATATAGGGACAATACTAAAATTTACTATCCTCCGTCAGCTAAGTGAAGGTTATTTGTTATTGAAAATTCATATGGGAAGGCCGTCCGTACGGGAGGGCCTGTTTTTTCATAGTATAGAAAGAAAAAAAGAAAGGCTGGTCTCCATCGGCCAGCCTTGCGCTTTCGTTGAAAGGGGGTAAATTATTTATTGTCTTGAAGACGTTTGCGAATAATTTTTGGCAATTGCTCAATGTTTACCCTGTCTTGCTGCATAGTATCGCGTTCGCGGATGGTAACAGTATTGTCTTCGAGGGTTTGATGGTCGATAGTGATGGCATAAGGGGTGCCGATTGCATCCTGACGGCGATACCGACGACCTATACTATCTTTTTCTTCATACTGACACATAAATTCAAACTTCAGCGTATCCATCACTTCGCGGGCCTTTTCGGGTAATCCATCCTTCGCTACCAGGGGTAACACAGCAGCTTTATAGGGCGCAAGCACTGGAGGAATACGAAGTACAACTCTTTCTGAACCATCTTCGAGTTTTTCCTCGTGGTAGGCGTAACTGAGTACTGCCAGGAACATGCGATCGAGGCCAATGGAAGTTTCTACAACGTATGGCGTGTAGCTATCGTTGAGTTCAGGATCGAAATACTGGATTTTCTTCCCACTGTATTTCTGATGATTGCTCAGGTCGAAGTCGGTGCGGGAATGTATGCCTTCCAATTCTTTAAATCCGAAAGGAAACTCAAATTCAATATCGCTGGCTGCATTGGCATAATGAGCCAGTTTTTCGTGATCGTGCCAACGATACTTTTCAGCTGGTATGCCTAACGATAAATGCCATTTCATGCGTTCCTGTTTCCAGTAATTAAACCATTCCATCTCTGTGCCTGGTCGCACGAAATATTGCATCTCCATCTGCTCAAATTCCCTCATGCGGAAAATAAATTGTCTTGCAACAATCTCATTTCGGAAAGCTTTTCCGGTTTGCGCTATTCCAAAGGGAATTTTCATGCGGCCCGTCTTCTGCACATTGAGGTAGTTTACAAAAATACCCTGTGCAGTTTCTGGCCTCAAATATACAGTGCTGGCCTCTTCGCTCACCGAGCCCATGGCGGTGCTGAACATCAGGTTGAACTGCCTTACCTCAGTCCAGTTGCGTGTACCTGAAACCGGACAAACGATGCCGAGGTCGATGATTAACTGTCGGATGGCTTCAAGGTCATTGCGTTCGAGAGCTCCGTAAAATTTCTGTTTAATGTCGTCGATTTGCGATGTGTATTCCAATACCCGGGGGTTGGTAGTGCGAAATTGCTCCTCGTTGAATGCATCACCGAACCTTTTGGCCGCTTTTTCTACTTCTTTTGCAATCTTAGCCTCAATTTTCGCAATATGATCTTCTACCAAAACATCGGCCCTGTAGCGCTTCTTAGAATCTTTATTGTCGATCAGTGGATCATTGAAGGCATCCACATGTCCTGAGGCTTTCCACACTGTGGGGTGCATAAAGATGGCTGCATCAATTCC
>JAKPGM010000010.1 GCA_029550865.1 Bacteroidota bacterium | reverse complement strand
CTACTTTACGGAATAGCTGTAGCTTTTCCACACAAGGTTTTCCTCCTGCCAACGCTTTGAAACGACAAGCGCCCCTGCGGCCATACTTGCCGTTTTGACCATTCACTGCTCCACACCGCCGCACATTTGTGCAGCCCACCGCACAATTCATGGATTATGGCTTGTGCTAATTTTTAAGGATGTTAAGACCTCTTCACCCCAGGTCTATCTACTTTTTAATTTCAAACCCTGCCGCTGTACCTTTACACCTTATCCCCACCCTTTCTCCCTTTCAATCCTCACCCCCAGCCCCTCTCCTTACAAAGGAGAGGGGTGCCCGACAGGGCGGGGTGAGGATGAAACTGCATTCCATCATCGCCTCAGCCAATATTTTCTTACCCCTACTTTCTTGTCTTGATACAAGAAAGTAGCAAAGAAAATCAAGCACAAATGATCCCCTACCCGCTCTGGTCAAAACGGAGTATGGCAGGCAGGGTAAGCCAAATCATTGGCCATGGCATTTATTGTGGCCTGTGCTATGCGAAATAGCTGTAGCGTTTCCACTCAAGGCTTTCCTCCTGCCAACACTTTGAAACGACAAGCGCCCCTGCGGCCATACTTGCCGTTTTGACCATTCACTGCTCCACACCGCCGCGCATTTGTGCAGCCCACCGCACAACACTTGGATTTTGGGTAGTGCTAAATTTTAAGGCTGTTAAAACTTCTTCTCCACAATCTATCTACTTTTTAATTTCAAACCCTGCCGCTGTCCTTTTATCCTCACCCCCGGCCCCTCTCCTTTTCAAGGAGAGGGGTGCCCGGCCTGGGCAGGGTGAGGTTGTAGATGAGGGCTGGCCGACAACAAGTGTTGAGGCTTGTAGAGGAAGGGTATACCCAAGCATTTTTCTACAAAAATAATTTTTAAAGATTTCTAAGACCTCATGGAACTGCATGTTATAAGCATGCCACCCCAACGCCAGCGCCAAGATGATATTATTAGCATACTCCTTGCAGATACTACATACATGCTCGTTTCAACCCAAAATATGGATATATTTTAAATTGATGAATAGAATTTACAGGCAATAAACCGGTTTTCCAGTAAAGGAGGTCGTTCATTCTATTCTCATACTCCTTCATTTTTGAAATTTAAAAAAATACTACCTTGTATTGCATGATATTATTTTTTTTATATATCTTTGCAAAGAAAATTATTAGGCAATACAACATAAAATTTCTTTTCAATGAACTATGAAAACTCAAAAGCGCAGATGCGCAAGGGAATACTCGAGTTTGGCATTCTGTTGATATTAGCAAAACAAGATGCCTATGCATCGGATATCATCAACATGCTCAAAAAAGCTAATCAGATTGTAGTAGAAGGAACACTATATCCCTTGCTTACACGTCAGAAAAATGCTGGTTTGCTTACCTACCGTTGGGAAGAGTCACCGTATGGTCCTCCACGAAAATATTACTCGATCACTGAGAAAGGAAAAGCATATCTCAAAGAATTGAACCAAAGTTGGGACGAACTTGTATCGGCTATCGAAAGCATCCGAAAGGGTGAAATAGTAAATTAAACACAGCAGTGACCTTAAGCAATTTGGCAAGTATATTCTCATAAAATAAAACACTATGAAAAAATCAGTAAACATTAACTTAGGGGGTATCGTTTTTCATATCGACGAAGATGCCTATGAACGATTACACGAATACCTGGCTGGCTTAGAGCGAAAATTTGGCAATACGGCAGAATCGAAAGAAATCATCAACGACATAGAGTCGCGAATGGCAGAGCTGTTGCAGGAACGACTATCGTCCAAAAAGCAATCGGTCGATATTGCAGATGTAGAATATGTAATAGCTATAATGGGTGGCCCTGAGGAGGTTGCCCAGGAGGCCGAATACAGTACGATTAATCAAGGAAATACAACTAAGCGCTGGTACCAACGAAAATTATATCGCGATCCTGACAATGCCGTAATTGGGGGCGTATGTGGTGGTCTTGGAGCATTCTTTGGCATCGACCCGGTAATTCTCAGAATATTGTTTCTGGTACTATTATTTTTTGGAGGCTCCTCGGTATTGCTCTATTTAATCCTGTGGATAGCCTTACCGGCAGCCCGTACACCAGTACAAAAACTTGAAATGCGTGGCGAAGATATCAATGTGTCCAATATTGAAAAAGCCAGCCGCATGTCGACTCAGGATTCGCCAAGAAATGGATGGCAAACATTTTTCGATACCGTAGGAAAAGTTTTGACTGGCATTTTTAAAGCCGTAGCTAAAATAATAGCCGTATTCGGAGGACTTTTTCTTATTGTAGTCGGAACCGTTCTGGTATTTTTCTTCCTTATTTTAAATACAAGCATTTTCGATGGCTTTCATCCCTCCGACTTTTCTTTTAGTTTGCCTATGCTTTTCCACTTTGGAGTTATACAAGGACACTGGTGTTTTCAACTGGCCAACTTTCTGGTTTTCGTATTACCCATTTTAGCGATAATTTACCTCGGATTAAAGCTTTTGCTTGGCTGGAAATTCAACGATCGTATAGTATGGAAATCGACCCTATTGCTGTGGCTATTGGGACTCGTGCTATGGGTAGTGTTGGCAATTTCATCGTTAAAAAGCATTAGAAGTGAACATATTGTTGAAGAAAAGTTATTGTTCAAGTCGTTACCCGACCGTATGCTGGTATTGGATGTACCGGAACCATGGTCACAGCCCACACACACCAGGCACCAGTTGAAAACAAATGACCGCACCATGTATTATGTAAATAATAAGAACGAAATTATTGGAAAAACGGAGCTTGTAATTGAACGTAATGTCGGTAACGAGGTTGAAGTACTCATTGAGAAAACAGCCCGAGGAAGGGACGAATACGAAGCCGAAAAATGGGCACAAAACCTTGTAATACAGGTATCACAAAATGACAGCATATTGTATCTCCCCGCCTATTTTACTTTACATCATCGAAAAGAATGGCATGCTCAGCAATTAAAAGTAATTGTTAAAGTTCCGACAGGGCAAACCATTTACATTTCATCAAATTTGAAAGACATTCTTGTTGATGCCGATCTCAACGAGAACCGATGGATTAGCGAATTGCCTGGAAAAACATGGACAATGACCAGTAATGGCTTGCAGCAGGTTAATCGGCCGGAGTAAAAACGGGTTTTGTTACTAAGTTTTGCATGTCGATTAGTTCGCAGTACACATGACCAACTACCATTTGCATCGATACGAGCACCGGGATACGATTGACATCATCGGTAAACCAGATAAACATAGCGTCCTTTGACTTAAAAACTCTGCCGGGTTCGACTATCGGTGCAAACTTTAAGCAAGCAATTTTGCCAAAACGGGTAGTTATCACCTCTTTACCCTTATAGCAAATTTCAAAGGGAAACAGCTTATCGGAAAAGAAAGTGTTAATCTTGTAAATATCGCCATTCTTGGCATCGGAAAGATCGATTCGACGGATATAATAAAAAACACACATCATGTCCATAATATCGGGGGGCACGTCGTGCTCACCACTTCGCAACGATCGTACCTTATTGTTTTTCCGATCAAAAATGGTTTCATTATAATATTTGTATCGCTTTCCTTCCTTCACATTTTGAATGGCAAAGACTGGTAGATTAGATTCTTTTTCGAAATAGCTTTCGTACACATCTTTTACGCTAAACAGTTCATCAGCCAATCCTACGGTAATCGCCTCACCCTTTATATGAAAGGTATTACCCTTATCTTCAAGGGTAAGATACACCTTTCCGCCTACAATAAAGCCATAACGAAGCTGAAAGGTAAGCTTTTCCCCTCCCTGGAAGAAAGTATTCGGTAACAATCGTATAGGCTTGTACTGGTTGGACTGACCGTAAAGTTCGCGAACGTTCAGAAATAAAATGGTGCAAAAGGAAATCAAAATCAGCAGGCATGTCCGAGGTTTAGGAACATTTTTTTTTAATTTATCCATCCGTTAAAAATAAAATAATCAACAACTTACATTCATTACAAATCGCAATCCAGTACCAACCTATCGTAAGCCAGGTAAATCCCTTTTGGAAGTTCTTTTTCTACTTCACGATGGAAACCCAACTGGTGGCTGATATGGGTAATATATCCATATTCGGGCCTTATTTCACGTATCAGGTCGATGGCCTCATCGATAGAAAAATGCGATATATGATTTTCTTTACGCAAACCCGAAACTACTAAATAACGACAACCTAACAGTTTTTCTTTTTCCTCCTGGCTAATATATTTAATATCGGTTAAATAGGCAAAATTATCGATTCGGAAGCCCAAAATAGGTAATCGATGATGTAGTAAACGAATGGGAATAACCCGTATCCCTGCAACCTCAAAAGGTTGATTTGAAATAGTATGTAATGTTACCTCAGGAACACCCGGATATTTATTGTTTTCGAAAATATATGCATACTCGCGTTTTAAAGACTGCTGTACACGTTCTTCGGCATATACATCCATGGGCTTTTTACTTAAGTAGTTAAAAGAACGAATATCATCAAGTCCACCCGTATGATCCTTATGTTCGTGGGTAAAAAGAATTGCCTCGAGATGGGTAACCTTTTCGCGAAGCATTTGATAACGAAAATCGGGACCCGAATCAATTACCAGATTCACGCCTCCTTTTTCTATCAACACAGATGATCGTAATCGTTTGTCTTTCGGATCATTCGATTGACATACCTTACAACTACAAGCCACAACCGGTACTCCCTGCGAAGTACCTGTTCCTAAAAAAACCACTTTCATCCGAAAATATTTATTAATTTTTTATAGCGGTCGGATGGAACTCGTATATAATATGTTTTATGCCACAAAATCAAGCAAGTCTGATAAAATATTTTCATTCCTATTTGTTAATTCTGCCATACATGCTCGTTTCATCCAATAATCATTTTAATTTTTACTGTGGTCATAACTTCGTAACACGAAACCCTGTAACATATGGCAGGCATGTCAGTGAAACTTCTCACATTTTATTCGTCTTAAGGTTAAAATTTATATTTGTTGCAAATTTTACGATTTTCTCGATGCCAAATTTTGTGAAAATTATTAGAATTTCACACCTTTTTTGAGTACACAACAAAATTAAACTAAGGTTGTTTAATAAGGTAGCATGAATACATATGCTTAAAAAATGAATATTTATTCAAATATGTATAACCTTAAGTATTAGATAAATATTTGATTTTCATTTTAAAATTAATTAGAAATTTTTCTTGAAAAATGTAAAAAAAATGGAATATTTTTTGTGTAAAATAAAAATGATGTATCTTTGTAGTGGAAAATTTTGAATGAAAGTATGAATAAAAGCAAGCATATATCCATGATTGATAAGAAGCGCCTGCGAGGGTGAGAATGGTTATTTAATAGCCTGAAGGAAATTAAATCAGCCGTTCTCACCTTTATGAACGGCTGATTTTTTTAGGATAAGTAAAACAATGTATTTTTATAAATAAAATTGCTAAAATACAAAATTGGGAGTTAAAAATGAGAATTCAAAAAGGATTACCCAAAGCACAGGGGATGTACCGTCCGGAAAACGAACACGATTCGTGTGGGATAGGTTTTGTGGCGCACATTAAGGGTCAGAAATCGCACGAGATAGTTCAGCGTGGGCTCGATGTTCTCATAAACATGACCCATCGCGGAGCTGAAAGTGCTGACAACAAAACAGGGGATGGTGCGGGCATTCAAATTCAGATGCCGCATGAGTTTTTCATCTCAAAAGGGATACAATTACCTTCTGTTGGTAGCTATGGAGCAGGCATAGTATTTCTGCCCAAAAATGAAAAAAGTGCTAAGCAGTGCCTCGAAATCTTTGAGAAAATTGTCAGTGACGAGCAATTGCAGATTATCACCTACCGTGAAGTTCCTGTCAATAGCGGTTGTCTTGGTGAAATAGCTAAGAGTAATGAACCCGCTATGAAGCAGGTTTTTATAACTGGCAAATACGAGCAGGAAGAACTGGAACGTAAATTATATATTGTCCGCAAATTAGCTGAGAATGCAGTACGAAATTCGAGTATACCCGATAAGGAATATTTTTATTTTCCCAGCCTTTCAACCAAAGTGATGATTTACAAGGGTATGCTCACCCCCCTACAGCTCAAAGAATATTTTCCCGATCTAAGCGACAAGAGCATGATAAGCGCTATTGCCATGGTGCATTCGCGCTTCAGTACCAATACTTTTCCAACCTGGGATCTGGCTCAGCCCTTCCGTTATCTTGCCCACAATGGTGAAATTAATACCATTCAGGGTAATCGCAACTGGATGAAAGCCCGTGAAGGCTTGCTACAAACCGATCTTTTTGGAAAAGACATACAAAAACTATTTCCGATCATTGAGCCTGGAAAAAGTGATTCGGCATCGCTCGACAATGCCTTGGAGTTTCTCCACCTTGCAGGTCGCAGCCTGCCCCATGCACTTGCCATGCTCATTCCCGAGTCGTGGAATGAAAAAAATCCCATTCCAGAAAGTTTAAAGGCATTCTACGAATACTATTCAACTATCATGGAACCCTGGGATGGACCAGCATCGATTGTCTTTAGCGACGGTCGCTACGTAGGCGGCACACTCGACCGCAATGGCTTACGTCCTTCACGATATGTGATTACTAAAAACGATATCATTGCCATGGGTTCTGAGGTAGGTTGTCAGGTATTTCCACCGGAAGATATACTGGTAAAAGGCCGTCAGCGCCCTGGAAAAATTCTGCTGGTCGATACCAAGTTGGGCATTATCATTCCCGACTACGAAATCAAGGAACAGCTGGCCAAGATGCATCCTTACCAGCAATGGCTCAAGGATAGTCGGCTGATACTTTCGGATATTCCTGTACGTCAACGTGTTCCATCCGAATTGGGGGAAGATCTTCCCAAATACACGAAAGTGTTTGGTTATACCAAGGAAGACGTTGAAATGGTTATGATCCCGATGGCCTCTGAGGGATATGAGCCCACAGGTTCAATGGGTAACGATACGCCGCTTGCCGTATTGAGTGAGCAGCCATATCGATTGTTTAATTATTTCCGCCAGCTTTTCGCTCAGGTAACCAATCCTCCCATTGACCCCATCCGCGAAAGCCTGGTAATGTCGTTGACCAACTACATTGGCTCTGTGTCAAAAAATATACTGGTCGACTCACCAGCTCATTGTAAATCTATCAAGTTTAAATCGCCTATTATCACAAATACCGACCTGGCTAAGCTGAAAAACCTCAACGAAGAGGGATTCCGTCACAAAGAGATATCGATTCTTTTCCCGGCTAATGGAGGAGAAAATGCGCTTGAAAAACGATTGGAAGAAATATGCCAGGAAGCAGAAAAGGCTGTAGATGAAGGCTACAATTACATTGTGCTTTGCGACCGGGGCATTAGTGCCGAATGGGCACCTATTCCATCGCTGCTAGCAACGGCTGCGGTACACCATCAGCTCATCGAAAGCAAAAAACGCATGCAGGTGGGACTGATTGTTGAAAGTGCAGAACCTCGTGAGGTACATCATTTTGCCTGCCTAATTGGTTATGGTGCCAGCATAGTAAATCCTTACGGAGCTTTTGCTATTATCAGCGACCTATGCCAGAAGGGCAAAATCAAACACGACTATGTTAAAGCCCGCGAATTGTATATCAAAGCTATCGACGCTGGGTTGCTTAAAATTATGTCGAAGATGGATATTTCGACCCTAAGAAGCTATCACGGTGCCCAAATTTTTGAAGCAGTTGGACTTAGCGAAAGGGTCATCAACAAATACTTTGTTGGAACACCCTCCCGTATTGGTGGACTCGATTTCAAAGAAATACAGGAAGAAGCGCTTAAACCGCATCGCGAATTCTTCCAACTTGGGCTTAATGGTGACTTAAAAACTTTTGGATTTTACTACTATCGTAAAGAAGGTGAACAACATGGTTGGGACCCCGAAAGCATTGGATTGCTCCAATGGGCTACGCGTACCAACAATTATAGTAAATTTAAAGAATTTACCTCGTATGTCAACCAGCGTAACCAAACGCCTTTGTTTTTGCGTGGCTTCTTTGGATACAAAACCAACCCCATTCCCCTCGACGAAGTAGAACCCATTTCGGAGATAACCAAACGTTTCATCACAGGCGCTATGTCGTTTGGTTCAATCAGCAAGGAAGCACATGAAGCGCTTGCTGAGGCGATGAACAAGATTGGTGGTAAATCCAACACTGGCGAAGGGGGCGAAGACAGCGAACGCTTCAAACCACTTCCCGATGGGCGTTTCCTTAGAAGCGCTGTAAAACAGGTAGCTTCGGGTCGTTTTGGGGTGACCGCCAACTACCTGGTCAACGCCGATGAAATACAGATAAAGATAGCACAGGGTGCAAAGCCTGGCGAAGGTGGCCAATTGCCCGGCATTAAAGTCAACAAGGTAATTGCTAAATTACGTCACTCAACACCGGGTATTACGCTTATTTCGCCTCCACCCCACCACGATATTTATTCGATAGAAGACCTGAAACAGCTGATTTTTGACCTCAAATGTATCAACCCCAACGCAAAAATAAGCGTTAAGTTGGTATCGGAAAACGGCGTAGGTACTGTTGCCGCAGGGGTTGCCAAGGCCAAAGCCGATGTCATCATCATTTCAGGGTGCGAAGGTGGTACCGGGGCATCGCCTATTAGCTCTATTAAACATGCCGGACTACCCATGGAAATGGGTATTTCAGAAGCACATCAAACTTTGGTAATGAACAACCTGCGTGGACGGGTACGCCTACAAACCGATGGTCAGCTCAAGACAGGGCTCGACGTAGTAATTGCAGCCATGCTTGGCGCCGAAGAATTTGCATTTGCCACCACTGCCCTCATTGTACTGGGCTGCGTGATGATGCGTAAATGCCATCTGAACACCTGCCCTGTTGGTGTAGCCACCCAGGAGGAAGAGCTTCGCAAACGCTTTACCGGTCGAGCCGACTATGTAGTGAATTATTTCACCATGCTGGCTCAAGAAATACGCGAGCTTATGGCTGAAATAGGCGTACGCAAATTTGATGAACTGGTGGGTAGAGCCGATTTGCTTACCATTCGTAGCTTCCCCAATCATTGGAAAGCTAAAACAGTGGATGTTTCAAGGCTGGCCTATGTACCCAAGGAAGCGAAAATATACCCACTTCACTTTACCACCCCCCAGCATCACGATATCGACAAGCAAATTGACCATGAGCTTATACGTTTGGCCAATGCTGCCCTTAAAAGCAAGGATAAAGTGTGGATTGCCAAACCCATCAGTAATGTCGATCGCACTGTAGGCGCTATGCTATCGGGCGAAGTTGCCAAACGATATGGAGACGAAGGTTTGCCACACGACACCATTAATGTACATTTTACTGGATCGGCTGGTCAAAGCTTTGGCGCTTTTCTGGCCAAAGGCATTACCTTTAAGCTTGAGGGGGATGCCAATGACTATCTGGGCAAAGGACTTTGTGGTGGTAAAATCATTGTAGTACCCCCAGTGGGTTCAACCTTTGTACCAGAAGAAAATATCATTGTAGGAAATACCTTACTTTATGGGGCAACCAGTGGTGAAGCCTACATCCGAGGAATTGCCGGCGAACGCTTCTGTGTACGTAACTCGGGAGCCTATGCGGTAGTAGAGGGGGTAGGTGACCATGGTTGTGAATACATGACAGGCGGTAGAGTAGTTGTGCTGGGACGCACCGGCCGAAACTTTGCTGCTGGTATGAGTGGTGGTATTGCTTACGTGCTCGATGTCGATGGAAACTTTGATTATTTCTGCAATAAAGGGCTAGTGGAACTAACACCTCTCGAAAGCATTGAAGACATTAAAGAGGTACAGCAAATGATTAGCAATCATCTGCACTATACCAATAGTAGCCTGGCAGAAAGAATCCTTACAAATTGGAACGAATATTTGCCGAAATTTGTCAAGGTAATACCGCTTGAATACAAGAAAGTTCTTGAGGAACAGAAGCTCATGCAACTGCAGGCCAAACTTGAGCTTACGGAAGATGAGCCACACCGTAGATATTAAAAAAATTATTGTCTGATCATAAAAGCAAAAGAAAATGGGAAATCCAAAAGGATTCATGACAGTTCCGAGGATTGAGGCGGGGAATAGACCGGTTTCCGAACGCTTGGAGGATTACAGCGAAGTTGAACAGACGCTTAATGACAATGAGCGTCAACTTCAGGCCTCTCGTTGTATGGATTGTGGTATTCCTTTCTGCCAGTGGGGATGTCCGGTAGGAAACACAATGCCTGAATTTCAGGACGCCATGTACCGTGGCAATTGGGAAGAAGCTATTAAGATATTGCACTATACCAACAATTTTCCCGAATTCACGGGGCGTATCTGTCCCGCACCCTGCGAAAAAGCATGTGTGCTGAATATACACGAAGAACCTGTAACGATTCGAGAAAATGAGTGTGCTGCTGTAGAAAAAGGATTTGCACTGGGCTACATTAAGCCGCAGCCACCCAAAGTGCGCACAGGGAAAAAGGTAGCAGTCATCGGATCAGGTCCTGCCGGTCTGGCAGCTGCCGACCTGCTCAACAAATGGGGGCATACGGTAGTGCTGTACGAAAAGGATGAAGTGGTAGGAGGTTTACTCCGTTTCGGTATTCCCGATTTTAAGCTCAACAAGAGCGTCATCGACCGAAGGGTAAACCTGTTGGTAGAAGAAGGGCTTATCATCAAAACCAATACCCACGTAGGCGTCGACATCAAGGGCAAAGACATCATGAAAGAATTTGATGCAGTATGTATTGCCATTGGTGCCATGAAACCCCGCGACCTGAATGTTCCCGGCAGAGAATTGAAAGGGATTCATTTTGCCATGGAATATCTTACCCAGCAAAATAGAGTAAATGCTGGCAAAGAATTTAGTCCCGAGGAACGAATTCATGCTCGCGGAAAGCACGTGCTTGTAATTGGTGGTGGCGATACTGGAAGCGACTGTATTGGAACGGCAAATCGTCAAAAGGCGCAAAGTGTTACCCAGATTGAAATTATGCCCAAGCCGCCCATTAAGCGTATTCCCGACAACCCCTGGCCCTACTGGCCTAATGTGCTAAAAACATCGAGTTCGCATGAGGAAGGATGTTCCCGTTACTGGAGCCTTTCGACCAAACGATTTATCGGCGAAAACGGACATGTGAAGGGGGCCGAAGTAGTAGAAGTAAAGTGGGAAAAAGATGCCAATGGACGCATGACCATGGTGGAAATCCCGGGTACTGAGCGAATCATTGAAGCCGAATTGGTACTACTTGCCATGGGATTTGTCTCCCCGGTACATGAGGGACTACTGGATGAGCTTGGGGTTGAATACGACCAGCGCGGCAACGTTAAGGCTACCCCCGACAAGCGTACCAGTGTAGATAAGGTTTTCGTAGCAGGCGACGCCACCCGAGGCCCATCACTCGTAGTTCATGCTATTGCCGAGGGAAGAAAAATGGCCAAACATGTACATGAATTTTTGATGAAGAACGCTTAAATAAGAGTAAAAACGCTTTGCATTTTTGAAATGCAAAGCGTTTATATAAAAAAATAGAACAGACAAACTAAAATTTTACAAAAAATTAAAAACCATGAAAGTAGCCATAGTTGGAGTTAGCGGCGCCGTAGGTCAGGAATTTTTAAAAGTTTTGGAGGAAAGAAACTTTCCTGCCGACGAATTGGTGCTATTTGGATCATCACGTAGTGCTGGCAGCACCTACACTTTTAAAGGAAAAAGCTATACCGTTAAAGAACTCAAGCACAATGATGATTTTAAGGGAATAGATATTGCGCTGGTTTCGGCCGGAGCCAGTACATCAAAGGAGTTTGCTGCCGATATCACCCGATTTGGTACCGTAATGATCGATAACTCAAGCGCATTTCGCATGGACGACGATGTACCTCTGGTAGTTCCTGAAGTAAATCCCGAGGACTGTAAAAACCGACCACGTAACATCATAGCTAACCCCAACTGTTCAACCATCATCATGGTAGTAGCCCTAAAACCCATACATGACCTGTCGCCAATAAAGCGCATACATGTTGCCACCTATCAAGCAGCAAGTGGTGCTGGAGCAGCTGCCATGGAAGAATTAAAAACGCAGGTCAGTGAGGTCTTGAACAACCAGCCCGTCACCGTTAGTAAATTTAAATATCAGCTGGCTTTCAACCTCATTCCGCAAATCGATGTCTTCCTGGATAACGATTATACCAAGGAAGAAATGAAAATGCATAATGAAACCCGCAAGATAATGCATGCCGATATCTCGGTGAGTGCTACAACCGTGCGTGTACCTGTATATCGTGCTCACTCCGAAGCTGTGTGGGTTGAAACCGAAAAACCACTGGAAATAGCCCAGGTACGAGCTGCTATGGAAAAAGCAGAAGGACTGGTAGTGGAAGATGATCCCAAAAATAGCATTTACCCCATGCCGCTATTTGTGGCTGGTAAAGACCCTGTTTATGTGGGTCGTTTACGCAAAGATATCGCCAATCCTAATGGACTAACCTTCTGGTGTGTTGGCGATCAGATTAAAAAGGGGGCAGCGCTGAATGCCGTCCAGATTGCCGAATATCTGATCAAGAATCGCCTGCTATAACATGATGCAGCACCATACATTCACCCGCTCGTAAAAAGTGAGCGGGTTTTTTTGTTTATCTGCTACAATGATCGATACAGTAACTTTTTTTTATTGCAGATGAATGTACTTTACACAGTAGCAGTATTCACAGACGGGTATGAAAAAAGTTTCATCCGACCTTTGAAAAATTAAAAATTAATATCGGATGAACCGACCAATAACTGCCATTACAAACGGTATGTGCCTTATCCCAAAACTTACATAACAAAATCATTTTTTGGAGTTTAGACAAACTATTGGTTCTGCGTCGGATTTATTAAAAAACTCTTTGAATTTTCTTGGTTTTAAAATTTCCAGACTATGTTAACCAATGGTCGTAGGTTTTGCGTTAAATTAATTTTATCTATTATCATGAGATTGCGGGTTAAATCACTAAATTTTGTATATTTGAGTGACAAGTTTTTTACATATATATGATAGCAAGATGGAACATTCTGGTAGGTAATAAAAATATTGCCAAGGGGTGGGTCATTGATATGCGAAAGTTTTAGCCAGCTTCAGCTTTTCGTTTAGCGTGAATGACCCATACTGGTCAATTGAGAATATTAGAAAACTTGATATCCAATAAATTATATATGTTGTTGTTTTTAAATGAAAAAATTATGAAGAAACGTCTTTTGATTTATGGATTCATTGTTGGTCTACTCAGTTTGAGTAATTACGTATATGGACAGCTAAGCCTGTCGTACCAATATTCGTCCTTAAATAAATTGGGAGTAGGCTATAATTTCTCGCAAAGAATCTGGACTGAATTACGGATTTATAGCAATACTAATTTAGAGAATTTTACTCCAGAATTAGCCTTACTTTACAATGTTTCGAAGAAAGATCGACATGAAATCTATATTGGAGTTGGAGGAGTTGTCAATTATTTTAATGGATTGATTATTCCAATGGGACTGCAATTTACACCATTTGAAAATTTCAAACGATTTTCTCTACAAATTGAATTCGCACCGATGATAGATTTTGATAGCTCTGATTTGATTTTTCAAAGTTCTGCTGGAATAAGATATACCTTTGGAAAGGATTAAAATACTTGATTCCTTTACAGGATATGCCCCCGAAAGGTAATATGCCAAATGTATCATTCATGGTGATGAGTGCTAACATGCCATGTAAGGGTTTCTATTTATAGGTCTTTCATGAATTGTAACTCGCATTATGTATTGGCATCTGATAGAAACCGTCTGCAACTGGTAACTTTCGTACTACCCCCACCCTTTTCATAGTCAATTTAAAAAAGGTTTGATTTTGATGTACAAACAATTAAGCTGAAGCCGAAAAGTGAGCGTTACATCATAATCGTTTTCCGAAATTAGTAGAACGATGAAAAAACTCTTCATTAGATATATGCTTTTTGATTAGTTCGTTTCAAAATAACCAAACGAAAAAAGTATATTTGCAATAAAGGTACAATCACAAAAAATGTTGCTATGAAAACTTTTCTGAAGATGTTGCTGGCAGTGGTAGTTGGCTTTTTTATTACCAGTCTGCTATTGTTCTTTTTTATGATCGGCATATTATCCAGTCTTGTTCCGAGTCAAGAAGTAGCTACGATAAGCTCCAATGCAATCATCAAGCTTACCCTCGATCGACCCATCGTTGAGCGGAGCTCGCACAATCCGTTTGATGAAATCGATCTGAGCTCCATGAGTCGCCGAAATGTTTATGGATTAAACGAACTGCTCGACAATATTGCCAAAGCAAAGGAAGATGCTAACGTTGTTGGTATTTATCTTGAAATCTCTGACATCGATGCAGGGATCAGCACCATTAAAGAGCTTCGGCAGGCATTAAAAGACTTTCAGCAGAGTGGAAAATTTGTCATTGCCTATGGCGATTACATGACGCAGAAAGCATACTATCTGGCCAGTGTAGCCGATCGGATATATTTAAATCCGCAGGGAAGCATCGAATGGCAGGGACTACGGTCGGAAGTTATGTTTTTCAAGGGTACCCTGGAAAAACTGGGTATAGAACCTATCGTGATACGGCACGGCAAATACAAAAGCGCTGTAGAACCCTTTACGAACGATCGCATGAGCGCCGAAAATCGTCAGCAAATTCAACTGTTGGTTCAGAGCCTCTGGCAGGACATGGTGAATGATATCTCCAAAAGCCGCGGCATAGAAAAAGATTCGCTACAATATGTAGCTAATCAGCTTTTAGCGTATAATCCCGAAAGTAATTACCAGTATCGCCTGGTAGATAGTCTTGCCTATCAGGATGACGTTAATAAAATTCTCAGCAACTGGGCTAACTGCAATGAAAAAGATTTAAATCTGGTAGATTATAACAAATACGCCAAAGTACCGAAGAACTATTCAGGCAAAGGATTGGCCAAGAATAAAATTGCCATCGTATATGCTTACGGCGATGTTATTATGGGAAAAGGAGATGAGGGAACCGTTTCGTCGGATCGTATTGCAAAAGCCATCCAACAGGCACGCGAAGATTCTTCGATAAAGGCCATAGTATTTCGGATTAACTCGCCTGGCGGAAGTGCTCTGGCTTCAGAAATTATCTGGCGTGAAATTAAACTCACCACTCCGATAAAACCCGTGGTAGCCTCATTTGGCGACGTCGCAGCCTCGGGAGGATACTATATCGCCTGTGCTGCAAATGTTATTGTGGCACAACCAACCACAATTACGGGTTCCATTGGCGTTTTCGGTATTCTTTTTAATGGAAAAGAATTGCTTAACAAAAAACTGGGCATAACTACCGACGTGGTAAAAACAAACGAATATGCAGATTTCCCCTCGGTAACCCGGCCTATTTCCAGTTTGGAAAAGAAAAGGCTGGAAATGGAAATTGAACGGATATACCAGACCTTTGTTCATCATGTTGCCGAAGGACGCCGCATGACGACCGAACGTGTCGATGCAAATGCGCAGGGAAGAGTATGGAGTGGAACCGATGCGTTGGCAATTGGTCTTGTCGATACCCTGGGAAATATTCAGGATGCCATTCGCATAGCAGCAAATCTTGCTAAAATTGATGAATATCGGGTAACTGCTTTGCCCAAACTGGAAGAACCCTTTGAAAAAATTTTAAAAGAACTCACCGAAAGCAAGGAAGTAAAAGTATTACAAGCCATCGGCGAAAAATTTCCTTGGATAAAAACGCTGATATCGTTGAATCGAATGGAAGGAATCCAGGCTCGATTACCCTTTGAAATAGTTACCTACTGAACTTTCCTATAACTTTGTAATGTTATGGCAAATTTCATCTTTAGCCTATTTATGGGAATAGTAGTACTCACGCTGTTGGTCGTGTACGTAGTCTATTTGATAGAATGGATGAAGCTCCCTTTTCGTAATATATGGCTTAAAATTTTAGCCTATTTATTAATTACCCTGGTACCGGTATTGGGACTTGTGATGTATAAGTATTCGAAAAAATGGTTTGTTCGTCCATAAAATTTTTGAGATTAAGCTGGATTGGAAGCGAAAGCAAAAATGTTTTAACAAAAAGGCAAACCGGTACTATTTAGGCGCGTTGTAGTGCAATCGGTAATTTTAAGCTCAAGACGTAACTACTGAGAATTTCGGGATTCGAGAACAAGATGGAAAAAGAGAAGATATATTTATCGGAATATGCCACCCGTGAATACCGTAAGCTACTTCGGTACGCACGAGAGTCGGCCGTGCCGGTGGATGTAAATCAAATACACACAGCCTTAATGCTATCGGGGCGGGCATGCCGTAGGATACACCAGCAGATTAACGAACCCATGCTCGTACAGTCGTTACAGGTAGCGCAAATTGTAGTGGGAGAAATCGGACTGGGTACTGCTCCAGCCTGTGCCGCGCTTATGCACAAATTTGTTGAAAACCAAAGTCTTAGCCATGATGAGATTCGCAACTATTTAGGCGAAAAAATTGCCCGTCAAACCTACGAACTGGCAAAACTTGCGACCGTATCGAACTACACTCACGAGCAAGCCGAAGCCTACCGAAAAATGCTTTTTAGCCTTACCGACGATATTCGAGTCATCCTGGTTAAACTGGCCGATAGGCTCTACACCCTGCGAAATCTCGATAACGAAGAACCAGCAACGCAAAATCGCTTGTCGTACGAAGCTTTTGATATTTATGCCCCTATTGCACACCAGCTGGGACTATACCAAATTAAAACCGAGCTGGAAGATATTGCCCTCAAGTACACCAATCCCGACATGTACAATTACATCGTAAAAAAGCTACAGGAAACAGCTCCCGCTCGTAATCGATACATCAAGGATTTTATTGCCCCCATTAAAACCGAACTGGACAAATTGCAAATTCGTTACACCATAAAAAGTCGTACCAAATCGATATTTTCGATATACAACAAGATGCGCAAGCAGAATATCGATTTTAATGAGGTGTACGATTTATTCGCCATTCGTATCATTCTCGACGCCAAAAGCCAGGATGAGCAAAGCGAATGCTGGAAGGTATTTTCGGTAGTCACCAACCTGTATCCCTCAAATCCCGATCGCATGCGCGACTGGATTACCGTACCCAAATCGACCGGTTACGAATCGTTGCATGCCACCGTCCAGGGACCCGAGCAAAAGTGGGTGGAGGTGCAAATTAGAACTACCCGAATGGACGAGATTGCCGAGAAAGGCATGGCAGCACACTGGAAATACAAGGGCAGAGGAACTAACAGCGATTTTGACGAATGGCTTAACAAGGTAAGAGAGGTGCTCGAAAAAGGCCAGATCGATATTGCCGACGAGGAAGAGGAACTGAAGCTTACCCAATATGCCAAAGAAATTTTCGTATTCACCCCCAAAGGGCAGCTCAAAGTATTGCCCAAAGGTTCAACAGCGCTGGATTTTGCATATGAAATCCATACCGATGTAGGAAATTCATGCATCGGAGCCAAAGTAAACGGAAAAAGTGTTCCCATTCGTTACGAACTCAATAACGGCGACCGCGTTGAAATTATCACCTCAAAAACCCAGAAACCCAAACCCGACTGGCTTGACTTTGTAATTACCTCGAAAGCAAAGGCCAAAATTAAACTCGCCCTAAAAGAAGAAGTAATTCAACAGGCCGAAATTGGTAAAGAAATTTTCAAACGTCGATTGCGCAATTGGAAAATCATATACAGCGACCTGCTGGTAAGCCGACTGCTTAAACATTACAAGCTAAAAAATGCAATCGACTTTTATGCACTTATTGCCAATGAAAAAATCAGCCTGAACGAGGTTAAAAGCATCATAAAGTCGACCGAAAAAGAACCCGAATCCGTTCCCGATAAAATTGAAAATGTCCCTCTTGAAAAAATTGTCCCCGGACTCACCGGAATGCCAGAGGAGGTACTGGAAATAGATGAAAAACAACTGAACAACGTTGAGTATAAGTTAGCCAAATGCTGTTCGCCCATCTTTGGCGACGAAATTTTTGCCTTTGTGACCATCAACGATGGGATAAAGATACATCGAATCACCTGTCCCAATGCCCCGGATATGCTTTCGCGGTATGGGTATCGCGTATTAAAAGCACGGTGGGTAGGTGAAGATAGCAATACCAACTTTCAAACAGCTATCAAAATTACAGGGAGTAACGAAATTGGTATCCTTAGCAAAATTTCCGACGTGATAGCCAAAGATTTACACGTACGCATGCGATCGATCAACATCGATACGCAGGAAAATCAGTTTGTCGGCATCATCAAACTTTTTGTAAAAGATGTCAAATATCTCGACATGCTTATCCACAAGCTGCTTAAAATAAAAGGGGTATATACGGCTATCCGGGTGGATGGAATATAACCAACGCCTTACCAGCCAAAGGTATAATAAAGGTAATAGTTGAGTCCGATCGAAAAATCCTGGTTACTTTTTCCAAACCCTGCAATGTAGTACGGTGTAATAGAGCTTTGGTGGGGAGTGTAAATAATTCGACTGAGTTTAACCTCCCAACCCAGGGCAATGTGTCGGACAAGTTGCGTTCGAAGTCCGATCGAAAAATCGAGCCACACGCTTTGATGCGCTTGAGACCCAAAGCTGTAAAAACGATCACCCCAGAATCTGTCGGGGATAACGATACGATCGGCCTGATGCGTAGTATTGGCATACCCCACATGCATGCCCAGAAAGATAAAATTTCGCTCATCGGGTCGATTACGACGAAAGATATTTCGCTCGAATCCCCCACGTACATAGTATCCCGAGGAACGATAATCATAACTTTTTACGCTGTCGGCTACCTGTTGCGAAAAATTCATATACCCCCCATCGACTGTAATGGCGAAGGAGGTTTTATGTATCCAGCCTGTTTTACCAATGATAGAATATTTGCCTGGAATAACCAGTTGCTCGGCTATGCCCCATCCATCGAAAGCCACAAAAAGCTCGTTGGAGATTGGCTTAATAAGGACATCCTGAGCCAGGATAGCAGGGGAATAATGCAGCAACAAAGCTATGCCCAGCACCAGTCGTCTTATCTGTTTATTATTTATTATCAACGCCATACGGTATATACAAGGGTATAAGCGCAACAAATTTACTCTTTTACTTCCAACTTGAATCCCGTACGGTGAATATTTTGAATAGAAACATTGGGATCATCTTTTAAAATTTTACGCAGTTTGGTGATATACACATCCATACTTCGTCCCATAAAATAATCGTCGTCGCCCCAAATTAATTTAAGGGCAAAATCGCGACGGACAAGCTGATTTTTGTTCACGCAAAGTAGTCGTAATAGAGCCGATTCCTTCTTGGTAAGGTTTCTTGTATTGTTATCGATACTAATGATCTGGTTACTGGCATCGAAGGTATATCGACCAATCTGGTATACTTCTTTTTCAACCACCACTCCAGCATTCTGCTGCTGGGTACGTCGCAGAACGGCCTGAATACGCAACAACATTTCTTCGGTCGAAAAAGGTTTGGTAAGATAATCGTCGGCACCTATATGAAAACCGCGTACCTTATCCTCGCGCATAGCTTTAGCGGTGATAAATATGATGGGTATACGATCGTTTTGCTTGCGTATCTCTTCGGCAACAGAAAATCCATCCTTTACAGGAAGCATTACATCGAGCAGAATCAAGTCGTACAAAACAGTACCCCAGGTACTCAAAGCTTGCTGACCATTTTCTACCCAATCCACATGATAGCCCACATCGACTAATAGGTCGCGAATGACCTCGCCTAAGTTTTTGTCGTCCTCGACCAGAAGAATTTTAGCTAAACTCTTCATAGCTTTTGCCTTTATTGAATGAAAACTACCTTACTGAAAGGGTATAAACACATCGAACCTCGAACCCTTACCAGGCTCACTTTTTACGGTGATATTTCCCCCATGTGCTTCCGTCATAATTTTTACGTAATACAAACCAATGCCTGTTCCTTTTACATTGTGTACATTGCCGGTTGGCACCCGATAAAATTTGTCGAAAATATACTTTTGATTTTCAGGGGCTATACCAATCCCCTTATCTACTACCGATATCATAATGCCCCCATCGACATTGGACGTATAAATATCAATCACCGGATCATCGTAAGAATACTTGTATGAATTATCGACCAAATTTTTGATGATATTGGAAAAATGTAACGGATCAACAATAGCAGTACTGCGAGTAGCCTCGAAATGGTAATGGAGGCTCACCCGTTTTTCCTGTAAATCGACAAACAGGTTATCAATAGCATTCTGTATAAGTTCATGCAGGTCGACCTCTTCCTTATTCAGCTCATAATCCTTTTTATCGAGCTGCGCCATACGCAACACCTGTTCAATCTGCAATTGCATCCGACGATTTTCTTCGTGAATGATTCGGGCATACTTTTGAATTTTTTCGCCGCTTTTGGTGGCATCGAGTTTCATCAACATTTCGGAGGTAATAGCAATAGTACTGATGGGTGTTTTAAGCTCGTGCGTCATATTGTTGATGAAGTCCGACTTCATTTCCGAAAGCTTCTTGTGCCAGAACACCGAAAAAATAATGTACACAAAAGAAAGCACAATAATCACCAGAAATACCGCCGATAAAATCAGCCAATTCCAGATGCTGCATATAATACTGCGCGAAGCCGTTGGGAAAACAACCTCGAGACGAGCCGACAATTTAGGATTTAAATCGTACAAGCATTTTTTAAATTTTTTGCTTTCATCGCCATAAGAGGTAAAGCCCGCTGTCCGATAGATGATGGAATCGTTGTCGTTGAGTATCACAGCATATTCATAGGGGTCGTGTATCTTGTTAAACTCGACCAGCTTTTTAAAGGTGGAGTCAAAACGATAATGATCCAGTTGCATTAAAATGCCTTTTGCGCTACTATCGGCTAAGGGAAAAGGCTGCATTTTACTTTGTTTTATTATTCTATCTACCGTTCCACACAAGGCATTGTAAGCACGCTGCTCAAAATGCTTCTGCGAGAGTTCTATAGCCTTGTTAACCCAGAATGCCTGGGTAACCATCAGTCCTACCAACGATACCGCCGATAAAACCACTATCAATATTATCACCCGATTACGCATGAATAATACTCGTTACATTTTTACAAAGATAATTGAAAATCATGCACATATTAGACAAATTAACGCTGTCTTAACAAGATTTATCCAGACAAGGGATATAAAAATTTACACATTTTGGTCGACTTCGATGGCTACAAACAAAATTTTGTACTATCTTGCAAAAAAAGCATTGCGATGGAATTGGCAAGTCTCGCGCTCATTGAAAAAGACCCATGGCTTACGCCCTACCGCGAGGTTATCGTACGCAGGTACCGGGCGGCACTACAGAAAGAGGAACTATTATGCGGTCATAGAAGATTGCAGGATTTTGCTACAGGACATCTATATTACGGACTCCATAAAACCACCGAGGGATGGGTATTTCGCGAATGGGCACCTAATGCCACCGCCATATATCTGGTAGGAAATTTTTCGGCCTGGCAAAAAGACCAGCGATTTGCCTTAAAACGGCTCAATCATGGCAACTGGGAAATTGCGCTCCCTCTTGATACACTTCATCATGGCGAAAAATACAAGTTGCTGGTTTGCTGGACAGGCGGAAGTGCTTATCGTATCCCCTCTTATACCCGCTATGCTGTTCAGGATCCCGAAACGCTTGTATTCGATGCCACCGTTTGGGACCCGCCTACCCCATATCAATGGCAATGCCCCGACTTTACCCCAAACTTCAAACATCCCCTCATTTACGAAGCTCATGTCGGTATGTCGTCGGAAGAAGGAAAAATTGTCACCTTTCGCGAATTTACCGAACAGGTACTACCCCGAATAAAAAGCCTGGGATACAATACGATACAACTCATGGCCATTCAGGAACATCCTTACTACGGGTCATTTGGGTATCATGTATCCAATTTTTTTGCCGTATCGTCGCGATTTGGCACCCCCGACGACCTGAAGGCACTTATCGACACAGCCCATCAGATGGGCATAGCCGTAATCATGGACCTGGTACACTCGCATGCCGTAAAAAACGAGCTGGAAGGACTGGGAAACTTCGATGGAAGTCCTTACCAATATTTTCATACAGGCCATCGACGTCATCATATTGCATGGGACTCGCTTTGCTTCAACTACGGAAAACACGAGGTAATACACTTTTTGCTGTCGAACTGTCAGTTCTGGCTAAGCGAGTATCACTTCGACGGGTTTCGATTCGACGGGGTCACCAGCATGATTTACCTCGACCATGGACTGGGAAAAAACTTCACCCACTACGACATGTATTTCGATGGCAATCAGGACGAAGACGCCATTGTGTATCTGATGTTGGCCAACAAGCTGGTGCACGAAATTCGTCCCCAGGCCATTACTATAGCCGAAGAGATGAGCGGGATGCCTGGCCTTGCTGCCCCTTTACACGAAGGCGGATACGGATTCGACTACCGACTGGCTATGGGAGTTCCCGATTACTGGATTAAAATTATAAAAGAGCTCCCTGACGAACAATGGCGTATGGGCGAGCTTTACCACGAGCTTACGACCCGCCGCCCCGAGGAAAAAACTATCTCGTACGCCGAATCGCACGACCAAGCACTGGTTGGCGATAAAACCCTGATGTTCCGGCTGGCCGACAAGGAAATGTACTTTCACATGGCTAAGGACGACGTCAACCTGATTATCGACCGTGCCATAGCCCTCCACAAAATGATACGCCTGGCTACCATTAGCACTGCCGGAGCCGGATATTTAAATTTTATGGGAAACGAATTTGGACACCCCGAATGGATTGATTTTCCCAGAGAGGGCAACAACTGGTCGTACCAATACGCCCGACGACAATGGTCGCTGGTCGATAACCCCAACCTCAAATATCATTACCTCAACGACTTTGACCGTGCCATGATCGATTGGGTTAAGCGAGTAGAACTATTCGACGACCCCTGCACCGTACTCCGACGTGCCGATGAGGAAAATAAAATACTGGCCTTCTCACGAAAAAACTTTCTCTTCCTTTTTAACTTTCATCCCACCCAGTCGTACACCGATTACAGCTTGCCTGTACCCGCAGGAAAATACCGGGTGGTACTCACCACCGACGACGATTGTTTTGGTGGTTTCAACCGTGTGGATAAAGAATTTATCTACTATACCTACTCGGGTAGCGTAGTATCTACCTCAAAAGTAAATCTGCTACGCATATATCTGCCCAACCGCACCGCCATAGTACTGGAACAGCTACCCATTAAGAAGGTATACGAGATTGTGGGGGGAGGGTGAGAAGGAACCATAGTTCTTAAAAGTTTTTTACTATTCCCTGCTCAGCACCTTTCAATCCTCACCCCCGGCCCCTCTCATCCTTTCTATCCTCACCCCCAGCCCCTCGCCCTTTCAATCCTCACCCCCGTCCCCTCTCCTTTCCAAGGAGAGGGGTGGCCGACAGGACGGGGGGGAGGATATAGATGAGGGGTGACTGGTAAGGTAGGGTCAGATTTTATTGCATCCAATACACTAATGGGTACGAACCTAAAATTTTAGCCCTTCCAACCCCGTAGGGGTGACTCTTTTGGTAGCAATGGGATGGCCACCTAACCCCCAATCCCTCATCCTTTCAATCCTCACCCCCATCCCCTCTCCTTACAAAGGAGAGGGGTGCCCGCCAGGGCGGGGTGAGGTTGTAGGAGAAGGATGTCTGATATGGGAAGGTCAGATTTTATTTCAACCTATCCTTTGACGGATACGACCCTAAAAATTTTAGCCCTTCCAACCCCGTAGGGGTGGCTCTTTTGGTAGCAATGGGATGGCCACCTAACCCCCAGCCCCTTTCCTTTCTATCCTCACCCCCAGCCCCTCTCCTTTTAAGGAGAGGGGTGCCCGTTAGGCCGGGGTGAGGATTAATCTGCAATCCATATTCGTCTCAGCAAATATTTTCTTACTCCTACTTTCTTGTCTTGATACAAGAAAGTAGCAAAGAAAATCAAGCACAAATGATCCCCTACCCGCTCTGGTCAAAACGGAGTATGGCAGGCAGGGTAAACCAAATCGTTGGCCGTGGC
>JAKPGM010000069.1 GCA_029550865.1 Bacteroidota bacterium | reverse complement strand
AACTGTTCGTAACGAAACTCATTCGAAAAATAGACAATTGAAAAATTATAGCCTTGTAGGTTCAAACTTCGACTATATTAAAATAAATTATAATGGAATTAGTGGTATTATTATTCCAAACCTTGAATTAAGAGAAGGGTCTTCAAAATTTACTTTTGCAGTTGACTTTGGTACTACCAATACCCATATTGAATATAGAGTAGATAATGGGGGAGATATTAAATCGTTTGATATTTCAAAAAAGGATGAACGACAAGTCCATTATTTTCACGGTGGAGAAGGTTTTTTGAAAAATTATTTTGATGAAGAATATATTCCTTCATATACTGATGAAGAGTTTAAATTCCCCATGCGTACAGCATTATCATATGGTGAAAAAACCAATTGGTTGGATGTGTATCCTTTTGAAAAAGCAAGTTTAAATGAACTTTACGAAAAACGTATTGATTATCCTTATAATAAAACAGAAACAGATTTAAAATGGTCTAATGACCAAGAATACAGAAATAAAGTCAAAGCGTATATAGAATCAATTATGTATATCCTGCGAAATAAAGTAATATTAAACCATGGTAGTTTAGCAGATACAAAAATAATTTGGTTTTATCCTGTAAGTATAGAAAGAAGAAGATATGAGAACCTTGTAAAAGTATGGAAGGACGCTTATAAAAATTATTTTGGTGGAGATGAAAATAATATTATTTCAATAACTGAATCAATTGCACCATTTGAGTATTATATTAAAGATGGTGATACTAGCAATCTTGTTACTATTGATATTGGTGGAGGAACAACAGATATAGTTATAGCAAATAGAGGAAAAGCTGATTACATTACATCTTTTCGTTTTGCTGGAAATGCTGTTTTTGGTGATGGGTATTCAGAAACAGGGCGTAAAAAAAATGGTATTGTTCGTCAGTTCTTTGATCAAATCAAGAAAGAATTACAAACCACTATAAAAAAGAATGATGATACTTCTCAAAATTTCGATGATATTTTTCAAATTTTCGATGATATGTATAAAAATAAAAGATCTGAGGATATAGCTTCATTTTTGTTTTCATTAAAACATAACAAACGTATTAGATCTTTTGGCAATAACTTAGCAGAAAATGTAAATTTATATGAGAAACTCATAAATGATACTACTCAAAAAATTACATTCATCTTTTTCTATTCTGCAATTATTTATCACCTATCAAAACTAATGAAGAACTTAAACCTCGAGGAGATGCCCGATAAAATTGTTTTCAGTGGCAATGGTTCTCGGATTATTCAATTATTGACATATGATGAAAGCATTTTAAAAGATTACACAAAAATGATTTTCGAAAAAGTATATGGGACACGATATTCTGGTAGTGATTTAAAAATTATACTTCCAAAAGATAATCATAAAGCTGCAACCTGTAAAGGTGGATTCTTTTTGACTCAATCATATGATTACGAGAGTATTCTCAATAAAAAAGTCGTTTTACACAGCAATGGTACGAACAGAATAATCAGAAGAATGAATTCTAATGAATTTGATAAGTATAAATATGTAAATGACGAATACCTCGATAAAACAGTTAAAGAGGTGGAAGAATTTATTAATTTTGTTTTTGACAACCTATCTTTCTTCAGAGAAAAAGGCTATCAGATAAATGTGGCTTCAATTGAAATTGCCAAAAAAGTCTGTACTCAAAGGTTAGGCATTTATGCACAAAAGGGTTGGGAACAAAAAAAGATAGAAGTTACCGAAGATGAAGTGATTAATGAATCAATGTTTTTCTATCCATTAATAGGAATGCTTAAAGAATTAACAGATGCAATTTGTGATAATAATGTTATAAAATAAACAAAAGCAGACAATGAAAAAACAAGTAATCATCTTAAAGATATTTATCTTACTTTCAACTTATTGCTTTGGTCAAGTTACAATAACAAAACAAGAATTTGAAAAATTAGTTGATTATGCTAATTGCAAATATGTTCAGGCATATATTGAGAAAAATGATGCTTCGAAGCCTTATTACAGGGATACTTACTTAAAAAAAATTAAACCAGAATTAAATAAAGTTAATTTAGATAGCTTTCAAACTATCTTAAGTTATGATCAACTTTTAGATTTGCTTTCTAATAATGAGCCAGCTTTCAAACTTGTAAAAAAATTCAATGAAAGAAAATTGAAATATGCCGAATTTGAAGACAATGAGTCATTATTGAAATCTTTAATAACCTCGGGTTGGAATAATGTTGATCTTAGTCAGACAGCAAGAGAAATTCAAGATGATTTATTGTCAAAGTATGAAACTAAAAAAGGTATAAACCAAAAAAAAACTTCAGAAAGCGATGTAGTTAAGGCGCAAATACTTCAAACTGCATCTCAGGTTGAAGAACTTCAACTTAAACTTAGCCAATTGCAAGAAAAATTTAAGATACTTTCAAATGATACAAAAATTATTGAATTTCAGCAATCATTGAATAGATTAAAACTTTTACTTTATGTTGAATTGGGTATATTGTTTTTATTAGTAATAGTTTTAATTTATGTTTTGTTAATAAAGCTACCCACAAGGGAAGACATATTAAACTATGTGTTAGGAAGTAAACGAGTTGAAGATAAGTTTTGTGTAAAAAATAATTGTCAACAAACTTGTAATCAAAATCTAATAAAAAACAATTCTAATGAAAACTATTTAACTGAAAAAAATATTAATTTAATTGTTGATAGAGTGCTGGAATGTATACGATTAAATGAGACTGAAAGTCAAAGAGATTATAAAGATACAAAGGAGGAAAAATTTGAGAATTCAAAAAAGACATATAAATATTTAAAAGGTCAAAATGGAAAAATATTTAGTATAGCTGACAATAGTTCAGAAAACAGTTTCTTTCGACTTTTTGAAGAACGTGGTGATTTGGCCCAATTTGAGTTTAATGGTGATGAGGCTGAAGCAATTGCAAATAGAATTTTCACCGATGATGTTTGCACTATCATCTCAGGCGGATATCAAAATGCACATAGAGTAATTACAATTAAACCTGGTAAAATAAAACGTATCGGGGATCATTGGGAAGTTGTTGAGAAAATTGAAATTAAATTAGAATAATATGCATTACTTTATAATTATTGTAATAATAATAATAATTGTCGGTTACCAATTATATATTTTTGGGGGGAACAGTAAAAATATAGCAATACTAAGGAGTATATTTCCTAATAATATAGACGATTTACAATTAAGAACTACTGATAACTCGGATAATTTAACATATCTTGAGATATTTACTACGCATAGCAATGAAATATTTACAATCATTATTGATTCATTAAACAGATATTTAAGGAACAATAATGGTGCTATTAGCGACTATCATTTGATGAAAGATATAGTTGATAGAAATTGCGACATCAAAGAGGAGGAAATTCAAACACTGGTTCCATTTCCTCTTTATTTAGGATTAGTTGGTACAATGCTAGGAATACTAGTCGGGATTGGCTTTTTATTAATTAGCGGTGGTTTAAATGATCTGCTGAAGACGGGAAATGATAATGGCTTAGAAGGAATTGTGACTTTACTGGGTGGAGTAGCACTTGCTATGATATCAAGTATATGTGGTATAATTCTGACGACCTTGGGATCTCATCATGCAAAAAATGCGAAAAAAGAGCTTGAAAAAAATAAAAATTCTTTTCTAAGCTGGATACAAGCTGAGCTTTTGCCAAATTTATCGACCGATGTTTCCATAGCTTTGGTAAAAATGTCACAAAACCTTGTTGAATTTAACAACACTTTTTCTCAAAATACAAATAATTTGAAAATAGTTCTTGAAGAAGTAACGCATTCATATCAAAAACAAAAGGAGTTGATGCAGTATATTAATCAATTAAATATAAATGAAATTGCAACTGCAAACATTCAAGTTTATAATAAACTTAAGAATTGTACGAAAGAAATAGGAGTGTTTTCGGATTATTTGCTTTCTGTAAATGAGTATCTCTCAAATATACAATTATTAAATAAAAAATTAGATGATTACGAAAAAAGGACACAAGTAATAGAAGATGCCGGCAATTTTTATAAGAAAAATGAAAAATGGCTTGCCGAAAACATCGATAGTGTAAATATTGAAATAAAAAGGGCAATTGAAAACTTTGAGGAAAGCACCAATAAATATCTTTTAAAGTTACAGGAATCTTTCAGTGAGCAAATTTTGAAATTTGATAGAAATGTAAAAACTCTGCAAGAAAAATTAATAGAAAACTTAGATAAAACATCAAAAATGTATCAAGATAAACTTAATGAAATGTCAATAATTGTTGATGAGATTAAAAGCCTGTCACATATTAAAGAAGGCATTAAAGAATTTAAAGATGCTTTAAACCGCCAAAATTTGAAAATTGATGAGTTAATCAAAGAGATCCATTATTTAGCAAGTGTAAAATCAGGAAATTCAGCTAAAACAATAATCAGATTCCCTAAATGGATAAATATATTAATAATTTCAGGAATTAGCATAGTCCTAATTTCATGCTTATTTTATGTTATTCCTTTATTAATAGAATTAATTACAAAATTTAAAAGTTTATTCTTCTGATGTCAAAGCAAAAAAAGGAATCGTTTTTTTGGACAAGCTATTCTGATCTAATGACAAGCTTGTTTTTTGTAATGCTAGTACTTTTTATTTTAACAATTGTTATGCTACACCAAAAAATTAAAGCAACCCAAGCACAAATAGATAAAATTAATGAAATTGAAGAAGCAATAAATAAGATTGATTCAACATATTTTGACTATAACAAAGTTTATAAAAAGCATATTATGAAAATTAAAGTTAATTTCCCAACAGGTGTATCGGATATAAACGTAATTGATTATAATACAAAAAGAAAACTAATTAATGCAGGACGGTCAATCCAACAAACTTTGATAAACATTAACAAAGAATATCCTAAAATTCAATATTTACTTATTATTGAAGGACAAGCATCTAAAGACAATTATGCTCGAAATTATGAATTAAGCTATGAAAGAGCTTTGGCTCTTAGTAAACTTTGGAGTGATAATAATATTGATTTTGGTGCTAATTGTGAAGTATTAATTGCTGGTAGTGGAATCGGAGGAACGATGCGTGAAAATGTCGAACAACTTAATCAACGGTTTTTAATACATATTGTTCCAAAACCAGGTATTATTGAGGAAAGCAAATCAAAATAATATGCACCATAAGAATTATAAATATGAAATTTTTTTAATGATTTCTCTGCTATTTATTTCGTGTGGTCACAAATCAGGACATAGGAATAAACAAAATTTAGTTAATTTAAATAATTATTCTCATAGCAATAAAAAGACTTATGATGTTAAAGGTAAGACTATTGTTAAAATGGAGAAAAAAAATGGTGTAAAATATGTCTGGGTTGAAATAAATGGTTTGAAATTGAAATTCATTTTTGACACTGGAGCCAGTAGCATCTGTATTTCGTCTGCAGAGGCAACTGTATTGTACAAACAAGGAACATTACAAAAAGAAGATATTTTAGATGTTCAATATTTCCAAGATGCGACAGGGAAAGTTTCGGCCGGGACAAGAATAAACTTAAGAACGGTAAAAATTGGAAATAGAGTATTGCAGAATATTGAAGCGATTGTAATAGATAATAATGAAGCGCCCCTTTTACTTGGTCAAAGTGCTTTAGAAAGATTTGGTAAGATTTCAATTGACAATAAAAACAATGTAATAGTATTTGAATAGTAACAAAGCAAATAGATGGTTTCTTTTGGAAATTGAAAGTGAAGAATAGTCTCCCTTTTTCTATCCATTGTTCACCCCATTGCCAGCTTAGCTATACATCAGCTATCGCCGCTACACCCAGATGTGTGTAGTTGTTATTTTCTCTGGTATTGAAAAATTTTTCATAAAAAAAATAAAAAATAGCATGAGTTTCAAAAAAAGAGCGTACTTTTGTTTCAGAAATGGATTTAAAGAAAGTCGAAGATTTTTCCTTCCAGTTGAATTGACGCCTTCCTTTTAAAGCCATTCTAAAACAATTTATTATTTAACTATTTATTTTTTAATTACTTATGAACATTTTTGTTGCACAGCTGAATTTTAAGATTCAGAGCGATTCCCTTCGGGAAATTTTTGAAGAGTACGGAACCGTGACTTCCGCTAAAGTTATTGTCGATCAAATGAGTGGTCGTTCCAAAGGCTATGGATTTGTTGAAATGGCCAATGATGATGAAGCTCTGCGTGCTATTGAAGAACTCAATGGAGCAGAGGTTGAAGGTAAAACGATTGTAGTTAAGAAGGCTAATCCGCGTCCTGCAGGTGGTGGAAACCGCGAATATCGTTCGGGTGGAAACCGTTATGGTAAACATCAGGATAGCCGTTATTAATGGTGAAACGACTTTTAGCTTACGAAATAAGCAAAAACGCCCTTTAATAGGGCGTTTTTATTTTATCGGAATGCTACCATAAGCGCTCCAGTGAGGTAGGCTGCAATCCACCAGATGTACGAAATTCGTGAAAAAAGATGTAAGTTACGGGGCACCTCGGCGGTTGAGCCACTATGCCAGAAAAAGCGCCAGAGCCATACGCAGTCGATGAGCATCAGCGTCAATCCCGAATAGCCTACTGCACCATGCATGGTCAAAAAACCACGACTCGAGCCTATGATCATGCAGGCGGTAGCTACGATGTCGAATATGACGCCCAGCGTTACAAAAATCAGTATTTTCTGGGTTACTCGCCGCTTACGTTGTTCAAGGATTATCCCAATCGAATAAAACAATAGTGCCAGATGTACAATAGCTGTTCCAATAACTAATACAGGTTTCATTCTATTCCAATTAAGTTTCTACATGGTTTTGCTTGCAATTTTTTTATTGAGGATGACTTCCGTACCTTTGTCATCTTTCAATTTCGATTTATTCAGGAACAATTTGATATTGCCTTTGTTCAATGGTTTAACCAGGTTCGTTGCCTGGAAAAAAGTAGTTCCAGGCTACCCCTTCTTTGAGCGAATATTCGGAAATGAACATTTGAGGGTATTGCAGCTTCTCGAGCAGGAAATCTACAAAAACGACGGCTGGTACAATCATTTCGGCCCGAAAAGGTTCGAGCCCTTTCATGTTCAAGCGTTCATTAAGGGTTGAAACAATCAATTTTTCCTTTACCTGATTGAAACAATCCAATGATAGCTCGTGGCTGTGAAGTATACTCTTCGATGTTTTTGACTGGGAAGAGCAGGGGATGTGTTCTGCTATATGTAAAAACGATTCAAATGCACCCTCAGCGCCAACGATTTTCTGTATGGAATATTGTGAATGCACCGTATGCAGAAAGTCGGCCAGTGCGGTAGCAAAGTAATTGTTCAGCTGATTAATTTCAGCTGTAGTTATGGGATCGGAAAGGGTAAACTGAGCTTTTACTCGAGCCATACCAATGGGGTAGCTTTTTTTCCAGAATATGGTTTCACTGTTAGCAAGGATTAGCTCGTTGCTACCACCCCCGATATCAACGATAAGAAATGTTTCATGGGTAGGTTCGATACTCTGGCGTACCCCCAGGTATATCAGCTGTGCCTCTTCCGATCCCTCAATGACGTTTATCGGAGCGTCTATTAATGCTTGTGCTTTTGCATTAAATTGGTCGGCATTGTGGGCGGTTCGTATGGCGGATGTTCCGTATGCCAATATTTTACTGGCTCCGTGTTGTTGCGCCAACTCCTTGTATTCCCGCAGTACCTTCCAGGCGCGTTCCATGGCGTCCTGTGCAATCAGGTTTTTCTCAATACCATTGCGTCCCAAAAAAACTGGACGTCGTTCACGATGCAAAAAACGTAGTGTATGCTCGTGGGTTAATTCGGCAATGAGCAAATTAAAAGTGTTGGTACCCAGATCAATTACGGCTATCCGTCTTTCGGGATGGTGCTTTTCTTCGTTTTTCCTGACCACCATATTTGTATTCGTCAACCTTTAGTGTTCGGTTACCCTTGTGTAACGAAAGCAAAACTATTTTTCAGGGTAAAGACTTACCCAGATATATTTGTCGGTAAAGACTTTATTAGCTATCTCTTGTATAGCTTTCGAGTTCAGTGCTTCAATTTGTTTCTTTCGGGTTTCAATTCGGTTGATATCGTCGTTGTATATCACTGTGTTTTGAAGATAGCTAAGCCAGAAATTGTTTTTCTCCAGATTAACCTCGAGCTCGCGGAGATGGGTTTCCTTAATTTTCTTTATGTAATCGTCCGAAATACCTTTGTTTTTGATGTCAGCAATAATGTTCAGGGTAGCATTTACCAGGGAGTCGACGTTATTGGGATCACAGGGTATCCGAAAACTTACCTGAGCGTAGGAATAGGGGATACGTTCCAACGATGCTCGTGCGCCAACACCATAAACGCCACTTTTATCTTCGCGCAAAACCTCAATCAGTCGAATGTCGAGATATTCTTCAAGGGCTTTTAAGTAGTATGCATTGTTGTAAGAATAATTCATAGGATTGGTAAAAATGAGGGTGGTAATGCTTTTGGGGTCAGAACCTTTGTACACATTTTCTTTTGCCTGTACAGGAGGACGTATCCCAAGGTCTTTCCATTTTTCTTTATCCTTTGAAGCTGGCAATGAGCCAATATATTGCTCTATCAGGGGAACGATGCTATCGACCGAGAAGTTACCAACAATGATGAAGGTAAAATCGGCGGCATTGGCAAAGCGTTGGCGATAGATTTCGAGGGCTCTTGCAGGATTAATCCTATCAATCATGTCTGGTTGCGGAATACGATTCGCACGCGGATGATTTTGGGTTACGATACGATTCAGCTGATCGAGGTAGTAGGTGGTAGGATCGACCAGAGCATTTGCAAAATATGCTTTCAGGCGCGTCTTCCACGATGTTACGGCCATGGTATCGAGACGGGGTTGGGTAAAATACAGATACAGCAGTTCAAACATGGTAGGCATGTCGTTTAAAGTGGTGTTGGCACGTATTCCCTCCATGTATTCCGTAATATATGGACTGATGCTCACATTTTTACCAGCAAGTGCTTTCTGTAAGGCAATGGCCGAGAATTGTCCAATACCCGATTCCTGAATGATATTTGTACAGTACCTGGCCGACATTGCATCGGTGTCGGGATATAGAAAATGCCCTCCCATGCTAATTGCCTGCAGAAGTATTTCATCGTTTTTAAATGCTGTTGGTTTTAGCAGTACTCGTGCCCCATTAGCGAGTTCTATTTCGGTCACCCCAACTTGCTTGTAATTTTTGATCGATACAGTTTTACCTTTTTGTGGCAGTTTGGGCAAAAGTGCTTGATTTACCTGCGTATCGGCGTAGGGGGTTATGGTATCGGTACGGAAGTTTTCCACCAGGTTTTTTAACTGTAACGTATCCGGAAGCTTGACTCCTTCTTTTTCGGGCGCAGTGATGATGACTACTCGATTGCTATCAATAAGCAATTGGGACGGCAATGCATTTATCTCTTCAAGTCGAATTCCTGGAAGACTTTCTTTTACTATCTGATATTCCATGGCAATACCCGGAACGGGTTCTCCTTGCAAGAAATGACGGGTTAGTTCGCTGGCAAAATTATCCGATTCGGTTTTTTCGCGCTCGTTATAATATTTTTCATACATTTTTAAAATATTCAGTTTTGCTCGCTCAAGTTCCCCGGCTGAGAATCCAAATTTCTTAACGCGTTCATTTTCGGCCAGTAAGGCGATAAGGGTTTGTTCTGTTTCGTTTTCCTTGGCCAGTGCTACCGAAACATAAGCGTATGTGGTGCGTGCCCCAATGTTTCCAAAGTACGAATAAGCCTGAATAAAAGGAGGATTGGGTTGACGCAATTTTTCAGCCAAACGTTCATTCAATATCTGAAAATATATCATTCGCAACAAGCTGTTACGGTATTCGCCGATAGTTTTTTCTTTTTCAAAGGGATGCTTGTAGAAGATAGCTACTGTAGTATTGGTAGCTTCTTTATCGGTAAACACCCCGTACAGGGTGGATTTATGGGAGGGGATGTTGTAAACGACACGTTCTCTGGGTTTTTGGGGTCGAGGAATGGTTGCAAAATATTTTACAATAGTTTTTTCAACCCATTGCGTATCAAAGTCGCCCACCGCAATAACGGCCATAAGGTCGGGGCGGTACCAATCAGCATAAAAGCGTTTCAGGCTTGCGTGCTTGAAGGACTCGAGATTCTCCTTTGTTCCGATGGGTAGTCGCTGCGCATAGCGGGAATTATAAAACAATAGGGGTAAGTATTTATCCTCCAGTCGTTGATCTGCCCCTCGGCCCAATCGCCATTCTTCGATAATAACTCCCCTTTCTTTATCAATTTCAATACTATCGAAAGTTACCTGATGTGCCCAATCTTCAAGAATCTGGATGGATTTTTCCATTAATTCCTGATTATCGGTAGGTACTTCAAGCATATACACAGTTTCGTCAAAACCAGTGTAGGCATTAATTTCCGGTCCAAAACGAATTCCCATAGACTGTAAGTAGCTAATAAGCTGGTTTTTAGGAAAACGTTTTGTTCCATTAAAGGCCATATGCTCGGTGAAGTGGGCTAATCCTACCTGATCGGGGTCTTCAAGCGTAGACCCTGCATTGACAACCAATCGCAAATCGGCTCTCTTTTCAGGTCGCTTATTATATTTGATGTAATAGGTAATCCCATTCGGTAATGTTCCTTTTTTGATAGTGGTATCAAAGGGAATAGGTGCAGAAAAATCAATCGTTTGTGCCTGTGTTGGCAACACTAAAAGATGAATGAATATTATAACAAATAAAGTTACAAAGCCTTTGTTTTTCATAGATTGCAGTTTTTCTTGTAAAACTTAACGAAATGACAATACATTTTCGGATAAATAAGTGGCTAAAGTAATAATTTTTTTGATGTTGGGTAGGTTGCTATTCTTGGTAATTTCTTTATCATTTCTAAATATCTGAAAGTTAATATGTTTGTAATTTTTTACAGGCATTCAAAAAAATAGACTAGGATTGCATGATTACTGCTATTTTGTTTATAGGATATTATTTTGGATGGAAAAAATAACAAATTGTAAAAGTCTCTAATACTGGGTTTTGCTGGCTTCAGTGGAATAAATCAATGCTGGCATCCATCAAAAAAAATTAGTAACTTTAACTCGGATGTGAACAATTTTTTTAGCCGTCGGTTATAAGTTAAGCCAAACAAAAAGAATGTATATATGTCGACTTTTGAAATAAAAATGCCCAAATTGGGAGAAAGTGTTGAAGAGGCCACTATCACCCGGTGGTTTGTCAAAGAAGGTGATTGGGTGGAAGAGGATCAGCCTTTGCTGGAAATAGCTACCGATAAGGTTGATTCGGAAATTCCCAGTCCTGTTGCTGGACAGGTTGCAAAGATTTTGTATCCTGTTGATAGTAAAGTGGCAGTAGGGTTACCCATTGCTATCATCGATCTGGAGGGCAAAGGGGTTGTAGCTGCTACATCGGATGCCGCAAGTCAAACTCAGTCGGCGACATCGTCGGTTATCGAAGAGAAGGTAGTAAGCTCGGCGGCCGATACTGTAGAGAAACGAGATTTGGAAAAAGGTACACGCTTCTATTCACCGTTGGTAAGGAGCATAGCTCAGAAAGAAAATATCAGTCTAAGCGAGCTGGAAGCGATTGAAGGTACTGGTAAAAATGGCAGGGTGCGCAAACAGGACGTCCTTCAATATCTTCAAAATCGAACAAGTAAACCAGCAAGTCAGCCTGTTTCTACGCCAGCTGCTACTGTTGAAGCTCAACCTACCCCAAAGGCAGCTCAGCCAGTATCAGTATCGGTATCGGCAGAAGATGAGATAGTAGAAATGGATCGGATGCGGCGACTCATAGCCGATCACATGGTTATGTCGAAGCAGGTATCGCCGCATGTTACTAATGTGCTCGAGGCCGATGTTACCAATCTGGTTCTTTGGCGTGATAAGGTAAAAGAAACCTTTGAGAAGCGCGAGGGAACTAAATTAACCTTTATGCCTGCCTTTATTGAAGCTACTGCCAAGGCATTGAAGGATTTCCCCATGGTCAACGCCTCGGTCGATGGTTATAAGATAATTCTTAAAAAGCGAATCAATATTGGAATAGCAGTTGCATTGCCTTCTGGTAATCTAATAGTACCTGTAATTAAGGATGCCGACAAAAAGAGCATTTTAGGTCTGGCCGCCGATTTAAATACGCTGGCCGACAATGCCCGAAAAAACAAATTATCTCCAGACGATATTCAGGGAGGAACTTTTACAATTACCAATTTTGGTACATTTAAGAATCTTTATGGCACTCCCATTATCAATCAGCCCCAGGTAGCCATACTGGCAACGGGGATGATTCAGAAAAAGCCCGCAGTGCTGGAAACTCCAGCGGGTGATGTCATTGCCATACGTCACAAGATGTATCTTGCCCTTACTTACGACCATCGCATTATCGATGGCGCTCTGGGCGGTGCTTTTCTACGGCGTATTGCCGATTACCTTGAACAGTGGGATGTAAATCGTGGTATTTAATTCAAAATTGACAATTATGAACAAGCTAAAATCGAATGAAATTAATCAACTGGTGGAAGAGGTTCTTGACAGCGCTGAAAAGTCCACAGTAAATCATACTCAGTCCCCAAATGTAGAGCGTGTGCATAGCATTCTGACTACCGATAAGGCTACTCTACAGAAGTGGTTTTATTTAATGGTATTGGGACGTGCGCTCGACGACCGTGCACCAAAGTATCTCAAGCAAGCCATAGGGTGGAGCTATCACGCACCTTATGCTGGACACGATGGTATACAGCTGGCTATCGGACAGGTTTTCGACCGCAATACCGACCATCTTTATCCTTATTATCGCGATATGCTTACCTGTATATCGGCTGGACTCACCGCCGAAGAAATCATTTGCAATGGTATATCAAAAGCAAATGATGTGGCAGGGGGCGGCCGACATATGAGCAATCACTTTGCCAAGCCTGAGTGGAATATACACAATGTATCCTCAGCAACCGGGAATCATGCCCAGCATGCTGCAGGAACAGGCAGAGCAATGAAAAAATACGGCCATCGGGGCGTAGTTATTTGCTCCCAGGGCGAATCGTCGGTGTCGGAAGGTTATGTGTACGAAGCTATTAATGGAGCTACCAATGAAAAGTTGCCCGTTATTTTTGTCATTCAGGACAACGGGTACGGAATTTCGGTACCTAAAAAGGACCAAACTGCTAATCGAAGAGTATCGAATAATTTTAGAGGCTTTAAAAACCTTACCATCTTGCATTGTAATGGCAAGGATGTGTTCGACTCAATGAACACAATGATAGCCGCCAAGAAAATTGTCTTGGAAGAAGGGCATCCTGTTATTGTAGATGCCAATTGTGTACGAATCCATTCACACTCCAACTCCGACCGTCACGAGTTGTATCGCGACGATTATGAACTGAACTATGTGCGCGAATATGATCCGCTGGCCAAATTCCGCCGCTTGTTGTTGCGTTATAAACGTTTTACTGAGGAAGAATTGGTAGCTATCGAGGAACAGGTGAAGGAGGAAGTAAAGCAGGCGCACAACAAGGCTATGGCAGCGCCCGATCCAACCCCCGAATCAATTTTTAACTTTGTTATTCCCGAACCTTACGTCAGCATAAAATATCCCGATGGTACGCACAATTTTCAGGGACCACCTAAAAAGCTTATCGAGGGTATCAACGAAACCTTAAAAGCTGAGTTTCGGCACAACCCCGATACTTTCCTCTGGGGACAGGATGTTGCCAACAAGGATAAGGGGGGGATATTTAACGTCACCAAGGGGATGCAACAGGAGTTCGGTCCCGAGCGTGTATTTAATGCACCCATTGCTGAAGATTTTATCCTGGGCACAGCTAACGGTTTTTCGCGTTTCAACGATAAAATAAGAGTAGTAGTTGAAGGTGCCGAATTTGCCGACTATTTTTGGCCTGCCATGGAGCAGTTGGTCGATACCTCGCACGACTACTGGCGCTCAAATGGCAAGTTCTCGCCCAATATTGTGGTTCGTCTGGCTTCGGGTGGGTACATCGGCGGTGGGTTGTATCATTCGCAGACCATCGAAGGAGCTTTGATTACTTTGCCGGGTATTCGAGTTGTCTATCCTTCCTTTGCCGATGATGCTGCCGGATTGTTGCGTACGGCAATCCGTTCACGAGGGCTTACTATGTTTCTCGAACCTAAGGCGTTATACAATGCTCCCAAGGCTGCTACCCCTATCCCTGATGATTTTGAGGTGCCTTTTGGTAAGGCTCGTATCCGTCGCGAAGGAACTGACATGAGCATAATCACCTACGGAAATACTACCCACATGTGTCTCGAGGCTGCCGAAAAAATGGCCAAGGAACATGGGGCAAGTGTGGAAGTGGTCGATTTGCGTTCGCTTTCTCCTATGGATGAGGAAGCTATCCTGAATACTGTAAAGAAAACAGGAAAGGTACTCATTGTTCACGAGGACAAAGTGTTTGGTGGGGTTGGTGGCGAAGTCGCAGCCATAATTACCAGTAAGGCTTTCGAGTATCTCGATGCCCCCATTATGCGGGTGGGTGCCACCTTTACACCTATTGGATTTAACCGCATACTCGAAAATGCAATTCTGCCTAATACCGAGAAAATCTACAAGGCAGCCATCGAATTGCTCGAGTACTAAAAAATTTGAAGGACTAACTATGTTTCCAAATATCATTACACATGAAAGATATAGCTGTTATTTATAGTTTTAATACGCGACAGACGAAGAATGCTGCCAAAGAAATTATCAAACATTTTGGCAATGCTGTGAAAATTGATGAGATAAACGCCGAAGAAATAGATGGCCCCACCTTCATGAAATACACCAATCTTATCCTTGGTGTACCTACCTGGTTCGATGGGGAACTGCCCAATTATTGGGATGAATTTGTTCCAGAACTCGAAACCTTGGATTTGACAGGTAAGAATATTGCCATCTTTGGGAATGGGGATCAGGTCAGTTATCCCGAGAATTTTGTAGATGGTATTGGTATAATGGCCGATCTTGTTCAATCCCGGGGAGCAAGGGTAGTAGGCTATACCAGTGCCGAGGGCTACCGTTTTGAATCGTCGCGGGCATACCGCAATGGTAAGTTTTGCGGCCTGGCCATAGACTTTGAGAATCAAAGTGAGCTGAACACGCCCCGTATCAAAAAATGGGTCGAACAGCTCAAAAAGGAATTTGAGTAGAAGCTAAATAAACAGCAACGGATTTTAGGCTTTGGGTGGTGTACTCAAAGCCTTTTCTATACTTGCCCACACCCCTTTTGAAGTGTTCATCCAGGTAAATTGGGCACTGCGCATTTCACCTTTTTGTATCAACATCTGGCGCAGTTGGTCGTCTTTTTCTATGCGTTCCAGGGCATTTTTAATCGAATCGACCGAAAGCGGGTCAACCAGCAAGGCGGCATCGCTTGCTATCTCAGGCATTGAGGATACATTGGAAGTTATCACGGGGACATGTGCCTTCATTGCCTCGACAATGGGTAATCCAAAACCCTCGAACAACGAAACATAAAGCAATGCTTTTGCCGAACCCATCACCTTTACCAACTCGTGTTGCGGCAATCGTCCCGCAAAGATGATATCGTCCCGGTACGATGACCGATTGTATACCTCCATAATATCGCTGGTAACCAGCATGCTCTTCCCCACTATTAGCAGCTTGGCATCGGTACCTGCACTTTTACGGTAAGCCTCGTATGCCAGAATCATACGAGCCACATTTTTCCGGGGTATTAAATCGCCTACATACAGAAAATACTCCTTTCCTGCTGTATATCTGTTGCGCACTTCAATTTTTGTTTCCTCCGATAATGGCTTAAATTCTTCATTTGCGCCATTATATACCACATCTATTTTTTCGAGCGGGACACCATAGGTGGTAGCGATATCCTGTTTCGAAAATTCCGACACCGTAATGATACGACGGGCAAGATGGGCATACCGACGAAAATAGTGACAATAATACTGTCGGCTCCAGAAAGGAAAATCTTTCGGGAAATGTTCAAAATTGATGTCATGAATTACCGGTATGCTGGGGATATTCTTTAAATTTAATGAAAGAAACCCATCGGGCGAAAAAAAGACATCGGCTTTGTAACGCTTAATATAGGGCACTATGGAATAATTAAACCAGATGTAGTATAAAAAAGGATGTCGTGCTGGCGGATACACCACTACAGGTTTCACGTTTGATCCAAAAATAAACTGATCATCGAAAGGACGGTCGAACAGAAAAATAAATCGATGTTCGGGATACATGTGTGTCAAATGCTTGAGCGTGTGATAGGTGTACCATCCTATACCACTCATCTTGTTCCACAGCAATAGCCGGGTATTTACCGCAATGATCATAATTATTCGTTATTAATAATTGATATCGACGATGTGCTATTTCCCCATGTTAATCAAACTCCTCCAGGATAAACAAATCATCTACTTTTTTCCCCAGAGCCTTAGAAATTTTCATGGCCAGCAATAGTGATGGAATGTTTTTCCCATGTTCTATTGCATTAATGGTTTGACGACTTACCCCAACCATCTGCGATAGCTGTTCTTGCGTTATTTTCTGGAATTCTCTTTCAGCGCGAACCCTATTTCTCATATTTATGATGTAAAATTTTCTTTACAATTAAAAAAAATAAAAAATTTTTGCAGGTTAATTTTTTTTGACTATCTTTGTTGCGTAAATATAAAAATAAGTCAAAAATTTTTAACAAAAAATATTTTCCTCAAAAGTCTTATGCTACAGTGCACCAATGAGGGGATAATGAATGACTGATAAAAAATAAGAAGAGCATGTGGTTGTATCTATTGCTAAATATTAGTTAAGCTATCTTTCCTCACTCTTTATGGGGAGTGTAGGAAATGTGCCTACACTTTTTTTTTATAAAAAAAATTAACAAGAAAAAATTATAAGCTATGGCAGACAATAAAGTTTACATTTTTGATACCACGCTTCGCGATGGAGAACAGGTGCCGGGATGTCAATTGAATACCATTGAAAAGATTGAGGTAGCTAAGGCACTGGAGGCCCTTGGAGTAGATATTATTGAAGCAGGTTTTCCTATTTCGAGCCCGGGTGATTTTAATTCGGTTGTTGAAATATCTAAAGTAATTAAGGAGCCTGTTATATGTGCGCTTACGCGTGCGGTAAAAAAGGACATTGAGGTAGCAGCAGAGGCACTTCAGTATGCCAAAAGGCCTCGTATCCATACAGGCATTGGTACTTCGTACTATCATATCAATTACAAACTTCGCAGCAATCAGGAAGAAATTATTGAGCGGGCAGTTGAGGCGGTTAAATATGCTAAAAAGTTTGTGGAAGATGTTGAATTTTATGCCGAGGATGCTGGGCGTACGGAAAACGAATATCTTGCTCGTGTTATCGAGGCCGTGATTGCAGCTGGTGCTACTGTGGTGAATATTCCCGACACTACCGGTTACTGTATTCCCGAGGAGTATGGCCGTAAAATACGCTTTTTGAAGGAAAACGTAAAGAATATTGATAAGGTGATCATTTCAACCCATTGCCATAACGACCTGGGTATGGCTACGGCGAATACCATTGCAGGTATTATGAATGGAGCACGTCAGGCAGAGGTTACCATTAATGGCATTGGCGAGCGTGCAGGAAACACCTCGCTCGAGGAAGTGGTAATGATACTCAAGTGTCGAAAGGATATTAAGTACACTACCGGAGTAAATACCAAAAAGATCATGCAAACCAGTCGACTGGTTTCTACGTTGATGCGTATGCCTGTTCAGCCCAATAAGGCCATTGTAGGGCGTAATGCTTTTGCTCATTCTTCGGGGATCCATCAGGATGGTGTACTCAAGCATCGTGAAAACTATGAGATTATCGATCCCCGTGAAATTGGATTGAGTGAATCGGCTATCAAGCTTACGGCTCGAAGCGGACGGGCAGCTCTTAAACATCGACTCGAACGTTTGGGATACAAGCTCGAAGGCGATCGTTTAAATGAGGTGTATGAACAGTTCCTTGCACTGGCCGACCGCAAAAAAGATATCAACGACGACGATCTGTTGGTATTAGTAGGCGAAGAACGTACCAAAGATAAAATTCTTAAGCTTGAGTATCTGAATGTGGTATGCGGAAAATCGGCAATACCCATGGCTACCGTTAAGCTCATCTACAATGGTCAAGAACACATGGCCTCAGCTACAGGAGTTGGACCAATCGATGCGGCTTTTACTGCAGTACGCAATATTGTGAAAACAAAAGTCAAACTCGAGGAATATCTTGTTCAGGCTGTTACCCGTGGAATGGACGACGTGGGGAAGGTTCACGTACAGATTGAATACAAAGGAGCTAATTACTATGGCTTTGGAGCCAATACCGATGTGGTTACTGCTTCGGTGGAAGCATTCATTGATGCATTGTCCAACTGCTTGATGGTAAATCCAAAGGCTTAATGAATATTTTATAGCAAGTTTAAGGTAAATGAAAATTGATAAATATATGAGTACAAAAGGAAAAACTTTATTTGACAAAGTGTGGGAGCGGCATGTAGTCCATCAGATTGACAATGGCCCGGCTGTGCTTTACATCGACAGGCATTTTATTCACGAGGTAACCTCGCCTGTAGCTTTTAAGGGTATTGAACGGAGAGGATTAAAAGTCTTTCGTCCTGAACAAACTACAGCTACCTGCGATCATAATGTACCTACTTTATATCAGGAACTTCCGATAAAAGAAGAACTTTCTCGCAAACAGGTGCAGCAACTGGCCGAAAATTGTAAAAATCATAACATCACCATGTTTGGCCTGGGGCATCCTTTTAATGGGGTAGTTCATATCATTGGTCCCGAGTTGGGGCTTACACAACCTGGAATGACCATTGTATGTGGTGATAGCCATACTGCAACGCATGGTGCTTTTGGTTCTATTGCCTTTGGCATTGGTACCTCCGAAATTGAAATGGTGCTTGCATCGCAGTGCTTGATTCAAGCTAAACCCAAGCTCATGCGCATTACCATCAATGGTAAATTAGGGAAAGGGGTTACTTCCAAGGATATAATCCTATACATCATCTCAAAACTTACCGCCAGCGGTGGAACAGGTTACTTTGTTGAGTTTGCTGGCGAAGCAATTCGCAGCTTGAGCATGGAAGCTCGTATGACTATCTGTAATATGGCTATCGAAATGGGTGCACGAGGCGGTATAATTGCTCCCGACGAGGTTACCTTCGAATACATCAAGGGACGTCAGTTTGCGCCCAAAGGTGCCGAATGGGATAAGGCTGTAGCTTACTGGAAAACCTTACCATCCGACCCTGATGCAGAGTTCGACAAAGAATATACTTTCGATGCTGCCGATATTGAACCCATGATAACCTATGGTACCAATCCAGGGATGGGTATGAAGGTTACGGGTACAATACCCGAAAATGAACCCAATACCAAAGCCCTCGAATATATGAACTTTAAACCCGGACAAAAGCTTTTGGGTATGCCCATCGACTATGTATTCGTTGGTAGCTGCACCAATGGCCGCATTGAGGATTTTCGTGCTTTTGCTCAGATTATCAAGGGCCATAAAAAGGCCGACAATGTTACAGTATGGCTGGTACCAGGTTCCAAGCAGGTCGAAAAGCAAATCATCGAAGAAGGTTTGAAAGACATCTTCGAGGCTGCTGGAATACCCTTACGTCAGCCGGGATGTTCGGCCTGTCTGGCTATGAACGAGGATAAGGTGCCTGCTGGTAAATACAGCGTATCGACTTCGAATCGAAATTTCGAGGGTCGACAGGGTCCTGGTGCTCGTACCATTTTGGCCAGCCCTATTACTGCTGCCGCCTGCGCTATTAAAGGTGCTATTGCCGATGTACGTGAGTTTCTTAACAATTAAATTTTTTGTACCATGGAAAAATTTACAACCATCATATCCAGCTGTGTTCCCCTGAATGTGGAAAATGTCGACACAGATCAAATTGTTCCTGCCCGTTTTCTTAAGGCAACCTCCCGCGAGGGATTTGGCGAAAATCTGTTTCGCGATTGGCGCTTCGATGCCAATAACCAGCCTAAAAAGGATTTCGTGCTTAACAATCCAACATATTCCGGAAAAATCCTGGTGGCCGGTAAAAATTTTGGCTGTGGATCGAGCCGGGAGCATGCTGTGTGGGCTATCTACGATTATGGCTTTCGCGTAGTGGTATCCAGCTTTTTTGCCGATATTTTTAAGAATAATGCCCTCAACTGTGGCTTATTGCCCGTACAGGTTTCTGAGGCATTCTTGGCTAAAATATTTTCTCAGGTCGATAAGGACCCTCGGACGGAGTTAAAAGTCGACTTAGAAAATCAAACCATAACCATATTGGCTACCGGGGAATCCGAGAACTTTGAGGTAAATCCTTATAAGAAAGAGTGTTTGCTCAAAGGATACGACGATGTGGATTATCTGTTGAGCTTGAAAGATAAAATCGAAGCTTACGAAAAAAGTCGAATTGTATTCTCCGTTTAAAAAAGTAAATCATATATGGCCACAAGAATAGAAATAATGGACACCACCCTGCGGGATGGGGAACAGACGACAGGCGTGTCGTATACCGAGGCTGAAAAGCTAAATATCGCCAAGGCCCTGCTCGAAGAGGTAAAAGTCGATCGCATTGAGGTGGCCTCAGCACGGGTATCGGAAGGAGAGTATAAAGGCATGTCGACCATAACCCGATGGGCAGCCAAAGCAGGACATCTTCATAAAATTGAGGTTTTAGGCTTTGTCGACGGTGGACAGTCGTTACAATGGATTAAAGATGCCGGTGGGCAGGTTATCAACCTACTTACCAAGGGATCGCTCAAGCATTGTCAGGAACAACTTCGCAAAACGCCCGATGAACATATTGCCGACATCAAAGCCTGTGTTTTAAAGGCTCAGCAGATGGGGATTGTGGTGAATATGTATTTGGAGGATTGGAGCAATGGAATGCGTAATTCGCCCGAATATGTCTTTCATATGGTGGATGCATTGCAGAATTTACCCATCCGGCGTTTTATGCTTCCCGATACCCTGGGTATTCTTAATCCCGATGAAACCTATAAGTTTTGCCGACAGATGATAGAACGTTATCCGCAGTTGCACTTCGATTTTCATGCGCATAACGATTACGACCTGGCAGCAGGCAATGTTTACATGGCGGTCAAGGCGGGTGTAAAAGGAGTGCATACTACCGTTAACGGACTGGGCGAAAGAGCTGGGAACGTTCCATTGGCAAGCGTGGTAGCTATCCTGAAAGATCATCTTCACTGCGAACTCTCGGTCGAAGAAGTGACGCTTAACAAAATTAGTCGCCTGGTTGAGTCTTTCTCTGGAATTCGAATCCCTGCCAATAAACCTATTGTAGGGGAGTATGTTTATACCCAGGTGGCCGGTATCCACGCTGATGGCGATAGTAAAAACAAGCTATACTATAACGACCTTTTCCCCGAACGGTTTGGTCGGCAACGCAAATATGCCCTGGGTAAGCTTAGTGGTAAAGCCAATATTAAGCAAAATCTCGAACAGATGGGTATCGAGCTTACCGCCGAGGAAATGAAAAAGGTTACCGACCGAATCATTGAGTTGGGCGATAAAAAAGAATTTGTCACGCCTGAGGATTTGCCCTATATCATTGCCGATGTACTTCAGGGTGAAAGGGTGTCTGAAATGATTAGAATTAAAAATTATGCGCTGTCGGTTGCCAATAATCTGCGTTCGGTAGCTACGCTTAAGCTTGAAGTTAACCAGCAGGAATATGAAGAAACTGCTGCCGGCGATGGTCAGTACGATGCATTTATGAAAGCTTTGCAGAAAATATACCAGAAGCTTGGTAAAAAACTGCCCGAACTTATTGACTATATGGTAACCATACCACCCGGTGGTCGTACCGATGCGCTGGTGGAAACTACCATCACCTGGAAAGACGATATCAGAGAATTTAAAACGCGTGGTCTCGACCCCGACCAGAATGTTGCTGCCATTAAGGCTACCCTGCGTATGTTGAATGTTATTGAAAAAAACGGTGATCGCTAATTGAACAACCAGATAATTGTTAAATTTGCCATCCATCATTTTAGAATATTTAGTTGCTAATTAAAAGGAATGTTACATGAGTAAAACTTACAAAATTGCCGTTATACCCGGTGATGGTACCGGACCTGAGGTGGTACGTGAGGGAATAAAAGTACTGAATGCGGCTGCTGCTAAATTTGGTTTTAAGCTTGAATACCAGAATTTTGATTTTGGGGGCGATCGTTATCTGCGAACCGGAGAAACGCTACCCGATAGTGCTATCCATGATTTTAAGCAATTTAATGCCATTTATCTGGGAGCTATCGGACATCCCGACGTAAAACCGGGTATTCTCGAAGTGGGTATCCTACTGAAAATGCGTTTTGCCCTTGACCAGTATATCAATCTACGTCCCGTGAAGCTTTATCCGGGAGTAGAAACTCCTTTGAAAGATAAGGGTCCCAACGATATCGATTTTGTGGTTATCCGCGAAAACACAGGGGGTATATATACAGGTGTGGGGGGTGCTGTACAGGTTGGAACCCCCAACGAGGTGGCAACCCAGGTGATGGTTTATTCACGCCCCGTAGTTGAACGTTGCATACGTTATGCATACGAATATACTCGTCGTAGAAATAAACGTAAACAGCTTACCCTGGTGCATAAGACCAATGTTTTAACCTATTGCGGCGACCTCTGGAACCGCACATTTAAAGAAGTAGGTAATGAATATCCTGATATTAAACAGGATTATAACCATGTTGATGCAGCCAACATGTGGTTTGTTAAGTCTCCCGAGTTTTACGATGTGGTAGTGACTGAAAATCTTTTCGGGGATATAATTACCGACCTTGCTGCTATTATTCAGGGTGGTCTGGGTATTGCTGCTGGTGGAAACATCAATCCTCAGGGTGTATCGATGTTTGAACCAATGGGAGGGTCGGCTCCCAAGTATACGGGTCAAAATATCATAAATCCTTTGGCTGCCATAGGTGCTGCAGCTATGATGCTCGATATCCTTGGCGAAACCGAGGCTGCAAAAGCGGTAGAAAATGCTATCAGCAATGCCCTTGGTTCGGGACGAATAAAGAGTTTGGCTGCTGGTAAAATGGGTATGACCACCTCCGAAGTGGGCGACTTTGTTGCTAGCTTACTATAAAAAAAACAAGAGACGCTTTTTGGAGCGTCTCTTTTTTTTCACGAATACACACTTATTTTCTCTTAACTGTACAGCCTATTGCTTTTGTGGTACTGGGCTCGGGTTTTTTACCTGCCAGAATAGCCTCAATCGCCTGTTCCACATACCGGGTTTTTACAGCCGAAGCATCCTTATAATTGTCGTCAATAGCTCCAATGTAGGCTACTTCAAATTTGTCACCAGATTTTTTTAGCAAAAATACGTGTGGTGTACGTTCAGCACCGTAAGCATTGGCAACAGCCTGTGTGGCATCATATAAGTAGGGAAATGTGAATCCCTTTTCTTTGGCTCTTACCTGCATATTCTCGTACGAGTCTTCGGGTACAATGCTTACATCATTGGGATTGATAGCAACCACGGGAAAACCTTTTGGCTTGTACTGCTTATCGAGCGCTATAATCCGATCTTCATAAGCCTTTGCATACGGACAATGGTTACAGGTGAAGATTACGATGACACCTTTTTGCGAACGATAGTCGTCGAGACTTACCATTTTACCATCTACGTTCTTTAAATTAAAGGTAGGAGCAACATCTCCAACTTTAACCTGGGCCGATGACCCCAGATAGCTAAAAATCATAAATGTGAAAACAAACAACTTCTTCATGGCTTAAAAAATTTAAGGGTTAAAACCGAATCGAGATAATTAAAATCTACTTGCTTTTCTATAAAGATTTTTTCATCATTTCGGTAGACAAGTGTAGCGGGGATACTGCCGCCCCACAGGCTATCTACCTTATCAATCCAGCGATTACTGTCAGGGTCATCAAGTACAATTACCTGCGAACGAATATTGTTTTTTTTCAAGAAGGGAATTAAAGTACTGTTAATCGTTTCACTCATGTCGAGGCTAACCAGAATGACTTTAAATTTTTCTCTGCTATATTTTTCACCTATTTTTTCGATATCGGGCAGCTCCTTGCGACAGGGGGCACACCAGGTTGCCCAAAAATTTATCAGATATACCGTGTCGTTACGTTGGTGTAAAAGAGGCTCCAGCTGATCAAAATTATAAACAGGAATAGTAGTCTGGGATTTACCAAAGTTTGTAAAAAATGCAATTAATATGAGAAAAGCAACAATTGTTTTCATTTTTTTAAAATTTAGAAAAATAGGTGTTGCGTTAATATAAAACAAGCATTTTAGATGTATGTTGAGGATAGTATGTTATAAACATGTTAAATCAAATGGAAATTTGAGCGTCTTAAAAATAAAAAGCTGTAGAGAGAATTATCAGTTTTCCCTACAGCCTTTAATTAATCGTTTTCAAATTTGCCTCAGCGTTAGTATATCAGTCTTGAATACGTATCAATGAGGTTGCTTTTTCTTAAATCCAACGGATATAATTAAAATCCTGACGGTGTGGCAATTCTGGATGTTTTGGGAAGATACGTATTCCCATTTCGTAGGCTCCTGCCTTTTTGGGTACAATCTCGGTTTTGTAATAGGCTAACTGATTTTCTGCTTTCACCAGCTGAAATTCCTGAGTGAACACAATTTTTTGAGGACGTTCATTTTCCTGAGGCTCAGCCAGCACTACTTCAATTCCGATGTCTTCAGGTGAGAGCTCATTCAGGTCGAGGGTAACCTCGGCTGTGTAAGCGCTACCCAGTTCTAAGGCCTCTTTGCTCACGTCGGGATGTTTGATTTCTACCACATCGATGCTTTCCCAGCTGGTACGTACTTTCTTTTTCCATCGTGCCAGCTCTTTGGCCAATGCGTAATCGTTGTTCTTCATGCGGGCACTACGTTGAGCAAGTGGTTGATAGTATTGCCGGATGTAATCTTCCAGCTGTCGGCTCATGGTAAAGTGCGAAGTAATTTTTTCGATGGAGTTTTTGATATAGTTGATCCATGCGGTGGGGAGCCCTTCTTCGTTGCGGTAGTAGAAGAGTGGCGCAATTTCGTTTTCGATGATGCTGTAAATGGTTTCCGCATCGAGTTGATCCTGATAGGCCTGATTTTCATAAGTAATCTCTTGCGGCAGGGCCCAACCAGCTCCTTCTTTATATCCTTCGACCCACCAGCCATCGAGTACGCTAAAATGTAGTACGCCATTCATTACGGCTTTTTCACCACTGGTACCCGATGCCTCCAGCGGTCGGGTGGGAGTGTTGAGCCATACGTCTACCCCCTGAACTAGCAATTTTGCTAGTTTCATCTCATAGTTGGGTAGAAAAACAATTTTTCCAATAAATTCGGGTCGTTTGCTTATTTCAACAATTCTTTTTATTAGATCCTGTCCCGCCTTATCATTGGGATGTGCTTTACCGGCAAACAGGAATTGTACCGGCATGGTTGGGTTATTAACAATTCTGGCAAGCCGATCCATGTCCGAAAACAGCAGGTATGCCCGCTTGTAGGTGGCAAAACGTCGCGCAAATCCTATGGTAAGCGTGTGTTTATTGAGCCTTTCCGCAATTTCAAAAGCCATCTTGGGATTTTCTACCCGTCGGGCACTGGCATCTTTTAATTGTTCAATAATATATTCAATAAGAGAAAGTCGTAGGTTGTTACGTATTTTCCAGATGACAGAATCGGGCACTGAATGAATTTTCGACCACACCTCAAAATTGGTTTGTTGAGTAAAAAACTCTTTCCCGAAAGTTTCTTGATATAATTGCAGCCAAGGTTTTGCTGCCCAGGTAGGCAGATGTACCCCATTGGTAACATATCCCAGATGGAGTTCTTCGGGCGAATATCCTTTGTAAAGGGCATGGAATATATCCTTGCTTACATGGCTGTGAAGTTTCGATACCGCATTGGTCTCCAATGAGAGATTGGCAGCCAGAAAACTCATCGAAAATTTCTCAGCAGGATCATCGGGATTGGCTTTACCAAGGGCCATAAATTGTCGCCATGATATTTTCAGACGTTGTGGATAATGCCCCAGGTAAGTACGCATCATATCTTCCGAAAAAGAATCATGGCCAGCCGGTACGGGGGTATGGGTGGTAAACAGCTGCGACGACCTTACTATTTCGAGTGCTTCATCGAAGGTCAGATTTTCTTTCATAATGTACTTACGCAGGCGTTCTATGCCAATAAATGCAGCATGTCCTTCGTTGCAGTGGTAAATGTCGCATTCTATTCCCATTGCATCAAGTGCTCTTATGCCCCCGATGCCCAGTAAAATTTCCTGGCGAATACGATTGTCCCAGTCGCCTCCATACAGATTATGGGTTATGCTGCGGTCAAGCGGGGAATTGTCCTCATAATCGGTGTCGAGTAGATATAGGGGAACACGGCCTACCTCGACTTTCCATACACGGGCATTGACCGTTCGCCCTGGTAGGTTGATGTGGATGGTTACCCAATGGTTGTTTTCGTCTCGTACGGGTTGAGCACAGGTTTTCGAAAAGGTTTGCGACTCGTATTGAGCAATCTGGTCACCATACTCCGAGATGACCTGTTTAAAGTAACCATAGCGGTACAAAAGACCCACTCCAATGATATTGCATCGAGAGTCGCTGGCTTCTTTCAGATAGTCTCCGGCTAAAATACCCAGCCCTCCTGAATAAATCTTTAGCGAATCGTGTAGACCAAATTCCATGGAAAAGTAGGCGACCCGCGGTCCCTCTTTCATGGGTTGTCGCATGTAATCCTGAAACTTTCCATATACAATATCTAAGTTTTGCAGGAAGGTGTTGTCTTTTTCTAGTTCCAGGAATTTTTCGTAGGGAAGATTATCGAGGAAAACAATAGGGTTACCTTCACTGGCATCCCAGATTTTTGGGTCAATGCTATGAAACAATTCGATTGCCTCGTAATTCCAACTCCACCAAAGATTTTTGGACAATTCTTCCAACGCGTGAAGTTTTGCCGGGATATGTTTTTGTACTAAAAGACGTTTCCACAAAGGTTGGTTAGCATTGCAAATTTTTTCCACAGGCGTTAGAAGATCGATTTTTTCGGTTTCCGGTAATACCCCCGATCGTTGGGCTGCTTTTTCTATGGCTATGTGATAGGCCTGATAGTACTCAAAAATTAGGTTTTTCCAAAGCGCCTTAAGAGAAATCTGGTAGGCAAAATTCCTGGCTTCTGAAATTTCCTGCTGACTGAGATTGGAAAAGGCAAAAATTTCTTTAGCAATTTCGTCTACTACTTCTTGATAATTATTATCCGTACGATTTATAACTGTAACGCTATGATGAGTATTACCAATCTCCTTCTTTACCCATAGTCCAAATCCAGCCAGTGAAGTGGTAATGGTAGGTACTTTAAAAGCAATACTTTCGAGCGGAGTGTAACCCCAGGGTTCGTAATACGAAGGAAATACTGTGAGGTCGAAACCGATCAATAATTGATAGTATGTTAGGTTAAATATACCATCGTCGCCATTCAGATAGGAAGGGACATAGATGATTTTTACCTTATTTTGTTTGTTCGAAGGCAGTAGATCCTTGTCTTTTAGTTTTTGTAAAATACTGTCGTGTTCGGGAAAGTGAAGGTTGTGAGTCAATACGCAAGTCTCACAGGGATTTGCATTGTTATTCAACGCATTGGTAAGATCTTTTCTGGGACCATAATGCCCGGCAGGTACCAGAATGAAGGCATAAACCGAACGTTTGAAATTAGGATTGTTGTTAAGTTGTGCCAGCGAATCAATAAAAACGTCAATACCTTTGTTGTGGAATTCATAGCGTCCCGAAGTAGCAATAAATAAACTGCTGTCATCAACAGGGGCATTGTAAATGGCTTGCGCCACTTCTTTCAGTTTTAGTCGGGCTTTTGATCTCTCTTCATTGAAAATACTTTCGTCAGGGACAAAGGCATTTTCAAAACCATTGGGCGTAACTACATCAACAGGTTTCTGTAAAAAGGCAGTACATTCCTCGTTGGTAATTTCACTAACGGTAGTAAAAGAATCGGCCTGTTGAGCAGAGATTTTTTCGAGCGAGTATTTTGCTATAACGTTAAATTCTCCCGCTTTTGTATCGGGATTGTAGTTCTTAAGTTGACTGTAAAGGGGTTGACCATTACCAGCAATGGCTCTGCCTAATACTGTGGCATGAGTAGTAAATACGGTGGCCACCTGGGGAGTATTCATTTTAAGGTATAGTAAGCCACCACCCGTCATCCATTCATGGAAGTGTGCTACTACCTTATCGCGAATGCTCAAATTAAACTTCAGAAAACTCTCAATAATTTTTCCAGCTGCATAACCAAACAGACAGGGTTCAATATAATCCCATTGACCCGTAATGGAGTCGAGCTTGAAAGTTTCCCAGAATTGAGAAAGGATTTGGTCCTTTTGACTGAAAAAAGGCGTAAAATCTACCAGAATAGCAATAGGATTCCCTTTTATTTTCCAATGCCCCACCTTTATTCGTAGTCCTTCTTCTGCTGCTTTGTCTTTCCAGAGTTTAAAAAGTTTTTTGTCTTCTTCGAACTCCGGATTAAATGCACCATCGCGGTATACATCGGGGCCAATTAGAATATAATTGTTGCCCAATTCACTGGCTAATGTGTTTGCTTTTGTTGAGATGACTGTGTATATCCCGCCTACTTTGTTACATACTTCCCAACTTACTTCAAACAGGTAGTCAGGTTTGTTTTTTATTTCGTTCATAAGAATACTTTCATAATTTATTTCACAAAGTTACAACTTTAATTTGGGTATCCCTTCTATTATTTTAAATGATTGAGTTATGTTTTGATATTCAATGTTTTAATTTAGCTCGATTTTTTACTTTTGGAGGCAGCCTTCTTTGTAGTAGCCTTCTTCTTTTGGGAAGATTCCTCCTTTTCAATGGCGACCGAAGCACGTGTGCTTGATTTTTTTGAGCTTACTTTCTTTTTTTCTTCAGCTTGTGGTGTAGTATTTTCAGTTTTTTTACTTTTCGCACGGCTGGTCTTGGGTTGAGGAGCTTGTTGTGGTTCCTCAGTTATTGCCTTACTGGAAGCTTCTGCGCATTGATGGATACGGATTTCAAAATCACTCAGTATATTCATATAGTAAATGAAAGCTTCGTAAGGCGAGTTATAGGGATTGAAATAAGAGTAAAGGCTTCCATGGATAAAAAACTTGGTGCTCATGTAATAAAAGTGATCGCTGCATTGAAGGTATTTCCAATCGAGTTTGAGCTGTGGGTTATTACATTGTAACACTTTATTCCGTAGAGCAAACAATTTGTTAAAGGCTTCTTGTTGCAGTTCATTACCCAGCCAGGCTGAAACGTCGCGTTCCTCATCAGCCCATGAAATGGGGTATTGGACAGAAAGCGGAGCAACGGGTTGAAAACGTTCAACCACTTCGGATGGAGTTGAAAAGGTGAGTTGATTGGTTTTAAATACTTCTTTAGGAAAAGCTTTTAGGAATTCGAATATACCAGATTCTTTGGGTTGAATGTTGCCAAAAGTATCATAATTCATAAAAAGGTTAAGTGTGTCTTCCTTGGGATCCATGGCTTTTATCCAACCTACAAACTTATCGGCAGTGAGGGGATATTGGTCCCATCCCCGATTGGAAAAACGGAATGCAATATCGTCCGATAGCCGGGAATTTTTTAGAAGTAGCTTAAGTCGAGGATTGGTAGCGCTTGCGTAAACATAATTTGGACTTTTCCAGCCGAGAATGTGACGAGCACCTTCGGTAAGAACAGCTTTAAAGCCCAGTTCGGCCAGCCAATCACCAATTTCGTTATTGTAGATTAGCTCGGTGTTGCGAAATACTGTAGGTTTTTTACCAAACAGTTTTTCAATTTTCTCGTCATGCTCCACTATTTGTTGTATAAATTCGTCCTTGTTGATGAGCGATGCCAATGTATGTGAGTAGGTTTCGCTTAAAAATTCTACGCTATTGGTTGCTGCTAGTTTTTGAAAACTTTCCAGTACTTCAGGTGCGTATAGCTCGAACTGGTCGAGGGCTGTCCCCGATATGGAAAAGGCAACTTTAAATCTCGAGCCATACTCTTTGATTAAATCGAGCAGTATTTTATTGGTTGGAAGGTAGCTTTTGCTGGCTACTTTTCGCATAAAACTCTCATTGGCATAGTCATCGTAATAATAGTGCTCGTTTCCTATTTCAAAAAATCTGTATTTTCGAAAACGAAAAGGCTGGTGTACCTGAAAATACAAGCATATAGTTTTCATCCGTATATTATTTTAAATGTTTAGCAAATAATTGAATGGAACGCGCATGGAAAAGTCTTCTCCCCCATTGCAAAGCATACAAGCATTATTGTCATGCTTGAATGTAGTTATTGCTTTACATGCCCGTTTCATCTTTAAAGTTTTAAGGTTGATTGTCAATTTTTGTACAGTAAGCTGTAGTAAATATTTCGAACCTCACTGGCCGAGGTTTCCCATTTTAGCTTGTCAACTTCCTGCTTTCCATATTTTTTAAACATTGTCGATAGAGCAGGATAGTTGAGAATGCCATAAATTGCATCGGCCATGGCGTCAACATCCCAGAAATCGATTTTTATAGCATGATTCAATACTTCAGCTACCCCCGACTGTTTAGAAATAATAACTGGCACATTGGATTGAATTGCTTCGAGGGGGGATATGCCAAAAGGCTCTGATATGGATGGCATAACGTAAACATCGCTGATGGAGTACATGCGATATACATCGTCACCATTCAGAAAGCCAGTAAAGTGAAAACGGTTGGCTATACCCAATTTGGCTACTCGAAGGATTATTTTGTTCATCATATCGCCACTGCCCGCCATTACAAATCGGACGTTGTTCATCTTTTTAAGCACTTTATTGGCGGCTTCTACAAAATATTCTGGTCCTTTTTGCATGGTAATTCTACCAAGGAAAGTGACAATTTTGTCGGGTATTCCACGTCGGATGTTAATTTTTTCAGCTTCATCCAGCGGTTCTACAGCATTGTAAACGGTGATAACTTTTTCCGGCGGTATTCCATATCGGTTGATAACGATGTCGCGTGTCCAGTTACTTACGGTAATTACTTTGTCGGCCATTTCCATGCCATGCTTTTCTATTTCGAATACGCGAGGATTGACGTTCCCGCCACTGCGATCGAAGTCGGTGGCATGTACGTGAACGACGAGAGGCTTGCCCGATATTTCTTTAGCAGCAATACCAGCAGGATAGGTTAGCCAGTCGTGAGCATGGATGATGTCAAAATCATAATCGCAGGCAATCGCAGCTGCCACCAATGCGTAGTTACGTATTTCCTCGAAAAGATTGGGCCCATAGCCGCCCGTAAAGGGTATTTTACCCTCGAAGTTTTGGTCCGTAAGCGTTCTATACGAACGTCCAGCAAATTTTCGAGTTAGGCGGTAAAATTCTTCGGGCTCAGCATAGGGAACCAGCAAGGAGTCGACCTCAATAAGACTTAATTCCTGTGCAAAGCCCCTTACAGAAATGCGCTTTTGACTAACATAAACATCCGATGCGCCTACAATATGGGCATTGCTGGTATCTTCATCGCCAAAGGCCCGTGGAACAACAAAGATGACTTCTATATCAGGGAACTTTGAAAGCCCCTTGGTAAGCCCATGACATGCTGTTCCCAGTCCTCCAGAAATATGGGGTGGAAATTCCCACCCAAACATGAGTACTTTCATGGCGATATTTTTTATTTATTTGAGTTCAAAATCTTCCACCAGCTTGTGAATGTATAAGAGAGCTGCTACACTCCATGCTTGTGAGATAGCTCCCCGTAGTTGGTGAGGTGGATCACCATCAAATATTTCCCCTACAGTTCCTATGCCATACTCAGTTAGAACAGGCTCAAAATTTTTTAAAATTTCTTTAATAAGTGGTAACCCCGCTTTTTTATTGATTTTCAGATAGGCCGTACAAAATGGTTGTAAAAGCCATGGCCATACGGTTCCGTTGTGATAGGCATAATCGCGTGTAGGTTGGTCGCCTTCGTAAACGGGTTTATAATCGGGATGGTTGGGGCTTAGCGTTCGAAGTCCATAGAGGGTAAGCAATTCTTTTCTTACTGCTTCTACAACTTTTTGTTTGATATCGCCATTGATAGGACTAAAATCAAGCGCTGCTGCAATAATCTGATTGGGTCGCATCGCCCAATCTTTATGATCTCCATCTACATAGTCGGCTAAATAACCTTTTTCTTCGTCCCAGAATGTTTCAACAAAACTTTGTTCGATGAGCGCTGGTAAATGTTTGTAACGACTAATAAATTTAGTATCGCGGGCTAAACGCGCTAGTTCCAGACTGAATTGTATGGCATTGTATGCTAAGGCACAAATCTCTACATCGTAACCTATACGAGGCGTAACTGGCTTACCATATACAACAGCGTCCATCCAGGTAAGTGCATAACCATGTTCGCCTGCCCACACCAGACCATTTTCGTGAATTTTTATGTTGAAAGGCCCACCATTGAGGTAGGTTTCAAGCACGTTCTTCATGGGTCGTGAATATTTTTCCCATATCTCTAATGCCGAGCAACCATATTTTACATATTCTTGCAACGACCAGAAAAACCAAAGGGGGGCATCTACCGAATTGAAGGCTGCCTGATGACCATCCCCAAGATTGGGGAAAAGTCCATCTTTCATCTTATCGACCATCGTATCTATTACAGCCTTGAAAGTTTTTACATCGTCGATAGCCAAAGTAAGGCCCGGTAGGGCAATAAAAGTATCTCTGCCCCAGGTTCCAAACCACGGAAATCCAGCCAGGATCTCAGTCTTTTTTTCTTTTTTTACAATAAATTGTTGGGCTGCGTTGATAAGACAGTTTTTATACGAATCTCGCGGATTGCGCTGTTTGTATTCACTATTGTATTTTTTCGCAATACCCGCGGGAGATACCTCTTTTAGGCTGACCGAAATGTATATGCTTTCCCCTTTTTCAATGGGTAACTCAAAGTAGCCCGGAACAAACAAATCTTCGCTGTATTCGTACCCTCTTGCCTGTTCCTCGGGATATTCGATTTGGTAATACCAATCGGGCGCATGAACGTAGTCGACTTTTTTCGAAAACTGTATATGGAGCGCAGGATAACCACTATACATTCGCGCTTTGATGCCATTGGCAATGTAGTCGACTTTTGTGTTTACATACATATTGGCTTTGCTGAGCGTATGTATGTTGCGAAAAGCCAGAAACGGTCTAAACCTTAGTGTGGTGGGTGAATGACAATCCTCCAACGTGTATTTGATGATTAGTTGCTCTTCATTAAATACCAACAAGGACTCTTTTGCAATGATAACTCCACCTACCCTATAGCGTTGCTGTACAACCTTACCTACCTCAAAATCTCTTATGTACTTGTGTCCTGCTGGATGAAATACGTTGCCCGGATATTTGTGTATACCTAAATTAAACTCTGCATTATGCTGAATGACTGTTAAATCGAGTGACGATAACATTACATGCCTTTCGCCATCAATCTCTTCAATTGGACATACCAGTAAACCATGATATTTCCTGGTGTTGCATTCTATTATGGTACTACTCGAGTACGAACCCGCACGGTTCGATCGTAATATTTCTCTTTTGAGCGAGTACTCCAGATTGACCAGCTGATTTTTGTCAAATTTTAAATAACTCATAGCAATTGTTTTTGACTGGCTTTACTACAAATTTAGTAATTTTTTTTCTTTCTTCCCAATTTTTAAAGTTACGACATTGTTAAGCAAATAACAAATAATTAAGTTGTTTTTTGAAAATCAGAAACTTGTTTTCTGTTAGATAAAAATGGACTGGTGTAAATTTTTAATACTTTCGTCAAATGATTAGTTCCGTTTGTCAAAGATTTACTGGTGTTCATCAACTTTTTTATTGTCGCAAAAATGTATACATTGATTTTTTTAGATAACCTTGTGTTAATGATAAGCTTTATTGACAATCGGCTTTCAATAGATTTGATAATACTGCGGAATACTGCAATTCAAAAATATTTCTCCTACCTTTGCCAAAAATCATAAAAGGTATGATAAAAGTAGGAACGAGGGTTAAATTTTTAAATGAGCCTGGTGGAGGAATCGTTACCCGTATCGTGGGAAACGAAGCATATGTTCAGGATGAAGATGGATTTGAGATACCAGCCCTTTTGTCGAATCTTATACCCGATGCGGGCAGCGATATATATGAGCGTTCCGCTTCATTTGATGAGGACGAGGATATGATAGACGAACCGCAACCAGCAGAACCAATCCAGCAACAAGAAAAAATGGAAGAGAAGTTTTCCATTGAGGTAGCCGAATATGCAGAAAAATTCAAAGTTTACCTGGCTTTTGTTTTGAAAGATAGTTCATCCAAGGCGGATGAACGGCGGGTAACAATTACGCTCATCAATGAAGGGGACTATTTTCTATATTATGTATTGGGGCTTGATATTTTGAAAAAGCGAAAACATTTGGGAAATGGGTTACTTGAGCCTCAATTGATGGCCCAGATAGGAACCTTTTCAGTACAACAGCTCCTTGAATATTCCGCCTTGAATATCAGCATTCTACCTTATAATGTTGCTTCGTATGCGGCTATTCCAACCATTCAGCTTAGCTTTGACTGGTCGCAGTTAAATTTAATGGCATCGACTACTTTTCAGCCAAATGACTATTTCGACGAACCGGCATTGATTATTGATATCGAGGAACAAAACAATATTCAACAGAAGAAGGAGATGCTCCTGCGCGAGGCAAAGGTTGTACCTAAAACCGAGATGCCTGCCCCAAAACCTACCAAAGAAGTGGAAGAAGTCGATCTTCATATCGACAAAATAGTATCGGCCGATCAGGTTACGCAGCTTACGGCATCCCAAATACTTGAAATTCAGCTCGACCGGTTTACCTTTGCCCTTGAAAGTGCCCTAAAAGCCCGAACCAAAAGGATTGTGTTTATCCATGGCGTTGGAAATGGAAAATTACGGTACGAGATTCAGAAAATACTCCGTCGAAAGTATCCACACCTCGATTTTCAAGATGCTTCTTTTGCTGAATATGGCTATGGGGCAACTATGGTAATTTTAAGAAAATAAATGTTTGCTATGACTATTCTATTAGTTTTGTTCACCTCGGCAGTATCGATTTTGTGCTTTTATAATCCAACCTTATTTGACCGCCTTAGCTTGAGCCCTTCGATGGTTATTCATCGACGACAATACTGGCGTGTGATTACGCATGCTTTTGTTCATGCCAACTGGCTACATTTGATTATCAATATGATAGTACTCTTTTCGTTTGGTCAGGGCATTGAGTATTATTTTCGTCATTTGTATGTCAATGGGTTGGTGCGTTTTCACCCCAATTGGTATTATTTGATTCTGTACTTTAGCGCTGTGGTGGTATCTTCACTTACTACAATTCAACGATACCGCGATAGCTATGGTTATCAGGCAGTGGGTGCCTCGGGGGCTGTTTCGGCGGTGCTGTTTGCCTGTATTTTTTTTAATCCCTGGCAAAAACTTTTGTTTTGGGCAGTGATTCCCATTCCCGGTATAATTTTCGGCGTGCTCTACTTGTGGTATTCACATTATATGAGTCGTCAAGCTGCCGACCAGGTCAATCACGATGCTCATTTCTGGGGTGCCCTATATGGATTGAGTTTTCCCATTATTTTGCATCCCCCTTTACTATACCTTTTCTTTCAGCAGCTTGTATCGATAATTTAATTACCCAAACATCAATGAAACAGGTGCGAAAAGCAGTAAAATTTAGGTAAATAAAATATTTTCGGATGAAATGAGCATGTATAGCAGTATTCACAAACAAGTATGAAAATAATTTTTCATAACTGCTTGATTTTAGCGCACAAAAATATTACATGCGAGTTCCATCCGACCGCTATAAAAAAATTAAAGATATTTCCAGATGAACAAGGCAGTATTCTTGGATCGCGATGGAGTGATAAACAGTGATGAAGGCCATTATTATATTTTTCGAAAAGAGGATTATAAAATTAATCCTGGTGTGTTGGAAGGGATAACCTTGTTGAATTGTCATGGTTACAAGGTAATTGTAGTTTCTAATCAGGGGGGAATTGGTAAGGGACTTTATTCGATGTCCGATACAGAATTGTTGCATGCTTATTTACTGGAACAGGTAGAAAAGGTAGGGGGGCATATTGATGAAATTTATTATTGTCCCCATCATCCCGATACAGGATTATGTCTGTGTCGAAAACCGTCGGGTTTGATGATAGAGAAGGCGATTGCCAGGTTCCATCTCGACAAATCGTTGTGTTATCTGATTGGGGATAGTCGACGAGATATAGAGGCTGCTGAGAATGCGGGTATTAAGGGAATTCTGATTCCTAAAAATTCGGATATATTACCTATTTGTCAGGCTATAATTGAAGGGAAAATTGGATAGTCAGGCTTTGTATATTAACATTAACGGCGAGCTTGAAAAGGAAAGCGAGGCAAAACTGTCTGTAGCCCATAGAGCTATGCATTATGGCGATGGATTGTTTGAGTCGATGCATGCTTTTGGGTCGCAGGTGCAGCTTTTTGATTTGCACTATAAACGACTCATCGCCGGAATGAAGGCTTTACGTTTATCCGTTGATGAAAAATTTAAAAAGCAACAACTTACTTTTGAAATAGAGCGTTTGCTCAAAAGGAATCGACTCTTTGCTGGCGCCAGGGTACGACTCACTGTTTTTCGAAACGCCCCTGGGTTATACACCCCAGCCTCCCATGGGGCATCTTACTTGATTGAAGCATCGGCCCTGCCCAATAAATTTTATAAGTTGAACGAAAAGGGATTGACTATAGGTTTTTTCCCCGATTTACGTAAATCAATCAATTATCTTTCGCCCTTCAAAACGTGTAATGCCCTGCTAAATGTAATGGCAGGTATATATGCAAGGGAAAACTCGTGGGATGATTGCCTGATGATTAATGAAAACAACCTGATTGTGGAAGGATATCATTCCAATGTATTTGTTTATAGAGATAATAAACTTTTTACTCCAGGCGTTGAATCGGGATGTGTCATGGGGGTTATGCGAGAAACTATCATTCACCTGGCACAACAACTCGGCATAAACGTTATGGAACTTCCTGGACTAACGGAAGAAGACTTATTGTCGGCTGAAGAAATTTTCCTGACTAATGCAGTGGAAGGCATACGATGGGTGCTGGCATACAAAAATCGACGATATTTCAATAAAATATCGACTTTACTCAACGACCAGCTCAACACTGCTCTTTTTTCGCAAAATCTGTATTAATTCATGCTCGGATCTTCGGGGCAATTGATCCACATCTTATAGCGACTGCCCATTTTTGTGAGCGTATCGGCCCAAAGATTATTTTTATTGTGTTGCATAATGGTGTGGGTGTCGAGTTCGCTAACCAACCACGAATTTTGCATTAATTCCCCTTTTAGCTGGTCGGGCATCCATCCGCTATATCCTAAGAAAAAGATAACCTGGTGACGTTTGACCTGTTTTTCCTGAATGAGTTCTTTGAGAATATCAAAATCCCCTCCCCACCAAAGGTCTTCTTTTACAGGAATGCTATTGGGAATTTTTTGCCCCAGCGTATGAATGTAATGCACAGTGTTGGTATTTACCGGTCCACCAATCGACAAATACCCGTCGAATTGAGGCATATCATTGATTACCTCGTTTATCAACATGTTTACTGGCTTGTTGAGTACAAAACCAACTGTGCCCTCCGGCCCATGTTCTGTTAGCAGTACAATAGATCTTTTGAAATATATATCGTTCAGAAACGGCTCTGCTATCAGAATTTGTCCCTTACGAGGGGTAAGATTGTTGGTTTCAATCTTAAAATAATCAATCTCCGAGTTCATCATAGCCTTTACACATTTCTTTGCACATCAAATTTAAGGAATGCTTTTTATTTTATGTCCATTTCTGCTATACCTTCGTCACATGTATTCAACCGTTTGTCAAAAAATCATATGTGTTTATCAAGTATTTTATGCGGTTAATAAAATTTTTTTAAAACATAGACAAAAATTATAACAACCTGATAATCCCACATTTATATGTACATACATTATGCCAATTTTTTTATCAACTACCTTAGGTTTTGGTTCATTGACTTTTGAATGAATGGATGATATTAGAAAAATATACTTAAACTATCTGTATGCATCAATCAGGAAAACTGACTACAATTATATACACTCACGCAATTCAGAAAAATGTGCCTTTACTTTTTTCTTACTATGGAAATATACTAATTTTATAACAATTTTTGATGTGAAGTGTTATAAAAGCTGGATTTAAAACGCAGGCAGCATGATAGAGATAAAAATACCTCGTCCTGGCGAAAGCATCAACGAAGTGGTGTTATCGAAATGGTTCTTTCCCGATGGCTCGCTGGTAAAGAAAGATCAAGAGATAGGAGAAATTGAATCCGACAAGGCTACCTTGCCATTAATAGCTCCCGCGAGTGGTAAGCTGCTTATTAAGGTGGCAGAAGGGTCAACTGTTTCGGTAGGTACAGTTGCCTGTGTTATTGATGATAGTGTAGCTGTAACGATCGGTGAACAGTCAACCAGGACGGCTGAAAAAATTGAGACAAAGGAAAAAAATGCAGATGTCGCAGCTGAGACTCCCAAACAGGAAATTGTGGCGAAAAGCGAAAGTCCTGATTTTTCGCCTCCACAACCCGAAGTGTCTGCTAAGGATACAGGTCACATCAAGGTTAGTCCGCTGGCGCAAAAGTTGATGGAGGAACATCACCTGAGCCTCGACGATGTGCTTCGTGGATTACGTCGGTTACGGAAAGAGGATGTCGAGGCGGTCATTCGTATGCAATCAAGTTCAGATGCAAGTGTAGATAGCTATAAGGTAGATTCCGATGCAACGGAATACCGCAGGGAAGAACGGCGCCCGCTTACGCAGTTGCGAAAAAAATTAAGTCAGCGATTGGTCTCGGCCAAAAACGAGACGGCCATGCTTACTACCTTCAACGAAATCGATATGAGCCAGGTAATACACCTGCGTAACACATATCAGAAGGCATTTAGCGAGAAACATGGCATCAAGCTGGGTTTTATGTCGTTTTTTTCGATGGCGGCTGCTATAGCGCTTAAAAAGTTTCCTCAGGTCAATTCTCAGCTTTCGGGCGACGAATGGATTTTTTTCGATTATGTGGATCTGGGTATTGCTGTTCAAACCGATAAGGGGCTAATGGTACCGGTGATACGTAATGTCGAAAAAATGGGTCTTGCCGAGATTGAAAAGGAAATTGCCCGACTGGCTGCTAAAGCACGTAACAATAGATTGAGCATAAGTGAAATGGAGGGTGGTACCTTTACCATCACTAATGGAGGTGTTTTTGGTTCTCTGTTTTCCACACCTATTCTCAACCCTCCACAAGCTGCTATACTGGGTATGCATAATATTGTCGATCGACCAGTAGCTGTGAACGGGAAAGTGGAAATACGTCCCATGATGTATGTGGCTCTATCGTACGACCATCGTATCATCGACGGACGCGATTCGGTAAGTTTTCTGGTAAAAATCAAGGAGCTTATCGAAAATCCAATGCTTATGCTTATTGATGGGGATAATGCGGCCAACCGACTGCTCGACCTGTAGCCAAAGTTGGATCAACCACGGGGCTTTTTTATCAGCAACAGGTTAATCAAGCAATTTTAACAACGGTGATACCCGCTCCACCAAATTCTACATGTTCGTCATGAAAATCTTCAACCATATCAATGGTTTTGAGGTAGTCGCGTATCATCTGGCGTAAAATGCCATTGCCCTTGCCATGCAAAATTTTAACTTCTGATATTCCAAGCATAATTGCATCATCGATATAGTCGGCTACTTTTTCCAGGGCTTCCTGGGTACGCATTCCTCGCACATCGAGTTGTAATTTGAAATTTCGCCTGCGTTCAGCCAGTTGATCCAGATACCCCGATGTGGTGGTAGCCTGGTCTTTTATCATTTTTTTATACTCATTGGACGAAACTTTTTCCAGCCTTTTATGGGGTAGGGTAGTGATCATGTTTCCAAAAGCTACCATGACGCTTTTTTCATTTACTTCCAGTACTTCTCCTACCGTGTTTTGTCCAACGAGCTTAACTTTGTCGCCGACGTCGAAAATGTGTCTCGATTCTGCGACTTTGTCGGTTTGCGATGGTTTGCTTTCGGTTGTGGCAGTAGTTTTGTTTTTGCGTTCTTCTCGTTCTTTCAGTTTGGCTATTTTTTGCTGTATTCTGGCCTCCTCTTCAGGGTGATTTTCGAGTTGTTGCCGAATCTGGGTAAGTTCGAGGCGTGCCGTTCGAGTTTTCTCTTTTTCTGCTTGCGACTCCTTGATGGTTCGTATGGTGTTTTCGATGGTTTTATTGGCGTTTTGAATAAGCTGCTGTGCCTCGACTTTGGCCTGGGCTATAATTTCTTTGCGCAATTTTGCAATATCTTCGAGTTCTTGTCCGTAACGCGATAGCATGCTTTCGAGCTTTTTAGCCGATTCTTTTACCTGGGCTCTTTTTTGTTGCCAGTAATGTTTGTCACGTATCAGCTGGCGTAGCGCACGGTCAAAATCGATATATCCCGACCCTACCTTTTCAGAGGCTCTTTGGAGAATGGGTTCGGGCAATCCTATTTTTCGGGCTATTTCGAAGGCAAAAGAGCTTCCAGGTTCACCCATAAAAAGCTTAAAAAGCGGAGTAAGATGTTCCATGTCAAACAACATGGCTCCATTGATAAGGCCAGGGGTTGAGGAAGCAAAATGTTTGAGATTCGAAAAATGCGTGGTAACTACTCCATAAGCCCCCAATCGATTGAGTTCTTCCAGAACGCTCTCAGCTATCGCACCGCCTACGGTTGGTTCGGTTCCTGCTCCCAACTCGTCAATGAGGAATAGCGTTTGTGGATTGGCATTTTTGACGAAATATTTCATATGAATTAGGTGGGAGCTATAGGTACTCAGGTCATCTTCAATCGACTGTTCATCGCCAATATCCAGAAATATCTGTTCGAAGATACCAATTTCGCTGGTCGATTTTACCGGAATGGGTAATCCACACTGAAACATGTATTGGAGTAAGCCCACGGTTTTCAAGCATACCGATTTACCACCGGCATTGGGACCTGAGATGACAAGGATACGTTGATTTTCGTTGAGTCTGATGTTTAGCGGTACTACGGTTTTTCCTTCGGCTTTAAGATGAAGATAAAGAAGGGGATGAGTGGCATCGTACCAGTCGATAATAGGCTTATCGATGGCAATGGAAGGTTTGACAGCATGAATTTCTTTAGCTAGCTGAGCTTTTGCATGAATAAAATCTATATCGGCCAGAAATTCGAAATCCTGTAAAAGTTCGGGAATGTAGGGACGAATATCGTCGGCCAGCTGGGTAAGTATTTTGATAATTTCTTTACGTTCGGCCAGCTCTAATTCTTTCATGTCGTTATTGAGCTCTACCACTTCGGCAGGTTCGATAAAGGTGGTTTTACCAGTGGACGATTCGTCGTATATAAATCCTTTGATTTTCCTTTTGAAGGTAGAGTTAACAGGTAAAACTAAACGGCCATCTCGTACGGCCAGGGTTGCTCCTTCTTCGGTAATACCTTCGTGCTTGTATTGTTCGAGCAGGCGATGCATACGCTTCGAGATTTCACCCTGAATGCGATGACTCTCCTTGCGAATTTCAAAAAGCCGTGGCGAGGCATTGTCTTTAATTTTTCCCTGGGGCGATAAAATAGCCTCAAATCTTGACTCGAGATAAGGGAACAGTTTAACCTTCTCGGCCAACAACCACAGACGGGGAAAGCGTTCGCGATGTTTTTTAAAGAAAAGATGAACCTTTTTTATTGTATCGAGCGAAAGTTGAAGTTGATGCATTTCTTCAACTTCGGCAAATGTGGCTTCTGGCATTAGTTTTTCCAGAATATCTCTGCAGTCGATAACGTAATGAAGGGGCATTTCTTCTCCCAGAAGCTCAATTTGCTGGTATTCTTCAACACATTCGAGAGCTTCACGGATGGGTTCCGGGGTTTTCCAAAAATGCATAGCATTTACCCTGCCGATGCCCAGGGGCGATAAACAGTATTGCCTGAGTTTTTGCCTAATTTTATCAAAACCTATTTTCTCTTCAAAATTTTTAGGGTAGATCATGGTATTGTTCTTACCGGGGTTGAGAGGATGCATTGAATTGACTCAGGTATCGTTGTTCAATTAAATCGCCATGACGGATCGATTTTTTAAGCCATTGAATTTTTAATTCGAGTTTTTCCTCTTCGCTGAGTGACCATGGAATATCGGAATTCAATACTCGCCAGGTGGAAAAATGGAGTAAAATTCCGGCAGCTACCGATACATTTAAACTCTGTGTAAAGCCTCGCATGGGAATGATTACATATTCATCGGCAAGCGATAAAGCCTCTTCCGTAAGTCCGGTGAGTTCGGTACCTAGCATGAAAGCGACTTTTCCCTTTTTAAAATCAAAATTTTCAAGGGGTTGAGCGTTTTTGTGTAAAGCAGTTGCTACGACTCGGTATCCTTTCTGTTTGAGTTCTTCAATGGCTTGCCTGGTGTTACCTTCGGACGATGGGTAAGTTTTTACGGTAAGCCATTGCTGCGCTCCAAGGGCAACTTCTTCATTGGCCGAGAAGCGGTTGTTCTTTTCAACAATATACACATCTTGCACGCCAAAACAATCGGACGTGCGAAGAATAGCACTTGCGTTGTGACTTTGATATATGTTTTCTACCAAAAGCGTGATGTAGCGCGTACGATGCTCAATTTTTTCATTGATGAGCTTGATACGATCGTTGCTGACAAACTGTTGAAGATATGTTAGTAATTTTTCTCTCGACATATCAGTTAAGTGCACAAAAAAAGGAGTACAAATGTACTCCCTTTTTTTCAGACTCGGAAACTTTCCTTATTTCTGTACAGCTTCGGAAAGTTCGCTTCCTGCCTTGAATTTAACTACCTTCTTGGCAGCAATTGTGATTTCTTTACCGGTTCTTGGATTTCTACCGGTTCTAGCACTTCTCTTAGCTACGGCAAAAGAGCCAAAGCCTACCAGAGCTACACGGTCGCCTTTCTTCAAAGCGTTGGTGGTAGCCTTAATGAAAGCATCCAGAGCTTTCTTGGAGTCTGCCTTTGTCAATTTTGCTTCTGCAGCAATGGCATCGATAAGTTGTGCTTTGTTCATAATGAAAAAATTTTAGGGTTAGTAATAACTTTTTTAAAATTCTTAGACAAATATATTGTATTTATTGGCTTTTGCAAATTTTATTTTAAAAAAAATCTTATTTTTCAACCCTTTGCGCATTTTTTTTACTTAACTTAAAGAAATAGATGTTTTTATGTAAATATTTGAAAAACAGTATTTTATTGTGTAATCGTTGGTGGGCTTATCTGTTAATATCTTTTTTGATAATTTTTTTAAAAAAATTTTTGTTTTTTGAATCAAATGCTGAGGATTTATCCTTTTTATTTTTTGTAGCTAATTTTTTTTCTCGTATCTTTATTTATTTACGATAAATACTCTGTTTTTTTATCATTTTTTTAACATGCTTGCCTGTTACCAATGCATAGGGGTATACGTTCAATGAGTTGTTATTGAAAAAAAACTTGTATTGTGTATGCGAAAACTGAATGTTTTGATTGTGATTTCCTTGTGCAGTGGGAATATATTATTTGGAAAGGCAAAAGATACAGTACAGTGGATAAATAGTAGCTATTATAAACGGGTGTATGTTACCCAGCGAATTGACAACCCACCCCATATTGATGGCAAACTTGATGATGCATGTTGGCAATTGGGACAATGGTCGGAAGATTTTGTGCAACAGACTCCAAGAGAAGGTGCTAAAGCTTCGCAACGTACACAGCTAAAAGTCCTCTACGACGATAAATATATTTATGTGGCATTTAAATGCTACGACAATGAACCCGAAAAAATATTGCACGAGGTTGGTAATCGCGACGAACTTGCGGGCGATGTGGTTGGGATTAACTTCGATAGTTATTACGATCATAAAACGGGATACGAGTTTAATATTACTGCAGGTGGTTCATTGATCGATCTTGTTGTTAAAAATGATGGGCAGCCCGATTTTAACTGGAATGCTGTATGGATGGGCAGAACAGCCCTCACCGATTCGGGATGGACAGCCGAACTTAAAATTCCTTTTTCGCAACTGCGGTATAACAATAAACCCGACCAGGTATGGGGAATGCATTCCTGGCGATGGATTGCACGTAATGCTGAAGAGGATCAATGGAGCCTTATTCCTCGAAATAATGCCGGCTTTATATATTCCTTTGGCGAGCTTAGGGGAATACAAAATTTACCAGCAGCCCGAAGACTTGAATTTATGCCCTATTCTTTGGCAAAGTTGACTACCAACCCGGTAAATGCTGAAAATCCGCTCAGTTATCGTTATTCCCGCAGTGCTACTATTGGGATGGATGGTAAGGTGGGTGTTGGTAGCGATTTTACCCTCGATTATACCCTCAATCCCGATTTTGGTCAGGTCGAAGCCGACCCCTCGGAGATGAACCTTTCTGCCTTTGAGACTTTTTATGCTGAAAAACGTCCTTTCTTTCTGGAAGGTAAAAACATTCTCGATTTTAACATCGACGATGACATACTTTTTTATTCTCGACGTATTGGGCACGCGCCCATGGCTGTCCCCGGCGAGGATGAAAACAACCGGAAATTTGTAAAGGCCGACCCCAATACCGATATCATAGATGCTGTAAAGTTTTCGGGGAAAACAGCAAATGGCTTGTCTATTGCTGTTTTACAGAGTCTTACTGCACGATCGTATGCTACCATTGATTCGGCAGGTAATCGCTATGAACTTCCCGTTGACCCGCTTACAAACTATATGCTGTATCGATTGCAAAAAGACTACAATCAAGGAAACTCATCCATAGGTGCCATTTTTACAACTACCCATCGCGATATCAATCATGCTAATCTGTATAAGTTGAATAAAGCGGCCTATACTGCTGGCATCGATTACACCCAATTTCTGTATGATCGAAATTATTTTATTAATTTACGGGGAATATACAGCTCGGTACAGGGCCGACCCGAGGCTATGTTAGAACTCCAGAATTCTTCCGTCCATTATTTTCAGCGTCCCGATGCCTCCTACCTACATGTCGATTCTTCCTTGACCCGATTAAATGGTTATGGGGGAAAGATAGAAATGGGAAGGACAGGAAAAAACAAATTTAGTTTTTCTGAAAGCATCTCTTTTCGTTCGCCTGGACTCGAGCTTAATGATATGGGATATCAGCAACGCGCCGATTTTATTGAACAAAATATTTCCTTACGTTATAACGAAACAGTACCCAGCTGGATTATTCGTGAATACGTTTTGCATGCTGAAAATACCCATCGCTGGAATTTTGGTGGACAACACGAGTCGGAGAGTTACTTATTTTCTTCCTACGTTCATTTCGTCAACAACTGGCAATGGAGTATATGGGCATACCATTTTCAAGGTGGGCTCGATACCCGTTTTCTGCGTGGAGGACCTGCTGTTAAAATGGTTCCTTATTGGCACTTTGGTACAAACTTTAATACCGATTGGGCTAAGCGTGTAACATTTGCCTTAAATGCACATTATAGTTTTGCCCTTACCAGTGGTTCAAATGATTACAAAATTCAGCCTCAATTGCATCTGAAAGTGAGCAGTCGCTTTCGGTTATCTTCGCAATTTTCGATTCAGGAAAATCATTACGACATGATGTATGTTAACACGGTGGAAGATAATCAACACACTACCCGCTACATTACGGCACGTCTCAATCAGATAATTTATCGGCTTACGCTACGGGCTTCGTTGAATATTACCCCCAATCTTTCGTTCCAGTACTATGGTAGTCCTTTTATTACCATGGGCAACTATATGCAGTACAAGGAAATTACGCAGCCTGTTGCGGAGGACTACCACAGCAGGTATATACCCTTGACTGACCCTGATATTCGTTTTGACCCGACCAATAATCGATACCAGGTTAGCCGTTCGGCCGTTGAATATAGCTTCGACAATCCCGACTTTCATATGCGGGAGTTCCGATCGAACTTTGTATTCCGCTGGGAGTACCGGCCTGGTTCGGTTGTGTATTTTGTATGGGCTAATCAAATGAATAACAGCGACGCACCCTACCAATCGTCACTTTCGGCTTCGTTGAAAGATTTATTTTCTACAACAGGTACCAATATTTTCATGGTAAAGGTGAACTATTATTTGAATATTTAAGGGCTATGCGGGAGTATTTCTTGCTTGGTTTGCTTTGATCTCCCCGTATGTATTTACTAATTTGTTTAATTTATCAGGGCAAAAATATTTTTGTTACCGACTTTGTATAACCTGCTACCATACCCACGCGATTGCTGGTGTTGGAATAGGTAACTATAGTATTGTTGTAATTATAAAATATCGATTCATAGTCGCTTATTTCAGGAGCATGGTTCCATAAGCTATTATATTTGAAGTATTCCTCGTTAAGTGTGTAAAAGTCAATGTTTAGCTCAGTGCCCGTTTCATATAAAACTTCAAAGTACAGGGGTACCAATTGTCCATCAATATCGCGGTCGTCAAATTGTATAGAGAAATTCATTGTAGGTTGCTGTCGGATGCTACTACCCAGAGGAAACATGTAGTAATTTTTTTCTTGAGCCGGATCCCTAAACCAAACCGTTCCATGAAGGTAGTGTATTAACGTGTCCTTTGATCCTCCGAATATTTGCGAGGGGTCGATTAAGATTTTTTCTGTCTTGTAGAAACTTATAGTATCTACCTGTAGGATAGATACCTTATGGGGAAGATAAACAGTGGCTTCTACCTGTTGAAAACCTGGGTATTGTGCATAAATGTGATACGACTTTCCCTCAGTAGGTTTCTTGTTTGTTGTATAATAGTAGGTATAGGTTGGACTTCCGTCGGGATTTGTCAATTGTTTAAACTTTGGCTGTAAGGTATCGAAAAATATTCCATCTTCCTCAATCCAGATAACCCCTGTATCTTTTAATAGAAAATGGTTAGAACTATCAAGAGGATAATTATAAGGAAGACTACGACTCATTACCAAAAAAATACTATCGGGTGTAACAAATCCCGAAAGACAAAGGTCGGATGGTGGTATTGATCCAATGTTCGGTAAAAATTCTTTTTTACATCCCGTAAAAGAAATAAGCATAACAAAAAGTAATGTTAGAAAAAATTTGACGCTTATCGTTTGCTTGTTATTTTTTGTAACCAACATGTTGCTAGTATTTTAAAGTGATGTTAAAAAATGGAAAGAATGGAAGAAGTCCGATAACCTTAATACCTTCAGGCTTTCGATATGCTGTAATAGGATTTGGACGGTTATAAACATTGTATGCTCCCATATTGAACTCAAGACCTATTTTTTTGAGTTGCGTTTGGTAATTCATATTTACATCAAGACGGTGATAGTTTGGTAATAGTTGATTATTAAGGCTGGGTAAATAGTCAATTTCTGAAAAATTTCCTCTTGTATTGTCAAGAATACTTTGAACAGAAAGGGTTACAGGTTGTCCCGACATCCATGTCCATGTGGTACCGATTTTAATTTTACGGCTGAGCTGAATAAAGGCAACCAGATTCACCACATGGCGACGGTCGAAATCGAAGGGGAATGTTCTACCAAAATTGATGTTTGGAAAGGTGCGATCGGTCTTTGAAAGGGTATAACTGCACCAACCATTGAATTTTCCATATTTCTTGCTAATAATCAATTCAATACCTTTACTGGTTCCAGTTCCTGATTCGACCAGCCTTTCCCATCGGCTGGGATTGGCATATACAAATTCATTTTGGTGTGTCATGAGGATTTTTTTCATGTTTTTGTAATAAGCTTCAATTCCAATATCCCACTGTTGCCCTGGGCTGTATGTCAAACCCAGTACATAAAGATTAGCTTCTGCTGGACGAATTGTTCCTTGTGAAGGGATCCATACATCAGAAGGCAAGCCAAGGTTGTTGGTTGGTATCACATGTAGGGGCTGTACCAGCGAGGTAAAGGAACCTTTAAGCGTTAAGTTGGGTATGACTTCGTAGCCCACTGAAAAACGAGGATGAAAAGAAAGCAAATGCTGGTTGTTAGCATGATGATAATTTATGTTAAATCCCAATTGTAGAGTAAGTTTCGGTAAAGGATTAATCACGTCTTCTAAAAATAGATTTTGTTCCTGCATTGAAAAATCAACTTTGATGACCGTGTCAATGCTGCTCGCTTGTCCCGAAATATAATATTTACTGCTAGTTTTGGGTTGTAATTGATACCAGGAGAACTGTCCGCCATAGCGTAATTTATGTTGGTTGAAAATTGATTCAAACGCAGTAGAGGCCGATCGTTCAGTAATGTGCGAAGAGAGGGTATAATAATTTTGATTTAATTGATCTTCGTTTAAATAAGTGGTATTGACATATGCATAGTTTGTTTCATAAAAGGTAGTTGTGCAAAAAGTGCCTGCCGACAGTATGCTTTTCCACCGTAGTGAGAATAGTGAACTTCCCCAGTGTAAACGCTGATTATTCATCCAGGTATTTCCAGTATAGTTATCGTATGCATTAAAATAACTTACATGTATGCTATTACGATTGTTTATCTGGTGTGATATTTTAGCACTGTAATCGACAAAGTAGTATTGGGGTGTTTCTTTTATGTTGTTCTGAAATTTCTCCACCATGCTCGTCCATACCATACTATTTGTAATGTTTTGGGGCATTAGGTCAAACATCGAACGGCGCAAAGTCACCACAAAAGAGGTTTTGTTTTTAATTAACGGACCTTCGAGGAGCATTTTGGTAGTCAATATGCCAAGGGTTGCCTGACCTGAAATTCGTTGATTATTCCCCTCATTCATATTGATATCGAGTACAGAAGATAATTTACCATTGTATTGGGCAGGTATTCCACCACGATAAAATTGGGCAGTGTTAATAGCATCGGTGTTAAATACTGAAAATAAACCGTACAAATGATAAGCATAGTAAAGTGGTACACCATCAATTAGGACCAGGTTCTGGTGTTGCGTGCCACCTCGAACAAAAAAACCCGAAGTGTTTTCGGTGCCAGGGGACACTCCTGGTAATGTTTGTACTGTACGGGTAATGTCCGACTCGCCTACAATTAAGGGAAGAATTCTTACGTCACGAGATGAAAGCATTTCAAGGCTTGTTTGCGACTTCTGGAGGTAATCTGGCAAAGGACGTTTTATTATGACTGCTTCAATGGTATCGAGCCTCAGCGTAAAGCTTAATACACTATCGTTGACTTGCGTTAGGGGAACTCGAAGCGTTTGGTAGCCTATGCAGCTAATCATTAAGGTGTCGGGTAGTTTTTTTACCGGTAAACTGTAGTACCCCTGTGAATTGGTATGGGTGCCCACATCACCTTGTTTGAGCCATATGGTTGATCCAATTATGGGCTCACCTGTTGCTATATCGGTAATATAACCGAAAATTTTTTTATGAGTTTGTGACCAGACTGCGCTGGTGAAGAGCACCAACAAGAAATTAATTGCTATCTTCTTCATACATCTTTTTGCTTATGATATCATACTTCATTTTCTCATTCTAATCTACTGTAATTCTACTTAGGTCGTCCCAAAAACATTTCCTACAGCTTTATTCCTTCTGATAGAAACATAGGATAGATAACAGGATCTTTTGAATGCATGAGCAGTT
>JAKPGM010000060.1 GCA_029550865.1 Bacteroidota bacterium | reverse complement strand
TATAAGAGGGTCTTCTCTAAAAATTTTAAAGTCATTGAAATCTTTCAGCAGGCGATTTAATACGATGATGTTCGGGGCGATGATGAGAAAATTTCGGGAAAGATCGGATGCTGCTTCATAAAGTTTGTGGAAATAAGACCATACCAAGACAAGGCTCAACACTTTAGTTTTTCCCGAGCCCGTTGCCATTTTAATTACATATCTTGGCCAGGTTTCAGGAAACATTCCTGTGCTGATTCTGCCTGACGAATCGAATCGCATCAGATCAAATTTGTCTCTGGCTTTTGCCACTTCATACAGGTAAATAATTGACTCAATGGCTTCCCGCTGGGCAAAATAGTATTGAAAAACATGTTCGTTTTTCTTATGTCCATCGGGCTTGAACCAGAATTGTAACAAAGCTTTGGTAGTGTCAGAAGCACCCGAATAATCACTATCACGCCACTCTTTTACCGCCTGTCTGATCTTATAGACCAAAGGCGGAATTAGTTGCTCATAGGCTTTTTCCTGTAAATCTTCCTTCGACGGCGCCCACCGGATATTGGGATCGAGTATTTCGAAAGGATTTTGTGGAAATGTATTCATCTGTTAATTTTCCTTTTTATAATCAATTTGAAGTAATTGCGCTTCATTTTATTGCAGTATAAAATAAAATTAGGTGTACTAATAAGAGATTGTTTCTTAACCCCCTAAATAGCTGAACCAAATTTAACAAAATTTTGGGCAGTAAATTAGTAAAATTATGAGTAACAGCAAACAGAAATTTTGGTTATTAGAAGAGAAACGGCAGATTCTTTGGGAAGAGGAAAATCATGGAGTGGACGTAGCTTATCGCATGTACTTTTTGCTCACGGCCTGTATAGTGCTTGAAAAGGCGAATGAGTGGTTGCATAAGAAATTATCCCGCTTTGTTGAAAAGGGGGAAGGGGATTGCGCTAAACCATTTTTTTAGCATGTCCAGAAAATAGGGGGGTGAACTACATCCCAAACTCGTAATCTGAAATTTAATCGCTAAATTTGCCAAATTAAAATAGCAGGGATGGATCCTGATCGACTCATACGCATTGTGCTGGCCGATGATCATACCCTATTTCGAAATGGGCTTAAGCTATTGTTGTTGAACAATTCGGATATGCAGGTAGTGGGGGAGGCTTCGGATGGGAATGAACTCCTGGCCTTACTTACTAAGGTGCCGTGCGATGTGGTGCTGATGGATATTGAAATGCCCGGCTTAAACGGTTTTGATGCTACCCAAATTATTGCCAAACAATATCCCCATACACGTGTTATTTCGTTATCGATGTATGGAGAGGAGGAATACTACTATCGCATGATAGAAGCAGGAGCTAGAGGTTTTTTATTGAAAAGTTCTGAAATTAACGAGGTGAGCGAAGCAATAAGAAGAGTGGCAAAGGGGGAAACCTATTTCTCCTCTGAAATTTTGTACAATGTGGTTAAAAATATTCAGACGGTAGTTTCCAAAGTCGACAATGCATTGATACATCTTTCCCAACGCGAAAAAGAAGTCCTGGAGTTGATTTGTCGGGGCATGTCGAATCAGGAGATTGCCGATCAGCTTTTCATTAGTAAGCGTACCGTTGAAAAGCATCGGGCAAATCTTTTAGCTAAGACGAATACTAAAAATACTGCCCAATTAGTAATGTTTGCCGTCGAAAACAAATTGATTGAATAACATGAGCGAGAAAAAATTAACGATTGCAGAGGACGTTATCAGAAGATCTGTCGAACAATTTCCCACACCCTTTCATCTTTACGATGAAAAAGCTATTCGCGATAATGCGCGTGAACTGATAAAAGCATTTTCCTGGAACAAGGGATTTAAGGAATATTTTGCTGTAAAAGCTACTCCAAATCCGGTCATTGTAAAAATGCTTAAGGACGAGGGTTTTGGCGCCGATTGTAGCTCTTTGCCCGAGATGGTTTTGGCCAACCGTGTAGGTATTAAAGGCGAGGACATCATGTTTACCTCCAACGATACTCCTGCCGAAGAGTTTAAAAAAGCTCGAGAGTTGGGGGCTATCATTAATCTCGATGATATCAAACATTTCGATTATTTGGCCAAACATGCCGGATTGCCCGATTTGATCTGTTTCCGATATAATCCAGGCCCCTTAAAAGAGGGCAATGTTATTATAGGACATCCCGAAGAAGCTAAATATGGTCTAACCTACGATCAGCTTTTCGAGGCCTATCGAATGGCTAAAGCAAGTGGCATCAAACGTTTTGGCCTGCATACCATGGTAGCCTCGAACGAACTCAATCCTTCTTACTTCTTCGAAACTGCCGAACTTCTTTTTGATTTGGTGATTAAAATCTGGAAAGAAGTGGGGATAACCTTTGAATTTGTTAATCTTGGAGGAGGTATTGGGATTCCCTATCGGCCTGGGGAGGCACCCCTGAGCTGGAAAGTATTGAGTGTTGGAATTCAGGAAAAATATGAACAAATCATTAAGGCTAATGGCCATCCCGACCTAAAGATATTTCTTGAATCGGGTCGTGCCATTACCGGTCCGTATGGCTATCTGGTAGCCCGTGTATTGCACATCAAGGATACCTATAAAAAATATGCGGGACTGGATGCGAGCATGCATAACCTGATGCGTCCAGCTATGTATGGGGCTTACCATCATATTACTGTTATTGGTAAACAACACTTGCCGCACAATGTGATGTACGATGTTACAGGATCGCTGTGTGAGAACAACGATAAGTTTGCCATCGATCGGTTACTACCCGAACTCGAACCTGGGGATATTGTTGTGATTCACGATACAGGTGCGCATGGTCATGCAATGGGTTTTAATTATAACGCCAAATTGCGTTCGGCGGAGATACTGCTACGCCCCGATGGTTCACTGGTTCAAATTCGCCGTGCCGAAACTATCGACGATTATTTTGCTACCGTTAGCTTTGAACAGGCAAACAGTTTTCAATAATGCCTCTATTTTGCTTTTTGTATTTCGACTAATCCAAAAAGCATTATCTTTGCACAAAATTTTTGTTCTGTCAACTATTTTGTGCCTTAATTTATCGGGGTGTAGCGCAGTTGGCTAGCGCACCACGTTCGGGACGTGGGGGTCGTGTGTTCGAGTCACATCACCCCGACTTTTTATCTACCTCACTTTTACAGCATTCGGCGATATTTCGTTCATTTCCTGTTTTGGCGTCTTAACCTAAGACATTCATTTTTATTGCCCTGGCTACTTACATTGCTGTAAAATCTAATCGTTTTTAGGTTTTTTAATTGTTTTTGAACCATAATGGTATTAAATTTGCATACCGAACGTTTAGTATGTTTTTTAATATGAGTAGTTCACGCGACTATATTATCGACAAAGCCTATGAGCTTTTTCTCAATAAGAGCTACGAGGGAGTTTCTATCAGCGATATCAGCGAGGCTGTTGGAATGACCAAGGGTGCTTTGTATCATCATTTTACCAATAAAGAAGATCTGTTTAAAGCGGTAATCGACAAGTATCTTGTTTTTCCAGATGTTCAAGTTGATCCTGAGACGATTACGCTGAGCGCGTTTAACGATATTGTAGTAAACGAAATTCATCGTATGTTGCGCAATATGTTTGCGCCGAATGTGACTTTTGTGCCAATTCATTATATCACCATGATATCGGACGCATTGCGCCATTATCCGGGTTTTAAGGAAGATAAGGAACGTTATATTGAGGAGAAGACTGCGACCATTCGACGTGTAATAGAAAATGCTATAATGCGCCAGGAGATTCGGAGCGACATCGATACCAACACCATGGCACGCCTTTATCTTTCAATTGCCATAGGACTGGCAGGTAATCTTATCATTAAAAATTATTCGGTCGATGAGTCAATTACCCTACTACGAATGCAGATAAATCAACTTTACCAGTTGCTTAAGAGATGAATATTTTTTTATGTTCTAAAACATACCGAACGTTTAGTATGTATAAACTTAAAATATAGCAAAATGACGAGGAATTACTGGTTTTTAACAATGATTGTGTTTCTGGCAGGCTGTCAGAAACAGGTTAAGCAGGAAGGAGAGGTTTCAGAAGCTTTACGGGTAACTACCTATAAGGTGGTTGCCAAGGATAAGCCAGTTGAGCTGCAGTACAGTGGTACTGTTGAAGCCTATCGTACCGTTCCCCTTACCTTTCAGGTATCTGGGATAGTAAAGGAGGTATTGGTACAGGAGGGCGACCGGGTGAAAAAAGGACAATTGTTGGCTGTAGTCGACCCTACAGATTATGAGAATGTGTATCGGGCATCGCTGGCAAAATATCAGCAGGCGCAGGATGCTTACGAAAGATTAAAAACCGTACACGAACAGGGTAGCCTTCCTGAAATCAAGTGGGTAGAGATTACGACAAATCTCGAACAGGCTCGCTCGTCGATGGAAATTGCTCAAAACAATTTGAATAAATGTCGCCTGTATGCCCCAGAGGATGGATTTATAGGTAGGCGGAATATAGAACCAGGTCAATCATCTGTAGCAGTAAGCTCTGCTCCCCTGGAACTGGTAAGGATAGAAAAGGTCTATGTGAAAATACCGATACCTGAGCAAGAGGTGAATCGTTTGCGGGTAGGACAACAGGCGTCTTTTACCGTGATGGCTGCTGGCAACCAGACGTTTACAGGAACCATACATAGTATTAGTCCCGTTGCCGATATGCTCTCGCGTACCTATACGGCTAAAATACTGGTCGATAACCCCTCCTATTTGTTAAAACCAGGCATGGTTTGCGATGTTAAGGTACCATTAGAACCCAATTCTAAAACCTTGCAAATTCCTTATCGTGCCGTGACGACCGACGATAAAGGGCTTACTTATGTTTTTGTTGTAGATACTAATACGCAACAAGCTATCAAACGTTATATCCAGGTAGGTTTGTACATTGGGTCTGAAGTTGAAGTTTTAGCTGGCCTGCAAACGGGCGATTTGGTTGTTCTGGATGGAAAGGAAAAACTTTCTGACAAACAGAAGATTATGTATTGAAAGGCAAAGTACGTGTAAGGTCTACTAAAGCAAGCATAAAATTATTGTATGCACATGCTTGTGAGCTGGACAAATGATACATGTGACTCGAATTTTATACTATAAAAATTTAAAAATATTTTCGGATGAAACGAGCATGTATTGCATAGTCACGAACGAGTATGAAAATATTTATCATTTTCGTACTTGTCATGTGTGTTGGTAACTCATCACATGCGAGTTCCATCCGACCGATTTAGAAAACATTTAAAAATATTTTCGGATGAAAAAGATAGGGCTAATTGAGGGTGCAATGCGTCACCGTAATGTGGTATTGATTATTACGGCTGCACTTATCATAGCAGGCATAATTGCCTTATTCATAATGCCGCGCAATGAATATCCGCAGTTTACCATACGTCAGGGTGTCATTGTGGGTATTTATCCAGGTGCTACGGCAAGTGAGGTGGAGGAACAGCTCACCAAGAAGGTAGAGAATTATATTTTTAGCTATAAGGAAATTAAAAAGTCCAAAACGTATTCCTATTCCAAGGACGGTATCATGTACATTTTCGTTGAGCTCAACTACAATGTAAAGAATGCCGATCAGTTCTGGTCGAAAATCAAGCATGGGCTCGATGAGCTTAAAAGTTCATTACCACCGGGAGTCATAGCTTTGGTGGCAAATTCGGACTTTGGCGATACCGCAGCGATGCTCATTACACTTTCATCCGACACACGATCGTATCGTGAATTGGAGGATCAGCTCGAGAAACTTGAAACCGAAATCCGCAAAATACCAGCTACCTCTAAGATGCGTAGGTATGGGTTGCAGCGTGAGAAGATTTATATTCATATCCAGCAGGAGAAGCTGAACGAGTATAATATAAAGACGCTCAGCTTGCTGGGGATGTACCAGACCAATGGCCTTGTTAGTTATGCGGGTAAAATTAAGGATAGTGCCATGTATCTCGCTGTACATCTACCCCCCAATTTTCGATCGGAAGATGATTTGGCCGAACAAATTGTGTATACCGATCCTCGCGGCAATGTGGTTCGTTTAAAGGATATTGCGACCATAGAACGTCGTTACGAGGACCCTGAAAATTATATTAAACAGAATGGCAAACGTACTATACTGCTTTCGCTGGAAATGCAGGCAGGCAACAATATTGTTGAGTATGGCCGCCAGGTCGATGAAGCTATTGCACGTTTCCAGAAACATTGCCCTTCCGATATCAAGGTTGCTAAAATTTCGGAGCTTCCTAAATATGTTCAGGATTCGGTCAATAATTTTTTGAAGGAGTTTTTTATTGCCATCGTTGCCGTAATTCTGGTTACTATGATTTTATTGCCCATGCGTGTCGCATCGGTGGCAGGTATAACCATCCCTATTGCAGTGTTTATCACGCTGAGTGTATTGTACATGTTGGGGATAGAGCTTCATACGGTTTCGCTGGCATCGCTTATTCTGGTTCTTGGGATGATTGTCGATAATTCGATTGTGGTAATAGATAATCATGTAGAAAAAATTGACCTTGGCATTTCGCCCTGGCATGCGGCTATCAAAAGTGCAGAGCAATTGGTGGCACCTATTGTTACTGCTACGCTGGCTATCATGGTGGCTTATATTCCATTGGCATATCTGGTACCTGGTACTGCTGGTGAGTTCCTTGAAACTATACCTATTGTTATTTCGGTAGCACTTACGGTATCTATCCTGGTGGCTATTTTCCTTGTGCCTTACCTCAATTTCGTGTTCATCAAGCGAGGCATTAAACACAAAGCAAACGATTCTTTCTTAAATCGTCTTCAGGAATGGTTTGACACTAAACTTGAAAAAGCTTTCGAGCATCCACGTTTGGTCGTTGGTATCGGTGTAGTTACGGTAATCCTATCCATTGCCTGGTTTACTACTATCGACCAGCAGCTATTCCCCGAACTTGAACGAAATCAGTTTGCTATAGAAGTATATCTTCCTACCGGTTCATCGCTGGAAAGTACAGCCAGCGTTATGGACAGCATTGAAAAAATTTTGCTCAAAGACAAACGTATTGTCAATGTCACGGCGTTTGTGGGAACCAGTTCACCTCGCTTTCATGCTGCCTATGCACCCAATATGCCTGCCTCGAATTACGGACAGTTCGTTATTAATACCGTATCCGATAAGGCTACTCGTGCTGTAACCGAAGAATATGCCTCCAAATTGATGAATTATTTCAGTAATGCCCATGTGAAGTTTAAAATACTGTCTCTACAACTTAACAAGGCTCATGTTGAAATTCGAATCAGCAGCGATACTATTGCCCATATTCGTCAGGTGCAGCGTGAGGTTGAACGAATACTCGATAATACCCCTCACATTGCGTGGTATCGTAACGATTGGGAAGATAAGCAACAGTATATCCAGGTGAATGTCGATCGCGACAGAACCAATCGCATGGGATTGTCGAAAGCCTTGATTGCAAATTCATTGATGGCTGGTACCGATGGAATTCCGCTAACTACAATCTGGGAGAACGATTATCCTGTGCAGGTGCTATTAAAGCAGAACGATAAAGGGGTGAATAATATCTCAAGGCTTGAAAATCAATTTGTTTCTTCGCCTTACAATTTTCAGGCTACTCCACTCCGTTCGCTGGCTACCCTCTCTCCAGCATGGGAGGAAGGGAATATTGTGCATCGAAATGGTACACGTACGCTGACCATTTTTATCGATAATGATAGTAAAATGGCGGCTTCGAGAATTTTTGAAAAAATTCGTCCCCAGATTGAAAAAATCAACTTGCCCGAAGGAACCCATATTGAATATGGGGGCGACTACGAGGCACAATTGGACGTGTTTAATCCTATGGTTGTTGCTTTGTTGATAAGCATCGGGCTTATTTTTTTCATTCTCCTTTTTGAGTTTACAAGGGAAAAAACCGTCATTCTGATTATGAGTGCCATGTTGTTGACTTTTCCCGGTGCAGTGTTAGGACTTAAGCTCATGGGTTATCCTTTTAGTGTAACCGCCTTTGTGGGTATTTCGAGCTTGTGTGGGATGGTAGTACGTAATGGGATTATTCTGGTTGATTATATCCGTGAACTAAGAGAAAAGCAGCAAATGACTGTTAAAGAGGCTGCCATTGCTGCTGGTAAACGTCGAATGCGCCCAATTTTTCTTACATCGGCAGCAGCTTCGGTTGGAGTTATCCCCATGATTCTAAGCCGTTCGCCACTGTGGGGACCCCTGGGAACAGTAATTTGCTTTGGCTTGCTTGTATCGATGGTTCTTGTCTTATTTATTCTGCCCATCATGTACACTTACCTTTACAGCGATAGACCCAAGAAGCAAGGATTCTGGTCAATTCCTGTACGCCCGATATTAGTTACCTTGTTGCTAAGTTTAGCTACTCCATCGTTGATGGCACAAGATCGGGTGCTAACGGTAGATTCGTGCAAGCAACTGGCCTGGCAGAATAACTGGGAGGTTAAAAAAATGAATATGGAGCTTGAGGCGGCCCGCCAAACAAAGAAAGAGGCCTTTACGAAATATTTTCCCACAGTAACTGCTGGGGCTGTAGCCCAAAAGTTTAACGATTACCTGATTAAAACGGAAATTCCGCAAATGAATCTTCCTGTATATGATGGTAATCCAGCTAATCTACAACGTCCTACCCAGTTTGCCTATTTTCCCGGCATGCCGTTGCAGTTGATCGATTATATGAATATTGGATATGTGGTAGCCATGCAACCTGTTTTTACGGGTGGTCGAATTATTAATGGCAATAAGCTGGCTACTACTGCTTTTGAAATTACGCAAGAGCAGTTGAAAAATACCCAAACCGAAGTGATGGTGAAAACCGAAGAACTTTTTTGGCAAAATATAGCATTGCAAAAAAAGCTTACTACCATTGATCGGTATTTGCAGCTACTCGATACGCTTTACCGCGATGTAACAGCAGCCCGAAAAGCTGGATTGGTCAATCAAACCGATTTACTAAAAATACAGCTCAAACAAAATGAGCTGAAGGTAAATCGACTTAAGCTGACCCATGGAATTGAGCTTGCCCGTGAAGCGTTGTTCCAACATATTGGGTTACCCAACGATACCAGCATTCAATTGGTGTACGATAGCTTGTTGGTCGACGATCCATACCATTATCTTACGGAAAGAGACCAGGCGATAAAAGAGCGCAGTGAATATAAAATGCTTGAACAGGCTGTTAGAGCCGAGCAGCTGCAGAAACACATAGCACTGGGCGAGTATCTTCCGCAGGTCGCTGTAGGGGCGGCAGGTCTTTATGCCGACATGGCCAATAAAACTACCACACGCGGGCGTATTTTTGCAACCGTCTCGGTACCCATTAGCGATTGGTGGGGAGGAAGTCATAAAATTCGCCATCATCAGGCTAAAGTGAATGAAGCCCAATACCGACTTGAACAAACTGCAGATTTATTAAAACTTCAGATACAGAAAGCCTTTGACGAATTAATCGAAAATTACTATCAGGTGCAGACAGCTCAACAGTCGGTGGACTTAGCAAGTGAAAATTTACGCATAACTAACGATAATTATAAAGCTGGGGTCACGACTATTTCAGAGTTACTGGATGCGCAGGCCGAACATCAAAAGGCGCTCGATAGTCTCGCTGAAGCTCAGTGCAACTATCAGATTGCTAAAGCGCGATATCTTCAGGTGGTTAATCGTTATCAATAATGTAAAAGCATAGGGGGCTATCAAATGGGATAGTCTCCTGTTTTTTCCCTACCTCATCGGTATTTTTCGTTTGTTGGCCGATAAGAATTATTTACAGCAAGGTTTCATTTTTATTTTTGGACTATGTAATATTCGAAATGTCGAGGCAATTCAGCCGAAAACAATTTTACAAATTATGGTTGGATGAAATGCACGGGTAAAAAACACTGAGCTGATGGTTAAACTTGTAAGTAAAAATATTTTCAGTTTCATTTTTGTACACTGTAATACAAGTTCGTTTCGTCGTAATTTGCGTCGGGGCATACTGATAACATTGTTGTTTTCTGCTTGTTCAGATGTGGTCGAATATAGCCCTTTCGATACGCTAGTTAGTGCACATAATTTAAATCAAAAGAATATAAGTAAAATTGATACCTCATGCGTCGATACGCTTACTTTTGCTTTCATATCCGATTCGCACATTTTCTACGACCAGCTGAGGGATGCTATAAATAACGTGAATGCCGATACCACCATTCGTTTTGTAATTGTAGGCGGTGACTTTACCAGTCTGGGGCTTATGCAGGAGTATGAATGGTTTTACAGCATGATGAAAAAACTCTCAGTGCCGTATGTTGTGGCTATTGGTAACCACGATTATCTATCGAATGGTCGACGGCTGTATGGGAAAATGTTTGGAGAATCAAATTTTTGTTTCTATGTTGGGCACTATCGATGGGTTGTGTTTGATGACATAGTTTGGGAAAATGATAACCGTGCGCCCAATTTTATTTGGCTGAGGGAACAGTTATTGGATTCCTGCCATTTTACACTTTTAGTAGCCCATATTCCTCCCTGGTCCGACCAACTGGATCATACGTTTCAGCCCGATTTTCAAAAAATTTTGAGTAACAATCCTCCCATGCTTGCCCTTTTTGGACATACGCATGTATATGAGGTGGGTAATTATGTGGGAGTTCCCTATGCCATTGCCGGAACTATTGAAGACAGAACCTATCTAAAAATTTCGCTTATTGGGAAGAAAGCAATCATTAAAAAAATAGATTACTAAAAACTATGTGTTTAAAAAAAACTTTAGCTCAGATTTTTTTAGTGTCTTTTATTGTGGTAACCAATGCCCAGGATAATGTTGTTTTACAGAATTATAAGCGTTTTAATGTGCAATATGCCGGGAATATCGGTTTTTTATCGGTGGGTATAGGTAAGGATTTATACAAAGGCGGGATTTTAGGAGATTTGTATTACGGTTATTTACCAAAACATAATGCACGAAGTCAGGTTCACACCGTCGCTGCAAAGACTTCGATAATATTTGGAAGAATGAACATCCAGCAGTTTCACCTTAAATGTTATGTAGGTTCAACCCTAACCTGTAGTTTCACCGATAATACATACTTGCGTTATCCTTCCTATTTCCCCGAAAGTTACTACGATTTTCCCAATTCCCTACATTTACATCCTTATGCTGGCTTATTGTGTTTTAGCCATCGTTGGCCAGTTGGATATTATGTTGAGGTGGGTAGTTCTGATTATAAAATCGTAGCAGCTTTACGCAACACAACGATAGGGAAAAGAAACTTGATCAATATTGCATTTGGGGTCAGCTATTTTTGGTCAAATTAAATAGTGACTCTTTTTAACGTTGGGCATACTGCTGTTCATAATACTTTTCGTATTCTCCCGATACCACGTGTTGGAGCCATTGTTCATTCTGAAGGTACCAGTCAACGGTTTTTTCGAGTCCAACCTCAAAGGTTACCGACGGTTCCCACCCAAGTTCTTTTTTAATTTTAGAAGCATCGATAGCATATCGCAAATCGTGGCCTGCACGGTCCTTGACAAATTGTATCAATTGCTGCGAGGTGCCCGGCTGTCGCCCTAATTTTTTGTCCATAATATCGCAAAGTAGGCGAATAAGGTCGATGTTACGCCACTCGTTATGTCCCCCTATATTGTATGTTTCTCCCACTTTTCCCCGGTGAAAAATTAAATCGATAGCTCGTGCGTGATCTTCTACATACAACCAATCACGTACATTTTCGCCCGTACCATATACGGGCACGGCTTTCATATTTTTTATATTATTGATGGCCAGGGGAATCAGTTTTTCGGGAAACTGATAGGGACCATAATTGTTCGAGCAATTCGAAAGCACTACCGGTAAACCATAAGTGTGATGATAAGCCCGTACCAAATGGTCGGAGGCTGCTTTGGAGGCCGAATATGGGCTTCGGGGGCTATATGGCGTGGTTTCCGTGAAATACCCTTCCTTCCCTAAGGAACCATATACCTCATCGGTAGATATGTGGTAAAAGCGTTTATTTTCGAAATTGTTGTTCCAGTAACTACGGGCAGCATTGAGCAGTACTACAGTACCTACAATGTTGGTCTGGATAAAATCCATCGGATTAGCTATCGAACGATCGACATGCGATTCGGCTGCCAGATGAATTACGCTGTCGATTTGATATTTTCCAAAAATAGCAGCTATTGCCTCGTGTTGGGTAATGTCTGCTTTCTCAAAACGGTAATTGGGTTGATGCTCTATGTCCCTCAAATTTTCCAGATTACCAGCATATGTCAGCTTGTCAACATTGACTATCAGATATTCTGGATACTTATTTACCAGCAGCCTTACTACATGTGATCCAATAAATCCTGCTCCTCCTGTTACAATAATGCGGCGTTGATATGACATATCTTAGAGTTTTATGCAAATGTATTAAAATATTTTAACCTGCATGCAGGTTTTGAATTAACCAGAAAATCTTACTTCGTTTTTCCGCTTTCTTGATTGGAGATAGTTCTATTTGCTGTCTTACATAATTTAACGTTTCAGTAAACCCTTTGTCATCGGGACATGGCAAAGAATGCAGCGACCGATAATATTTAAGGCAATGAAAAGCAATGGCGGTTTTGAGTGTTTCGCTTTTAACGCGTATAGTGTGCAGTGAGTTTCGGGCTGGATGTATGTGGATATATTGTACATCGTTTGCCCGGGAACGACGCAATGTCCACTTTGAACCATCGGAAAGATGAATAATACGATAGCCATTAGCTGACTCAAGCCATGACTCATAATTTGATAAATTTAGCACATTAAGCTTGTGCAGCGCCTGTATTGTTTCCTGGATAATAGCAGATACGCTCATATCCCCCACATAAAGGTCAATGAGCGAATGACCGATAACGAGAAGTTCGTTTTGCCAATGTGGTGGTGGATTGCTAATGAATTTTTTTAGGGTAGGCAAATGATGTTTTAAGGCATTAAAAAGGATAGGGTTTTCCGTCAATGGTAGATTCTGGGTACTGTCCATGAAAAATGATTATGTCTACATAAAAATAATCGAATTTCTTTCAAAATTATGTAATTTTGTCGGTCAAACCATAATTTTGATGTTATGAGGAAAATAAAGTTAGTTCTTATTGTTTGTATAAGTTTTTTGGCTTCTACATTAGCTTTTTCACAGAATCATGCCATAGGGCTACGTTTTTCAGAGGATTTTGGTATTACCTACAAGCAAAATTATAAGGGGGCTACCTGGTTTGAAATTATTGGGCATGTTCGCGAACATTCCCTCGGTGTCACAGGCTTGTATGAAGCTTATAAGCCTACTCCTTTTTCAAAGTATTTCAAATGGTACTATGGCGGAGGGGCATTTGTTGGTATAGGCAGTGCTAATGATAATAGTTATGTATTTGCCGGTTTACGAGGCGTTTTGGGCTTATGCTACAATTTTAGCGATATCCCTTTTGATATTTCGCTCGATTGGATGCCTACTGTGCAATTGGTCGAGGATTATGGAACCGACTTTTTACTTTTTGGTCTTTCTATTCGGTATACTTTTTGATAATTTTTTTGAGAAATATTTTGTTATTTTTCTGCAAAAGCATTACTTTTGCACTCGCAAAAAAGAAAAGTGGTCCGTTCATCTAAGGGTTAGGATTCAAGATTTTCATTCTTGCCATAGGGGTTCGAATCCCCTACGGACTACAAACAAAAAAGGCGTGAAGAGATTCACGCCTTTTTCAATTTTATAATTTCCAAAATAGTGTCCTCAATTGTTTTATTTGCTGTGAACCTGTCGGCGCAACATTAAAAAAGATAAAGGAAGGATTACTTATACCATCGAAAATCAGCTAATTGAATAATTGTTTGACAATTATGCTTTGGGTTTTTAAACCGCCACATCGGCTTTAATATGCGGGTGCGGGTCGTATCCAATAATTTCAATATCCTCGTACTTAAAATCAAAAATGTTTTTAATGCTCGGATTGAGCCGCAACTGAGGTAGTTTTCTGGGTTCTCGGCTTAGCTGTAAATTTACCTGTTCGAGATGGTTTAGGTAGATATGGGCATCGCCCAGTGTGTGTATAAATTCGCCCACCTGCAAGTCGCAAACTTGAGCCACCATATGGGTGAGCAAGGCATAAGAGGCAATATTAAAAGGTACTCCTAAAAAAATATCGGCACTACGCTGGTAAAGTTGACACGATAGTTTGCCTTCTGCAACGTAAAACTGAAACAAAATATGACAGGGAGGAAGGGCCATTTTGGGCAGATCGGCTACATTCCATGCACTCACAATAAGCCGCCGAGAATTGGGATTCTTTTTTATTTGTTCAATTAATTCGGAAATCTGATCGATATATTTACCCTCGGGGGTTGGCCACGATCGCCATTGATACCCATATACAGGCCCCAGTTCGCCATTGGCATCCGCCCATTCGTCCCAGATGGTAACTTTATTGTCGTGCAAATACTTAATGTTGGTATCCCCTCGCAAAAACCAGAGTAGCTCATATATAATGGAACGAATGTGCAACTTTTTGGTAGTCAAAAGCGGAAATCCTTCCTGTAAATTATATCGCGCTTGATATCCAAATATGCTTATGGTACCTACCCCAGTTCTGTCCTGCTTTCTTACCCCATGCTCCAGCACATGGCGAAGTAAATCGAGATATTGCTTCATAATTATGGGTTTTTACACGAGTGCTTTGCTAAAAAAAATTCGGGGAAAGTTAAAAAAATTGATTGTAATTTACCTGACTGGGTTCTAAAATAAAACTGCTTCGAGGAACCCCCGAAGCAGTATATATTATTGCAGTATAAAAGTCCCATTCTTTTAGTCAAGTGCCTGACCAATGTTCGAAGAAATTTCCTTGATTTGTTCCATCTGTTCTGGTGACAGGTCGTTGAAGAAGTAATGAACAGGATTAAGTTTTTCGTCATTTTTCCATACTTCGTAATGTAAATGGGGACCAGTTGATAATCCCGTATTACCCACCAGACCGATTATCTGTCCACGTTTAACTGTTTGGCCTGGGATCACCTTAAATTCACTCAAGTGTGCGTATAATGTCTTATATCCATATCCATGATTGATAAGAATCATCTTACCATATCCATGCAAATTATTTTCTACTTTCTCGACCACTCCATCGCCTGTAGCATATATATCAGTACCTACTGGAGCTGCAAAATCAAACCCTGGATGAAAAACTTTAATTTTATAAAAGGGATGTATTCGCCAACCAAATCCTGAAGAGGTACGGACCAAATCTTTATTTACTACGGGCTGGATACAGGGAATGCTTCGCAATAATTGCTCTTTATTCTGAGCCAGTCGTATTAAGTCATCATATGATTTCGACTGAATGTATACTTGCTTCATAATTTTATCGATGCGACGCGCCGTGTTGATAATAAGTTCGGAACTTTCGTAACCTTCCAACTCGGCATAACGATTCACCCCCCCAAAGCCCGCTTCTCGTACCGAACGAGGTATGGGTTCAGCCTCAAAAATTGAACGATACAAATTATCATCGCGTTGCTGCAAATCTTGCAGCACCACACTAATCTGGTCAAGTTTTTTCTGAAAAATCTCTATCTGAAGTTTGAGCTGATCGTTTTCTCGTCTTAGCATGCGTTCTCTAGGAAATTCCAAAAAATGCGAAAAAGAAAAATAAAAAATTAATGATATGGCAAAACCCGCAAAAAAATAGGTTAGAATTTTTAATATCAGGTCTTTTAAGCTAAACCTCATTCGGTCGAAACTTAAAGACTCTGGATTAAAACGATATTTTACTTTTGCCATCGCTATATTTTGGTTAGATAAAAAATATTCCATTTTGCTACAAATCTATAAGAAAAAATATTAAAAATCCAAGCAATGTTATAAAATTCTGACAATCAGATAATTTTATGAAAATATGTTTTCGCGCTAAAGCCCTTGAAAACATTGACATTTACATAAATATGTTAGATTAAAAAAATATTTCTGATTTTTCATAAAAAACAATTTTGTTTTTCTTTGCAAAAAAAAAGGAAAAATATGAATTCGAATCAGGTAAGGGAGAAGTTTCTTGAGTTTTTTCGCACAAAACAGCACGAAATTGTACCATCAGCTCCAATGGTCGTAAAGAACGACCCTACCCTTATGTTTACGAATGCAGGAATGAACCAATTCAAGGATATTTTTCTGGGAAATGAGCCACCTCGTTACAAACGAGTAGCAAATACCCAAAAATGTTTGCGGGTTTCGGGCAAGCATAATGACCTTGAGGAGGTAGGTCATGATACCTATCACCATACCATGTTTGAAATGCTTGGCAACTGGTCGTTTGGTGATTATTTTAAACGCGAGGCGATTGACTGGGCATGGGAATTTCTTACCGAGTGGATGAAAATTGATAAAGACAGGCTTTATGTTACCATTTTTAAAGGCGATGCGTCGGAAGGTCTTGAACGTGACGAAGAGGCATATCAATGCTGGTTGAAAAATATTGCAAGCGATCGTATTCTCGATGGAAGCAAAAAAGATAATTTCTGGGAAATGGGGGACACGGGTCCCTGTGGACCTTGTTCCGAAATACATATCGATTTGCGCGATGATGCCGAACGGAAGCAAGTCGATGGTAAGACATTGGTAAATACGGGTCATCCTTTGGTTATTGAGATATGGAATATTGTGTTTATTCAGTATAATCGTAAGGCGAATGGTCAGCTCGAAAAATTACCGGCCACACACGTCGATACGGGGATGGGATTCGAACGCTTATGCATGGTGGTGCAAAATAAAAAGAGCAACTACGATACCGATGTTTTTTCGCCCATCATTCATGAAATAGAGCGATTGACAGGACTTACCTATGGCAGTGGCGGTATGACCGATGTTGCCATGCGTGTAGTAGCCGATCACTTGCGTGCTGTGTCGTTTGCTATCGCCGATGGCCAACTACCTTCCAATAACAAGGCAGGCTATGTAATTCGTCGAATCTTACGACGGGCAGTACGGTATGCCTATACTTACCTCAATCAAAGTGAACCTTTCCTTTGCAAGCTCGTACCTACCCTCGCTTCGCACATGGGTGGAGCCTTCCCCGAATTGAAAGCACAACAAAAGCTAATCATTCAGGTGCTAACCGAAGAGGAGTATGCATTCCTCAAAACACTGGCTACTGGTATACGCCTGCTCGACCAGATCATGGCCGATGCTTTGTCCAGGAATCAAAAAACTATCAGCGGGGTGTCGGCTTTTGAATTGTACGATACCTACGGTTTTCCGCTCGACCTTACTGAGCTTATTGCGCGGGAGAAAGGATTGACTGTTAATCGTCAGGAGTTTGACCAGCAAATGGAACAGCAGAAAAATCGTTCGCGCATGGATGCTCAGGTCGATACCGACGACTGGGTGGTATTACGAAATGACGAAAGTAATGAATTCGTCGGCTACGACATGGTCGAATGTCCTGTTCATATTGTACGCTATCGAAAGGTGACAACAAAAGGTAAAAATCTTTACCAGCTTGTACTCGATAAGACCCCCTTCTATGCAGAAAGTGGTGGCCAGGTGGGCGATAGGGGCGTACTGGAGGGAGACAGCGAACAGGTGGTGATAATGGATACAAAAAAAGAAAACAACCTTATCCTGCATCTGACTGAAAAACTTCCATCGGATCTTACCCAGACTTTTATAGCACGGGTCAACTTGCAGTCACGGAGAGACGCCGAAGCCAACCATTCGGCTACGCATTTACTACATCTGGCATTACGCACTATCCTGGGCAAACACGTTGAGCAAAAAGGATCGTTGGTGCACCCCGACTACTTACGATTCGATTTTTCTCATTTCCAAAAGCTTAGCCCCGAAGAAATTGAGAAGATCGAAGATTTTGTCAATGAGCGTATTCGTGCCAACATTGCTTTGAATGAAAATCGTGCCATGCCTTTTGACGAAGCTATTAAAATGGGCGCTATGGCACTTTTTGGCGAGAAGTATGGGGATAAAGTAAGAGTGGTACGTTTTGGGGATTCTATTGAACTTTGTGGGGGCACCCATGTAAAATCGACAGGTCAAATAGGTTTCTTTAAAATTATTTCAGAGTCGGCTATTGCAGCAGGAATTCGTCGTATTGAGGCTATTACAGGACGTCAATTTGCAATTTATCAACGTAACCTTGAGAGCCAGCTTAACGAAATTAAGTCGTTGCTCAATCATCCTCAAGATGTGGTAAAGCAGCTTAATTCGGTGTTGTCGCAAATGCAACAATTGCAGAAGAGGGTTGAACAATTCAAAGAGCAACAGTTGATTCACATTAAAAATGAATTACTACAGACTAAGAGGGAAATACAGGGAATAAACGTTATAAAATCGATCGTACAGGTCGATTCGGCAGATGACCTGAAGACACTTGCTTTTCAGCTCAAAGGACAGGTCTCGAATCTTTTCCTGGTGTTGGGCGCCGAAGTTGCAGGAAAGGCAAATTTATTGGTATTCATTTCCGAAAATCTGGTAAAAGAAAAACAATTCAATGCTGTTCAAATAGTAAAAGATATTGCCCTTGAAATCCAGGGAGGAGGTGGAGGGCAGCCGTTTCTGGCCACTGCCGGAGGAAAAAATCCTTCGGGACTGGAAAAGGCAGTTGAGGCTGCTTTAAAATATCTTGCATGAGTCTGAAAAATTAATCACTTTTGCAGCCAATTATTAACCCAATAAGCCTAATATGGAACCGTTAAGGCTTTTTGATCTGGTGGAATATGCTCACCAGCATTATTCCTTTAAGGAGGATTTGCTTGCAGGGAAGTATCAGGGTAGCTGGAAAAAATTCAATAGCAGCGATTTTGTTCGTTATACACAACAGCTGAGCTGTGCCTTTCTTTCCCTTGGCTTTCAAAAAGGTGACCGCATCGTTACGATAATTAATAATCGCCCCGAATGGCTTATGCTCGATATGGCGATCATGCAGGCTGGCCTGATTCATGTACCTGTTTATCCTACCATTAGCAAAGATGATTACAAATTTATCCTTGAGCACTGTGAGCCCGTTGCCATTATCGTTTCCGATCGGTCAATCTATGAAAAAATAAAATCGTTTCTGCCCCAAACTACGGTGCGTCAAGTAATTGCTTTAGCGCCTATTAATCATACCCTTTCGTGGGATGAGTTGCTTAAAATGGGTAAAGATCATGAAAATGATTATGTTGCGATCCTGAAGAGTTTGAAGGACAGCATACAACCTCACGATGTTGCAACCATAATCTACACCAGTGGCACCACAGGCGACCCAAAAGGGGTGATGTTAACACACAACAATCTGCTGAGTAATGTCATAGCCACTTCAAAAGTGCACCAATTGACATCCAACAACCGTGCGCTCAGTTTTCTTCCTCTGAGCCATGTGTACGAACGAATGCTTAATTATCATTATCTGTACAAGGGCATTAGCATCTATTATGCTGAAAATATGGGAACCATTGCCGAAAATTTGCAAGAGGTAAAACCCCATATTTTTTGTGCAGTTCCGCGGATTTTTGAACTTTTCTTTGAGAAAATACAAGCTAAAGGGCATGATTTGCCAATTCCACTTCGCTGGATATTTTTTCATGCGGTTCGACAAGGCTTAAAATATGATATTGATAAAAAATACAATTTCTTTCAGCGACTGCATTACAAATTGCTGAATTTACTGGTTTATCGCAAAGTAAGAGATTCTCTTGGGGGCAATTTGCATATAGTGGTATCGGGCGGAGCTTCCTTGCAACCCCGTCTGGCTCGATTATTTTGGGCTGCAGGCGTACAGTTGCTTGAAGGGTATGGTCTTTCAGAAACATTGCCTGTTATTGCAGTTAATCAACTTGTCCCGACACGACGGGTAAAAATAGGTACGGTGGGCCCTATTATTGAAGGGGTGGAAGTAAAATTGGGTACCGATAGTGAAATACTTTGCAAGGGCCCCAATGTGATGAAGGGTTATTACAAAGCCGATCATTTAACCGCTCAGGTGATAGATGAGGAGGGTTGGTTCCATACGGGCGATATTGGAGTTTTTGTGGAAGGACAATATCTTAAAATTACCGACCGCAAAAAAGAAATTTTTAAATTATCCAGTGGAAAGTATGTAGCACCGCAACCTATTGAAAATCTTTTAAAAGAGTCAGAATACATTGAGCAGGCTATCGTTATTGGTGAAAATGAAAAATTTGCCAGTGCACTGATTCTTCCCAATTTTTATTATCTGCACAGCTGGTGTGCTTTTCACAAAATACATTTTCAGGATAATGAGGACTTAATTAAATTGCCGCAAATTCAGTCACTCTATCAGCAAGTAGTAGCAGAAGTTAATAAACAACTTGGTCAGACCGAGCAAATCAAGCGAATACGATTACTTTCAACACCCTGGTCGTACGAAACTGGCGAGCTTTCACCTACCTTAAACCATAACCCGGCATAACAAATACGTAATAGGTTAAAAAACATAAGAAATTATTTGGATTTCTGATTTTTTTATTGTTATTTTGCTATTACGTAAATACGTAATTATGAAAACTTCAAAAAAAACTAACCACCCGGC
>JAKPGM010000045.1 GCA_029550865.1 Bacteroidota bacterium | reverse complement strand
CCTTGTTGATTATAAAAGCTAACACGCAGGGACTTGTTATTGTCCCTGACAATAAGCCTAACGGTTCTATCAACCAGTGTAGGATAAAGCTCAACGGTTGAAACTCCTACATTCGACGTTCCTAGCGAAAGCGGGGTATTCGAAAACCATATCCAATTGAGGTTAAACTTGCCAGTGGGGGTATAGATTTTTATCTTATGTTTTCCCGTATCGAGGCTTGTTTCAAAGAGAAAAGTTCGCCAGCTTTGCCAGCCACCCGTATTGGTGAGGTTGAGCGTACCCAGTTTTACTCCATTATCGAAGATATCGATACTTGAAGCAGCCGTGCTAGCAACCCTGAAATAAAGGTAAAAATGCTGGCTGTCGGCATTTATCACCTGGTATGTAAGCCAGTCGCCGGCATCGATCCAGCCCACATTTGCTCCCCCATCGACGTCTTTCGTGGCTTCGAGCGATATCCCCGACATGGTAGCATAGTTTTCGGCCTCAATACGTGCAGGTATTGGTACAAATACCGTCGTGTCGTGACGCGCATCGTAAGTCATATACAGCTGGCCAAGCTCTGTTAGTTGTCCTGCTGTAGATTTGTACAAATCGAGGTAGGGATATGCTCCCGAGCGATTCCCATTGAACCAGGCATAGCGATATATCATGGTATCGTTTTCGAGCAAATCGAGAGCACCAATTACCAGGCTTTTCTGCATATCCACAGTAATATTACTCTGGTCCCAGCAGGCAAACTCCGTTAGCCATATTTTTTTACCATACTTTTTGAATCCATCAAGATAGCTTTTCAAAGCCCCGCTGTAACACATGTAATTGTGCACAGCAATGTAGTCGACCCGGCAATTGGGACAGGCAGCAAAAAAGTCATCGAGATACTTGTAGGGGTCGGTATAGGTAATCCCATTTTCGGTGACACAACTTCCGCACCAATTCACAGCAGGGCCCACCAGATCCAGCCCATAATCTTCAGCTATTTTTTCCAAGCGTGGCCAGGCCGCAGCCGCCTGGCTTGGTGTCATCCGCGCCTGATCCAGAAAATTAGGCTCATTAAAGCCCAACAAATAATGTACATTGGGATGCGCCTCAAGAAATGCCCGAAGGTCGGTTTCATTAAAATTATTGTTCCAGGCCATTGGTACAAACTCAATATCGTAGTTCTCATAAACACTTGCCACCCCATTGTCGGGTTTAATACTCCAATTGTACCACCACGATACATACGGCGATATGGTCTGAAAATCAGCCTCGGTATGGTAACCATAGGCTACTCCACGCTTACTGCTCTTAGTCTGCGAAAATCCTGATACTACTACAACTACTGCGAATAATACAAGTAAAATCCGTTTCATGGTATTTTTTTTACGAAATTAGTTCGTAAATCTTCAATTTCAGTCATCTGGAAATACCACTTTTGTACTGCATCATTACCGATTGATTACGCATTTGTCCCGAAGTTAAGATTCCCAAAAGCTTTATTGATAGTTTTCGATCATTTTTATGTTAACGGCACTAACATTTTGTCGATTTTCATATTTGCCAGATTTAAATGATCGACTTTTATGACTCAAAAAAAGTAATCTACCATTTTGCAAAAAACTACCCTATATTTGTCCAAATTGCAAAGCACAAAGACCATGAATCGTGTAAAATTATATTTAATACTTGCAAGCATACTCATGCTCGCAGGAGTATCGTGTGTTCCGCTACAAAAATATCGTTCGACGGAAAGTGAGTTGCAGCAGGCCAATCAACAGCTCAATCGTTTGAAAGGGGAAAACGAGCAGTTGAAAGTCGAAAACGCTGAGATGAAGATGCAGATTCAGCGATACGAAAAACGAATTGATGGTATGATAAAAGACAGTCTGCAACGGATAGGCGAATGGCAACGGTTGTCGCACGCTTACGATAGCCTGTATGCCGAACATTCCAGCCTGCAGGACTCATACGAGCTATTGCTGAAAGGATCTCAAAAAGAATCAACAAAGCTCATGCGTCAACTCCAGGATGCCCAGGAAGAGCTGAAAAAGAAAGAAGCCTCACTGGCAGCACTTGAAAAAAGCCTTAACGAGAAAAAACTCAATCTCGACCGTTTAACCGCCGAGCTCAATAAACGCGATGCCCGTTTAAAAGAACTGGAATCGATATTGTTTAAAAAAGATTCGGTAGTTCGTGCGCTTCGTAACGTGGTATCCGAAGCCCTGTTGGGTTTCGAAGGAGAAGGACTAAGCGTAAACATTCGTAATGGGAAAGTTTATGTCTCGCTCGAAGAAAATCTTTTGTTCCCCTCGGGCAGCACTGTCGTTAATCCACGTGGTAAAGAAGCCCTGAAAAAATTGGCACAGGTTCTCGAACGTAATCCCGACATCAACATCACCATTGAGGGGCACACCGATAATGTACCATACAAAAGCAAAGGTGAAATCAAAGACAACTGGGATTTGAGCGTGATGCGAGCGACTGCTATTATTCGTATTATACTCGAGAATAAAGGTATCGACCCCAAACGACTCACCGCTGCTGGCAAAGGTGAATTTTCACCCATAGCTTCCAACAAAACTGCAGAGGGGCGTGCTAAAAATCGACGAACCGAAATCATTCTTACCCCAAAACTCGATGAACTTTTTAAAATTCTTGAATAAAATTCAGTACATTCATTGTCATCCACTTATCTCAACATAGGAAAACGAATGCCTATCTGTACTCGAAATACAGGTAGGTATCTCGTTATATTCCTGATAATTTTTACCACCACGAGATGCTTTCAAACCCGTCACCTTTCGTACAATGCTTCCTGCGATTTTTATACCTACAAAGACGTTCCCTTGCGACTTCCGAGTTGGCGACTGGTTTCTCATCAAAATATCGATACATTTCTAATGCAGGCGCAAACCCACTTCTTGATGCAGCAGCGCATGCGCGAAAACGACCTGTGGATTTCCCCTTCCGACCAACAACTGGTAAAACTTTACGATAGTCTCGTTTACTGCATTCAGGATACAAACTACCAGCAAGCCTTAGTGTATGTTAAAAAATTATCCGATTCGTACCCCAGCATGGAGTATTTTTCCGACATTCATTTTGTTCAGGGATTAGCCTATACCAGATTGGGCAATCGTGATTCTGCTAAAGCTGCTTTTACCAGGTTTATCGACTATGCTGGGCAAAAATATCCTGGACAATTCAGGGGATGGTACAGAAGTCCCAATGCACAGGAACAATTCTGTCGTGAACGTATAGCTGCAAACATTTTCCTGCAAAACGACACATTACCTGCCTTTATTTTTCAACGAATATCGCCAAAATTTTATTATCAGAGTTTTTCCCCGGGTTACGGCTTTAACCGCGACGATTTCCGTCCCAATACACGCTGGATATTTGCAGGCATAGGTTGGGAAACTATTGCAGAACAACATTTTTTTCAAACAAGCGTCACCTATGTCCCCCACGAAAGGTTGGGCATATCTACCGGTATGCGCCTCAACAAAAATGTGCAAATGGTTTCAATAGGCCTTCCCTGGCAAGTAGCCTGGGCTGAAAATCGACGCTGGGGCATAAAGGGCACTCCAATGATATTTTTAACACACAACAAAATTACAAAGCATTATAGGCTAATCCCTGCAACAGGTTTATCCATTGGATACCATTTTCATCCGCGATATTATGTTGGTTTAAACATAGGCATACCTTTTCATGTCCCATCCGAATGGCAACCCTACTTCGAGACCTATTCCTGGAGCATTTCGGTAAATGCCCATTTGATTAAAAACCTTTCTGCAACCATTATTTTTCAGTCGCACGCTATCGTTACAGGCATTACTATTAACAATACCATACTTGGCTACAACTGGCAAGAAAAACAGGTATACCTTCGCCTACAGATTTTCTGAAAAAAGCTAATTTTGTAGTACTGAGTGGTCTTATCGGATATGCACATATATAAGCCACCAGAATACGAAACAAGGGCATTTCGTATGATATGACAGATTTTTCAAGTATCTTGCCATGAGTAAAGATTTACGAGCCCAACCGGGTTTCTACTACATAAAAAGTCTGATAGCACAGGGCGAACACCAGCAACTCGACTTTAAATTTGCCATTACCGATGCCCGGAAAATAGCTAAAACCCTTGTGGCTTTTGCAAATACCGATGGTGGAAGATTGCTCATTGGAGTTAAGGACAATGGCACTATTGCCGGAGTTCGCAGCGAAGAGGAAATTTACATGATAGAAACAGCAAGCCTATACTGCAAACCCCCTGTTATGTACAAAATAAATAAATGGCAGGTCGACGGAAAAATTGTGATTGAGGTAGAAGTGGAAAAAAGCACACAATTGTGTTATGTAAAAGATGAAACCAACCGGTGGATTGCCTACGTTCGCAATAATGACCAGAATATTAAGGCAAACAAAATTTACATTCGCTATCTGAAAAAGAAAAACACCGCTAAAGGCATTTTCTTAAAATACACCGACGACGAAAAAAAACTGTTGCAATACCTCGCCCACCATCGTGATGTATCTTTCGGTCGTTTACAAAAATTTTCACGACTTACCTATAGCAAAACAGAAAACTTATTGGTCAATTTACTTTGCCTCGACATCATCGAAATGAAGATGACCGTGAGAGGCACCTTTTACAATCTGAAAAAGAATGTCCCAATCGACTAATCTTCAAGCAAATTGATACTTTTCAGGTATTTGGTAATTTCGGGCGAATGCTTTTTGGTCAAAAACGTCTCGGTTTCCTGCTTTTCACTCTCCCAGAAAATGAATGACTCGGACTTTTTAATGACACGCGATACATTTACATCAGCCCCATTTTCGAGCAAAAATTTTACCATTTCTACCGATTTCGCCTCAAATAATGCTGTAGTAAATTGCTGGTTATCATAGCCTTCCCAACGATAATTCACGTCTGCGCCAAGAGCAAGATACTTACGCGCTGCAATAACATCGTCCATCCGAACCGCCTCAATGAATAATCGACTGATTCGTTCGGTATCTACCTCATTTTCGATAACCGTAAGGGTAGGAATCTTTTCCAGTTCCTTTGGAAGCTGATCAAATAAATTTCGCCAAATTTTTAACACCTGTAACGAGGGCAATTTCGAAAAGGTGGCTGGTAAGGAAGAAAGCTGATTGCCTGCTAAGTCAAGTTCTTTCAACGACACCAGATATTTAAATTCCGAAGGCAACTCTATAATTTCATTAAAAGCCAGATTCAGTGTCTCCAGATTCACAAGATTGGCAATGATAGCAGGCACCTTACGTATAAGATTCCCCTCCAGGTTTAAGGATACTAAATGCGTATTTTTACAAATCACTCCAGGGATATCTTGCAATCGATTATGAGAAAAATCAATTCGTTTCAATTTTTTTAATGCGCCAAATTCCCATGGAATATCGGTCACATAATTGTACGAAGCATCAATTTCTTCCAGGTTAATTAAAAACTTAATTTCCCGGGGAATCTGTTGTACCCCCCTGAAACGTAACGACAAATGAGTAACCTTTTCCAGATCCTCAGGTTCAGAAGGAAAATCTATCTCATGATGTTTCGCCCAATGGATGAGCGACTTCTGACGTTTTCGGGTTACGTTAAACAGGATCATAGGGCATGATTTTTTATAAAATTAATGCAATATATTTTCTAATACCACATTATGACAAACATTTTTTACTTTTATCGCTGAAACGAGCCTCTATAGCCGCATTCACAAACATGCACGAAATATTTTTTGCTGTATGTCGATACATTGGCATATGGGCACCATCTTTTCGAATAATCTCAATTCTTTGAGCATACTTTAAAATTTAATTTTCTCATTGTCAACATTTTTACGAAAAAAACATAAAAAAGTTGATGAGAGTATTTATCAGAAAAACCACCATGCCTCCTCCTTGGGGAATCCATTGTTTTCAATGAATTTCGAGAGGGTTGGATAATCATGGGGTAATCCTTCCAGCTGTTTATTCCAATGGGGTTGTTTTTCGATATTCGCATAGATAATTCTTCCTTTTTCAACCTCCAATACAATATCTCCCCAGGGAGTCGAATGGCTACGATATGTGTAAAAAGGAGAATAACCCCACACCCAGTCCCAGCTACTAAACTTCTCACGGGAGAGCTATTGAATGGAAGCAACTTCCTGAGAAGAAAAATGGGTGATATGACCCTCCATCACTTCGCTAAATTTTTCAATTAAAATCTCCACATTGATATCCGGTCGAAACTGACTGAGATTAGCCACCTTTGCCCGAATCGATTTTACAGCCTTATCGGTGTAACATCCCTCCTTTACTTTTAAGCAGGCCGAAAGCATTTGTAAATTAGCATTGACCAGCAATGTGCCATGGTGTAAGGCTATATTTTTGAATACGTGTCCCGCATTGCCCGATATTTTAAGCCCATCGACCCGTAAGTTATTTTTTCCTTCATAAACCGCAGAAATTCCCAATCGTTCCAGTACCTGAATAACCCAATTGAGATATTTTGGAAAGTTAACTTGAGTACCCACCTGCGAAGCAGCGAAAAATGCATAGTTGAGATTACCCGGGTCATGAAAAACAGCTCCGCCACCAGTAATGCGTCGTGCAAGGCAAACGTTGTTTTCTACTACATAACGATAATTAATTTCCGCGAGAAGGTTTTGATGCTTTCCTACAATTACCGACGGATTGTTGATATAGAGAAATAAAACCTCGCCCGTATAATTTCGCAGCAGGTACTCCTCTGCTGCAAGATTAAAATAAGGATCTTGTGTTGAACTTACCAGAATACGCATAACTTATTATTTCCAGGTAAATATAAATCAAACTTCTCGATAGCACCTGATTATATTTACAACCCTATGAAATTTAGTATATTTGCAATTAATTCTATGCAAATGCTTTTTAAATAGATCTTTTGTTAGTTTAAAAACAAATGCAAGGGTAATAACACATTTTACAGTCAATCTTTGAATTAACTTTTGAATTAAAAAAATGCAAACCACGAATCGTATAACTCAGCTTTTTTCGATTAAGTATCCCATCATTCAAGGGGGGATGGTATGGTGCAGTGGGTGGGAACTTACTGCAGCAGTAAGTAATGCAGGTGGATTAGGACTGATAGGTTCAGGTTCCATGTCGCCCGATATTTTGCGCGATCATATCCGCAAAACCCGAAAAGCCACCGATAAACCATTTGGGGTCAATGTGCCGTTGCTATATACCCATACCGACGACAACATGCGAGTGATTATCGAAGAAAAAGTTCCAATAGTATTCACCTCAGCGGGTAGTCCTGCCAGATGGACGAAAATCCTACACGATCACGGCATAATTGTTGCCCATGTAGTTTCGAATTTAGCCTTTGCCAAAAAGTGTGAGGAAGCTGGAGTCGATGCAGTGGTAGCTGAAGGCGTCGAGGCTGGGGGTCACAATGGCCGGGAGGAAAATACCACCATGGTACTTATCCCCCTTTTGCGAAAAAATATCAAACTACCCCTGATTGCAGCGGGTGGTATAGCAACAGGGCGTGCCATGCTTGCAGCCATGTGCCTGGGTGCTGAAGGTGTTCAAGTGGGTAGTCGTTTTGCTGCTTCAAAAGAATCGTCGGCACATCCCAACTTTAAACAAAAAATTGTGGAGACGCCCGATGGAGGCACACGCCTGGCACTCCGAAGCATTTCGCCCGTACGAATCATTCGCAATAACTATTCCCACCTCCTCGAACAGGCAGAAAATCAATGTCTTCCAACCGAAAAACTACTCGAAATTAAAGGCCGTGGCAAAAGCAAGCTGGGTATGTTCGAAGGAAACATCGAGGAAGGTGAATTGGAAATAGGACAGGTTGCAGCCTTAATCGACCACATCAAGCCCGTACACGAAATAATTCATGATTTTATTGAAGAATATAACCTCGCCTTAAAAGAATTAAAATACTTATAGTTTAAAGCATTTATACTCAAACATCATCCTTGTTTTTGACTTAGTATTACAATTTCTGAAAATATTTAACGATAAACATCTACACAAATTCGATACATAGTATTGCAACATTTGTTAATAACATTCAGTATATTTGAACAAATGTAATTTTGAAAGCCCATGAGAACCAAACATTTTTTCCTGATACTATTCGTAGGTACATGGATTAATGGCACAAGCCAAACACCCTTGCAGTCACCTACGGTCATTTCCGTCAGCAACATATCGGGCGATTTCGACAACAATGGTGGGTACGAAATATCATGGATCAACAACGAAACTCCCGATAACAAGGTCGATTCTTTTGTCATTTACAAATACAAAAGTTGGAATACACTGGACAATAAACCCCAATACGAAGAAATTGCCAAAATAAAAAACACCGGTGGAACAAGTTTTTATCGTTATGTACCCACCGATGAGCTGAGTAAAGTGGTATTTTTTGCCGTCGAAGCTATACCTGCCGATAAAAACCTATATGCAGCCAGTTCATCAAATTTAACTCGAATCCCCTGGGATAATGCCCCTTCCAATGTATTATTAACTGGTACCATCGATACCTGCAATAGCCTGTATACCCTACGATGGAATCGTTTTAGGGGTTGGGACGATATCTCCAGGTACTACTACCGCATTGAATACGTAGAAAATAATAGTGCACCCAAAATAATTACCGTTAAAGGAAGCGAGTATCTCATCAACGACACCTCGCTTACTTTGCCCGCAGGAGATCAAATTAATTTTAATTTTAACAATGGAAGTACCTACCGTTTTAAGGTCACTGCGCTAAATTTTACTACAGGATATAGCTGTGTCTCAAATGTTATCTTTTATACTCCTAAAATTCCTAAAGTAACCTCATATATTAATGCCGACGGCACGAAAGTTGTCTCTAAAAATAGGCTGGAAGTAACTTTTTCGGTTGAGCCAGGAAACGATTTTAAAAAACTTGTAATCAATCGTTCTCTGTTCGATTCACATAGTTTCGAACCTATCGACACGGTAATCATGGAAGGCGACATGGCTTCTTTTAGCGACAGTTTACCCGATCTGGATAAAACTCATTATTATTATAAAGCTACACTGCTTAATAACTGCAATTCAAATGTTTTAGGGCTTGAATCTAATGTTTCAACCAATATCATACTTACACTCACCCCACCTTCGCCCCCAGATAACAAGGTTCGTTTGTCGTGGGAGTTTTATCGATATTTCAAGGGTAACGTAAAGGAATATGTAGTTTATAGAATCCGTAAAAGTGGAACTGAAGTACTTGGCACCACAACCGACAATAAATTTGTCGACGACTTATCGGCCATTGGAAATAAACAAGTGATGGAAGATATCTGTTATCAAGTAGAAGCTGTCGAAGAAAACAACCCACATGGGGTAAACGGCCATGCATGGTCCAACACAGTATGCGTTACCATTCAGGCCAACGTCGAAATGCCCAAATATTTGTTGCTGGGCAACGATTGCAAATCAAAAGCCGAAGTGCCGTATATGTTTCCAGCAAGTTCTTTTACCCCTGCTAAATTTTACATGGCTATTTTCGACCGTTGGGGGACCAAAGTATTTGAGACCGAAAATGTTGCCGAGGGATGGGACGGTACCTTCCAGGGCAGGGTAGTACAACAAGGGGGATATATGTACTATATCAGGTTTTCGGGCAGCGATAACGTAAGTAAAGAACAAAAGGGTTCATTTGTAGTGATTTGTCCGGAGAAAAGATAGATGAAGCAACCATTAACCTTAGCGGAAGAACAAAGTATACAGGAACAGTACCAACTTTTGCTGAAGAATTGTCATCGGTGCAATGACCCATCGGAAAAAGCACTGATCGACAAGGCATTTAAAATTGCATACGAGGCACATAAAAACATGCGTCGGCGTTCGGGTGAGCCTTATATCATGCACCCGCTGGCAGTAGCTCGCATTGTGTCGGAAGATATCGGGCTTGGCGTGAAAGCTATTATAAGCGCTTTGCTGCACGATGTGGTCGAAGATACCGACATGACCCTCGATGAAATTGCCCATCTTTTCGACCCAAAAATTGCATCCATCATTGATGGCTTAACCAAAATCCGCGAATTATTCGACGAAAGTAGCTCCCTCCAGGCCGAGAACTTCAAAAAAATGCTCATGACCCTTTCGGACGATGTAAGGGTCATTCTTATCAAGCTGGCCGACCGACTGCACAACATGCGTACGCTCGATTCCATACCCCGCGATAAGCAAATTAAAATTGCCAGCGAAACCATTTACCTTTATGCCCCCCTGGCTCACCGCCTGGGACTTTATTCCATCAAAACCGAGCTCGAAGATTTAAGCCTCAAGTACCGATACCCCGAAAAATACCATGAGATCGAACAAAAACTTGCCGAAACAGCCCAGCAACGCGACGAATTTATAGCACAGTTTATCGAGCCTATCCGTAATAACTTGAGTAAACAGGGTATTCATGCCGAAATATCGGGGCGTTTAAAATCGATTTACTCGATCTGGAACAAAATGCAAACTAAGCACGTTACCTTTGAAGAAATTTACGACCTGTTTGCCATTCGTATTGTATTTGATCCCTTCCCCGATATTCCCGAAAAAGCACAGTGCTGGAATATTTACTCCATTGTCACCGACATCTATACCCCTAAACCCGACCGTATCCGCGACTGGATAAGCACCCCTAAAACCAATGGCTACGAGGCGCTTCATGTTACCGTAATGAGCCAGCAAGGTAGCTGGGTCGAAGTGCAAATCCGTTCGCGACGCATGGACGAAATAGCCGAACGCGGTTATGCCGCGCACTGGAAGTATAAATCGCCCGACAACCACGAAAGCGAACTCGACAAATGGCTCCGACGCCTTCGTGAACTCCTTAGCGACCCCAATTCCAATGCTCTCGAATTTATCGACGATTTTAAACTTAATCTCTTTTCTTCCGAAATTCATGTTTTTACCCCTAAAGGCGAACTTAAAACCCTGCCAAAAGATTCCACTGTCCTCGATTTTGCTTACGAAATTCACACCGAAATCGGAAATAAGGCCATTGGTGCCAAGGTCAATCACAAGCTTGTACCGCTTAACCATAAACTTGCCTCCGGCGACCAGGTGGAAATTATCACCAGCGACAAAAACCGTGTCCAACGCGAATGGCTCGATATCGTCATTACGGCAAAAGCCAAAACTGCTATTAAAAACACCCTCAAGGCCGACATTCGCAACCGTATTGAAAAAGGACAAATGATTCTGGAAAGCAAACTCCAGGAACTTGACCTGAAGCCTTCCTCTCGTATTTTTCAAAAACTTCTTCCTGCCTACGGGGTATCCAATAAAGAAGAGCTTTACAGCAAAATTGGTAGCGACCTGATAACGCTCGACGATTTACCTAAAATTCTACGCAAAAATGCTAAAAACAAATGGGTACGCTATTGGGGAATAACATTAGGGCTGTCTAAAGACGATCGCTCAAGCGATAACGAAGATAATCAAGACACCGTCGATAAATACACTAAAAAAAGCCCCTTTATCCTTAAAGAAAATCCCGACGAAAAAACAGTAAGCTATACCATTGCCAGCTGCTGTAACCCTATTCCAGGGGATGATGTAATTGGTTATCGGAACGTATTTAACTCTATAGTCATTCATAAATCCAAATGCTCCACTGCTGTAAAATTACTATCCAGCCAGAGCGAACGAATTGTGCCTACCCGATGGACTACCCATAAGCTATTTTCATTTCTGACCAAAATTGCCATTTCAGGAATCGATCGTTTCGGCATCTTCAACCAGATTACTACCGTTATTACCAAAGAACTCAATATCAACATACGCACCATTCATCTTTCGGCTCATGACGGTATTTTTGAGGGGGAAATTGAAATTTATGTGCATAACATCAACGATGTTAACCGACTGATCACGAATCTCACCAAAATTAAAGGCGTTGTAAAAGCCAATAGAGTAGAAAACTTTGAAGAATGAAATCTTATGCAGCTATATTTTACTTCGATTGGTGATGGTGACCCTGTAGTTATCCTGCATGGGCTCTATGGAAACTCCGACAACTGGTACTCTATTGCAAAACAGCTTTCTTCAAAATTTAAAGTATTTTCACTCGACCTACGCAATCATGGTCGTTCGCCCCATGCGTCCTCCCATACCTTCGACGATATGGTGGCCGATGTCGCCGAATTTTTTCAACAACAGCAGCTGAGTAAGGCACATATCTTGGGACACTCAATGGGGGGAAAGGTGGCTATGCTTTTTGCTTATCGACATAGGGCACTAGTCGATAAACTGATTGTCGTGGATATTGCACCGCGGGAATATATCAGCCTACGCGAACCCAATGACCATGTATTGCAGCATTTGAACATCATTCAGGCTTATGCAGCTATCGATCCTGCTAAATATAGCACTCGCACAGAGGTAGAGCGAGCTTTCGCCCAATATATTCCCGATCAACGTATACGGCAATTCCTACTAAAGAACCTCACACGAGATGAACAAGGGACTTTTCGCTGGCAACTCAACGTTTCTGCCCTTCAGCAGAATTTACCTGCCCTGATGACCAAAATTGATATCCCCGCTAATGCACAAATCAATATTCCTGCGTTATTTATTAAAGGCGAACGCTCAAACTATCTATCGGTGCAAGATTTTGAATCGATAAAACAAATATTTCCCAATGCCGAGTTTACAATTATTCCCAAAGCTGGTCACTGGGTACATGCCGAACAACCCGAACTGTTCCTACAGAAAGTGCTGGAATTTTTAGATACCCATACATGAATTTTAAAAAATATTACCGCCCAAACCTAAATTTCATAACGAGCCAGTTTCTCTTTGAGGACCTTGATTTCTTTCTGCAAGGCCGCCTCACGTCGTTCGGCTTCGTCTTGCGCAGCTTTTAATTCCTCAATCGTCTGTTTCAAGTTTGCTTCCTGCGCAAGCATCTCCTCAGCCTGACGACGCGACTGTTCTAAAAGCTTTGTCGTTTGTACGTTAATTTGTACAATGGAAATGGTAGAAGCAATACTCGAAGCTATGCGTTCCACAAACTCAATCTGATAGGGCTCAAATGCATGGAACGAGGCTAATTCTATCACACCATATACGATGTCATTGTGCAGTAATGGAACTATCAACAAACACGTAGGGGATGCCTCGCCCATACCCGAGGTAATTTTTATGTAGTCCTTGGGTATTTCCGTAAGAAAAATCGTTTGACGTTCCAGGTAACAACGACCAATAAGTCCCTCTCCCGGTTTAAACGTTTTTTCCAGAAATTTTTTTCGATCGTATGCATAGCAAGCCGAAAGACGCAAAAATACTTCCCCTCCTTCCTCTTCCTTAATGAATATCCCTCCCTGGTTTGCCCCAAGATAATTCACCAGATTACTGATGATGTTCGACGAAAGTTCGTCAAGATCGTTGTTATTTTGACGCAATATTTCAGAAAACTTAGCAATCCCCTGCGTAGCCCAATTGCGCTGCTGATCTTCCTTCTTTCTTTTTTCCTCCTCTATAGCAGCATTCCTGAGTTCTTCGCGCATCTTAATCAACGAATTCCCTAAAATATCCTCCTCGCTTAAGGGTTGAAATGGCCAATTAAAATTTCCCTTGCCTATTTCGATGGAAAATGTAGAAATTTCCTTTAAACCTTTCACCAGCGTATTCACCGCAGCTGCAATCTCACCCAATTCGTCATTACGCTCCTTGAGCTTTTCATTCGGAAAAACACCTTTACCAAGCTGTTTAAGAACTTTCTTTATAAAATTGAGAGGAATTATCTGTACCCGAATGGTAACAAAAGCAATAATGATGGCCATCAACACCAATAATATCGAAAGCGTAAGTAAAAATGCACGCGCCTTCTCCATTGAGGCATGCATCAAATTCTGTGTACTTAACAGTCGTTCTTGCTGCATATTTAGCAGAATGGATAGCTTGCTCTCTATCCTGTTGGCCAACCATATCAATTGCCCAGAGTTGCCCATTAGTGGCTGTAACGACTGCAATTGATCTTCATTATATAACTCCTGTTGATTGAGCGCATTAATTATTTCTTTACTAAGAACAATTAAACTGTCATTGATTAGCTCCTCGGTACGTTGATAAATTACCTGTTCACTTGTTGGCCACTGGTGATAGAGTTTCTGTATATTTTTTTCCAGGTAAGGAATTTCCAAGTCTAAAATTTCCAAAAGCTTCAGCTTATCGGGGGTAATGGGCTCTTTTTCAATATACACCCAGCTTTTCAGTAATAAACGACTTTGGGTTATGTAGTTTTGCAACTTTTCCACCTGACGCAACGAAGGAATCAGCTGCTCTGTGAGAGCAACATGATCTTGTTGATTCTTCAGGAGAGTTTGATAAATAAAAAATACATTGATTACGTAAAGTAGGGTCAGCGTACCAAATCCAATAGCAATTTTAGCCGTTATGGAAAATCGAAGTTTCATGAAAATATTTTATTTGGGTAAAAATATAAAATAATTCTCACTTTGATACAATTACTCAGCCAATATATCCCTTTCTCACAAATAAGAAGAAGCATATTTTGCTTGAAATAATTGGCCTGAATTAATTTTAAGAAGCCTAAATTTAACGCATATCTCCCTAAAAATTTCATTTTTTTATCCTATTTGTGACAAGAATTGAAAGGATAATTAGCAATTCTTTCATACATTAGCATCAGTGAAAATAAGAAAAAGATATGAGAAAACAAGCACTAATAGCCATATTAATGGTATTTCTGGCTATGGGATTTGGGGATGTCGTAGGACCCATGGTTAGCCTGGCTAAGGAAAGTTTTAGCTTATCCAATACCGCTGCGCAGCTATTGCCTTTTGTAGGTTTTCTAATGTTTGGCTTACTTTCTGTGCCGGTTGGGATTTTTCAGGACAGAAAGGGTAAACGATTTACCCTTATCATAGGATTGATTATTGCCTTTGTGGGCTTACTATTACCCATGATGGGGGGTATGTATGGCCGTATGACAGTCGATACTTCCTCGTCGTGGCAATTTATACTCATCCTCACAGCTATCCTCATGCTTGGGGCAGGTGCTACTATTCTGCAGGTAGCTGGCAACCCCATTATGCGCGACGTTTCGGACGAAGGGCATTATTCGCGCAACCTCACGCTGGGGCAAACGATAAAAGCACTTGGTTCGTCGATGGGTTTTTTAGTACCCCCCATTCTGGCCAGATGGGCGGGGCTCGATTGGACTATTCTTTTCCCCATTTACACACTTATTTTGCTCATTGCGCTGTTACTCGTTTCAACTACAAAAATTACCGAGCGCAAAACTGGAAATGAAACCCCTGCTACCCTTAGCTCATGCTTAAAATTGCTGGGGAAGAATCCGTATGTATTGATGATGGTCCTGGGGATATTCTTTTATGTGGGAGCGGAAGTTTCCATGAGTTCGAGCGTACCAATGCTCATGAAAGAAAACTATGGCTTACAAAATCTTGGTCTTATAGTTAGCTGGTTACTTTTTTTCCTCCCCATCCTCGTGGGACGATTTACTGGATCGATTGTCCTTCGTTGGCTACGTGCACCACACTTTCTTATATTATCCGTTAGCATTGCGCTAATTGGCATAGTATTGTTATTGCTTGGAAAAAACGCAACCGTTGCCTTTTTGGGCATTGTGCTGGTAGGATTGGGGTTTGCCAATATTTTTCCGCTAATTTTTTCTATTGCGATCGACAGGATGCCCGAGCGTACCAACGAGCTATCAGGCTTGATGATTACGGCTATTCTGGGCGGAGCTATTGTCCCCCTGATGACGGGAATCGTCCAGGATACTTTTAGTCTCCTGGCTGGCTTTTTAGTACCATTAGCCTGTATCCTTTACATTGGATTTGTTGCGCTAAAAAATGTCTAATTTTCATTTACACGGTCGCATCCGATACTTCTTCTATACAATCGGGAGTAATTAAAGGCTCGCCCCTAAAACGAAGAAAGAGCTGCATAAGAGTAAGTACATCGGCACGACAATAATGTGCTATACGGGATAAATTGTGTTCTTCCCAGTATACTTTTGCCACCATGCTACCATCTATATCGTCCTTAGGTGAGGGGATGTCGAAAAGATGCGCCAACAAATCGAGGGATGTATAGTGCTTATAATCTCCAAATTTCCAAAATTCGAGGGTATCGAGAAAGGGTGTTTCCCATGGTTTCATGCCGCTAACATTAAGGATATTGGGTAATTTTATCCCATTGATGAGCATGCGGCGCGCCAGATAAGGAAAATCAAACTCCTTGCCATTATGCGCACAAAGATACTGACCCGACGAATAGTACCGTTGAAGCATTTGGGCAAAATTTTCTAATATTTTGCGCTCATCATCTCCTGCAAAAGACTTTAGTCGGATTATTCGTTTGTTATCTTTTTCGGTAAAAATGCCACAGCCAATGCATACTACTTTCCCAAACTCAGCATAGATACCAGCCCTCTCGTATAACTCAGCAGGAGATTCATATTCCCTGACAAGATAACGAGACTTCTTATCCCAAAATTTCTGCAAGGAAGAATTCATCTGATCATACGAAGGCGCCACAGGTACCGTCTCAATATCGAGAAACAAAATTTTCTCGGGATTGATGTTCTGCCACATAGGGAACTGTATCATTTAATAGACGTAAAATTTTTTCAATTTCTGTCTGCAACCATTCTACCTTTTGCCGATAGCGGTAACATTTCCATTCGTTCATCCAGTTGGCAAAAAAGTCAACGGCAAGATACCCTTTTACCGACAGGGAAGCAAAAAAAGTAACTACTATCCCAGCAATTAGTGCTTGTTGCGTGAGGTACCATAAAGCAAAAAAAGCAATACCATGCCATACAGGTAGAAACGACAACATTACATAGCGTACCGAACTATGAAACTGTCGATCGGCAATAAAATGATTGACGAGCTTCGTGAATGCCAGAAAAGGAATCAAATATAGCAACAACAAAGCCACAAAAGGAGCCATGCACAGGCGAAGCAGCGTAACTGCATAAAAATGCTTAACAAAAATTGCTTTTTTCCACAAGCAATTTGCAGACACTGGAATACCCTGTTTACAAAGTGCAAAAAACTGTTCACTTGCAAGATCCATCAGAATAGGATTACTTATACTAAGCTTATTGCAATGATTTACAAACTTACGTACAAAAGTATAGTCATCAACCCGACCATAATAAGCTGCAGCAAATGGTACTATATTTACAATAAACGCATAATGCTTTTCATTGGCCTGAAGAACAATATTTTGCATAACCTCGTACACCAAATTTTTGAGCTGATTTACTCCCTGTGCCTTATTCACCTTCCACGTCTTATAGGCACTCAACACATTGATAGGCTTACCAAATTTAAGGTATAGGTTACCTCCCCATTTCGTATATGATGAGTAGAAGATGCTTACCGGAACAACATAAACGGGTTCTCTTGGAATCTCGGCCTGTGTTTCCAATGCTAATCGAAAAAGACCTTTACTCAACGATCGCAGTCGCCAGCTACCTTCATGTCCTCCTTCGGGGAAAATGCATACAGCATTACCACTAAGTAACCAACGACGTGCCTTTGCTAACGTGGCATAGTTATGAGCTAACTGTTGATACCCCTCTACTTTTCGATAAGCCGGATAGATTTTTAAAAAACGAAATAGGGCAGATAACCATCTATTTTTAAAAAAATCACCTCTTGCCAGAAAAAAAATGGGTTTTTCTACTGTACATAATACTGCAAGGGCATCCATGATGGCATTTTGATGATTGGGCGCAAAAATTACACGACCCTCGGGAATATTCTCCTTTCCCTCAACCTCGATTTTTCGGTAGTACTGTCGATGTAGAAACAGCACCCAACGAAAAAGTAATTTATAACCCCTGCTTATTTTCATGAAATTCTGCTACTATAACGTAGGATATTTTACCAGTTGTACCCTTTTTTCTAGAGCAGCAATTTACAAAAAAATTATAAGAAAATTGTTATTTTGACATTTTTCAGAAGAATAATCGCATATCGTTATTGGCATGGCACCTATTGGGTTTCATTCGTATTTTAAGGGTTTACATTTATAAACGTAATTGGACTACTTGCTTAAAAAAACTCAGATTTTTACAACAGGTAGAATTGCCGATTATATCTGCTACTGCTGATATTTTATTTTAAACTTACAAAATCAGGTGGGGTATTTTTGCAGATGTGCGTATAAGGATAAAACAAATGATGTTGAACTAAAAAATTACAGCCATGAAAAAACACTTGTTTTACAGTTTGGGGAGCATCTTAATGCTCGCACTGATAAGCAACACTTCGTGCCAAAAAGACAACACTACCCCTGCAAACAGCGATGAACTTGCCTATACAAAGGAAATCGATCAGGTCGATAGCTACCTGGATGAAATTGGCAATGAAGTTGATGAGATTTCTTATTCCGCAACCAGTCAGTCTTATGGAAGCGATTCAATGATTGATCAGGGAAGTAAAGGTCGTCGTATTCGCTTTACGCATAGGTTCGAAAATGGCCGGGTCGATACCATCATTTACGAAAATTTTGTGAATGGACGGTCACAATTCAAACGTAGCAAAAATGGAATGATTATCATTACCCAAACGGGAGGTCCGCTACAGGATACTTTTACCCGGACCATTACATTCAACAAATTTAACATTAACGGCAATCAGATCGAAGGTACTAAAACAATTACCAAAACGGCCACCTATACTTTTACCATTACCTTCGAGGGAAAAATTACCTTTAAAGATGGTACAACTCACACCCGTAGCTTTACCCGTACCCGCACCTGGATAGCTGGTTACGATACTCCTTTCAATGTCTGGGACGACGAATATAGCATCGAAGGTTCAGCACAGGGAACTAACCGTCGGGGCATTAGTTACACCAGTACAATTACCTCGCCCCTCATCATTAAAACCTCGTGTCCCTATATTGTTGCCGGAACTATTGAACTGGTAGTGGGGGCAAATGCTAACACCATCACTATCAACTATGGTGACGAAAATAGCGACTGCGACGCAAACGCTACCGTGACCGTCAATGGAGAGGTCAATCAGATTCAACTCGATGCAGAGGAATAATCTGTAATTCATTCAACCATAAAGGGAGGATTAAACCTCCCTTTTTTACATAAGTAAAAAAAGTCTTACATTTGACCGTTCTTTTGAAAATTAAAATGACAATAGAAGACGGTCTTCATACGGCAGAAGATTTACGATGGTTCAAAGAGGTATTTGATACCTATTACGAGAGCATTAGAAGCTACGCATGGTACAAAACAGGTAGCACCGATATTGCCGATGATATTGTACAGGACGTTTTTCTAAAGCTCTGGCAAATTCGCCATAAAATCGACCCCGCTACCATTAAACCTCTGCTGTATACAATTGCCACCAATCTGGTAAAAAGTCATTATCGACATTTAGGCGTAGTTTATCGGTTCGAAAAAAAGAATAAAGAAAGTGGTGAACTACCGGAAATAAGCGAAGGAACGGCTGATGAAAATGTAAGAGCCGAAGAATTACAAGCAGAGATTGAACAGGTTCTTGCCCGAATGCCCGAAGGTGCTCGTGAAGCTCTTCTGATGAATCGTCTCGAAAACCTTACGTACGAAGAAATAGCCCAGCGATTGGGGATAAGCATTAAGGCGGTTGAAAAAAGAATGAGCATAGCTTTGAAGTTTTTGCGAGAAAAAATAACATACAGGATATGAGCCCCATGCGCAAAAATAATACTGAAATGAACACACCGACTTTAGTCCAACAGGTGCTAGAATCGGTTCGTGTACCTGCTTCTACCCGAAGTAAAGAAGAAGCATGGGCGATGTTGGTTCAGAAAATTGAACAACAAAAGAATCCTAAAATTATAACACCTTCATATTCAATTATTTGGAAAACTATTGCGGTAGCTGCTTCCTTATTGCTCCTTATTTCATTCGCCTACTTCAAATACAATACGGTAAATGTAACGACTGATCGGGGTCAGCATTTAACTGCTATGTTACCCGATGGTTCTGAAGTTATTCTCAACGCCTGCACCCAAATTCAATATCGCCGCTATTGGTTTATCAATACGCGAGAGGTAAAACTCGATGGAGAAGCCTTTTTTAAAGTGCGGAAGGGTCGCGTTTTTTCCGTCATCAGTCCCCAAAATCATAGGGTTGAAGTAGTAGGAACCCAGTTTAATGTAACCGCTCGAGACGCTACCTTTAAAGTAATCTGTTTCGAAGGTCAGGTAAAAGTGATTAGTCGTTCGGGTAAATCGATGCTTTTGAGACAGGGTAACGCTTCCACCATCGTTGGCGATAGCATCGTTGCCCATAAAAATACACTACAAACTTCAACCTCACCCGCCTGGACAACCGGTGAATTCTACTTCGAAGCCGCTTCGTTACAAACCGTTATCGAAGAACTTATGCGACAATATCGCGTGAACATTCTGACAAACGGCTTTAACCCAGCTACACGTTACTACACAGGATATTTTACCAATAAGAATCTGCAGCAAGCCCTCGAGTGGGTTACTGTACCCATGAATCTGCAATATACCTTCCTCAACGATACCACGGTAAATATTTATCCTATACCTTAACCTGTTAGTCATGCGCAAAGCGTTCCAAAAGTTTACCGTAGGGGTAGTTATGTTTGCTGCCTTTTCATTATCCATACCAGCACAAACAAAAATCACCGAGTCATTCAATCATCAGCCGCTTACTGAAGTGCTGAAAAAACTTACCCAAACCTATGGAATCAAATTCGCATACGACGAACTATTGGTACAAAATACCTACGTTACTGTTACGCTCAAATCTGTCCCCATAACCCGAGCACTGGATAAAATTCTCGCCAAAACCGACCTCGAAACCGTGTGTATTAACGAAGTTTGGATAATAAAAAAGAAGAGTGTCAAGGAAAAACCTCTAAGCAAAAAGCCTATTGCTATCGTTCATGATAAGACTTCTGGCGAAACCGTTCCTTACGCCCAGCTGTCAATCAATAACCAACCCTTAAGAACCGATGTGCGGGGTATCATAGTTTTACCGCCCATTGTCAGCGATTCAGTAACCATTCAGATATCATCGCCAGGTTATAAGCCCATATCTATGCGAATAGCACAAACCGATCTGCTGATTCGTAATTTTGAATTGGAACCTAACCCTCAAATACCCAACGATTCAGCCAGTACAGGGGCTATCTTTGAAATTGGCGATCGCAGCGGCGAAATCATTGTTAATGCCCGTAATGTAAAATGGCTGCCGCAGCTGAATACTGCCGATGCGCTCGCTCCTTTATCGTTGATATCGGGCGTCGATGCTACCTTCGAAAATATCGACCGGTTAATTGTTCGACATCAAAGCTCGGACAAAAATCTGGTGACTTTTGATGGATTCAACATTTACCATACCGACCACCTTTTTGGCGCCGTATCTTCGTTCAACGTCAATGCCATAAAGGATATCCGTATTCGTCGGGGCACTTTCGATATTTCACAGGGTGGACGCTCTTCTTCGGCCATTGAAATTACCGGAAAAACCGGAAATGAAAAACATTTCTCTGCTTCTGCCGGTATCGACCAGCTTGCAACCCAGGTGGCTATCGAAGGTCCTATCGGTGAAAATTTCACCTACCTGGTTACCGCAAGGCATTCAATTACCGATCGTTTTCAAACGCCCCTATATTTTCAATTGCTCAAAAATATCCTTTCCGAAGATATATCGTTCCGACAAAAACTAACTATCTTCGCAACTGATACTGCCCCTTCTACCCTTCAATTTTACGATCTCAACGCAAAAGTATCATTCAAACCTAACCCATTCGACCTATTATCGGTAAGCGGTTATGCCTCGAACGACCAACTACGCTTTGAACTTCAGGGTACAAACAGAAATATACACGAAAATGCTGACTGGGGAAACAAAGGACTTGGCGCACAATGGGCGCGCCAGTGGAATAGTGTCTTTAGCCATAAATTGAATTTTGGCTATTCCTCGTACCAGCTACAATATTTTCATCACGACACCACCCTTCGCCGAAGGTTACGTCAACGAGATACCATTCTACGAAATTACGATATCGACAACCATTTGAGCGATTTCAACCTTAATCTCACAACCAACATCAAGGCCGCTGAACATCATGTCTTTGAAATTGGTATCAACCACAACAGGGTGGAAATTCGCACCGATGAATCGTATATCCAGACTAATAACCAACTCCACGTGCTGGATACTACGCGTTCATACCATTTTAAGCCCACAACACAATCGGCATGGTTGCAATATTCGTTTAGCTACGGCATTATCAAATCATTGAACCTTGCGCTTCGCACCGAACATTATAACCTGACACGCAAAACCTACCTTAATCCGCGATTCGAAGGATATGTTACGCTTCACCCACAATTGACCCTCAAATTGTCGGCAGGCATTTACCGCCAGTACGTGTATAAAGTAAGTCAGGTAGGAAGTAGCTACCGAAACCTATGGATGGCCGCCAATGGCGATAATTTACCCGTTGTAAAATCTGATAAAGCCGTAATCGGCTTCACCTGGCGACCTACGAATAAAACATATCTCGACGTAGAGGCGTATCGGCAACGTACCACCGGCCTTGTCTTCATGCAAAAAACTATCCGAAGAATGAATAACCAAATTAAGGTCAGCAATAAAATTTACCCGTTCGACAATCGATCGGCAGGAATAGATTTCATGGCTCGTCAAAAATGGCAGTACACAGAAACCTGGATAGCCTACAGCTTTAGCCAATCTTTCAATCGATCCGACGATTTGAACAACGGTAAAGAATATCCTGCTCTCGACAACCACCTCCACGAATTGAAGGTGGGGTCGATATACTGGTGGCGCAAATGGTCGATAGCCGCAACCTGGATATATGGTTCGCCACGTCCGTGGGACGAGCTTAAGCTTACCTCTTCCCTCCAACTCGCATCCGATTACGAAAAAAATACTGCGCTATTACCTGCCTACCATCGACTCGATGCCTCCATAGCCTATTCCTTTAAAATTAATCGCTCGCAGTTCGATTGTGGCCTCAAAGTTTTTAACCTTTACAACCATAGCAACATTCTGATGCGTGTATTTACCCTTACAGACACCCCTATACTCGACTACCTACAGGGGAGAAACTTTTATACCTATCAGGAAAATGAGGGAATGAACCTTGCCTTTAACCTTTACCTCAACTGGACCTTTTAACACAAATACAATAACCTGTGAAACTATACCAGTTCTTATTCGCAGGATAAATAAGGTTACTTCGAAATTAGTTTGAAAAATATCAAAAAAAATCACAGCGACACAACCTGTCGCTTTTACATTTTATCTTTGACGAAATTTAGCTTTTAAAATAAAACATTAACCTAAAAAATTCTAAAGTTATGAGAACTGTAAATTTTCATTTTTTGAAAAAGGCGTTGCTGACGACATTGTCAACATTGCTCGTGAACACATTTCATATTGAAGGAAAAGAGCTAACGATTTTTAGGACTAATTCCCCTATCTACATCGAGGGAGTTGATAATGAAAACACCTGGAAGTCAATTCCATGGGAGCCGATAAATTTGCTCCACTTCAACTATTCAAATATTTCATTAGATTTTTGGGCTCAATTCAAAATGTGTTATGATGACGAAAACATTTACCTGCTGGTGAAAGTGCACGATCCTACTCCCTACCAGGTCGGCAGTACAAGCTGGCAAAACGACTGCGTAGAATTATTCTTTGCCATGGATACCAGCAATTCCTCAACATATCGATATGGCGATTGGCAACTTCGAAAAACAGCCGCCATAACACTTGATGAGGGCGGAGTCGATGGTGAAATGGGAACCGAGTACGGAATATCCTGGAGTATCAATTTAATGCTCGAAGACCCCAACTTTAAAGTAGAGCAGTCAGACGGATATTCGGAATATGTTCAGGAATGGCAAATACCTATTGCAACCCTGGTCAATGGATCCAACTTTAACGGCACCTCATTTCGCTTCGACATTCATATAGCAGACAACGACGGTACAGGAAATGAACGGACCGGTTCAATATTCTGGAACTCTACTGCAGATGATCAATGGAGAAAAGTGGAACATCAAGGTTATATATATTTATCCGATAGCATTGCAACAGGTAATGATGAGAATTACGTATGCCAACTATACTTAGATTTATTACAAAAAAGCAGGGACAGCATTAATTTCTTAATTCTTCAACTCAATCAGTCGCGATCTGATATATCAAAGCTGAAAGATTCTATATACCAACAACAACTTCAAATTATTCATACAAAACAGGAACTTAACACTATAGCCGATAGCCTTAGCGTATTGTACAATATGGTGGTGAACAATCAGAGCATTATATTACTTTCATTTAACGAAGTTACTACCTCAGTTGTAACGAAAAAGGGCAATGTAGATCTCCATATTTATCCCAATCCAGCACAAGACCGTATGTACATTGAGTGCAGCGAGACTATCTATGCCTACAGCATATATACGCCCACTGGGAAGCTCGTTTATAGTACTACCTTACCTACCGCCTCACAAAGCCCATATGCTATTCAGCTACCATCACTATCATCAGGATTGTATAGCTTACAACTGCAAACCAGCAAGGGTACTATCGCCGCGCTGTTCCTGAAGAGATAGTCATTAACCTTAACCATAGCCGTAGATGCATTCTTACTATTCCCTCTACGGCTTTTCTTTTATACACTATCAATGGAAACAATTTGCATAGTAGCGTAACAAATGCGTATGAATCTAATATAACTTCCTTGCTTCCTAAGTTGAATAAAATTCTTAAATGTGTGTCCCCAACATACATTGAGAAATTTTTTTAAAATTATTTTCGGATGAAACGAGCATGTATTGCAGTATTCACAAACGAGTATGAAAATAATATCATTTTCTTATTTACCTATATATTGGAAACAGATGGGATGCGAGTTCCATCCGACCGCTATAAAAATGATTTTTCCCATTTAGGCAGAAATGACATCGCCATTAACCTATTAACATTTTTATACCCTTTTTTACAAGAAATATAACCCTTGTTTGGTAATAAGTAAAATAAATTAGCTTGATGTTTAACAACTAAAACTAACTACTATGAAAAAAACCTTACTTTTTGCAGCCTGCGCACTATGGCTTGCAGGCAGTTCTTACGCCGCCAGCGATATTCTTATGGGCGACTTTGAAGATGGTAATTCGAGTTTTTATAAGTGGACAGGCGATAGTCTGGCCGTTGTTGACAATCCTGCACCCGATGCAGTAAACTCCTCATCTAAAGTTTTAATTTACAACGCAAACCAACAATGGGGTGGAGTAGCACGATGGTACGGAAGTGGCATTCTTAGCCCCGATTATGTAGCCATCGAAGCCGATGTATGGATACCAGTCAACGGAGGCATTCAGCTGTACATCGACAATTCTCCTACCGATGGCAGTTCAAAATTTACTCAGCTCAAAAATGTTACAGGGGGATCGTGGCAACATGTAGTTTTTGATATTTCGTCATTAACATTATACGACTATAGGCAAATAGCCTTTCAAAATACTGTTGACACCTTTCTATACCTCGATAACATCAAAATTGTAGCTAAGGTGGTAGTCCCTGCCGATACCTTTGAGGTTAGCAATAAACTGGATGCACCAGGCATTACCGACGATGCAGACTATAGCGTAAAGGGCATTCTAACCTGGGACACCGATTCTATTTATCTGACCTTGATGGTGAAAGATGATACTATTGTTCTCGAACCTGGCGATCCATGGATGGTGGACAATATTGAAATCTATTTTGATATGAAAAATCTTAAAACCCCTGACTGCCCACGTAATAATAGCGCATGGCCTCCTATCTGGCAAAGCAATTATGGCATGTACCAGTTCAGGGTATCACCGGATAAAACTTGGGACGAACTCAACTCGGCTTATCCCAATGTAAAAGTCAACTATCGCTATGAAGAAACTGCCGACGGTTACAACTTCTATATCAACTTCGACGTCAAATCGCTCGATTCTACCGTAAACCTTGCTGTGGGCGACTCCATTGGATTCGACATACTGGCCAGCGACGATGATACGAATCCAGCCGTTAGAAACCAGGTTTTGTACCACTCGCCGGTTACTACAATATACCGCGATGCCGCTTCCTGGGCTACTATCGTACTGGCAGAAAATGGCAAATTTGTTAAAGTAGACGATAATATCGCCCCAACAGCTCCAGCAAACGTTACGGCCGAAGTGGTTAATACAAACAGGGTAAAACTTACCTGGGATGTCGCTACCGATAATATCGTGGTACAGGCCTATGTGATTTTCAATGGCAACAATCCTATCGATACCGTTGTTGCCGACTGTTCCAAAGCTACCAATTCGGTTACTATTCGCGACCTTGCCGATGGTACCTATACCTTTAAGGTAATGGCTGTCGACCTTTATGGCAATGTTTCTACCATGGCTACCTCCAACAGCGTAACCATTACCACCGATGCCATTGCCCACATAAGCACTGGACTTTCGATATTCCCCAACCCCGTTGCAGAAATATTAAATATCCGCAGCAATGCTAATATTTACCAGGTCACCGTTTATAGCATTACAGGCCAAGCTTGTCGTGTTTTCAAACTCAATAGCAACGAAGCACAGCTCGACCTGAGTACGCTTAACGCTGGTATATATTTCATCAAAGCTCAAACTGCAAACGGAAGTATTACTCAGCGTATCATTAAGAAATAATTTTCACTACCTGAAACAAATAGTAAGGGGCTCGTCGAGAGCCCCTTCTTTTTTCTAATGTACCAAGAAGCCATAAAAAGATCATGCTATTATTTCAACAATAAACAAATCCCATAATTATTTGTAAATTGTAAAGCTTAGAATCTGGATTATGGATGCTCAAAAAATAAACGTATTCTGGTTCCGCCGCGATCTTCGACTCGAAGATAATAGAGGATTATACCATGCCCTTAAACAAGGGTTGCCCGTACTGCCGATCTTTATTTTCGACGAACACTTTTTTCAACAATTTGGTGAAAACGATAAAAGATTCAGCCTTATTTACGACCAAATTTTGCAACTGCATCAGAAATTACAACATTATCAGAGCTCACTTTTAGTACTACGTGGAAAACCTATTGACATTTTTGAAAAAATTACCGAAGAATATACAGTTGAAGCCGTATACTGCAATGAAGATTATGAACCCTACAGCCTCGAACGTGATAAACAGGTTGCTAACTGGCTAAAAAATAAAGGCATTCACTGGCATAGTTACCCCGACCATGTAATTTTTCCGCCCCAGAGAATTCTCAAAGAAAATCAGACTCCCTACACCATCTTTACCCCTTATAAACGAAAATGGCTTAGCGAACTCCGTCATGAGGATTATCAGGAATATCCATCAATCAAGCATGTCCATCATTTGTTAAAGTTAACCCTTGATAATTTTCCTAACCCCAAAACGCTTGGTATACATCGTCAGCCATACCTTTTGAAACCGATCCAGCCTAATAACATTAAAGACTACGAGCAATATCGCGATTTCCCTGCATTACAAAAAACTTCCTTTGCCTCAGTTCACCTCCGATTTGGTCTTGTCAGTAAGCGAGCTTTGGTTCGCTTGACGCTTGAACAAAAAAGCGACACTTACCTGAACGAACTCATCTGGCACGAATTTTTTACGCAAATTTTGTATCACTTCCCCTTTGTAGTTACCGAAAATTTTAATCCACGCTACAACCATTTACAATGGCTAAACAATGAAGCCGATTTTGAAAAGTGGTGTAAAGGTCAAACAGGATATCCTCTGGTCGATGCCGGTATTCGTGAATTAATTACCACTGGATATATGCACAACCGCGTGCGTATGATTGTAGCCTCGTTCCTTTGTAAGCATTTACTTATCGATTGGCGATGGGGCGAATTATTTTTTGCTCAACATCTGATGGATTACGACCTGGCTGTCAATAATGGCAACTGGCAATGGTGTGCAGGAACAGGCTGTGATGCTGCACCTTTTTTTCGCATTTTCAATCCCCTTTCCCAACAAAAAAAGTACGACCCCGAAAACAAATATATCATTCAATGGCTTCCCGAAGGAACGCAAACGATCCCTATGATCGAGCACCAATTTGCCCGACAAAGAGCACTAAAATGGTTTAAAGAAAGTTTACCATAAGCCGCATTTACCAAATTACCCTTCCAACTTCGAGGAAACTTTTCCCAATTCTCACACTATCTCAGGAATAGGTATTAATACGTAGAGTTGAATACGCATAAATCCATGATACTTTTACGCACGCTAAAACGGGTACAAGTAGGGTTTATGCATAAAATGGAATATTCTATTTTTGAATAAATTCCACGTATATGGGGGAACTATTCGATCGGTTGAAAAAAGACCTGCATTATGTCGAAGGTATGCAGGCGTGCATCAACTGTGGTACGTGTACTGCCATATGTCCAGCAGCCGAACATTACGATTACGACCCGCGTGCCATTGTCGAATTGGTTCAACGCGGCGATGAATCGGAACTGGAGGCGCTCCTTAAAAGCGATACTATTTGGTACTGCGGAGAATGTATGAGTTGTCGCACACGATGCCCTCGGAACAACACGCCCGGTCTCATCATAATGGCTCTTCGTGCATTGTCGCAAGAAACAGGTTATTTCGTCGAATCGGAAAAAGGTCGACAACAAATTTACCTCAAACGCACCATCGGACACGACATTCTTAAAACCGGTTACTGCGTCTATGCTGAGGGGTTAGCTACCACCAATTATCCCGAACAGGGACCCATCTGGGATTGGCGACAACAACATTGGAAAGAAATAATGGACCGATTGGGTGCCAATTACCAAAAGCCCGGTGCCGGTGCCATGCGACGTATACCCGATGAAGCCCTGAACGAATTACGGGCTATCTTCGAAGTTACTGGTGCCATGAATCGCTTCGAAAAAATTGAAAACTTTTCCAGGGAAAAAGCCCAATCGCTGGGTATGCATTGGGACGAATCGCTCGATAATGAATATGTTCAAAAAGCTTATCATGGTTCCCATAACAATTCGTAAATAAATGTTACTCACTATATGAAAAACGTGGGAAAACAGTTGATATGGCAACAATATCAAAAAGAAATTGCTGAGGATCATTTCTTTTACGTACGCAGTTGCATTCGGCAAAACTTTTTCCCGGGTGCCGAAGCTACCTTCTTGCGTATTCTCAAAGACGTTTTACATAAAGATGTATACGACGACCCAGCGCATACAACATGCACGGGTATTGGATATCACACCGATATCATTCCCCTTGAAACCACCATGACCGTGGTAGCCCGTCAATTTGCATTGATGACCGAAAAAGGCTATAAAAACTTTATCCCATCCTGTGTTACTTCTTTCGGTCTTTACCTCGAAATCCTCGAAAGCTGGCATAATCATCCCGAAGTACTTAACCAAATTCGTAAATATCTGAAGGAAGCTACAGGTCGCACTTTTGAACTACCCGAAAACATCGTACATGCCAGCGATATTATTTATAAGTTTCGACGCGAAATAGCAAGTAAGGCTAAATACCGACTTGTCAATCAACAAACAGGTCAACCCCTGCGCGTGGTCGAACACATTGGATGTCACTATGCCAAAATGTTTCCCCACAAATCAGTCGGTGGGGCTGAATTCCCCCGTGTTCTTTCCGGTATTATCGAAGAATGGGGTGGCGAAGTCATTGATTACCCCGAACGCCGTCATTGCTGCGGCTTTGGTTTTCGACAATACTTTATTAAAGCCAATCGTGGATACACATTTTCCAGCGTAAAAAAGAAATTTGACTCGATGCATCCCTATTCGCCCGACCTCATTGTTACGAACTGCCCAGGATGTAATGTTTTCCTCGACAAAGGACAATACGTCATCAGTGAACAGGAAGGAATTGTCTACGGCGCAAATGGCTATGGTATCCCAGTGCTAACTTTTGAGGAACTCGCAGGGCTGATAGTTGGATTCGACCCCTGGGATATTGGACTACAAGTACATCAGGTGAGTGTAGAACCCCTGCTCGACAAAATGGGAGTTTGGTACGAACCTGAAAAAAAATATCGCGGGAAAAATAATATTCCCCTCGGCCAACCCTTGCAACCAACCGTTTTAAAAACATTCTAAAATTTATGTCGAAAATAGCCATCATAGGTGGGGGTATTGCTGGTATGGAAGCTGCTATTAGGCTTTCAGCGTTAAATTTTGAGGTTCACCTTATTGAAAAATCTTTCATCCTCGGCGGACATGTAAAAAATTGGCATATGCTGTTTCCCGACCTTTCCTCCGCCACTCAACTCGTGGAGCAACAAAAAAATCAACTTCGGGATAGCGTAAATATTTTACTTGGTATTGAGGTAATACGTGCATCCTACACGAATAACAAATATACGCTATATTTTTCCGATGGAAGTTCAAATACTTTCGATGCTATAATCCTGACTACAGGATTTAAACTTTTTCCTGCACAACGAAAGGAGGAATACGGTTATTCTATCTATTCCAATGTTATTACTTCGGCCGAACTTGAAGAATATTTTCAAACAGATAAACCACTCTACACAAAAGAACATCGTATAGCCGAACGCATAGCCTTTATACACTGCGTGGGTTCACGCGACGACAAAGTCGGCAATCGTTATTGTTCCAAAGTGTGCTGCGTTACTGCGGTGAAACAGGCCATGGAAACTGCCCGACGTAACCCTGGTGCAGAAATTTATCTCTTCTACATGGATCTGCGAATGTTCGACCGTCAATTTGAAGATCTGTATTTTCAAGCACAAACTCAGTATGGCATCCGGTTTATTCGTGGAAGACTTTCGGAAGTATCGGAAAAACCCGATTCTCGTCTTTTCCTTAAATTCGAAGACACCTTGCTGGGTAAACCCTTACGACTCACCACCGATATGCTGGTGCTTATGGTAGGGATGGAACCCGCTGAAAATACAGGGCAATTAGCCAGGCTATTTAATGTACCGGTTGGAAATGACAAATTCCTGTTGCCTAAAAATTTACATCAATATAGAAACCTTACCAACCAGCCAGGTATCTTTCTGGCAGGATGCGTAAGCGGTCCCAAAACGATTGGCGAAACGCTTACCGATGCTCGTTCCGCTGCCCTTGAGGTTTATAATTATTTGAATCGTAACTAATATAAGCATCATGCCCGATTTTGGATTCTCTATACAATCCTCGCAGCCTATCGATCTCGATAAAACGTATCGGGCGGTATATAATTTTGTTAAAGAAAAGGAACCCTCGATACAACGCTGCATCTATTGTGGCGCTTGTGGAGCTACCTGTACAGCTGCAAATTTCTCGCAAATGAGTCTACGTAAAGTCAATTTGCTACTACTACGGGGACAAATAGCAGAGGTAAGACAATTAGTCGAGCATTGCCTTTTGTGCGGAAAATGCATGCTGGTTTGCCCTCGTAATGTAAACACAAGAAAAATGATACTATTGATACATCAGGCACTCAAAATGCCCCTGTCATGAAATTCGATTGGTTTGTAATACCATTCCTGGCAGGCCTTACCTTTGTGTTTGGCTTCTGCTGCATCAAATTTTACCTGTGGATCCAACGGCTCTCACGGGGTGAAAAAGCGTTGCTGAAAAAACATTTTTTCAGCCCATCTCTCTGGGTTTCCATCAAAGAAATTTTCAACGAATCTCTTTTACATCGGAAAATATTCCGTACAAACGCTCTTCTGGGATACATGCATACCAGCCTGGCTTTCGGTTGGTTCTTACTAATTGTGCTTGGTAACATCGAAGTAAAGTTTTATTCCCATTATTCTGTCAATCCACCCTATGTCCCCATTTTCCTGAACTATTTTGAACCGAATACTGCACCTCATTTTTTTGGAAGAGGATTTCGTTTTTTAATGGACTTCTTATTGCTGATTATTCTATCGGGTGTTGCACTGGCTTATTTGAAACGTTTCCAACCCAATCGATTTGGTATGCGGCGTACCATGCAACATCAGGTACTGGACAAGCTGGCCATCATATCATTGTGGTGTATCTTTCCCGCCCGATTATTGGCCGAAAGTTTCTCAGCTGCCCTATACCACAATGGAAGTTTTCTGACCAATACTGTAGGCAAATGGCTTTCGTTCTTACCCGTCGACAATCTAATTTACCCAGCCTGGTGGGGATACTCTATCGTTCTGGGAATATTCTTTTTTAGCCTGCCTTTTTCGCGTTACATGCATATCCCTACCGAGGTATTGCTTATCATCCTTCGTAACGCAGGTATCCGATCAAGGTATTTTAACCATCCCTTTCAACAGGTCGATATATATGCCTGTTCACGCTGCGGCATATGCATCGATGCCTGTCAATTATCCACGCTTGGATACGCCACACAACCTGCCTATTACCTTCGTAGCCTGCGATATAAAACACAGCACAACGAACTCACCGAAAATTGTTTGCTGTGTGGTCGTTGCGTTGAGGCCTGCCCCGTTGGTATTTTTTCCACAGATATTCGATCGCACGAAAGAACCCTTGGGCACGAAATGAACAGTGTCCATTATAATTTTTCCAAGAATATCCCAAAACAAAAAAATGTTGAGGTTCTTTATTTTGCCGGATGTATGAGTCATCTGGTACCCGGAATTAAAAAAGCCATGACCTCTATTCTCAATCAAAGCGGATGCAGCTGGAGTATGCTCGATGAACAAGAAACTGTTTGTTGCGGACGACCGTTATTGCTTGCAGGTCAGATAACGGCCGCCAATCAGGTTATCATGCATACCCGTTCGCTCATTGAAAGAAGTCATGCCCGTATCCTGGTAACATCCTGCCCGATATGCTTTAAAACCTTTAAAGAAAATTACAGGCTAAACGCTAACGTGCTGCACCATAGCCAGTTTATCAAACACTTGCAGGACGAACAAAGAATCGTCACCCAGCGTATATCCGCACACGTAAAATATCACGATCCCTGCGAGCTGGGACGAGGAATGAATGTCTACAATGAACCACGTGAAGTACTTAGCCACATCGCTCATTTGCTACCAACAAATCACGAAAAAAACAAATCGCTCTGCTGTGGAGGTAGCCTGGGCAATATTTTTATCGATGTTGACTCAAAACTGCAAATAGCTACCAATACTTTGCAACAAATGGACATACGCTCAGCCGATTACCTGATTACTGCCTGCCCGCTTTGTCAGAAAACCTTTTCGGCTGTTTCACCGATACCCGTTAAAGATATTGCTCAATTGGTAGCCGATAATTTGCTGTTAGCAAATGCTGAAAATAAAAATAACTATGCAATGATTTCCGAAAATGCCTAAACCACAACTAATAAAATATTTTCGAAGTACCTTTGCGGGGAAAATGTTTGACCATGTATCGCTATTTTCTGTATATGAGCTATAACGGAACCCGATATTGCGGTTGGCAAAAACAACATAATGCACCAACTGTTCAGGCAACAGTGGAAGAGGCACTTCAAAAGCTTCTCCATACCTCCACCGATGTTACGGGTGCCGGACGTACCGATACCGGCGTACATGCTCGCTACTATGTGGCACATTTCGATACACACCAAGAAATTACCAACAAAAAAGATTTCTTACATCGATTGAATGCTGTTTTACCATACGATATTGCTGTTTTCGACCTCCGAAGAGTTACAGAGGATGCCCATGCTCGCTTTAGCGCTATCTGTCGATCCTATCAATATCATATTGAACAACATAAAAACCCATTTACCGTGGATTATGCCTGGCAAATCCATTATACGCTCGATATCGACCTGATGAATCAGGCTGCCAACTTTTTAAAAGAAATGAATGATTTCACGGCTTTTGCCAAACTTCATAGCAACAACACAACCAACTACTGCACCGTTTTTCATGCAGTCTGGACACAACAAGGCAATGAATGGATTTTTACCATTTCAGCCAACCGTTTTTTGCGAAATATGGTACGCGCTATTGTGGGAAATATGGTCGATGTGGGAAGAAAAAAACTCCCTCTCGAAGAATTTAAAAAACGAGCACTCATGGGCGATCGTTCGTTGGCATCGACTTCGGCGCCAGCAAAAGGACTATTTTTTACCTTTGTTGAGTATCCCCAAACGATATTTTTGGAAAATGTTGTGGAAAATTAAGTAGTTAGCTGTTTATATCTTACTGCTCTATAGATTTGTTTTACCATAAAAAAAGATTACCTTTGACCCATGGGATTTGATTTCGATAACGATTTTTCATTCACCGACGAGCCTGAACTCCAGGAAGTTGTGGAGCGTTATCGGTTGATGCTGCGCAGCAATACTACTTTATACTTCGATCCACACGAATTTTTGATGTTAATCGATTATCATCTGGGGAATCGCGAATATGCCGAATCCCTTAAAATTGCTGAATTTGGCATCAATCAGCATCCAACCTCGTTCGACTTAAAATTTAAAAAAGCAGAAATACTCTTCCGTCTGAAGGACTATTCCACAGCGCTCTTATTGGTAAAAGAACTCGAAAACATAGAAGGAAGCAGTTCTTATTTAGCCTTTTTAAGGGGCCTAATCCATAGCCACTTAAAACAAAAGCGTGAAGCCGCATACTACTTTCATAAAGCTGTATTACACACGCAGGACGCTGACGAAGCCATCGATATCCTGTTTCAAATATCCGAACATTATCAAGAACATAACGACCTTCAAACAGCCAACTATTATTTGCTCGAAGCCCATAAAATTGATCCCAACGATAGTGAGATAATCATTGAGTTGGCACAAAATTTCGAAACGTACGATTTACAACAAGCAATACATTATTACAACCTTTACCTGAACCATCATCCTTTTCATTCATCCGCATGGTTCGACATTGGTGTAGTTTACTCACGAATCGAGAATTTTGAAAAGGCACTCGAAGCTTTCGACTTTGCCATTGCCCTTTATGACCGTTACCTCGAAGCCTATTTTAATAAAGGCAATGCACTGGCCAACCTGGGACGTTATCAGGAAGCCATCGATGCCTTTGAAGAATACGCTCGTTTGCTGAACGAAGAAAATGAAAACGATGGTCCCGAACCTGCCGAAATGCTGGACGTGTATTGTAGCATTGGCGAGTGTTACGAGCGCATGGGCGACCTGTTGAGTGCCGTTAGCTATTACGAAAAAGCCCTCGCCATCGACCCGCATTACCCCGACGCCATTTATGGAATGGGCATTGTTTGCTCCCTTTGCGATAATCTCCCCGACAGTCTAAAATACATCCGTCAGGCTATCGATCTCGACCCATTCAATTCCGAATACCATTTTTCACTGGGTAACATTTACCGCCGAATGGGCAAAATTGAAAAAGCCATCGAAGCTTACCGAACTGCTACACATATCGACCCACAAGATTATGAATCATGGATTAATATTGCACAGCTGTATTTTGAAAAAAACCTATTGACCAAAGCTATTCGAACCCTTGAAGAAGCCTACGAAGCTAACCCCAAAGTAGCTATCCTTGAATACCGACTGGCTGCTTATTATTTCCTCAAAAAAAACGAAACTGAAGGTTTTAATTTCTTACGTAAAGCCCTCATGCACGACAATACTAAATATCTCGAGTTCTTTAAAATTTATCCCGAAGGTGTCGATAATGATGATATTAAGAACATCATTGCAAAATATCGTTAAAATATTTTGAGCTATGAATTTCCATTTACCTTTTATTCCTAATCGAAACCCCAAGCCCCGCACATCGGGAATCACTATGGTCATGGACAAAGGTCTGAGCGTTAGGGAAACCGAGGATTTTATTTCATCCTCAGGAGAATATGTAGACTTTGTAAAATTTGGATTTGGTACCAGCCTTATCACGAAAAATCTGGAGGAAAAAATTAAACTATACAACGACGCAAACATACGCCCTTACTTTGGCGGAACGCTTTTTGAAATGTTTATAGTTCGAGGCATGTACGATGAATTTCGACGTTTCGTCGATCGTTATCGACTCGACCTGATTGAAATTTCCGATGGTTCGATATCGTTACCCCACGAGGAAAAATTAAAATACATAAGCGAACTTTCAAAGCAGGCAACCGTAATCTCCGAAGTGGGCAGCAAAGTCGCCGGCGTGGTTATTTCACACGAAAAATGGGTAGAAATGATGAAGCTCGAGCTTGAGGCTGGTTCTTTTAAGGTAATTGCCGAGGCCCGCGAAAGCGGTAACATTGGAATTTATAACCCCGACGGTACCGCCAACAAAGAGCTCATCAACGACATCATTGAACATGTCGATACCAACAACATCATTTGGGAAGCACCCAATAAACCACAACAGGTATGGTTCATTAAACTACTTGGATGTAACGTCAATCTCGGAAATATTGCCCCCAACGAGGTTATTGCCCTTGAAACCCTTCGATTGGGGCTACGAGGAGATACTTTTTTCCAATTTTTGCCCGAAGAAATTACCCATCAATACATTATGAAGCATGCCTAAAATAAAAAGTTGACATGCGAACCTTCGGTCTTATTGGTTACCCGCTCGAACATTCCTTCTCTGCCCGATATTTTGCCAAAAAATTTGAGCAGTTGGGTATTACCGACGCTCAATATCTTAATTTTCCAATCGAAAATATTGAACTTTTTCCTGCCCTTTTTGAAAAAGGATTTAACATTTGTGGGCTTAATGTCACAATTCCATATAAAGAAGCTGTTATTCAGTATTTGCATGAGCTTTCGGATACTGCCAAAGCTATAGGAGCTGTAAATACTATCAAAATTTCTACCGACACCCAGGGCAACAGGTTATTGAAAGGATATAATACCGATGAGTATGGGTTCAGGCTTTCGCTCTTGGAATACCTAAAACCATACCATACCAAAGCCTTGATTTTGGGTACCGGCGGCGCTGCTAAAGCTGTTGAATATGTGCTTAAAATTACCGGGATATCCTATCTGTATGTTTCCCGAAACCCAAAACACAACGGTCAAATCGGTTACAACGCTCTCTCGAAAGCGCTGTTAGACGAATATCTATTGATTATCAATACCACCCCTGTCGGCATGTATCCGCACGTTGACGAAGCTCCTCCCATCCCATACGAATTTATTACCGATCGTCATTTGTTGTATGACCTCATTTATAATCCCGAATGCACTCAATTTTTGAGTCAGGGAGCCAAACGTGGAGCAACCATTGTAAACGGAAATAAAATGCTCGTTTTACAGGCCGAAAAGGCCTGGGAAATATGGAATTCCATCGAGTAAATTTTATCCTCATATCAAAAAAAGAGGCCGTCCTATTCAGACAGCCTCCTATAATGGTTTTTTTAGCTTTATCAATAGCCGTACTCACGAGGTTTAACAACCTTTATCGCTTGTCGGGTTCCATTCTTGAAATAGGTTACCTTAATATAAACCCCTGGACGAAATGCCGAAAACTCTCCCTGCATTTTTACACCAGTGATGCTGTAATATTCAATTTTCTTAATGCCACTGTTACCTATTATTGAGACAGTAGGCACTGCATCGATAATGGTATCCTGTTTTTCGACAAACGAAAAGCTAATATTTTTTAAATAACTATGCTGAATATCGTAATAGTTTCCCTCGGGGTCCTGGTTATCGCTCCACCACGAACCCGTCCCAAAGGCAAGGGTATCGGCCGACGAAAGAAAAGTCAGCACATTTGTATAGTCGGTAAGGTTACCTGCTTTGTTTACATTGTTCGATGACGCATCGAAGGCAAGTGCACCATTGACATAAACAGCATAACCCCCTGCATTAAACTGAATGCGTACACGATTCCAACGGTACTTACCCAGAAAATCTCTATCAATTCCATAATTGACCAGATTTGCATCGAACCAACCCCCAATAGCATTGTAACCCAAATACGATCCATTGGAGAAATAGAGTCGACCATTATTCCCCACGGTATATATCGAAAAGAGCGTACCCAAGACCTTTAGATCGCCGTAATTATAAACATCAAAAGCAATTTCGGCCGTATCGACAGAAAGTCCCTTGAAAGGATTAGCGATAGCCAGAGCTGGTGCATCACGCTTCGAAACCAGCTTAGCCACATCCAGTACAGCGCTTGTGTCCTCTATTGCAACAGTAAATGCCGGAGAAAGCGATAAAGCATCTATCCATTTCACCAGGCTGTCGTTTTTGGTAAAGCGAATATTTTTTAGGTAGCTGTATTGAATGTCGTAGTAGTTACCATTAGCATCCTGGTTGTCGCTCCACCACGAACCCGTCCCAAAGGCAACAATTCCCGCATTCCTGAAAAAACTCAACATCTGGGTGTAATCACTTAGGTTACCATTCATGGTAACATTGGTACTACCCGATTTGTAAGCTAATGTGTCAGCTATCCATACCGAATAACCTGCATTCGAAAATCGTAATTTTACGTTTTTCCATTGATTAAGTCCGATAAAGTCATGATCCAGAGCATAATTCTTCAAATTAGCATCAAACCAGCCACCGGTTGCATTATACCCCAAATACGAGCCATTGGTAAAATACATCCGACCAAGAACTGAATCATACACCGAAATGAGCGCCCCCAGAACATGGGGTACATCGTAATTATACACCTCAAAGGCTATCTCAATGGAGTCGAAGGTCAAATCCTTAAAAGGATTTGGAATAGCCAGGGCAGGACTGCCAATCTTAGAAGTACAGGTTGCTACATTGAGCGCTCGATCAGCAAATTGCTGCGTAAAGCCTTCATCAACGGTACTCAAATCTAAAGTAACCGTTTGCGATCCCCATGCACCCAGAGATACCAACCCCATCATGATTGTAATAAATACGCTTCTCATAGTTTTTGAATTTTTGGTTAACAATGCCCAAGTTAACCGCAAATCTTTTCGAATAGGAGGACAAATGGGTAAATAAGGTGAAAAAATGATGACGATTGCAAACAAACAAAATTCGTTTTAGTAAAATATAGCCAGTTTATATTGATAATCAATACTTTAATCTCGCTATACTGCCCTATTGACAAAGCAGATATATTTAAATGTGCCAAAATGGCATCGAATTCGTCTAAAATGATGTCAAAATTGCACAAAAAAACCCTGGCACACCCTTTGACTTAGTATAGGGCGAAAAACAATACAAAACTTAAAAAAGAAAGGAGGGTTGAGCTATGTTAGCACTGAGAAATATTAACACACTGCCTAGCCTGGTTGAAGAATTCTTTAACAACGACTTCCCCTTCTCGTGGGTACGCAAC
>JAKPGM010000042.1 GCA_029550865.1 Bacteroidota bacterium | reverse complement strand
TTTCATCCGAATAAAATTATTTAATATGTTGAATATTAATTATTTAATCCATTTTTCTATTTCGTTATAGGGATAATATTCCCCATTTTATTCATTGTGTGTTTGTGCTTGAGCACAATCATGAAGGTTTCATCCGAAAATATTTTTAAATGTTTTTTAAATCGGTCGGATGGAACTCGCATGTGATGACCTTCTACACATAGGAAGTACGAAAATGATAAATATTTTCATACTCGTTTGTGCATACTGCCATACATGCTCGTTTCATCCGAAATTAATTTTAAATTCTTTATAGTGACCGGATGGAACTCGCATGTGATGAGCTTTCTACACATAGGCAATGCGAAACTGATAATTATTTTCATACTCGTTTGTGAATACTGCCATACATGCTTCGTTTCAGCGCAAGAGCAATTTTTAGAGGTATTGATGAAAACGAACAGGTTTAGCCCATGGAAATGATGAATATGTCTAACTTAAAAATTGCATTTGGCGGTTAAATTTACCGAGTGTATATTTGAGACAAGAAAAAATAACGTCCATATGGTACAAGCAATTTTTTGGCGAATACTTTGGCCAGATTGGCATTTGTTCATTCACGCCGGTTCACGTATTCACGCAACAAACAAGCCTGTTCTGCTTTCAAAGCACATTTTTGTAAAAAATTGAAGTTTACTAACACTATTAAGCATGAAAAGAAAATTGTTTATTTTAATCTTGCTCTGTATATCGGTAGCATCGTTTGCTCAAGATTCCACTTCCACATTTATAAAAACAAAGTTTAAGGGAAACATATATGAATTTTTTGGAAAGCAAATTAGTTATCCTATGCCATTAGCAATGAATGGTATTCAAGGTAACGTAATTGTTTCCTTCCATTTGAATGCAGATGGTGTGCTTGATTCAATTGATTTTATATCGTTTCCCCATGTTCAAATGGCACAGGATGTAGCGCAAGTTTTGCAGAAGACCCAAAATTTGTGGACGCCAACGGTTATGAATGGTCAAAATGTACCTTATAGATATAAACTTGTTGTTAAATATGCTTTGTATTCTGACGAACCACCCTCAAAATCAGAATCCTTCGTACTTAAAGAAAAAGCAGAAAAAAAGTTTAAAAAAGGCAAACTAGAGGATGCGCTAAAATTAATTGATAAAGCGATCTTAATCGATCCGTATATCACTGATTTTTATTATTTACGTTCCCAGATATATAAATCAAAAAACGAAAATGAAAAATCAGACGAAGATTATAAAACAGCACAAAATTTAGATAAAGAAATAATGGCAATAATTACAATAGTTGGTTGGCAACGTGTCCAGACTGTTAGATACTAAAATTTAGCTGTACAGAACAATAAATCTTCAAACATCATTGTTTAGCACGTATTTATGATACGTTCTGTAACATGTTCATCCAGGGACCATAAAAAACGCAATCCCTTCAATGAGTTTATACTTATTATTCTCGACCGCATACGAGCCTTTGTATTAACATAATGGCAAGAGGTATAATTATATGAAATCATACCGGCTAAGCCACTGTTGATTAAAAAAACTTCTTAAATCATTGAACCATACAACTATCAGGCCTGTGGGGTCGGACCGCCAAAATTCATAGGAATTACCGGGGGAATGGGTTCAACATTTTTTATGGTGCCATGCACTGCTTCGTATTTTGCTATATTATCTTTTAATGCATACAACAACCGCTTGGCATGCTCGGGGGTCAAAATTATGCGCGACTTCACATCGGCCTTGGGTACTCCAGGCATGATACGTACAAAATCTATCACAAACTCCGAAGGGGAATGCGTGATAATAGCCAAATTCGAATATGTCCCCTGAGCTACATCCTCTTTTAACTCTATCTGTATTTCCTGCCCTTCGTTTTTATTGTTTTCCATCGCCTAAAGTTTTTGCTTCGAACCGTAAAGATAATGATTTTTGCTGGATTATTCTAAAAATATTCCCTGCTTTCTCGAAAGGCTGCTCTTGCAAAAAGATACTTAGACCCCAGCCAGAATTTAACCAACCATTCTGCCCAACAAAAAAGTTATTAACAATGTGGTAAAAAATGGATAAAAGTGGTAAAAAGTGGTAAAAATTGTATTAACTTTACCTGCAAAATTCGATATCGAATGAATTCTTTTATAGGTGATTATGTATGCAAGATCGACGAAAAAGGTCGATTGCTACTGCCTGCCGCCTTTAAAAAGGCGTTGCCGACAGAAGCGCATAACACCTTTGTCATCAAAAAAGACATTTACGAGCCATGCCTGGTACTTTATCCGCTTAACGAGTGGGAAAAGCAGGTGCAACTTATCCGTCAACGGCTCAATCCATACAACAGGGAGCACAATGCATTTCTTCGGGGATTTTTTAAAGGCACCGCTGAGGTTGAGCTCGATGCCACCAATCGATTGCTTATTCCAAAACGTTTGCTGGAAGAAGTAAAAATTGAACGCGAAGTAGTGTTATCGGGACAGGATGGCAAAATAGAAATATGGAACAAAGAGGCATACGACAACATTAGTCATGCCGATGAATTTGCACAGCTGGCCGAAAAAATTATGGGGGGCGACCATACTAATACTTTATAAAGATGTACCACGTACCTGTGCTGCTCAATGCCGTCGTTGAAGGTCTAAATATCAAGCCCGACGGTATTTATGTCGATGCCACATTCGGTGGAGGAGGACATGCACGGGCTATACTCGAAAAATTGAAGACAGGAAAGCTGATAGCTTTCGACCAGGATGAAAATGCTCGACAAAATATACCCGACGACGAAAGATTAATATTCGTCCATAACAACTTTCGATACATGAGGAACTTTTTACGATATCTGCATTACGAAAAAGTTGATGGTATCCTGGCTGATCTGGGGGTTTCCTCACACCAGTTCGACGCAGGCGAACGAGGTTTTTCGTTTCGCAGCGATGCCGAACTCGACATGCGAATGAATCCTCATGCCGAACTCGATGCCCAAAAAGTACTTAATACGTATTCCGAAGAACAGCTATCCCATATTTTTTTCGAATACGGCGAAATTCGCAATGCTCGTTGTCTGGCCAGAGCCATTACCATGGCACGTTCATCAGCGATGATACGTTCGGTTAACGACCTGACCAGAGCAATTGAACGATGCATACCCGTTTACGATTCCTACAAATACCTGGCAAAAGTATTTCAGGCTATACGCATCGAAGTGAATGACGAACTGAACTCACTACGCGATTTTCTCAATCAAACCATCGAATGCCTCAATGTAGGTGGACGCCTGGTAGTTATCTCTTACCATTCACTGGAAGATCGTATGGTAAAAAATTTTATCCGTACTGGAAATGTAGAAGGCAAGGTTGATAAAGACCTCTACGGAAATGTACATCGTCCCTTCAGGGCGGTGAACAAAGATGTTATTACTCCCGATGAGGTAGAAGTAACGATGAATAACCGTGCCAGAAGTGCCAAATTGCGTATTGCTGAAAAAATTTAAACACCATGGCTGAAGCACAGGATAAAAAAGATATCGAGTTTATCAGTCCCAAGCAAGAAGAGGCCGAACTTAAAAAGTTCACCTTCAAGCAATGGATCTCGGGGAGCGTGTTGGCAAAATCGAGCTTTCGACGCCAACTGCCTTTTGTAATTTACCTGGCTTTTTTAGGCTTTTTATACATTGGCAACCGCTACCACGCCGAGAAACTTACAAGAGAAATTAATACCCTGCAACGCGAATTGGATGAATTGCGAGCCGAATCAATCAATACAGCGGCCGAACTGATGTTTTTTTGTCGTCAGTCGCAGGTTCAGAAAAGAATCAACGAAAGCGGGTTGGGACTAAGCGAAGCGGTAGCCCCTCCCACTAAAATAAAACGTTACGAATAAAATGAACTCAAGATATAAAATCAACCACAAACCATGTCCGTTAAAAAAGACATATTATGGCGATTTGGGGTAGTGTATGTGGCGGTATTGCTAATAGGATTGGCAATTGTGGCTCGAATTGTATATCTACAGTTCGTTGAGGTTGGAGAACTGACCAAAAAAGCACAACAACTATCGATACGAAACATGGAAATAGTTCCTAATCGAGGCAATATTCTCGCGTGCGACGGTAGGCTACTGGCTACATCGGTACCCTATTACGAAATCCGGGTAGACATGAGCCCTGCTATCGTTCCCAATTCCCTGTTTCGTGAATCGATCGACTCTCTTGCGCTGCGACTCTCTCAAATATTTCGCGATAAGTCCCCGCAAGCATACAAAGCAGAGCTTACCAGGGCACGAAAGGAAAACAACCGATACTACCTGCTCAAGCGAAAAGTTGACTTTGAACAGCTGAGACAGCTTAAAACTTGTCCTATTTTCCGGCTGGGGAAAAATCGGGGTGGTTTGATTGTAGAACAAACAGGCGTACGGTTTATGCCACACGGCGACCTGGCTGCACGCACCATTGGATATATCACCCGCAACGAAAATGGAAATGTCGTAGGTATTGAAGGTTCTTTTAATACCGAACTGGCTGGGGTAAAAGGGCTAAAAGTAATGCAAAGGGTACCAGGAGGTATCTGGATGCCTATCAACGATGAAAATGAAGTAGAACCCAAAGATGGATACGACGTAGTTACTACCATCGACCTGAATATACAGGACGTAGCCCAGGAAGCTCTACGTCGTCAGCTCGAAATGCATAATGCCCAGCACGGGGTAGCTATCCTGATGGAAGTGCAAACCGGCGAAATCAAAGCTATCGCCAATCTTGGACGAGACGAAAATGGTCGCTACCGCGAAGTATTTAACTATGCCATTGGCGAAAGCACAGAACCCGGTTCTACCATAAAGTTAGCCTCATACATGGCTGCCCTTGAGGATGGATACATCGATCTCAACGATACCATCGATACTGGAACAGGGAAATGGAAAATTTACGATAAGGAAATTACCGACTCGCACAAGGGTGGACTCGGCAAAATTACCGTCAAAGAAGCCTTTGCCTACTCATCTAACGTGGCTGTTTCGAAAATTATTATGCAACACTATAAAGGAAAAGAAATACAATTTGTTAAACATTTCTACGACTTTGGGCTGAATCGCAAACTTGGCATACAGATTCAAGGCGAAGCAGAACCTCTGGTTAAATACCCTGGCACAAAATACTGGTCGGGCATTACCATGGCCATGATGAGCTTTGGCTACGAAATAAAATTGACGCCCTTGCAGCTTCTGGCATTTTACAATGCAGTTGCCAATAACGGACGTTTGGTACGCCCACTGTTTGTAAAAGAGCTCCGTTTCAACGGACGCACCGTCAAAAAATTTGAGCCCGAAGTCATTATCCCTTCCATTTGCTCTATGTCGACTATCCGCAAGGCTCGCGAAATGCTTGAAGCAGTTGTCAAATTCGGTACAGCCAAAAATCTCAATGACTCCTTACTGCAAATTGCAGGAAAAACAGGTACTGCCCAGATTGCTATTAAAAACCTTGGATATCGAAAAGGGGCCAGCATTAGCTATCAGGCTTCATTTGTGGGTTACTTTCCCGCAAATAACCCAAAATATTCGTGCATTGTCGTGGTCAACGCACCATCGAATGATGTTTACTATGGCAATCTAGTTGCCGGCCCTATTTTTAAGGAAATTGCTCAGAAAGTTTATGCTACCAGCTTTGAATTACACAACGAAGTCATTAAAGGTAAACGACGTCTAAAAACCTCCGCACCTGAGATAACGGACGGATTTGTCACTGATCTCGAAAAAACCCTGAGAGAACTCGGTATAGCTTACGATAAAAAAGATGACAACGCACTCTGGGTGAGTCCCAAAAAGCAGGAATCGGACATTGTTCTCGATAAACGGCTTGTAATCGATAATCTGGTACCTAATGTAGTGGGTATGGGCGCTAAAGATGCCGTGTACCTTTCCGAAAAAGCCGGACTTCGACCGGTGCTTATTGGGTTTGGCAAAGTTGTACGGCAATCAATCCCCCCTGGACTCCAGGCAAAAAAAGGCGACACCTTTGTACTTACATTACAGGCAAACTAAAATTAACCTTTAAAAAACAAGAATACGCATGAAACGAGCATGTATGGCAGAATTTACAAACGAGTATGAAAATAATTCCATTTTCTTACTTGGCTATGTGTAGGAAACTCATCACATGCGAGTTCCATCCGACCGATTTAAAAAACATTTAAAATTATTTTCGGATGAAACCTTCATGATTGTGCTTAAGCACAAACACTAAATGAAAATATCGTTACTTTGTGTTTGGTATCGAACCAAACACAAAGTATTATGGAAAAGCGCACTATTGAGTATGAACAGGTTATCGAGCGGGGTTG
>JAKPGM010000026.1 GCA_029550865.1 Bacteroidota bacterium | reverse complement strand
GACGCGGCGGTTTGGCACCTCGATGTCGGCTCGTCACATCCTGGGGCTGGAGAAGGTCCCAAGGGTTCGGCTGTTCGCCGATTAAAGTGGCACGCGAGCTGGGTTCAGAACGTCGTGAGACAGTTCGGTCTCTATCTGTTGTGGGCGTTGGAAATCTGAGAGGACCTGACTCTAGTACGAGAGGACCGTGTCGGACGTACCTCTAGTGTACCTGTTGTGGCGCCAGCTGCACCGCAGGGTAGCTATGTACGGATGAGATAAGCGCTGAAAGCATCTAAGCACGAAGCTCACCTCAAGATGAGATTTCCTTTAAGGGTCGTCGGAGACTACGACGTTGATAGGCTGTAGGTGTAAAGGCGGTAACGTCTGAGCCGAACAGTACTAATAACCCGTAACTTTCTTGTTAACCCCAATAAATTAATCAACCTTTTACCGGCATGTTTTTAAAATATCACTACTGCTTTGCAGTAGAAAAAGCTTAAGGTGACTATAGCAATGGGGTTCCACCTCTTCCCATTTCGAACAGAGAAGTTAAACCCATTAGCGCCGATGGTACTACAGTCTTGTGGGAGAGTAGGTCGTCGCCAATCTTCAAAAAGTCCCATTGGTTTTCCCATGGGACTTTTTTATTTTTGACCTGTAATATCAATTCCATGCAACGATCTTGGTTTATATCGTTTACCTTCTGCTTTTTGATCCCGGCGGTTGTGTTTTCGCAGTCTCAACAAAAAAAGGATTCAGTTTTTCGAATTTTCAAGTACTCAGTTGCTGACCTGTTGCGGATAGATTCTACATCTTATGATTCAACGTTGACGAAACTTCCCTACTTGAATCCGTATATGCCTGATGATAAGTTTTACACCTATTGTACCCGGAGTGGAAATCCTTTCCAGTCAAATTCTGTTGGGGAGCGTTTGCATTTTAATAATTATTTTTTTCCTCTCAATTCATTTATAGGATTAATTCAGGATAAGCAAACTTCTAACTACTACTATGTATCAAACGCCCCTTTTACTTCTGTAACTTATAAGTTTCAGGGTATAATGCAAAGTAAGGAAGAATTGGTTGACGTTTTGTTTTCACGTCGCATTTCTAAGCGTTCTTATCTGGGTTTTACCTATCGACTTTTTTCAAATCGTGCAGAGACCGATTTTCAACGAGCCAACGATCATACTATGTATTTATACTGGGTGACACCGGGAAAGACTTACTTTCATTTATCGCAGTTTTATTACAATACCTTTGAATTTAATGAAACTGGTGGGATAGCTGCAGATTCTCTTATCAATTATTCTACCTCCGATTTTTATGGAACCCCTATTCGGCTCGACAATGCGCGTTCTAAGCTAGTACATTGGGGAATACATTCAACTCATCGTATGAATCTCTTGCGATTGTTTGGTGGCGATGTAGATTCTGGGAGAACGCATGCAGGGGCAGTGGCTTATCGTTTCTCGCTGGAATCTAACAAGAAGCTTTATACAGAGGCCAGTCCAAATCCTGGGTTTTATCCGCACTATTTTTCCCGTACTGGTTCTCTTTCCGACTCCCTGTTATTATGGCAGTTTACTAATTTGTTGCAGGTTGATGCACCTGTATTATCTCGCTACTTACCCAATTTACGTACCTCTCTGTCGCATACCTTTTACGAATCTTTTCATGGTTCTAATACAGATACCATTTATTTTTCTATACCCTCAAAAAGCTGGCAAAATCATTCGCAGTTATGGTTGCAGGCACAGGTTGATTATAGTTTTCCCATTTTTTTGGCTCGGATCAACTGGAAAAGTTGTTTATGGGGATATGGCTGGGGCGATCAGCAGTTAAATGCTCTTGTCCGGTTAAAGGGGGCATCTGACACAGCCTCCTATATACAGCTTCATGCACTTTCATTGGCTCGTACTCCTTCTTTTTTAGTTCGAAGCATTTTCTTAAATCATTATATCTGGAACAAAGGGGATAGTCTCGATCGTGAATATTTACAACAAATTGGGGGGGAGTTCTTTTTACGTCCTATCCAACTGAGATTAGCAGCTGATTATTATCTTTTGAGAAATTACTTGTATTTTAATGAAAGAGGGGTAAGTCAGACTTCAGATTGGCAGCATGTTGTGGCTTTGTCTGGCACACAGTTATTACGGGCGGGTGGCTTTACTTTGCAAACTCAATTATGGGTTCAGCTTATGGATGAAAAATATTTTCATTTGCCACGATGGGGAGTTTTTCAGTCAGCAGCATATAGTCATACATTTGTTTTTTCCACGGGTGGACGTTTATTGGCTTGTTTAGGAGTTGACTTTAAGTATTATTCGAGGTATTTACCCGATACCTACTTACCTCCGCTGGGGGTGTTTGTTTTGACCGATCGAGATGCTTCTCAGGTATCTTATGCGGGAAATTATCCTGTTTTTAGCGCTCATTTGAATTTTAAAGTTAAAAACGTTAGCTTTTTCATTAAATATGGACATTTTAATGCCTGGTGGAATAGCCGTACTTTTGTTGCAGCTCACTACCCTATGTTGCCGGCTACTATTTCCTATGGTATCAATTGGTTATTTTACGATTGGTAAATATGTTGAGTTATTTTTATACTATTGAAAAGGTTAATTTTATCAAAAAATGTTTGTTTTCGAAGTTGAATCATGGTAATTTTGTCATAAATTCTGGTAAAATTTGATTCTCTACCTTTGGCTTGATCTTTGTATAAAACCCGTCAGATTTAAATCAAATTGTTGAACTAAATAGTACAGAATGAGAAGAATAGTAGGCGGAACTATTATTTTATTTTTATGGTTTTTATTCACCACCTTTCAACCTGAATTGTATTTTCCTCGGCAGGTAAATGTAGATATGCCTCAGATAAAACAGCGGGGTCGCTTGATCGTTGCAACTATTTATAATACAGTAGATTATTTTGTGTATCGGGGAACTCCCATGGGGTTTCAGTTTGAGATGCTCAGAGATTATGCAGAGTATTCGGGTTTGGAATTGGAAATAGTGGTTAGGGATGATGTTCAGGAAATTACCAAGATGTTGGTAGAGGGGCAATGCGATCTGGTTGCTATCAATATGCCTGTAACTTCTGTGTATAAACAATTTTTTACTTTTACCACTCCCTTGATGACAGCCAGGCAGGTTTTGGTGCAGCGGTATGATTCGCTGGAGTACAAATTGGCAGTGAATAGTATTTACGATTTAGATGATAAAACCATTGTTGTTCCAAGGGGTTCGGCCTATGCACAACGGTTGCGTAATCTGGCACTTGAGTCGGGTATTCGGATACATGTTGTGGAGGTACCAGAAAATGAAGAGCAGCTTATTCGGATGGTTGCTACTGGAGAGATTGATTACACGATAACGACCGATTTGTTAGCTCAGGTAAATCAGAAATATTTTTCGTTTTTACATACCTCGGTAGAAATAAGTTTTCCGCAAAATTTAGCATGGGCGGTTCGAAGAAGTTCGCCACAATTGCTCACATCGCTCAATCAGTTTATCGAGGTTCAACGGCAGACTGCAAGGCTGGCTATTTTACGTAATAAGTATTATCAAAATCAATGGGCGAGCTATATGGTTAATAGCGATTATTTTGTGTTGCATACAGGTATACTTTCGCCATACGATGATTTGATAAGAAAATACAGCGAGGAATTGGGATGGGACTGGCGTTTGCTGGCAGCGTTGATTTATCAGGAATCAAACTTCAATGCTCAGTCGAAGAGTCATAGGGGTGCTTTGGGATTGATGCAGTTATTGCCTGCTACTGCCTTGCTTTTTGGTGCCGATACGGTTGCTCTTCAGCGGCCTGCCACCAATATAGCGGTAGGGGTCAAATATCTTAAGTGGCTGGATGCCAGATTAAAACCGTTGGTTCCCAACAAAGAGGAAAGAATTAAATTTGTTCTTGCTGCCTACAATATTGGGATTGGACATATTTTTGATGCGCAGATGTTGGCCAAAAAGTATGGAAAAAGATTGGATCGTTGGGCTGATGTTCGAGAATTTTTGCTAAATAAAAGATTTCCACAGTATTATACAGATCCTCTTGTCAAATTTGGCCAGTGCTGGGGAAACCAAACCGATAATTATGTATCGGCCGTTTTAAGTGCTTATATGCATTACAAGAATTTGATGCAAAACCGATAGGAAATTAATTTTTAGTGTATTTTTCGAAAATCTTAAGGTAGTTCTTCTTAATATTGTCATAGCTTAAGGGGGATCCTGCTTGTGTCCTGCGTTTATAAAATAAAAAGCGGTTTTCTGTTTTGTCGATAATCAATACATCGGTGACAAAATAGGGTTTTTCTGGTACAGGTAAGGCATAATACATCCCACCGGTGAGGGCAGCCGTTGCAAAAGCAAATGCAACTGCTTGCCCCATTTGTTTTTCGTAATTTTGGTTTTCGAAACCATCAAAAAATATAATGCCAAAGTATTTTCCCGAAAGGGGGGCGATCATTCTGGTAAAGTCTTCACCAATGTCGATTTTTGAGAAAGCTTCAGGTGTCATTTTTGAAAAACGTGGAATAACGTTAACAAAATATTTTTTAAGGCTATCGCTCAGATCGTAACTGTTGTCCAGAACAACTATTTTGAAGTTTGCTGTTTGCGGAATGATCTGGTTTAAAGATTCTTTGAATAGATAGGTGAGGGAGTCGTCGGGTGTTAATTTTCCTTGGTAGTAGCATTTGATAACACCTATTGATGGAAAAATATAAAGTGTATCAATTTGTTGTTTGAGAATAATGTTTTTAAGCGTTTGTCCTTTACTTTCTGGAAATGACCATATTGTGGATAATAGAATAATTACAGTAAAATATAAGCGTTTCATATCCATGCATTTTTAATTTATTTCAAATTTAATGATATTTTATATCAGTTGCATTCAAGAAAAAGTTTTTTTATTTTTCTATGGATAAATTTAATATAATAGGTGGGGAAAATTGCTAAATAGGTTAAACTTCACTACCTTTATCATTGAATATATATTTTACTATGCCAGATCTAAGCAAGTATACTTTATTGATAGTAGAGGATGATGTTGTTTCTGTTGAATTGGTAAAAAGCATCCTTGTCGATACAGGAATTCGGATCGAACATGTACTTACTGGTCTTGAGGCAGTAAAACTGGTCAAAAGAGGTTTTAAGCCTGATGTTATTTTGATGGATATGCGTTTGCCCGAAATGGATGGATATCAGGCTACCCAGATAATAAAAGGGATACATGGTGATATTCCAATCATTGCCCAAACCGCTTTTGCGATGACCGAAGATCGACAGAAATGTATGGCGGCGGGGTGCGATGAGTATATTACTAAACCTTATGACGAGACGATGCTTTTGAAATTACTCACCGACTTTCTACAAAGAAAATGATAAGTTCTTATTTGAGTAGCGTTATTTGCGGATTTTTAGTGGGGTTTAATTTGTTTATGTTGATGATATGAACGCGGGTGTAGTAAAATTGTAATATTTCTTTATAAGTATAGCCCAGTAAAGCCATTTGCATAGCTCCTTCCTGACATAGTCCCACCCCATGTCCATAACCGCGCCCATAAAAATAAAGTATACCGTCCTTAACTTCGAGGGAGAAGAAAGCAGATTTAAGTTTAAAATCGTTTCGTATTTTCTGAAAGGATATTGAATCGTTGCCAATCTTATAATATTGATGTCGATTGATTTGCAGAAAATTAAAGGTAGATGGGGGGGTATCCTTGTTCAATTGGAATCCATTCTCAACCAGATAACTTTTCCATTTATCGAGGGGTAGCTTGAATTCCCATTTTGCGTTTTTCCCCTGGGCGCAGTAAGGGTCGCGTATAGATTGCAGGTACGTTTTCTTTAACAACCATACATTTTCGGCATTTTCTGTAATACCCCCACAATTGGAGTGGAAGGCAGCAACAATGAGAACGCTGTCCTCGTCCACGACCACTTCGTTGTGGGTTGATTTTGCTGCTTGAATAATGGCCGGAGTTTTAACTTTTCCTTTGTAGGCCTGGCAATGGGTGGCATCGCAAAGGAAGAAATTTTCATCCTTATGTCGATCGAGATGGGCTATAGCATAGGTGCGACAAAGTACAGCCTGTGTTTTATAATATTCGATATGTGCCCTGTAGCCTCCTTCGGCTTCTACTACTGCTGCAATGTATTTATCAAAATCGATGGAATTTATGGTTTGCAGTTTGCCGAGGTTATACGAGAGCAAAAGATTGTCATCGTAATAAGCGAATTTATTGTATGGTAACACTCTAAGACCAAACCATGAGCTGTCGGTCATAGCCCGCAATTCTATGGTCTTGAATCGTCCAATAGCCTGATTGTTGATGGTATAACATGCTAAGGAATCGTTGGTGACTTCGATAAATAGATTCTCTAAGGGACGTAGGGTAAGAATAGCCTTACCATCGGCGGTTAACAGATAACTGCCTTGAGCAACTGAAAAAACGATAGCTTGCGTATTGAGCTCATTGAATAGACCTATTTTAACATTTTGCGACAGCGCAGAAGTTACAATGACTTGACAGCATATATATAGGTAAAAAAACTTTAGCTGTGATTTCATCCGAAAATATTTTTTAATTTTTTATAGTGGCCGGATGGAACTCGCATGTGATGAGCTTTCTACACGTAGGCAAGTACGAAACTGATAAATATTTTCATACTCGTTTGTGAATACTGCTATACGTGCTCGTTTCATCCGAAAATATTTTTAAATGTTTTTTCAATAGGTCGGATGGAACGCACATGTAATAGTGAACACCAGGTAATCTGCATGTCTAATTCTTTTTGGTTTACAACATCCTGTTTGTTTTATCGATCGTTATGAATTAAATGATGGGCAACACGCTCGGCAACGCCCACAGAACCAAGTTGATGGGCAATAAGACAATACTCGGTATGCATTCGTTGAATATAATCTTTATCGTACAACAGCTTGTCGAGTTCTTTTGCAATACGGGACGAAAGCTTAAACTGAAGCAATTCTTTGACTACCTCTTTTTCTGCTATAATATTGACAAGCGAGAAAAATCGAATACGCACAATGGGTCGTCCAATGAGGTAGGTAAACCAGCCCGTTTTAAAGACTACTACCTGCGGGCAACCTATTAAGGCGGTTTCAAGGGTGGCGGTGCCTGATGTTACCACAGCAGCCTGAGCAAGTGAGAGAATCTGGTATGTGGCATTATAAATTATCGGAATATCTTTATTCTTAATGATTTTTTGGTAGAGGGATGTTTCAATGGCTGGAGCACCGGTGATTATCAGCTGGTGAGAATCGGAATATTTTTCGGTAGCTTTAATCATTTGGGGCAAAATGCGCTCTATTTCACCCCGACGACTTCCGGGTACCAGTGCTATAATTGGTTTATCGGATAAATGATGTTGTGAAAGAAAAGCATCCCGACTTATTTTTTGTTTTTGAAAGTCATTAATAGCATCAACCAGGGGATTGCCGAAGTACGAAACATGGATGCCAAATTGTCTGAAAAATTCTACTTCGAAGGGGAAAATTACATAGAGCCAGTGCACATATTTTTGTATGTCGTATACCCGCTTTTTTTTCCATGCCCACGCTTTAGGCGCTATGTAATAATACACTTTTATGCCTTTGTTATGTAAAAATTTTGCCATGCGCATGTTAAAACCTGGATAATCGATCAGGATTACTCTATCGGGTTGAAAGGTGAGAATTTCTTTTTTGCAGAAATTGATTTTTTTAATGATTTTTCTAAGGTGCCATATTACATCAAGTCCCATAAATGCAGTATCGCGATAGTGCATTGCAAGGCCATCGGCAACAGCGGCCATATTATCGCCCCCCAGGAATCTGAAAGTAGCCTGAGGATCATATTTTTTAATAGCACGCATCAGATTGGCACCGTGTAAATCGCCGGAAGCTTCGCCAGCTATGATAAAATATCGCATAGTCAGAATTTTAAAATAAGGTTATCCAAAACAAGCGCATAGGTTATCCCCATTATCATGATGATTTTGGTGATTCGGCTAATATAAGAAAAATCTGAAGCATTTCGAGCCTTTAGAAGCATTACTGCAAGATAACCCAAGGGGGCTATTACCAGACCGATAATGTACATAATGGAGATGGGATCACGTAAGTATTTGAATGTAACATATCCAATAGAAAACATTAGCATGATAAGTATCACCAATGCAATTATTTTTGACCAGGTGGTGCCGAATGTTACGGGGAATGTGTTTTTGCCAAATGCTCTGTCGCCTTCAAAATCTTCAATATCTTTGATTAACTCGCGAAAAAAAGAAATAAGAAAGGCAAATACCGAGTAGGCTATAAAGGCAAATATCACAAGGTTGAAATTAAGATGGGAAGAACCCATAAAGGGTTTAAATTTTTGATAAATCAGTGGAAGATCGAATAATACTACTGTAAATGGGATGAGTGCCGATAATACTGCCACAAGCAAGTTGCCGAATAAAAGGATTGTTTTATAGGTGCTTGAATAGAAATACAATATTCCGGCGACCAGGGGAAAAAGTAGGCTAAGTGAGCGAAGATTGATGCTATATGAAACATAAATTCCCATGATAATGGCAGCCAGGTTCATTACAAGGTACAGGTTTTCGGCGCTTCGGACGCCAATTTTTTCCCCTACAATAATACGTTCGGGTTTGTTGATCTTGTCAATAGCCCTGTCGTAAATGTCATTCACAATGTAACCTGCTGCTGCTGTAAGCATGCACGACAGGACGATTAAAAAAAAATGAAAATCGGATAACACCGGCGTGATACCTCTGGTTTGCAGTAGTGGAATAAGCAAAGCGTACCGTAATACATACATGCAGTATGCAATTACAATGAGGTTAGGCCATCGAATTAGCTGAAGATATGTTTTCATCCGAAAATATTTTTAATTTTTTATAGCGGTCGGATGGAACTCGCATGTGATGAGCTTTCTACACATAGGCATGAACGAAACTGATAAATATTTTCATACTCGTTTGTGAATACTGCTATACATGCTCGTGTCATCTGGCAATGTTTGGTGTGTGTTTCATGATAGAATCGATAGTATTATGCTAAAACTTTTGTGTAACTCATAACTTTTTGACGATAAAATTAAACGGTTTGTCGGAATTATGAAAAATACGAGCATGAATTAAAGATTTATGTTTTCGTGATGTTAGAGTTTGTGCGTTTTTTTTGATAATTTGCATTGTGTTAAAGCACAACAAGATACATGGAACACAAAGAGATAGTATTTTGTTACAGTGATTTAACAATAACTTTAGAAAGGAATGGGAACAAACCAGAAAGTTTTTGTGTTTTAAAAATAAATTCATTGATAAATGTGGAACTTGCAACAAAAAGAAAATCGTTTGCTATTATTCCTGACAGCTTTTTTTGTGTCAAATGCGTTGGTCGCTGAGTTTATAGGGATAAAAATTTTTAGTGTTGAACGCACGCTGGGTTTTGAGCCCTTAAATTTCAGTCTTTGGGGTGTCCAGAATCTATCGATCAATATGTCGGCGGGGATACTCAATTGGCCGTTGGTGTTTATCATGACGGATCTGGTCAATGAGTATTATGGTTATCGGGGAGTGCGTGCCTTAACCCGTCTTGCTATTTTTTTTATTGCTTATGCTTTTGGCATTGTGTATTTAGCCATAGCAGTGGTGCCTGCTGATATATGGCAAAATAGTGAGATAGACTTAAATCGGGCTTTTGCCTTTATTTTTGGCCAGGGCTTGTGGAATATTTTTGCCTCGCTTACTGCTTTTGCAGTCTCGCAATGGATTGATGTGATGGTTTTTCATTTCATTCGTCGTCGTACGGGTGAGCGGAAGCTATGGCTTCGTGCAACGGGAAGTACAGTATTTTCGCAGGTGATCGATAGCTTTATTGTTACTTTTATCCTGTTCTATTTCAATCCAAATTTTCACCTACCTTTCTGGCAAGTGTTGACCCTGGCTGTGGTTGGTTATTCCTATAAATTCGTTATAGCCCTGGCTACCACACCGGTATTGTATTTAGCGCATGGCATTATCGAACGTTATCTGGGAAAAGAATTAGCCCATACGATGAAAATTAATGCTGCGATGAAGTAAAAATAAGCAGTAAATTATCCTGATGAGGCAATTCTGCATAAAATATGTGGTTAGCACGTATATTAGCAGTTGGGTCACTTAGCATAAAAAAAGGAACTGCCTTTGAAAACCGAAGGCAGTTCCTTTTTTCGTAACAGGATACTATTGTTTTATTATGCAACCTGTGTAGGTTGTTTGAGCACAGGTGCATTTGTATACATACATGCCTGATGCAAGCCCTGCCATGTCGATTTTTTGATTGTAATAGGTTATTCTATAAGTTTTAATGAGACTGCCATCGAGGCTGTAGAGGTATAGGGTGGCAGGGGTTGAGGAAGCCTTAACCCAGAGGACATTAGAAACAGGGTTAGGATAAAGTTCAAGGGATGATTTAAGATTAGCTTTGTTTATAATGGTTAAAAATTGAAAGGATATTCTATCGAGCCCTATCTCATTGGAGCTGGTAAACAACACGCGCATGGTATGCTCGCCCGCGGTGAGTATTGTTTCCTGGGTTAATGTTACAAAATCAGTAATAGTATCGGTTGGGGTGGTGGTGAAATGGAGCGTATCGGTGTTGTCGAAGATAATCTTGAAGTTGCTTTCGCCATTGGGTGACGACACAAAACAGGTAAGCTTGTATCGGCCTTCTTTTTGAACATTCAGGGTATATTCCATCCATTCGCCAGGCTGTGTGTGGGCTACGTAATAAATACTTCCTGATTTATATATATCTACTCCCGGTCCCATTCGATAGGCTCCGCCCAAATTCTCTATGTCGACATCGTGGTAGGCAATTCCATCCATGCCCACGTCGAACTTTTCTGCTTCGACGGTACCTGGGACTTTAGCAGGGGTATTGTTGTATGCACTACGTATGGGAATAACATTTTTCAGGCGAACAGGATAGGATAGAGCATAGGTAGAGTCGTTGATTCGAGTGCGTATGCGATAATAGTAGTAGTTGTTTTTTGTATTTACATTCGTGTCTATAAACTTATTGGTTGCAGGGGCCAATTTGGCATATAAAGCAAAATCGCCATTATTCACCTTTCGTTCAATGATAATACTATCGTTGAATGGATTACGGTTGTTCCATTGCAACTGGATAAGCGTATCGGCGTAATTGCCAATCACCAGGTTATTAGGGGATTCGGGATAAGTATGAATGATAATATCTTTTATTTCATTCCAATTACGTGAGGAGCGCAAGTAAATCTGAAAGTCGCCCCCGTCGTCCCAAACAAAGAACGGTATATTGTATGTTAGTGCCAGACTTACAACGGTAGCATAGTGGTTCATTCGTGCATTGTATTCGGCTTTGCGAGTAGAACCAAATTCACTTAGAATAACCGGGATATTGTGTTCTTGCGACCATTGTTTGGCTTTGATAAAACGGTCTTCAATATTTTTAATGTCGGCAGCACTGCCAAAAGTGCCAGTTCCCTCAAGACCAAAGGGATAGGGGTCGTACGAATGGTAGTAGCCAATGAGCATGGTATCGTTGGGGATGTCTGCAGCCAGTAGTTCGTCGATGTTGGACCACATGTGTCCCGAAAAAACGACGATACGAGTAGGATTGGTTTTACGAATTGTTGCCAGAATCTGGGCATTGAGTTGATTCACCTTATCGAGGGCAAGGGGGTAGGGTTCGTTGATGATTTCAAAAAGCAGGTGGTCGGATTTGTTCTTGAATCGTCGTGAAACTTGGGCCCAGATGCTGTCGAAGCGAGCCAGATTTGCGTCGGTGAAATTTTCTTTCAGCCAACTTTCGTGATGGGCATTAATAATAACAATAAAATTACGAGCCAGAGCCCAATCGACCACTTGTTCGACCCGGTCGAGGAAGGTAGAGTTAATGGCATAGGGCGAGGTGGTAGCGGTACGTTTATCCCATGTAATAGGGATTCGTATGGCTGTGAAACCGGCTGCTTTGTAATCGTCGAAATTAGCTTCGACGATAAGAGGGTTACCCCAGGTGGTTTCACCATCGGGTGCTTCGAGGGAGTTGCCAATATTAATACCTCGTCCAATGAGGGCTGCAGCTTGCCATGGTGTTAGCTGAGCGGAAGAAAAAATATGAACTGCAAGTAGCAGTACGATGGTAGTAAGTTTAGTAGTTTTCATAGCTAGTGTTATTGGAGATTAAATGATTGTTTTTGTTCGTTTGCCTGTTTGTATTCCGAGGGTAACATGTTAAACTCTTTTTTGAAGCATTGGCTAAAATATTTGGCATCGTTGAAACCAACCTGAAAGGCAATTTCCGACACATTGAGCTGGCTTTTTATCAGGAGTTGAGCTGCTCTTTTAAGCCGCATGGTACGGATAAATTCCACAGGTGATTTTCCGGTAAGTGTCATGAGCTTTTTGTATAAGAGCATACGGCTCATGCCCATTTCGGCGCTGAATGCTTCCACTGAGAAATCGGTGTTACCAATATTTTGTTCAACAACTTCGAGCGCTTTTTTAATAAACTTTTCATCGAGTGAGGTGATAGTTATTTCTTTGGGCTCAACATTAATTTTATTAGAGAAAACCTGTTGTTTCTGTTTTTGGCGGGCGATTAATTGTTTGATTTTTGCGTCGAGCACCTTAAAATTAAATGGTTTAACAATGTAATCGTCGGCACCGGCTTCTATGCCAGCTATTTGCGAATCACTGGTATTAAGTGCGGTAAGCATGATAACTGGTATATGGCTTGTCTCGGGAGTGTTTTTTAATTTTTTACAAAGGGTGATACCATCCATGATAGGCAACATAATATCAGTAATGACAATATCTGGCACGCTCTGGATGGCAATCGTAAGTCCTTTTTGTCCGTTGTTGGCCTCAAGTATGCGATACTTTTGCTTAAAATTATCCTTTAGGTAAAAACGTAAATCCTCATTATCTTCAACCAAAAGGACTGTTTTTTCGTTTTCATTAATTTCTGGTTCAAGGGTATTTTCATTCGTAGTGAGAATTTCATTGATTGGGCTTTCTTCTGAAAGTTTTACTGTTGTTTTTCTTACGGGTATTTTAATGGTAAAACAGCTACCCGTTTCTTCGCTACTTTCGAGTTCGATAGAACCCTCATGCAAACGAACATATTCTTTTACCAATGCCAGTCCAATACCAGTTCCGTGTTCGAGGGGGTTGATGCTGGTTTTGGCCTGGACAAATTGATCGAAAATTTTCTCTTTCATATGCTCGGGAATACCAATGCCATTGTCTTTAACTTTCAATACCAGCTCACCAGATAGGATGGGACTATTTTCGTGGATATTTATTTCTTCATAAAAGTTCAATTCAACGGCAATGGTGCCTTTTTCGGGAGTATATTTAAAGGCATTGGAAAGGAGATTAAAGAGGATTTTTTCATATTTTTCGGCATCGTATTCCATGACGAGCTCTTTAACGTTGGTGTTGAAAATATATCGAATGCCTTTAATTTCGGCCATATCGGTAAACGACATAGCTATATCGCGGGTAAAGGACACGATATCGTTCATTGAGGGATTATATTCGAGGCCATAGGTGTCGAGCTTGCGAAAGTCGAGCAGTTGGTTAACCAATTGCAGAAGTCGGTTGGCATTTCGTTTAATAATATTTAAGTGATGGTCGAGCTTTGAGTCATGGTTGATGGACATGATTTTTTCGAGGGGCGCCAGGATGAGCGATAGCGGGGTTCGAAGTTCGTGCGAGATGTTGGTAAAAAAGTTAATTTTTAGCATATCCATTTGATGCATACGCTGAGCTTCTTCGCGTTCCTTCTGGATTTGCAATTTTTTCTTTTCGTTGTGTCGGATAGCGATGCGGAGCAGGTAAAGTGTTCCGATAAAGATAAGCAGATATAAAATTTTAGCTATCGTTGATTTCCAGAATGGGGGCAGAATTTCGAGTTTAAGCGACCGGGTTACCTGTTCATTATTAGGTAAAGTTGCTACTACGTGTAATGTATATTTTCCTGCTGGGAGATTGGTGTAGGTGGCATAACGGTAATTGGCATCGGCAATTATCCAGCTGGTATCGAAGCCTTCGAGCTTGTATTTGTACGACACACTCATGGGGTTGAGATAGTAGAGAGCGGCAAACTCGATGGAAAACATGTTTTGCCGATAGGTAAGTGTCAGCCGATTGATATCGGTAAGTGATTGCGGTAGTAACACGCGATTGCCCACCATTTCACCTGTAGAGATATCTTTGTTGAATACTTTTAGCCCTGTAAAGTATGCAAATGACTTATAAGGTAGGAGGGGGGTATTTTCTGGTAAAATTCGTGCAATACCGCGGTTAGTACCTATCATAATTTCTCCATTGTTCAACAATTCGATAGCATTGGCACGGTATACATTGTCAGGCAGACCATCATTACTGAAATAAGTCTGGCATGCCGTGCATTTCATCGTGCTATCGATAATGGCATGAATAAGTCCAAAATTGGTACTTAGCCATAGGGTATTATCTCGGTCCTGTATTATTCCGAGTATGTATGATTTTTGAAGAGTAGGGTGGTTGATTAATACCATAGAATCTTTTTCGGGCTGATAGTAAAGCAATCCAGATGGATATCCAAACCATATCCTACCCTGTCGGTCTTGAAAAGCCGATTTTACATTCAGTAATTTATCATTTGAGACATAAGAATAAATTTTGTATCGACCATTCTGGTATCGGCATATTCCAAAAGAAGTAGTGATCCAGATATTATTTTGATTATCACAGATGATTTTGTTGATGTAGTTGTCGGACAATTCGTAACCGGTTACCGTTTTAAAATCGTTGACCCGGGTCCCATTATATCGAAATACCCCATTACCTAAAGTACCAAACCAGAGGTTTCCCTGTTTATCTTCAGCAATGGTACGAACCGCACGGTTAATAGAGGAAGAAATAAATGATTCGTTTGAAAACTGACTACGTCCATTTTTTTTACAGTATATCTTACCCTTGTAGGTGGTAATCCAGACATTGTTTTTCGAGTCCTCAAATATACACAGGACGGGATCATTTCCAATTTCGTGGATGGTAATGAAATGTTGATGTGTGGGATCCCATTGTTGAAGCCCATTTTCAGTACCTACCAAAACTTCTTTACGTGAGGTCTGAAGTATGGCATTCACCAGGTTGCTATTGAGCCCATGATTGTTTTTTTCACTGGTGGCGTAGCTTTGAAATCTTGTCATCAAAGGGTGTGTATAGCTAATGCCATTATCGTAGGATCCTAACCAGAGAACTTTATTGCGGTCGGCAAGGATACATTTAAAGCCTGTTGGTTCATCAATCCCTTCCTTTGTTACATCGGGGATGGTATGATAAAGTGTTTTGTGCGTTTTGGGGTCAATGATGTATAGGTCCTTATAGGTCGATACCATCCACAAATTCCCATAACCATCGGTTGTAATTCCAGTGATAGGTGCAAGTAAAGGTTTGCCGTCAATGATTAATCGTTGAAAATTATTGGTTTTGATATCATATTCAAATATGTTCTGGCCATAGGCCAGGTAGATGATTGAATCGTTGTAGTTATACAGATCCTCTTGTTTGGAAAAAGGAATATCGTATGAAATTTGAGCAATGGTTATAAATTGGGAAGTACTTGCATGGTACTTCATAAAATAGCCACTGGAGGTGATAAAATAGATGTTATTGTATTTGTCGGCAATAATTCTGGCAATAAACGAACTGGCTGCTGCTGCAGGGAGGTCTCTGGCAGTAAAAACCTTTGCGGCACGAGTTTTTATGTTGTACTGACTGAGTCCAAAGCTGGTTCCTATCCACAAAATATCGTCTGCAACACAAAGACTCGCAACATAATCGGTTATCAGAAAGGGGTATTTGGACGAGGAGAACTGCACAAATTTATTTTTCTTGTAGAGAAAAAGGTTAAGCCCATTGTCGGTGCCTAACCAGAGGTTCGAGTCATTATCTTCGGCAATACACAATACATTGCTGCCCGAAAGTGAGGTGGTATCGTTGCTTCGAGGATAATAGGATATGAAGTTGTAACCGTTGTATTTAAAAAGACCAGTAGGCGTTGCAATCCATATAAATCCTCTTTTATCCTCATAAATAGTATTGATATAGCCATTGTTAATCCCGTTTTTTTCGGGTCTTATCTGCTTGAAACGAATATTCTGGTAATTAAAGTTTTCGGCCTTAACAACGCCTAACGCCCCCACCCAACATAAAAGTAACAGGCATATCTTTCTCATTTTTGGCGAGCATAAATTTTTCACTCGTCTGAGGTTTTTATGGCTCATATCAAAAATAAAAATAACAACATTATGGCAATAATCAAAACCAGGATACCCATTTCTATGATATCATACTTGCTAAAACTGGCTTTTTTCAGCATTTCTTTCACAACTCTTATCATTGCAGTACTTTTAATTTTTGTTTTCCAACGACTTATCATTCATTGTTCTTATACATGCAAATTTAATATAGACTAAAGGATTGGAAGGTTAATAATGTAAAAGGTAGCTAAACAAATACTTTCCAAAGCCTCTGCATGTTTTTGTAAAAAGCAGATTTAACATTTATCATACCATTTTTTTACATTTTTTGCCTAATTTTAAACATAAATACGGACAAAAAATACAGGAATAAACGCCATCTTTACGAATGACTTCTAAATTTGAAGCCAAAATACTAACAAGCTATTAACCAAAAGGTAAAATTCTATGAGAAAAACAAAAACTATTGCATTGCTGCTATCAATGTTACTGAGCACTGCTTTTGCAGTAGCGCAGGAGATTGTAGTTTCAGGGACCGTTAAAGATAAGAACGGTGTACCGATGCCAGGGGTTAATGTAGTATTAAAAGGTACTACTACTGGCGTAATTACTGATGCGAATGGCGCGTACCGCATTCGGGTATCCGATGCTAACGCCACGTTAGTGTATAGTTTTGTTGGTTACAAGACCGTTGAACAGTCAGTTTCGGGACGTACCAACATTGATGTGGCGTTGGAAGAGGAAACTACAGAGCTGGAACAGGTTGTGGTTGTGGGATATGGGGTGCAACGTAAAAGTGACCTGACGGGAGCCGTTGCATCTGTGAAAGCTGAGGAAATTGCAAAGATTCCGACAGCAGGTATTGCCAATGCTCTGCAGGGTAAGGTGGCTGGTGTGATGATAACCCAAAGCAATGGTGCCCCGGGCGCTAGCACAAAAGTCAGAGTACGAGGCATTTCGTCACTTAATGCAGGGGAGCCTATCTGGATTGTAGATGGTGTACCTGCTTCTCCCAATTCGGTTAATGAAAATGATATTGAATCGATTGAAATATTAAAAGATGCCTCATCTGGTGCTATTTATGGTTCTTCTGGGGCAAACGGGGTAGTTTTGATTACTACGAAAAAGGGTAAAGCCGGTGAGACACGAGTAGAGGCCAATTATTATCATGGGTTTCAGGAAGCCCCAAAGTTTATTTCGGTAGCTAATGCCCAGGAATATGGGAAAATGTTCCTCGAATATCAGGCAATTATCGCCCAGGCGAAGAATCAACCTAACATTGCATCGGTTCAGTTCCCCAATTACAAAACTGAGCCGTCATATAATTATCAGGATATGATTTTCAGGTTGGCCAATATCGATAAGTTCGATATTAGTGCCAGTGGTGGTAGCGAAAAATTGACTGCATATTTTAGTGGAAGTTACTATAAGGAAGAAGGTATTTTGCTCTCAAGTAGCTATGAAAAGATGATTTTTTCGCTGAAGACAAATTATAAAGTAAATGATTGGTTAAGGATAGGGGAAAATGCAAGTTATACCTATTCTAGCCGTTTTGGTTGGGACGATTGGGTGTATGGTAATGAATATAATTCACCTATTACTGCGGCCATTCAAGTATTACCCAATCATGCGCCTTATGATTCGGCTGGGAATTGGAGAGCTCGTACCTGGGGAAACTCTGATGGTCCAATGCCTGCTGTTGATATGATGAATCAAAAGAGAAATAACTACGAGGCACGTGCCACATTTTTTGGGGTATTAGAGCCATTGAAAGGATTAACTTTTGAAAGCAATTTAACCCCTACGGTTAGCTTTAACAATAATTATGGTTTGTCGGTAGCCTATTACTATGGTGGGGGACCAGGTCAGTATAACAATACTTCAAAGATTAACCGTAGCATGGGTCAATATTTTTCATATAACTGGCAAAATTTGCTTCGTTACAAAGCTACCCTGTTAAATGACTTTAACCTTGAAGCACTTGCTGGGTACGAAGTTGGGAAAGAAAAGAATATGGGTATTTCAGGTGAAAGATGGAACTTGATGTTTGAAGATCCCCAAAATTGGCGGCTATTGGTACAGCATCCTGAAATGTGGTATTTTGATGCAAGTACCAATGATACTTCGCTCTCTCAGTTAGCTCGGGGAGGAGGATATGAAAGTGCAGGTTATTCTTATCTTGGCCGTTTCAATTTTGACTACAAAAGCAAATATCTGTTCCAGTTCAATTTCCGTAGAGATTATTCTTCCAAATTTGGACCCAATAATCGTTATGGAGATTTCCCAGGTTTCTCCGTGGGTTGGAAATTTACAGAGGAAGAATTTGTGAAAAATCTTCTGCCTTTTATTAATTTCGGTAAGATACGTTATTCGTGGGGACGTTCGGGGAATAATGCGGTTGATAATTATGCTTATTTTTCAACGGTTGGCGCTGTAAATGGTTACCGATATTCACTCAACAATACGGCTACTTTGACTCGTGGTGCCGCTCCTGACGTATTTGCTAATACGGAAATACACTGGGAAGATATTGAAACACAGAATCTCGGTATTGACTTACAATTCCTTAATAATCGTTTAGGAATTAGCGTTGACCGTTTCAACAGGCATAATATTGGTATGTTAATCCGAACCACTTTGCCTGGATATGCTGGTTGGACCATCCGAGATCCTTATCAGGAAAGCAATAATGTCGATCCCCGACCCTTTATAAATGCGGGTAAGTTTACAAATAAAGGATGGGAAACCACCTTGTCGTGGAAAGAAAGCCGTGGCGATTTTAATTATGGCTTTGAATTAAACTACACATATGTGAGAAACATTGCTACGAATCTTGGCCCCGATTCTGTAAGAACAACAGGAACATTTATGGGATTCACCCAATTCTGTAGAACAGAAACAGGGGGAGACATCGGAAACTTCTATGGTTTTCAGGTAGAACGAATATTTCAGACTTCTGACTTAGGTGTTAGCAAAGGAAAAGTGGTAATTACAAATCAACCTTACAGCATCAACTCAAAAGGGGATACCGTATATATGCAGCCAAAAGCTGGTCCTGGTGATTTTAAATTCAAGGATTTAAATGGTGATGGAAAACTCACTGATGAAGATAAAACCATCATTGGTAATCCTTTCCCAAAACATTTGTTTGGGTTCACATTTAATTTTTCCTATAAATTCATCGACTTTACAATGTTCTGGCAGGGTACTTATGGAAATAAAATTATAAACTTTGCCAAGTACTATGGGTTCAATCAGTCGGGTTTGTACAATTGGAATCCTGACTATATCAATAATCATTATAATGCTACTGAAATAGTTGCAAAGGATGCCAGTGGTAATGTTTTAGAGGTATTTCCAGCTAACACCAATGCAAAATACCCACGTCTTGATCCTGTGAACAGCAATGGTAACTTCGATAGATTCTCTGATTTTTATGTTGAAGATGGTTCATACCTGCGGTTACGGAATATTCAGATAGCCTTCCAATTGCCCAACAATGTGGTATTTAACAAGTTGGCTTTGAAAGAGGTTAAAGTGTTTGTGGGTGCGAAGAATCTGATTACCTTCACCAAATATTCGGGTATGGATCCAGAAGTGCCTCAGGATGATCCACTTACTGCAGGGGTCGACAAGGCAGGGTATCCTGTTGCACGTTCGTATGTTGTTGGAGCAACTATTAAATTTTAACCTTTAAATTTTTAGCTATGAATAGAAAGATAACATATAAGCTTTTATACCTTTTGAGTACTGTTGTATTCATAGGAGGTTGTAAAGAAGATTTAGATTTAAAGCCAATTGCACGTGATACCGAAGTTTCCTTTTATAAAGACTCAAGTGCAATTGATGAAACATTGGTTGCGGCCTATGCACAGTTGAGTGCTCGAGAAGTTTTCGATAAGGATTATTACCTTCTCATTGGTTCATTTCAGTCCGATGACGTAGAAGCCGGGGGGGAAAACATTAACGACTATCCTATTGCTCAACATTATGATCAGCTTTTGTATTCTAAAATTGATAATACCCCTGGTGAAGAAATTTGGGCGTATTGCTACAAAGGATGTCGACTGGCAAATACGACCCTGGAGAAAATGGAATTGATCAAGGATTTGTTAAGTCCTTCATTTTACAAAAAGCGTAAAGCAGAAGCTCAGTTCTTACTGGGTTTATATCATTTTCTACTTTTACAAACATTTGGAGGCGTGCCTATTGCAGACAAGGTGATAACACCATCGGATTTTTACAAGCCTCGTAATACAATCAAAGAAGTTATCGACTTTTGTGTAGCTAATCTACAAGAGGCTGCAGCAAATCTTCCTGTAACTAACGATAATGTTGGTAGGGCTACCAAAGGCGCTGCGCTTGCTTTGTTGGGTAAAGTCTTACTTTACGAATCATCGTATGCTAAAAATTATGCTGGGGACCAACGTTTTGCTGGATGTAAAGAACGTTGGCAAGAAGCATATAATGCATTAAAGGCTGTAATTGATTTAAATGTTTATCGTTTGGTGGGTGAAAATGGCGAACGTTATGCTTCCTGGAGAGCTGTTGCCCCTGAAACAACGGTGGATGGATTTCGGTGGTTGTTCACTGTCGATGGGGATAATTCACCAGAAGGTATTTTCGAAATTCAAAGTGTTAATGATGGACTGGGATGGGGTAATACGCGAGGCAATGCACTAACCGTATTTACCACCTGTCGTTTTTATCTGACAACGGACAATAAGCAAAGTAGTTCGTTTGGCTGGAGCTTTAATTGTCCAACGGAAGCCTTAATAAATGCTTTTCGAAATCATGATCCGCTTACACCTAACTTACATGCAGCCGAGTTGCCTGCAGGCAGTGAAATCTTAGATCCTCGTTTTAAAACTACTGTAGGACGTCCGGGGGATAGTTTGTATGTAGGGCCAACCTCTGGCGGTTGGAGACCTATGATTCTGGACAACACGCCTAACAATACCATCGGTCGAAAATTTGAATGTGGATGGGATGAATACTGGAAAGATGGGCAGTGGCCGCAGGGACCATTTAATGTCCGCTTGATACGATATGCAGATGTGTTACTTATGGCTGCAGAGGCTGCGTATATGCTCGGCGATAAAACTACAGCGCTCAATTATGTCAACAGAGTGCGTACACGTGCAAGAATGTGTGGCAATACTGGATATCCTCAAAATCTTGCAGATATTTCGTTCGAAGATATTATTCATGAACGTCGGTTGGAACTTGCTACCGAACCCTTCCGATTCTTCGACCTTGTTCGATGGGGACTTGCCGAACACTATCTCGATGGTGTTCAGTTGAAGGCAATACCTATTACGCTTGATTTTGTGCCTGGTAAGCATGAGTTTTCACCTCTGCCCGACAAAGAGGTTATTCTAAGTAAGGGTGCACTTAAACAATACCCTGCATGGGAATAATATAAAATTAAAAGCAGCCTTCGGGCTGCTTTTTTTATGTTGAGATGTGATTGTGCATTGTACTTATTTTTTCTTCAGCTCTTTTAAACGTTCGCGTTTCTGAGGTAAATCATCGTACGCAGGACAGGGAGGTATACCCCTCTTTTCAGCTTTCGGGCAACCCCAGAAGAGATTAAAACCAAATCGGATGTTTGTGTAGCGCATGGATTTATACTTGAAAAGGCCATAAACATTATCACTTATGGCATAAAACCCTACCCTTCGGGTTTGAAGGTTAAGTCCTAACCCTGGATTTAAAAGGCTACGATGCGTTAATGTTCCACTTGCTACCAACGATATCGCCTTATAGCGCAACATAAGGGATGGAGTAACCCCCATATTGAGCCGGTTGTGATAGAGTTCGCTTCGCAACAGTAAGCCCGTTTGTAGCCAGGGTTTAACCTGGTAGGTGCCTCCTACATACATTTTGGGCGATAGAGCAGTAACATAATTTTTACGGTCGGCAGTAACAGTGTAGCTCTGCAAGGCCGAATCGACAGTTTGCTGAACATTTTCGAATTGACGCGTAATGGGATTATATCGAAACCCATTGTAGGTAAAGTCAGCATTTTCTTTTACGCGGACGGGTATGTATCGCCAATAAATTGCCCCTACATCCAATACGCTGGCCTCTAAAATGATATCGTCGGTATATTGATACATGACACCGGCGCTCAAGGCTAATCCTTTATTTCTGCGGTTAAGTAAAAATGATGTAACCGACATTTGTGGAATCTCAACACTTTGAGGCTTGTTGTTGTCGACGGTGACAATAAGCGGTGAACCATTGATTTGAGCCGACGATACTGCTTCAAGCTGATAAATGTCGGGATTTGTGTACAGGTACAGGCGATTGTAATAGGTGTGTATATTTGCTTTTCCAAAAAGCACCTGGACCCTTGCGCCTACTGTTAGCCGGGAATCAAGTTGTTTTGAAACACCTAATGCCCATTCACGAAAATATGTTCCAAATAATCGCAACCCATCCATACGATAGGTTGTGCCAATGTATACAGTATTCCCCGTAAGCGGTAAACGAATCAAGTTGATGGGATAAAGCAAGCCCAAATCTGCACGGTCGCGAATGAAAAATGAAAAGTAGTACTTTTTCTTGAACTTGAACCCAAAATGTATCAGACTAATTTCCAATTCTGTGCGGATAAATTCAATTTTTCCCTTTCGGGAATGAGTTAGAAAAAAGTCGAAATTGGGAATCAGTGAGTCTGAGGGTGTTCTGATTATTACGTCATTGTAGCTGAAAAGACTATTATCGTATCCGGCGTGAATCGATGAAAGTGCAGGGATACCGACAAAAACCTTACAGGGTATTTGGTGTGCTGGGTTGAGAAAACTCGACTGGGGTAGGTTACGGATAAAGTACATGCCCATATCGTTTTGGGCAAAAAGATGGAACTGACATAGAGATATAGCCCATAATAATGTAAAAACAGTTTTTCCTGTAGACATTCTACTTCGAATTCAACGTTTGTAGATTAAAGTCAAACTGTACCTGTACCCCAATGCCAACTTCGATTTTCAGGTATCGATAGTAGCTGTATTGCTCATTATGCTTTGTTTTGTTGGCAATAGAAGCTCGAATGGATAGATAGCGATACCGGCTGAGATTTGTCATTTGACGCTTGGTAATTATCACAAGAGTTTCAAAATTGCCATTTTCTGTAGGTATGGTGTCGGTGGTAAAGATAGCTTCACGTATGATTATCGAGGTAAGTGAGTCGTCGGGAAAGATTGAATGATTCAGGCTGTCGGTCAGCATGAAAGTAAGTTGCGCCCAATCTGGGAATTCGTTGTATCCTCTAATTTTAATTACAATTTGAGCAATTTTTGTGCTACCTTGTTCAATCCACGACTGTGGTTCGAATGGTAAATGGTCTTCCAGGATGATCGAATCGGGGATGACCAAAAGTTCGGGATGCTCTTCCCAGCCCATGGGCAGATTTCTTCCCAGCTTCGGTAAGTTAAGCACACTGCTGCCTATCGCAAAGGCAAAATTTGCATGATAGGGATAATCGTACGATATCCGGTTGTAATTGTCCAGCTTTTCACATGCCGGTAGTATCGCAAGATAGAGTAAAATAATTGACAGCAAAATCCATTTTCTTTCAGGCATAGTTGTTTGTTAAATATTGAAAGGACAGTATTCCCTATGAAGGCAAAGTGCATTTTCTGCTAAGACTGCTATGAGATAATCGCTGATAAACAGAATGATGCTAATTTATTAAAATATAACAAAATTTTGCACCTTTTTTAAAAGACATTCGCCAAAAAATGTTAGCGTTAAAATGGACGAACAAGCTGGTGATCGAGGAAATCGGCCAGTTGTTCTAATTTTTCCCGATTGATAGCATACCAGCTTTTTAATGCTCGCCGGTTAAGATTACGCAAGGCAAAGTAACAAAAAGGTTCCTGCAAGTTGTTTTCGTAGATGGCTCTATAAAAACGGCTGTACAAGGAAGGGGTTGGGTTTGGTTCCATTTTTTCAGCCAATAGTTGGACGAAGGACGCGATGTTGAGCTGGAAATTAAAATTTTCGAGTCGTTGAGGCGTATAGTCGTAAAGGAAAAGCTGGTCGGGGTATTTTAACGACAAACGCCTGTTAAAGAAGGGGAGGTGAATGGAGTCGTATTGTTGCTGTACATAATGGAAGATTAACCGTAACATTTCGTTTGAACGTAGCGTGTCACGGTCAATCATCAGTCCAAATAGCCATGCCTGAATGCAGGCAGGATTGTTTTTGTTTTCGAGCAGGCAATATCCTAAAAGGTAATGTGCCGATGGTACAAATGGATTTAATCGAACCGACGTTTCAAGTGCTCGTTCGGCTTGCGTATATTTTCTTAATTTGTACAGCGTAAAGCCGTATGCCAGCCACACATCGGACGAGTTGGCAAAACGAGTGGTCGCCTTACGAAATACTTTCTCTGCTTTGCTGTATCTGCCGATCATCTCAAGCGAACGGGCATATAACACGCTGCATGCTGTATCAAAATCGTTGGTGATGCGTAGATTTTCTTTGGCGATGGCTATAGCCTGCCTGTAATTTCCTCGATCAAAATATAAAGCGGCTAATCCATAAGTGGCATAACTGACATTTTTCTTGTTTTTAAGTTGTCGAAGAAGAAACTGCTCAAGTGTATCAGCTGATTGGGTTTGCCCTTTACTATCATGGGCAAACCAGCCCAACCCAATAAGGCTGAATAGAAAAAACATTTTTTTGAGGTGCATCATGGTATTTTTACAAAAGCAGAGTTAGTTATTTCTTGAGACCATTTTTAGCTAATAAGATAACGAAAAATTCTTCATTAAAAGCAGGAAAATGGATTCTTTTTCATAAATTTCTCAGGGAGTAAAACTATTAAATATTTTAACGACATGCTGGTAAAAACTTTCGGAAGTGCTTTGTTTGGCATTAAGGCTACAGTAATCACCATTGAGGTAGATGTCTCGCAGGGTATTAATTTTTGCATAGTGGGTTTGCCCGATAGTGCGGTGAAAGAGAGTCAACAGCGTATCGATTCGGCATTGCGAACGAATGGTTTTAAAATGCCTGGTCGTAAGGTTACCATCAACATGGCGCCGGCCGATATTCGAAAGGAAGGGTCGGCTTATGATTTGCCCATAGCCATTGGTATTCTTGCTGCATCGGAACAGATTATTGTCGATGGATTGGAAAATTATATGATAATGGGTGAATTAGGACTCGATGGAACTGTGCATGCGGTGAAGGGCATCTTACCCATTGCCGTTAATGCTCAAAAAGAGGGCTTCCGAAAGCTTATTGTTCCCCTGGCCAATGCGCGTGAAGCAGCAGTAGTTGACGGTCTTGATGTGTATGGGGTACAGCACCTCAAGGAAGTTACCAATTTTTTGACGGGACAGGTGACATTAGAACCGGTAAAGGTGGATATTCAAAAAGAATTTTATCTTCAAGCATGTAATTACGAAGTTGATTTTGCTGATGTCAAGGGGCAGGAAAACGTCAAAAGAGCCCTTGAGGTAGCCGCAGCAGGCGGGCATAATATCATCCTCATTGGGCCGCCAGGAGCAGGTAAAACCATGCTGGCCAAGCGTATTCCTACTATTTTACCCCCACTTACACTGGAAGAATCGCTCGAAACCACCAAAATACACTCTGTAGCAGGGAAAATAAATAAAAATACTTCCTTAATCACTACGCGTCCTTTTCGAAGTCCTCACCATACCATTTCTGATGTAGCCCTGGTGGGGGGCGGCACTTATCCTCAACCCGGAGAAATATCGCTGGCACACAATGGAGTGCTATTCCTTGACGAGCTACCGGAATTTAAACGTACCGTGCTTGAGGTGATGCGTCAACCCCTCGAGGATAGAATTGTTTCGGTTTCTCGGGCTAAATTCAGCGTAGAATATCCAGCCAGCTTCATGCTGGTAGCTTCCATGAATCCCTGTCCCTGTGGTTACTACAATCATCCCGAAAAAGAATGCCTTTGCTCGCCGGGCATGGTTCAGAAGTACCTTAATCGTATCTCGGGTCCCCTGCTCGATCGCATCGACATTCATCTCGAAGTGGTTCCTGTTCCGTTTAATAAGCTTTCCGAAAATCATCCTACCGAAAATAGTGCAACTATACGGCAACGCGTCACGCAAGCACGCCAAATACAGGCAGAGCGTTTTAGCGACCAAAAAGGGATACATTGCAATGCTCAGATGAATTCGAAGCTCTTGCGAAAGTACTGTGTGCTGGATAATACCTGCCAGCAGATGTTAAAAAATGCCATGGAAAAGCTTGGCCTGTCGGCTCGTGCCTACGACCGCATTCTTAAGGTGAGTCGTACCATTGCCGACCTGGATGCCTCAGAAAACATTAAACCAGCTCATCTGGCCGAAGCGATCCAATACCGAAGTCTCGACCGCGAAGGATGGGCAGGTTAAAGTGAAATGAGCTAATTTTGTCATATTATCAACCTGGCAAACTTTTTGCCTTGCTTTGTGTTGGTTTATTATATAGAAAAATATATATGTTAATATAAAATTGAATGACATGATTACATTTGGAAAATTAGAGACACAATCGGGTCCTGAAAAACAAAAAGAGATTTCAGGGGATGCAGAAAAGGTAAAATGTCTTATCATAGGTTCGGGGCCTGCTGGTTATACAGCAGCCATTTATGCGGCTCGTGCCAATTTGTCACCTGTGTTGTATGAGGGTATTCAACCTGGTGGACAGCTTACTACAACAACGGAGGTGGAAAACTTTCCTGGTTATCCCGAAGGGGTACAGGGCCCCCAGATGATGGAGGATTTCAAAAAGCAAGCCATGCGTTTTGGAACCGATGTCCGCTTTGGTATTGTTACGGCTGTCGATTTTTCTAAAAGACCATTTCGGGTTACCGTTGATGATGAGAAGATTATCGAGGCTCAGGCGGTAATTATTGCCACTGGTGCTACAGCCAAATATCTTGGTCTGGAAAGTGAAGAAAAATTTAAAGGTTCAGGCGTATCGGCATGTGCTACCTGCGATGGATTCTTTTACAAAGGACAGGATGTTGCTGTGGTAGGCGGTGGCGATACGGCTTGTGAGGAGGCTCTTTACCTTTCGGGCATCTGTCGTAAAGTATACATGATTGTCCGTAAAGATTATCTTAGAGCTTCTAAAGCCATGCAACAGCGTGTTTTCAATACTCCCAATATTGAAATACTTTTTGGCCATGTTACCAAAGAAATTGTAGGTTCTAATGTGGTTGAGGGAGTTATTCTTGAGAATTCAAAAGGGGAATTGGTTCGTAAGGACATTTCTGGATTTTTCGTGGCTATTGGGCATACTCCCAATTCCGACGTGTTTAAACCCTGGATTGAAACTGACGAACAGGGCTATATTATAACAAAGCCTGGAAGTACCCATACGAATGTACCCGGTGTGTTTGCCTGTGGTGATGTGCAGGATAAGCATTATCGCCAGGCCATTACGGCAGCTGGTTCGGGTTGTATGGCAGCTATCGATGCCGAACGTTTCTTAAGCGAACACGGTTTAGCCTGATATGATGCGCTTAGCAACCGATAATTTTCGAACTATGGTTGTTCTGGGCTCGGGCAATGTGGCAACCCACCTTGCCCGAGCTTTTTCACAAAGGCAGATAAAGATTGTTCAGATATATAGTCGAACTCTCGATCATGCCCGGCGACTGGCTGATGAGATTTCATGCCTCTATACCAATCAACTCAATAGTCTTGTAGAAGCCGACCTTTATCTTTTTGCGCTTTCCGATTCGGCAATTCTTGAGGTTTTGCAGCAGGGAGAATGGAATGATAAGCTGTGTGTACACACAGCAGGTTCGGTTCCGATGGATGTTTTTAAACCATTTACCCAGGCGTATGGGGTTATTTACCCGTTTCAGACGTTTTCCCGTGATGTGGAAATAGATTTTAACCAGGTGCCATTTTTTATTGAAGCATCCAATAAAACTGTGGAAGATATGCTATCCCAGCTGATCGGGCGGGTTTCGTCCACTGTACAATATGCCAGTTCCCAGCAGCGACTGCATCTTCATCTGGCGGGTGTTTTTGCTTGTAATTTTGTCAACCACATGCTTGCTATTGCCGAACAAATATTGCTGCAAAAGAATATACCCCTTGAAAGCCTGCATCCGCTTGTTCAGGAAACTTTTCGAAAAGCGCTGGCAATATCTGCCCATAAGGCTCAAACAGGTCCGGCTGTTCGGAATAATGTGGAAGTGATACAAAAGCATATTGATTTGCTTAAAGAAAAGCCCGAGTGGCAAAAAATATATACCTTTGTAAGCGAGAGTATATATAAGATGTATCATTCATGAATTTTCGGAAAAAACTAAAGCAAATCAAAGCTTTTGTATTTGATGTGGATGGGGTATTGGGTTCCGACAAAGTATTGCTATTCCCCGACGGGCAAATGCTCCGTACCATGAACATTAAAGATGGGTATGCTTTGCAGTATGCGGTACGCAAAGGATACAAGATTGCCATTATTACGGGTGGAGCATCGGAAGCTGTTAAGCAAAGATTTGAAAACCTGGGAATAAATAGTGTGTATATTCTTTCAAAGAACAAGCTGCAGGATTATTTACATTTTCTCCAACAGCATGGGCTTACCGATGAAGAAGTACTGTACATGGGCGACGACTTGCCCGATTATGAAGTGATGAAGCGTGTGGCTATTCCCACCTGTCCAGCGTCAGCTGCCGAAGAAATTAAGGCCATCGCTACATACATTTCGGACAAAGAAGGGGGCGATGGCGCTGTACGGGATGTGATTCAACAGGTTCTCAAAGCTCAGGGAAAATGGATGGATGCCGACGACTGGCGCTGGTGAGCTAAAAAAATCTTTAGGAAAGATAGCGCTGAGGTAGTGTTTTACCCAACATTCCCCTGTTCCTGTTGTTGTTCCTCGTTAACAGATTCTTTCAGCAGGCTTAGCTCATCGGTCGAGAATATCAGATCCATATCCAGGATCATGACAAAATCATCACCGATTTTGGCAACACCTTCCAGAAATTCCGATTTGTAGCGTGTACCAATGCTTGGCGGTGGCATTATCTGGCTATCGTCGAGCTCTATTACTTCCTGTACTGAGTCAACCAGCGCTCCTACATGTACCGATTCACCATTGATGTTGATGTCCAGAACCAGAATACATGTATTGGGCGTAAATTCGGTAGGCGTCATCTCAAATTTAATACGCGTATCTACCAGGGGTAGTACAGCACCCCGTAGATTAATCACCCCTTTCATGTAAGGTGGAGCCTTGGGTACCTTGGTAACTTTCGTCATTTCCAAAATGTTGAGCACCTTCGATACATTGGCGGCAAAGGTTTCCTCTCCTAACTTAAAAGTTAGGTAGGAGTTGATTTTGTGCTGCTTATTATTGCTCATTTTACTTCCTCCACTTTGTATTTATGGGCAAAATATTTAATGGCCTTATTCGTGTCAATTACCAGGGCAATGGTTCCATCGCCCAAAATAGTTGCACCAGAAATAATTTCCTGATTTTTATAATATTTCCCAAGAGGTTTTAAAACTGCCTGATATTCTCCTACCACGCTGTCGACAACCAACCCAATGCGTTTATCTTCGTAACGTACTACGATAACTTGCTCCAACGGAGCATTGTTCTCTTCTAATTCAAATTCATGTCGCAGGTAAAAGAACGGTATTTGTTGCCCATCAAGGACAATGAGTTGATTGAATGTGCCTACAACTTTATTATGTTCAGCGGCATATATCTTATCAACCGAAGATAAAGGAATAATGTAGAAGGTGTCGTGAATTTTTACCAGTAATCCGTCGATAATGGACAATGTTAAGGGCAGCTTGATGGTAGTAGTAGTTCCAACTCCCAGTTTGGATTCGACTTCAACTTCGCCCCTGATGTCGGCAATTTTACGACGTACTACATCCATTCCTACGCCTCGTCCCGAGACCTCGGTAACGTTACTGGCCGTCGAAAATCCAGGAATAAAAATAAATTCAAGTAATTCCTTCTGCGACAGCACCGCATCGGGCGATATAAGGCCTTTACTTATTGCTTTTTGTCTTATTTTTTCGGTATCAATACCTGCTCCGTCGTCCGAAATCTGAATATGAACGTTTGCACCTGAATAAAAAGCTTTCAGCATGATTGTACCCTGACGGGGTTTACCATGTTTTACACGGATAGCAGGTTCTTCGATACCATGGTCAAGGCTGTTGCGAAGTATGTGAAGGAGTGGATCGGTAAGGTTTTCAATGATGGTTTTATCGAGTTCGGTGTCGGTGCCTTCTGCTACAAATTGTACTTCTTTTTTCAATTCCTGCGAAAGGTCTCGAACCAAACGTTGAAAACGCGTCATCAGGTTCTCGATAGGAATGAGCACAATGCTAAAGGCTATATCGCGTAACTGCCGGGAGAGCTTTTGTACATTTTCCGCGATGGCAATGAGCTCATTATTGTTGCTGTTTTCGGCAAAAAGGCTCAGCCGAGCTTGTGTAGTTACTAGCTCGCTCACCAGATTCATTAGCACATCAAGCTTTTCGGACGATACCCGAATACTCGAAATGGTGTTCTCTTTCGACACCGCCAGGCGATCATCGGTCTTTTTCTCTTTAACCATGATGCTGGCATTTATTCGAGAGGCCAGTGTTTGTAAATTGTCTATACCGATGTCGTTCGAGCTTTTAAGCGCTTGCTGGATAAAACCATAAAATTCATTGTTCTCGAGTAGGTTATAGTCGCTTAGCTTGTGTATATCGATATGGCATTCGTCTTCCACAAAAATAAATACATCGGATATGGCATTAAACGGTTGTGCTGTGGAGAGAATGACCTCCCAATAGGTATAACATTGGGTAGGAATTAGTTTGTCGAAATCGGGTATTCGGTTAAAATGTGGAATACAGATAGCCTGCCCCAGACTATATAGCTCGTCGATAAGGTATAAAGGATTGGTACCATTGTCGAAGATATTTTCATTGGGTTGAAATAAAATGTAGTAAGTGGCAGTTTTTGAGGCTATGGCAGAAGTGACGTTAGTACTTCCTTTATCCTTGTTAATGTCTTTGGTGATGGCAATAGCATTTTTACTTTCCAGAATGTTATTGATTTTTGCGAGTAGGTTTTGGTGAACATCCAGTGTTTGAGGGAGCTCACTTTTTCGATCATCAAGGAGGTTTTTTAAATGGTCTACTGCAGCTAAGGTAACATCGAGCAAATCCTTCGAGACAAACATTTCGCCGTTTCGAACCAGGTCGTATATATTTTCGAGATTATGGGTAAATTCCGAAATACGCTCGAAGCCAAACATCGCTCCACCTCCCTTAAGGGAGTGCATAATTCGGAACACCTTTTCGACCAGTTCTTTGTTTTCGGGGTCTTGCTCAAGCAACAGCAGCGTTCCCTCCAGGTCGTTTATGTGTTCGGTAGCTTCTTCTATAAATTTATTCCGAAAGTTGTCCATCAGCGAATGACTTTATTGATAGCGGCAATAAGTTTAGCGGGTACAAAGGGCTTTATAATCCAACCTGTAGCACCTGCCTCTTTGGCTTCCATTTTCTTTGCAGCCTGCGATTCGGTGGTTAGAAACAGTATGGGAATTCGTTGGTATTTTTCCATACTGCGAATGTGCTTTATTAGCTCTATGCCATCCATCACGGGCATGTGCAGGTCGGTAATTACCAGATCTATTTCTGTACCATCTAAAAACTTAAGGGCATCCTTTCCATCCACTGCTACTAAAACTGTATACCCTTCATTCTCAAGGGTAAAGCTAACTACCTCACGGATGCTTTCTGAATCATCGACAATAAGTATTGTTTTTGCCATCTTACTGAAATTTACGATTATTGAATATACCTGTTTATACCTGTGTGTTCCAACAATACAATTTGATCCTTACGAAGATCGAGCGAATAACTGAATTTGTCGCCCAATTTGTTTTTTAAAGCCCACAGTAATTGGGCAGCCGTTAAATCAAAATTCTCAATTTCCTTTAATTCCAGATGAAAACCCTCTTTTTCGGTGTTGACCAGGTTGGCTATTTCATCCTTGATCGTCTCGATATTATTAATCGATATTTCCTTTTCTATCCGAAATACTGGTCTTTTCTTGTTCTTGCTATCGGTGCGTACAACCACCATACTGTAAAATTTTTATTTTCAAAAATCGTAATAAAATTAATCAAAATAATTCCAAATTATCGTCATCGGGATCAGAATTTTGATTGGCAATTTCTATAATTTTTTCCGAATTATTTATAATTACATCACTTAGATTTTGCATCTGGCTCAGTTGATCATGAATTAAATGTTCGCTGGCCATAGTATATCTCGATTTTAAAAGTTTCAAGTTTTCTTCTCTTTCCTTGGCGGTTAAATCGTAACCATAATTGAGTCGTATGTTAAGGGAATTCAGCTCGTTGATAATCTTTACGCAATTATTTTCAAAGAGTTCGTAGTATTTTACCTGAAATACTGTTTGTTGAATTTCTGTAGAAATTTTCTGGCTTATCGACGAGTTAAGATGTAAAGATTCGTCGACATCTTTAATGCTATTCTGGAGTAAATTGATCAGATCTGGTATGGTAAGACTTAATGCCTGGAAAGATTCCAGAAGATTCCCTTCATTTAAAAATTGAGAAATAAGTTGGTATAGGGCATTTATTTTTAACAATAATTCCTCAGAATGGGTGACTATTTGTTGATGCAATACATTACATTCCCGATTAAGCGTCATCCATTCGTTGTGGGAAGCACCTTTTTCTTCGAAAGTATGCGCTAACGATGTAAAGTATTCTTGTGTTAGCTCAAAAATTTTTTGGTTAAGCTGTTTGATTTGCTCCACAATAGATTTTAAAGTATGGGTACGTTCGTTGATTTGATGGGTAAGATGCATCAACTTCTGGTTGTATTGTAGCGCACCATGCAAGTTTTCAACAATGTTTTCTAAGTAATATTTTTTCGATTGACCCGATTTGCCTACCAGATTTTCGCACATGGAGTTAATGGCAATCATATTGTTGCCAATCTCTTCCAATCCTTTAAAAATTTCCTGTATGGCAGTTTGATACTGATTGTTGGCATGGATGAGCTGGGCAGCCTGTAATCCCGATATGTCGCGGATTTTAATGTAGGTTTTGGCTTTGTTGTGAATAAAGGCATCGTCCGATTCCTCCTTGAGGAATTTATCAAGGTCGGCCAGTATGTCATGGTGGGTTCGCTGAATGTGCTCAATTTTTTGGCGGATGATGTCGTGATATTGCAAATTAGTAATGATGGACGAAACGTACGTGGCATTATTTTCAGCCTGTTCTTTCAAAGCTGCCGAAAACTGATTGGCTTCTTGATGTTTTCGGTAGAAAAGCTCGAACCCTATTTCGATATTGTCGTTGAGTCGTTGAAGATGATTATAGTTGTCTTTTTTGATATCTGTCAGAAAAAGCGTATTTTCTTGAACTTTCGTGACAAATTCATTCAATAGTATTTCTGCTTCATGTAAAAGTTGTTTTATCTTTTCGATAGGTGGATAAGGTAGTTCAGGAACGCCTTTCTTTTCTTCAGCAACAATCAGTAAAGGTGAAGATATTACTACCTGTTTGAAATTCTGGTAGGCAATTCTTAAGTTTTCTGTTTTGTGTATGCTCTTTTTTAAATCAATTTCAAAGGCCTCAATCTGTGTGGTAAACTGTTCGGAAAGATGGTAGAAACCTTCAACAATCGATTTTAACTGCTTAAAAGTAGAGGTGAGTTGATGATCGGTAAGTACCTGAATGATGTGTAGTACATTTTCTGAGATATTTTTTGACTCGCGGTGATAAGTTTTAAACTGGTTATTGAGTGCCAAAAAATCCTCTCCCGACGTTTGCAGGATTTCCATTATCCATTTTTCAATCTTTTTGAAAGTGGCAATGGCCTCTTCAACAGTAATAGCGTTGAGAATTACCTCGGCATTGTTTATCGTATTTTCTTTCCCCGCATCTCTCATATTCAATGTTTTTCCCTTTCTTATACATGTGCCATTTGTCCTACAATGTCAATGAGCTGGTTAATGTCAACAGGCTTTTTAATAAAGTACTGGGCACCCAGTTGATAAGTTTTTTGTATGGTTTCTTCGTCGGTGAGCGCCGAGACAATGATAACCGGTATATCTTTGTATTGTTGGTTGTTTTTCAATTGCTGCAAAAACTCAAATCCATTGATTCGTGGCATCAATAGATCCAGGAGTATTAGCTGGGGTAATCTTTTTTGCATAATTTCATAGGCTTCTTTCACATTCATGGCCTTGTCGATGGTGTACCCCTTGTTCATGAGTACGGCCTCGAGTAGCACAACATTGGTTGTTGAGTCGTCAATGACCAGTATTGTTTTTGATGTGTTATCCATAGTTGGGTGCAGTTGATTTGTGTTTAGAAATAAAAATATTATCAAACAAAAATACAATTTACTTTTAAATGTTTGACCTAATTTACGAAGTATATGAGGAAAAGTTTAAAAAATACCCAATATTATCATCTCCTTGTAACCCGTACACATGCATTTAAAAAAGATTTATTCTTTTATCATGATTTGGAACCGTCTGTATATTAATGAAGTAAAGTTATATAATAATCTTCAAGAATTGTTAAAAAAGATGATATATATCACCAATTTGAAAAAAATGATTAATTTTATAGAGAGAATCATAATTTTGAAGCCAAATGCCAGATATGAGCCTGATGAGCATTTATAATGACGATTTAGAGCGGCATTGCTCTTTTTTTCAATATCTTAACAACGAAGAACAGGATCTGGTACGAAATCATTCCAACCAGGTACATTACCGAAAAAATGATCACATTTTTATCCAGAAGACGTTGACTTCCCATGTCATGTATTTAATTTCGGGTATGGTTAAGACGTACCGTGAGGGGCGCATGGGCAAACGCATTATACTTTCAATAGAAACACCCCAAAATTTTTTAGGGCTGCTTTCCGTGTTTGGAGGCGATGTGCATGAATTTAGTTGCTCTGCCATTGAAGCCACTGATGTTTTGTTTATCGATATCAATATTTTTAAGCAAATCGTTCATACTAATGGGAAATTTGCTTTGTTTCTAATGAATCATCTTAGCCGACAGGGTTTGCATTTGCTCGATCGGCTGATGGGACAAACCCATAAGCAGTTGCCTGGTCGTGTTGCCGATGTGTTATTGTATTTTTCGGAAATAATCTATAAGAGCCAGCGGTTTACTTTTCCCCTTACACGCAGGGAATTAGCCGAGCTTGCTGGGACGACAAAGGAAAGCTTTATCCGTACCCTTACCGAATTTCGTAACGATAAGATTATTGAAATTGATGGCTCGGAGGTGGAAATTAAGAGTATGAAAATCATAAAAACTCTCAGTGAACTTGGCTAAGACAGTTTTGATAGTTGATGATATTTATATCAACCGGCGTGTTTTGGTAAAAAGTTTACAAAATGCTGGTTATGATGTTTTAGAAGCTGAGAATGGTAAGCAGGCCATTGAACTTCTTAAAAATTATGATGTCTTTTGTGTGTTATTGGATATAGAAATGCCCGTGATGAATGGGATAGAAACCTTACACTACATACGTTCGCAGATGCCTAAGCCTAAATCGGAGGTTAAAGTATTTGCAATTACTGCCTATAACAATTCTACCATACACGATTATCTTGATTTTTCGGACTTCGACGGAATGATTACAAAGCCTTTTTCTATTCAGCAGATCGAGAAATTACTGTCACAAACATAAGGGTATTGCTGGAACAAGTTGTATTAATAAAAAAATCAGCAAAGAGGGACGGTTTTACCAAAGTAACAGGTAGATTCCATGTTATGTTTCGGTAGTTGTTTTATCTTTGGTGCCGGGATTATGCTTAAATTACCATTATGCAATTGCTCGAGCTTAAGGAAGTTTCCAAGTTTTACGGTTCGTATTGTGCGCTGAACCGGGTAAGTTTTTCGGTACCCAGGGGGAGTATTTTTGGATTGTTGGGTCCCAATGGAGCAGGAAAAACTACCACACTTCGTATTATTAATCAGATTCTGGCTCCCGATGAGGGGCAGGTTCTATTCGAGAATCGTCCCCTGCGGTCTGACGACGTAGAACGTATGGGGTATCTTCCTGAAGAGCGAGGTTTATACAAGAAAATGCGGGTGGGTGAACAGGCCCTGTACCTCGCCCAACTCAAAGGATTAGATCGGAAAGAAGCCCTAAAACGCTTGAAATATTGGTTCGAGAAACTCGAAATTACGGGTTGGTGGGATAAAAAAGTAGAGCAACTCTCCAAGGGGATGGCTCAGAAGGTTCAGTTTGTTACCACGGTCGTTCATGATCCGGCATTGCTGATCTTCGATGAACCTTTTAGCGGTTTCGACCCTATTAATGCCAGCATGCTGAAAAACGAAATTTTAGAGCTGAAGAATAGGGGGGCTACCATCATTTTTTCGACGCACAACATGAACTCGGTTGAGGAACTATGCGATGCCATTGCCCTTATCAATCGTTCACAGGTAATACTTGCGGGCGAGGTTGAGGCTATCAAGCAGCAGCACAAAAAAAACATTTTTGAAGTGATTTTTACGGGGTCGGTCGAAGCTTTTCAGCGTGCGCTCCGTACTGCTACTTTTGAAATTCTGAGTATTCGAACCGATAGAACACAGCATCAAGCTGTAGTTAAAATTCTTAGTGCGCCTGCCGATAATGAATTGCTAAAGTCGATCATTGAATCGGTACACGTGGTGTCGTACCGCGAAATTCTTCCTACCATGGATGAAATTTTTATTGACGTAGTAACGGGTAAATAACGGTTTAGTATAGAAAGCCTATGAACAAAATTAAATACATCATTGCACGTGAATTTTTAACACGGGTACAACGTAAGTCGTTTTGGGTGCTGGCGCTATTGGGCCCTTTCTTGATTGCCTCGGTTATTGTCTTGCCTGTATATTTTGCTTCGCTCGAGGATAAGGAAATTAAAGTTATAGCTGTGGTGGATAGCTCGCGCGTGTTTGTCGATCGTATCCCGGAAACAAAAAATCTTAAATTCAGGTATGTTGAAAATGTAAATATTGCCCGGTTTATCAAGAACTTTCAACAGGAAGGCTATTGGGGGGTGCTATATATCTCGCATGTGGTAACCTATTCGCCTAATTCTGTAATTCTTTTTTCGCACGGTCAGCCTGGGCTTGCCATCAAGTACCATATCGAAAATGCCTTGAAAAAAGAAATAGAGCATCGTATCCTACAGGCCAATGGGATTGAAGGACTCGATAAAACGCTACAAGCGTTAAAATCGAATGTAAATCTTCGTATGATAAAGCTCGACGATCAGGGCAATCAGAAAGATAGTAATACTACCCTGGCCATGATTGTTGGCTATACTTCGGGTTTTCTAATCTACCTGTTTATTTTCCTTTTTGGCTCTCAGGTAATGCGGGGGGTCATTGAGGAAAAGACGAATCGAATCATCGAGGTTATAGTATCGTCGGTTCGACCTTTTGAGCTTATGATGGGGAAAATTATTGGTGTGGCGGGGGTTGCTATCCTGCAGTTTATACTTTGGACAGGGATTACTTTTATGCTCGTATCAGTAGGAAGAGAAGCTTTATTCCCCGACCTAAAGCGGGAATCCTCCAGCTTGATGATGCAGCAAAATGTACTCCAACCCGAAGCGACAAAAACAATTGACTCCAGCCAGGTAAGTGGCGAAAGCGAAGGTGCCCTGACTGCGCATGCTGTTTTCGAGGCAATCAGGCAAATCGACTTCGTGGTGATTCTTTCCAGCTTCCTGTTTTTCTTCCTGGGGGGATATTTATTGTATGGTGCGCTGTTTGCTGCTATTGGTTCGCTGGTCGATAACGAAGCCGATACCCAACAATTTATGTTGCCGGTTACCATTCCACTTATTCTTGCTATCTATGTTATGATAAATACCATCAATAATCCCGACAGTGCTCTTTCTTTCTGGTTTTCTATGATACCCCTCACTTCGCCAATTGTGATGATGGTGCAAATTCCCTTTGGCGTTCCGTACTGGGAAGTAGCCGTCTCGATGATTCTATTAATAGCTGCTTTCGTCTTCTTTACCTGGTTTTCGGCCAAAATATACCGTACAGCTATTCTTATGTATGGCAAGCAAATCTCGTACAAGGAAATATGGAAGTGGTTTAAACATAGTTAAAAAATTACCCTATGGCCTCCGATGATGATGTCGGGATATTGTTGCATGTGGTACGTTTTGAAAAATTTTTCAAACAACACTATGCCAATTTTTGCTTGCTTGCATACCGATATTTAAACGATCGGGATTTAGCCGAAGAAATTGTACAGGATGTTTTTGTTAAAATATGGGAAAAACGCAAATCGCTCGACGTAAAAGGTTCGCTTACCGCTTATTTTTATTTGGCTATCAAAAATACCTGTCTTAATTATTTGAAACACAAACGGGTGGAGGCAGCATTTGCCCAAAACTACTTACAACAACAAACTGAAAATACAATTTTCGAGGAAAGCAGTGAAGATTTGAACGAAAAAATAAGCAAAGCTATTGATATGCTTCCCCCTCAGCGAAAAAAAATTTTTCTGATGAGCCGTAACGAAGGTATGAAATATCACGAAATTGCCAGTAAGTTACAGCTTTCGGTGAAAACAGTTGAAGCACAGATGGGTTTGGCGCTTAAACAGTTACGCGAGCAACTGAAGGATTATCTAAAGTAATACTTCTCTGAATAGTAGCTTTCTTGAACTTTTGTTGATATTGAGAATTGTCTCGATAAATATTTCTTTCTAAATAATTTAAATATAAAAAAATGTTTAAATTTGTATATAGATATGGAGTATGTAATTTTTATTTTTATAAATTCTAAATAACAACACCATGAAATCTCGTAAAATAACAAAGGGCTTGGTGGGCATGATGATCTTTTTGTTCATGCTGTTAAGTCTGAATGCCCAGACGGGTGTATAGTGCCGTGAACCTCAAGATGTTAGTGCAGTTCAACCTTTGACCAACATAAATGGCTACTTATGGTATAAATATGTTGTTAAGGGTACTGCCAACGAAGACAGAGATATTTTAATTAAAGTAGTTAACTCGACGGTTGAACTCTATAGCGATTGCGGACAGCCTTTATACAATTTTACCCAAAAAATTGATAATGAGAATTACTTTTATGCTATCCATGCAAAGGCGGGTGATACGCTTTTAATAAATGCAGATAATACTAGTACAACTTTTCAGATTTTATATGATATTTCAGCTTTGCAATCCAGGAAAGGATATTTGCCTAATGAACCCATGCAATTGTTTTTGGGTAAAAATACGTTATCAACGGGAACTTACGATGAGGGTTGGGGTGAATATACGTTTGAAGAAGATGGTTCGTTGGTTATTGAGACCAATAGTCAGTATGCTGTATTGTACCGAAGCGCACCAACTTACCTGACCCATAATTGGCAAGACTTTAATAATTTTATGCAACCGCAGGTGCTAACTTTTTCGAGTTCCCATTATTCAATGTATAGCTCCGATTTTAAAACCACTTTAAGGATAAATGGAAAGGCAAAAGAAAAGGTGCTTTTGCGGCTATTTAATGACCATGTTGCGCCTTCAAGTTATTCAGCTAAATTAATATTTAGGAAATTGCCTGTTCCCAGTGGAATGGCCAGCAATACGCCTATTAATCTGCCTTTAAATTCAAATGTTTCGGTTCCTCTGGTTAATAATTATGAATATCTGTATTATTCGTACGTGCAGTTGTATTTCCCACAAGCTGGAAAATACAAGGTTTCTGCCAATAAAAATGTTAGCCTCGGCGATGCACAAAATGGAAAGGTGTATGAAATTTTGGATACTGCTGTATTAAATATTACTCAGTCTGGTAATGCTACATTCGCATTAGTGCTAAGTAATTATGGGGAATATGGTACTTTTGACAGCGTAGCTGTTATGCTAAAGGTGGTTCAAGTGCCCAATACAGAAACTCCTACCGATAGGGTGAGCAATATGGTTACCTTGTCTAATGATTCTGTCTTTAGTATTAATCCTTCCTCCTATAAAAAATTTACAATTTTTAAAGCCATTGCTCCGTTTAATGGACAACCTGTGATAGATCTTCCGGAAACATTTTTAGATTTATACAGGGATCCCAATCTTTTAACACCTGCCAGCCTGCCTGTGAAAGCTGGAGATGCAGTATATTTTGCCTTTACTGGAAATTTAGCTAAATTAACTAATAATGTGACCATAAAATGGGTGCGAACGTTAGATTTTCTCGACTTTTCAGCTTACTCCTCGGATTATCAATTTAAATTTCAGGTGAACAAATCTTTTGTGAACAAGAAAATTGAAATTTACTCAAACTATTACAATAATTCAGCTAATATTGACTTCGCCTTACCTGCTAGAACGGTAATGGTTGATGGTAATAATCAAAAATTGTCCAATTCCTACCTAACTATAAATGATTCAGCCATAGTTAAACTTATTGATATTTTCGGGGATACTGCCAGATGGAAAATAAAAGTTATCCCTTCAACGTCGCCAAGTAGTGTAGCTGAATTATTGGATTTAAATTTCTCACCCGAAAAACAACTGAGTAAAAGTTATGACTCATCAAATCAAACATGGGTATTTGACCTTATGTGGCAAAGAGATCCTACCTATTGCTTTACTCCCGTCTTGTCAGAATTTGCAACTATCAGCTCTAATTGTATCACTGTTCCTGACACAATGTCTTCAACTAACGCAACCTTTACGGTAACAGTATATGCTGAAGATGGAACGTCCAATGTATATAATTTGAGTGTAGTTATTAATGCCCCCTCCCAGGGTAAGTCGATAGATGAGCCTATTTATGTATATGCCGGTAACAATGCCGTTAATTTTAAAAATACCCCCCTTGACTTATATTACGCTTATGTTAATAATTCAGAGGGAAAGCAAGTGGTTACTTTCAAGTCTATGAATTATGCTTCGCTTACTATGCAAAGGGGTAAGAATGGGGCGCTAAACTATAAAAGTCTGGGACCTGGACAATCGATTAATATGCTGCTGAATAAGGGCGATACGCTGTTTTATTACTTTGGGTATGTTTCTCGAGAATCATACACCAACTATGAATATAATATTTTGACTACCAATATTATTCCTGGCGACAAGGAACTAATAGGTTTTATGGCAGGCGAGTGGAATGTAACTTATCCTGTGAAAATCGACAGGCTTAATAGAAAAATAATCATTGATGTTCCAACAGGGACGACAGCTATATCCAGTTATACGGCTATTGTATCAGCCAATGCAACTTATAGTACCACTAATTATTCTATTAGCAATGGGGATACGCTGATAATCATGGCAATGGATAGTAGTAAAAGTGAGTGGACTTTCCAGTTTAACGAAAAACCAATAGAACCGGGTAAGATCATATACTATAGTGTGCCCGGCGAGTTGGCACCTGCCTGGATTGATTCGACGAACCGAATAGTATGGGTTTTCTACGACTTAACAAAGAAAAATGATTTCATCATCCCTTCGTTTAAACTTACGGAAGGAGCTCAACTATATCATCAGGAAGAGCTACAAACGAGTGGTATATCCCCTGTAGATGTAAGCGGGCAGACAAGTATCCTGTATTCCCTCTCTGATCCCCAACAAACCAGTGGTTGGACTATTGAATTTAAGGATGTGAATGCACTAGCGCCCGAGTTGTTGACCTTTGATTTGCATGGCCAGGTTGGTAGACCAGTTATTGATAGAAACAATAATATCATTACTGTCCAGGTGGGCGGGTATGTATCGCTCAAAAATATTAAGACATACTACACCGTTACGCCCGATACTACGGTTACCATTGAAAATGAACCGGTAACCTCGGGTTATCCAGTCGATTATTCGGGGGGTGGTACTAAAACCTTGAAGCTTACATCGGGTGTTGCTACAAAGACATACACCCTTGCTATTTCTCAGGTGGCAAAACCATGTGCTGCAGCTTTTGCCTATACCGTCAAAGCAGATACGGTATATTTTAGCAACCAAACCCAAAATGCTGAAACCTTTCTCTGGGATTTTGGCGATGGAAACATATCTATGGAAAAAGAACCAGTGCATGTGTATTCATCGGCGGGTAATTATGCCATTACTTTAACAGCAGTCGATCCAATGACCAACTGTATTGATAATGTAACAAAAGTCGTTACCATAGGAGCAGTTATTTGCAAGTCGGAGTTTAGCTATACTGTTAATCATGCTATGCGAACAGTAACTTTCAACAATGCTTCCAATGGAGTGTATTATTTGTGGAATTTTGGTGATGGAAGTGTTTCCACCGACCAAAATCCCGTTCATACTTATACCAAGGACGGAAGTTATAAGGTTTCTCTCATTACGGGAACTATTGCGGCTAATTGTAAGGATATATCCGAGCAGGTGGTTGTTATTGGAGATAATAATTGTAATGCTTCATTTACCTATTATATCGATGAAGCTTCTAAAAGGGTAACCTTTCAGGGAGTGGAAGACCCCAATTATATGCATACCTGGGAATTCCCCGATGGTACTGTTATTACCGATGCTATGCCAGTGGTTCCTTTTGCTAAAAAGCTAATAGGAAAAGTAAAACACAGTATTCTGAATGTAGCCAATAACTGTAGCGATTTTTATGAACAAACAATACAGTTTGGTTTTAATTCCGACGATTGTGAAGCCGATTTCTTTTATGTTCCCCAGGAACTCAGTGTAACGTTTACTTCTACAACCGCTGGAAACATTGTAAAATATGTGTGGAATTTTGGCGATGGAACTATTTCAACCGAAGCCAATCCGGTGCATACCTATAATGTGGATGGTATTTACAATACGTGTCTTACTGTTGTCAATAACAAGGGTAACACCGATATTACCTGTAAAAAGGTTGCTGCAGGAAATCCCGTTTTATGCGTGGCAAATTATAATTATGTGGTAAACCCTAATACTAGAGAAGCTTTCTTTGTTGATCAATCGTTGGGTGATCATAATCAATGGTTGTGGGACTTTGGCGATAATAATACAGCTACTACGCCTTATGCCTTGCATGGGTATGCTAATGCGGGATATTATTTAACTTCTCTCGAAATTTCGGGGAACAATTGTTCGTCGAAGTCTTTTAAACTTATCAATGTGGGGATGCCAGGTCGGTTGAAAGTAATGTTTGCCTATTTTCGCGATACGAGCAATCAAAAAGCTGGTGGTTATCCAGTCGATTTCATTGGGGCAGGACTGGGTGACGAAGTGCGTATTAAATGGGATTTTGGTGATGGTACTACTGATACTACAACTACCAGTCCAACCCATGTATACAGCAGTCCGGGCACATACACAGTTTGCTACGAGGTGTCCGATCCTATCACACAGGCTTCCGACCTCTACTGTCAGCAAGTGGTGATTACCGACATACCCAACAGGCAGGCACCCTTAGCAGAGCAGATTGATGCTTACCCCAATCCCATGTACGACAGATTATTTATCCACCTGGTTTCGCCTTCTAATAATTACGTCTATACTGTAAAATTAACCGATTTGACAGGACGAACCATTCAAACTGCCTTGTTTAAGGCTGTAAAGGGAGAAAATATCTTTACATGGGATGTTAATACGATAAAGTCAGGTACTTATATTCTTCATATAAAATCGTTGGACAAGGATCAGAATCTAATACTGATTAAAAAATAAGTTTACGTTTAAACAAAAGCGGGCTGCGGCCCGCTTTTTTGTTGTATAGCAATAAGTTGGTAGTTTTTTTGAATAATACTCTAAATGTTAACGTCGAAGGCTATTTTAACCAGTAGCAAGTAATACAGGATGCATAGGATGTTAACGATGGTAAAAATAATATTGTAGGTGGTTCGTCTATTAAATTTTCGGCGTAAAAAAATACCCAGAGTCGGAACGATGAGTGTAATCATGTACAGCGTAAAATGCAATGAAGCTCTCGGGTTTTCAATATCTTCAAAAAAAGAAACAGAACGGGAATAGTTGAACAGGAAGAGATAGGTTATGATGAGGGCAAATACCAGATATACCAGAAACGAAAGCTTCAGCGCAATGGTAGAGTAGGGGCGTTTGCGGTGCATGCGGAAAGGGTCAAGCAAAATATAGGTCAATAAAAAAACAAAGGCAAAGGCAATAATATATAACACCTTAATCATTGTTACTTTTTTTTAAGCCATTGGTCAAGCCAGCCAAAGAATTCCCTTTGCCACAATACACTATTTTGTGGTTTCAGTACCCAGTGATTTTCGTCAGGAAATATCAATAGCTTGCTGGGTATTCCTCGCAACTGTGCGGCATTAAATGCTTGTAGACTTTCGGTGTAGGGTATTCTGAAATCCTTTTCGCCTGAAATGATAAGGATGGGGGTATCCCATTTATCGACATAAAGATGGGGGGAAAAATTGTAGCTACGGGGTTTAGGTTTTTCCCAGTATGGCCCGCCTATATCGTGGTATTCGAAGAAATATTCGTCGGTAGCTCCGAATTCACTTTCGAAATTAAACATACCACAGTGAGCAATGAACGCTTTGAATCGCTTTTGATGATGGCCTGCCAGATAGAATACCGAATAACCACCATAGCTGGCACCAACGGCACCGATATGTTCTTTATCGATAAAGGGTTCTTTACTTATTTCATCGACGGCACTCAAATAGTCCTTCATGTTTTGACCGCCGTAGTCTTGGGCTATTTGATCGTTCCAGGCCTGGCCAAAGGTTGGCAATCCACGTCGATTGGGTGCAATCACTACATAATCGTTAGCTGCCATAAGCTGAAAATTCCATCGGTACGAGAAAAATTGACTAACAGCACTTTGTGGCCCTCCCTGGCAATACAATATGGCTGGATATTTACGGGTAGAATCAAAATTGGGGGGAAGGATCAGCCACACCAGCATACGTTTATTGTCGGTGGTTGTTACCCATCTTTCCTTTACTTCTCCCATGCGGATGACGTCGTAGATATTCTGATTGACATAGGTAAGCTGAGTTTCTTTGCCATCGTCCCCTACACGGTAGATTTCTGTTGCCATACGCATCGACATTTTTTGTCCCACCATGATGTCGCCTTTACGTGCCAGCCAGGTATAGTCGTGCCAGCCATTGGTAAGCTGCGTAATTTGTTGGGTTTGCACGTCAATCCTGTAAACCTGATAGGTGGCATGAATGCCACTGATGAAGTATATGTAACGACTATCGTCGCTCCATACCAGTTGCGAAACACTCTGGTCGAAATCCTTTGTAAGGTCGGTATATGTTTGTGTTTCGAAATTATAAAGCATTAGCCTGTCTTTGTCCGACTCGTACCCAGGCGTTGCCATGCTGGTCCAGCATATCATTTTACCGTTGGGTGAGAAGACAGGATTGCGATCGTACCCGGTCATCCCTTCCGAAAGATTGGTGGTTTGCTGGGTTTCAAGATCATATAGATAAATGTCGGAATTAGTACTGAGCGCTTCGGCTTTGCCTTTGAGCTTGCGACTGGTATAGGCTATCTTTTTCCCATCGGCCGACCAGCTTATTTCCGAAGGTTCGTAGAAAGGGGCTAAAGGCGTATTGTAAGGCTCGCCAGCGTTAATGTCCTTTGTTGTCGTAAGGGCGTTTCCGTTGTATGTGGCCACAAATAAATGGCTGTTGCGGTAGTCCCACCAGCTATCCCAGTGCCGGTACATCAGGTCGGTGTATACCCGACCTGTAGATAATGGGAGATCGGGATTGCGGTCCTGTGCCGAGCTATCGGTTTTTACACGCATGGTATAGTACACATGGGTACCTGCAGGGGAGTATGCAAAAATTTCTATATCGCCCTCTACTCGGCTAATTTGTTTAACTTTCTTGCTGTGACGGTCGATTTCCCAAATTTGGCTGGTTCCATTGGCGGCTAATGCCAGGTAACCTATCCTTTTCCCATCGGGCGTCCAATGTATCGATGATTCCGATTCTACAGTAAAAGTAAGTTGCTCAGGCTCTCCACCGCTTGTGGATATCACAAAAATCTCGGCATTGCCTTTGTTCCTCTTTAAGTCGTATCGCTTTACAATAAAGGCAATCTCTTTACCATCGGGCGAAAGCTCAGCTTCGGTAATTCGGCCAAATTTCCACAATATTTCTGGCGTTAAACGTTGCGCTTGTTTTTCTTGTTCGGTTAATGGCTGGTCAAAAAAATAATCCTGCGATTGTTGCTTGCACGAAAATATCAGCATAAACAAAGCTGGTACAACAAAGCGAATGTAGTTTTTCATGATTGTGATGTTATAAAAGTCAAAGATATAAATCTTTTTTACTAAAATCCAAGTATCCTTGCTTAGGTAAGGCTGGAAAATAGTGACCTACCCTTTTAGGTAATAAAAATCTTTGGGGAAGCCTCTATTGGATGATACAACTATTTTTGTTAAATGGGTCGCGAAGCATCAAAGGCTTCCAGGTAATCTTTAAGAAACTTCAGGAACAGTCCTCCAAGGCTTCCATCGATGATGCGATGGTCGTATGCAAGCGAAAGCATGATGATGTCGCGAAGGCCAAGGGCATAGCCTTCGGTAGTTTTCACTGCCCATGGTTTTTTGGTTACCGCACCAATTCCCAGGATGGCCGCTTCGGGCACGTTAATCAATGGGGTTCCAGATAATGAACCAAAGATGCCAATGTTGGTAAATGAAAAAGTGCTTCCTGTGGCTTCGTGAGGTTTAAGATTGTAGTTTCGGGCTCGTTCCGATAGATCATTAACGGCCTGGGCAATGCCAGAAAGATTTAGCTTATCGGCATGTTTGATGACGGGTACAATAAGATTCCCATCGGGTAGCACAGTGGCCATCCCTATATGGATATTTTTTTTGATTAAAAGTGTGTCGCCTTCGAGCGAGACATTCACCTGTGGATATTTCTTTAAGGCAGCAACGATGGCTTCGACAAAAAGGTGTGTAAGGGTAAGTTTGGTGCCATACTTACGTTGGAACTCATCCTTTTTTTGTTCTCGCCATTCGACCAGGGGAGTTACATCCACCTCGATGAACGAAGTTACATGGGGAATGGTCTTGCTCGAAATGAGCATGTGTTCGGCAATTTTTTTTCGTATTCGGGGCAGGGGAACTTTTTCAACATCTTCGGGGCTAGTGCTCATTTCGCCGTTGACTGGAAAAGCTGGTTCGCCAGGGACGATTGTTGGAGAAGCAAGAGCCGTACTCACCTTATGCTTTTTCTTCTCAACAAAGGGTAATTGTTCTTCTACATATTTTTCTATGTCTTCTTTATCGAGGGTTTGGCCTGCTTTTTTTCCCGTGAATTGTATGAGGTCTTTTTCGTCGATTTGCAGTCGTTGTATTACTGTTCGTACAAATGGTGGAATGAAAGGTTCCTCGGTAACAACCTGTGGGGAGGAAGGTGCTTGCACGGTACTCCTGGGTGCTGCAGTTTTTTGCGATATTGGTTGCGATTCAACTACTGCTGGGGCAACAGGAGCTGTGCTACCCATTTCGGCGCCTACCTGAATGTAGGCTATTATATCACCAACTTTGGGAACTTCCCCCGGTAATGCAATAATTTTCTTTAAAATTCCATCATAGGGAGAATATACTTCAGAATCGACCTTGTCGGTGGCAATCTCGGCTAGTGGTTGATCTACAGATACGGCGTCACCTTCTTCAACCAACCACCGAATAATGGTAGCATCGGTAATTCCTTCGCCGAGGGCTGGCAGTACCACTTTGTTTAATGGCATAATTCTTTACTTTAACAAACTCTGTCAATGTATAACAGTCCTTTTCGCAAAATGTTAAAATCGTTGGCAAATTTATAGTCTTTAGCGTAGAAAATATTGAGTTTGGATTTCATGTCGTCGCTAAGGTCATTCTTTTTAATGCCATCGACAGGGGTTAAGATGCCCTTTCTTAATGGGGGTAGCTGGTCGATGGAATCATTGGAGGGTGTTTGCAAGCCCCAGTATCCTACCCAGGTACGTCGACCTATCAGTACGTTCAGGATGTTTTTCAGAAGTTGAATTTTGTTGCGATAGAATAAAAAAATAAATGGATAAGCCAATAATAATAAAGAGGAGGTGAGCATGTCGAATAATCGCTTTAACCTGCGGTAGGTAGGCATGTGAATAGTATTAATGTTTACCAGGTATAAATCACCTGCCGTATTGATAGAATTACTTCCAATAACCGACATACCTTCTGGTGGGGCAATTTTATATTCTAACCCTGAGGGTTTTAGATGCAACATGTGATGAATAATCTGTTGTGCACTCATGTCCTTGCCCGAAAAAATGATTTCGTCGATGCTATAAATTTGCACTATATCGCTTATTTGATCAATGGTTCCTAACTCGTCGCGGTTGCCACAAGCTACGTTACTTACAAATCCAACAATATCGACATTGACAGAAGTTTGAATAAGCAGGTACCGGATACGCTCATATTCCTCCTTCGATCCGACAATGATTACTTTTTTTCGTTTTGCATTAAAAAGTTGGAACGATTTAATTCTGCTGATGTGGAGCAAGTACCGGAATAGGGTAAGCGACAGTAAACTCCATAGGGCGCCTGAAACAATTAGCATACGCGAGTATCGCAGACCTTCAGGCAAAAGAGCATAAATGGCCAGGATAATGATAGTACCCATGCCAATCCCTTTAACTACTTTGTCGAGACGATAAGGCCTGTCGTACACACCAGCAAAAAGCATGGATAGGAACCAGATAAGAATGTAGCTGGGTACAATGAGGGTGAGGTAAAAATCGGGATAATGAATACCTTCCTCAAATTTTATTGATTCGGAAAGGGGCTTCAGGAAAAGATAGCCAGCAAATATGATGAGGATATCCATGACTGGCAAAAATAACGCCATGAATATGCGTTTGAGCAACGACAGCAAAGCTCGCAGATATATAGCCAAACGGATGAAAAAGGTCAGATAACGATAGCTGGCATCGTGGGCAAAGTGTTTTTGCGCAAAAATGATCATGGCCTGATAAAAAACCAATACATAGTTTAAGCTACCTTTTTTGGTGCTTTCGCCTTTGTAATGGATGATAGAAGTGTGGGGGAAGTAATAGTTTTTGTATCCAGCCTGAATAATTCGATAGGATAGGTCGATGTCTTCGCCGTACATGAAGAATGTTTCATCCAGTAGACCTATTTCATCCAGAACCTTGCGGCGGATAAACATAAAAGCGCCGGAGAGTATTTCTACCTCATGAATCTGGTCGGGGTTGAGGTAGGTAAGATGATATCGGCCAAAAGTTCGAGATTTGGGGAATAGTCGGGACAAACCAAATATTTTGTAAAAGGCTACCCATGGGGTAGGCAGGGCGCGCTTCGACTCGGGCAGAAAATGCCCTTTCCCGTCAATCATTTTCACACCAAGAGCTCCCCCTTCGGGATGTGCATCCATAAATTCAATGCACTTGACAAAAGTGTCTTCCTGAACAACGGTATCGGGGTTTAAGAGTAATACATATTCCCCCCTGGCAATACGTATCGCTTGATTGTTGGCTCGAGAAAACCCTACATTTTCCTGGTTGGCTATTAAATGTACCCATGGAAACTTTTCTCTAACCATGGCACACGAACCATCCACCGAATGGTTGTCGACCACCAGAACCTCCGCTGCGATGTCTTTGATAGCCCGCTGCACCGAGTATAGGCATTGTTCCAGAAAATACTTTACGTTGTAGTTGACGATGATAACTGAGAGTTTCATGGAAATGGTTTTCTCTGGTACAAATTTAAATTTATCTTACAACAAGCATAAATTTTTTGCTTGAAATTAGTTTGCTTACTGAATTTCAGAGAAAATGGTTTTAGTCTTTGACTTAGCATGTATTTGCATTATGTTTTACTTGTAAAAAACTAATAATTAACGTATTATTGCCTGAAATTAATACCCGGCCGGATGCGTTTTGCTGTACAGGCGCTAAGTGTGTTTTTTTTTATCTTTTCGCAGGCAAAGCTGTTTTGTCAAAGTACCCCTATTTACAGTCATTACATGATGGACGGTTTTACCGTTAATTCTGCCATGGCTGGGTATGAAGGACTCACCGTTTTTAACCTTATTACCCGACAGCAATGGCTGGGGATTGAGAATGCACCTCGTACTTTTTCTTTTTCATTTCAAACCCGACTTTTACAAAGGAGTTACAAAATTGTAACGCGTCCCCACCGAAAAAACAAATTTATCCCCGCTCGTAAGGGTAGGGTGGGTTTGGGAGGATACCTGTATTCCGATCGCAATGGATATTTTATGAATTCGGGCGCAGCATTTTCGTATGCCTATCATATCCCTTTGCACAATTCACAGCTGTCTTTTGGTTTGCTGGCTTCTGTAGCTCAACATAAAATTGATAAGTCGGGAATAGGATTTAGAAACGCCGAACCCCTGATGGATCTGGTAGGAAATCCTTTATATATCCCCGATGTTAGCATTGGGTGTTTTTATTATAAATTTTATGCTTACTACATAGGAATTTCAGCAACCGAATTATTGCAATCGAAAATTAAATTTGGTAGTAGCGTAATGCGACAATACAAAACCGAACGGCAATATTATCTTATAGGAGCTTATCGTTTTCAACAGGATAAAGATTTACAAATCGAACCCTCGTTTTTGTTTAAGACTACCGAAGGTTTAATCATGCAGGGCGAACTTTCCTGTAAAATCTATTATCAGAACAAATATTGGGGAGGTATTTCCTATCGTACTGCACAAACCTTTATTGCCTTAATGGGGGTCCGCTGGAAAAATCTTTACATAGGTTATGCTTTTGATTACGACTTTAATGCCTTTCAACGTTTTACCTTTGGTTCCCATGAATTGTTCCTGTCGATGAAATTTGGGGAAACAGCAAGACGTTACTTGTGGCAGAAAAGATTTTAGCATCTTTACGTACTATTTAAAAAAGCTACGGAAGCTGCTATTTGTAGTGATGAACCATTGTTGAATAAAATTTTGCATACCGTTTTCTTTGAATAGCCATAGTTTTGAGGTTAAAATTACCTGGTGATTCTGTGTATGGCCTTATTTGATAGTTTATTCCAGGGGTAAGGTGAATGTTCATGGAAATTTTTTTAGAAAAAAATGAATCGAGTTTTGATTTTTTCTAAAATCCCATTATTTTTGCAGCGCAAAAAATTCCTCCTTAGCTCAGCTGGTTAGAGCATCTGACTGTTAATCAGAGGGTCCCAGGTTCAAGTCCTGGAGGGGGAGCAAAAAAAGAGAGGTACCATCGGTACCTCTCTTTTTTTATGGTTGGATATGCTTACCTACCTGATGATGGCAAGTTTTTCGGCATAACATGTTCCTTTTTGGTTGCGTAAGTTTACTACATACATACCTTCTTTTAGAAACGATACATCAAATGTTAGAATATCGGCCTGTTGCACGTTTGTGAACGTATGCATAGCAAAGGTTTTTCCCTCCAGATTGCGGATGATTAATTGCATGGTTTCATCGTTAGGCTGTGGGTAAACGATAGATAATTTGTCGTTACAGGGATTGGGAAAAATTTGGATCGACTGCGAATGGTCTAACTGGGCAATCCTGGTGTATTCGTCAATCGAAAACCAATTAATGTTAAACTCAGGGCTCTTAATATAAATACGCAATCGGTAATGTCCTTCGTTCAACTGGATGGAACCACTGATGGTTTTCCAATTTTGCCAGCCCCCTGTAGCCGGAACATTAAATGTGCCCAGCGTTGTTTTAACATTATTGTCGTCGTATAATTGCAACTCAATGACCCCTCCGCTGTTTTGCGCAGATATGCGGAATTGGGCTGTGTATTGCCCGGTTTTTTTTACAATAATCAGGTAGTCGAGATAATCACCAGCATTGGTATAACCCATATTTTGACCTCCTTCGCTACAGGTCTCTGCAGTTAAACCGCTTTGCTGATAATAATTTTCGGCTTCAATTTTTGCCGGAATCGTGTACATTACCGGCAGATTATTGATAACACTCAACTTGTCGATGCTCTGTAAAAAACTGGAATCGATGCCCTGGATTTGGGTGCCATGATAGGATATTTGTATTACATCGCCATAGAGGATTTTGGCATTAAGGTCAATCAAAATTTGCTGGCTATTAAGCATACTTACTCCCGCAATTTCGACTGGCTGTGCATTGACATAAATGTCCCAGTCGGCAGAATTAAATGTATTGGTAAGGAGGGGCTTATTGAGACTTACCACCACTTTTTTTCCTGAGTTGTCTGTTTCGGCATTAAGTATTTTGAAATCGACGGCTGCAGAGGGTTTTTCGTAAACAAATTCAAGATAGTTGAGGTTAGAACCCCCTTTAACAATAAAAAGTTTTAAAGCGTGTTCACCAATGGGCAGCAGGATGTTGTCAAACGAATCGGTTTTCCAGGTCTGCCAGCCTCCCGTCGAGGGGAGCGTTAGCACTGTCGAAATGTCAATATCGTTGAGTTGAAGCTTAACTTTACATCCACTACCTGCATGTCGTATTTTTACTTTATAGCCGCCTTCCTGAGTAATGGTTACAGTAAATTTAAGCCATTCCCCGTCGGCTGTCCACCCTACGTTATATCCATTTGTTTTCGGGTTGTCGGAGCAGGCTTCAATATCTACGCCATCATTGCGGTAACCATAACCTGCATTCCATGTAGTATAAGTACCTGTACTAACATTGTAATTGGCTGTATCGGTATCCCAGTAAGCATAGCCATTGCGTCCATAATCAAAATTGGTTGCAAAGAGTGTTCCTGGGATTATATTGGCCGCATATCGACGCGTTTCGGTAGTTTGTACCTGGCGAAACATGGCGTCTAATACCGGATAATTGATTTTGCAATTCTCCAGTTTTACTTTTTCGGCCAGGTTCATCAACGTATTGAATGCAAAAGCAGTATCAGGTTTGGTTCCCCCATTTTTCCAATAGTTTAGTAAGGTGGTGTAATTATTGTCGGGCTCAATAGACATGGTACCTGACAATGAACGTACTTTTTTGAGTGTCCACCACGACCAACCAATATCATTGCTTTCCAGTAGCCTGATGGCTTCGGTATACCATACATTTGAATTCTCTCCCGATTCACCACACCAGATGGGTACATTATAGGTGTTACGGATATTCATGATGCCCTGAATGCTGGCAATATTATTGAAGCTCCAGTATTTATGAAAGCTGACCGCTAAATTATTGTCGTATGAAAAAATCGACGCCATACCGTTATAATTGTTTCCCCAACAATTGCCTTCGACAATAATAAGGTGATTGGTGTCTACCTGACGAATGGTATCGATGAGGCGTTTGTAGAGGTCAAGCAGGGGTTTGTTTTGGTTACAATTGCAACCGTTTTGATTACCACTATTTTCAAAGTCCCAGTTGGGTTCGTTAATTAAATCGTATCCGCCAATCCACTCAGCGTTTTTGTAGCGTTCAGCCAGTTTTCGCCAGAGGGCTATTGTTTTTACTTTATTGGCTTCGCTTTCCCAAAGGGAGGGGAGTGTAGCGTCGTAATCCGAAATGGCAGCATCTTTACCCTGTCCACCAGGAGCGGCATGCAGGTCGAGAATTACATAAATCTTATTGGCAGCACACCAGGCCAGTACACTGTCCACCAGCGTAAAACCTTCTTCGAGCCAGGTTTGTTGTCCGGCAACAGGCTCTTTTTCGATGGGTAACGTGAATAAATTGTAGTGCATGACCAACCGGATGCTGTTGAATCCCCATGCGGCCAATGAGTCGATATCGCGTTTTTGTACAAAATTGGTTCGCCAGGCATTATAAAAAGCATCTGTGTTGTCCTTGCCAATTAACGCTTCAATTTTTTTTCGGATATCTTTCTGGTTGGTTGCCGAAATGCTAAGCATGTAGGGTTCCTGAAGCATCCATCCGCCTATGCCGATGCCTCGGAGTAGTATTTCCTCACCATTGCCGTTGACAATTTTCTTATTGTCTCTTTTTAAAAAGCCTTGTCCATAACTTGAAAAAGAAAATGTCAGTAAGGGAACAAGGATTACGGTAGTAAAAAGTTTTCGTATCATAGCCATAAAAATTAGTTTTATTCAAAGGTAGGAACGCAATCAGATAAGCTGGTGATTTATGGCTACTATTTTTACCCTGAAAGGCTACGAGAAAAATACGACAGGATAGATAAGTTAACTGATACGTTTTATTCTGGCGCCAATAGCATTCAGTCGCTCGTCGATGCGATAGTACCCCCGGTCAATTTGTTCGATGTTGTGAATAATGCTTTTGCCTGGGGCAGAAAGTGCAGCTATTAGCAGAGCCACCCCGGCACGGATGTCGGGCGAACTCATGGTGGTGGGCTTCAACGGATGACGATTATTAAGGCCGATAATGGTTGCCCGATGGGGATCGCACAGGATAATTTGAGCACCCATGTCGATAAGTTTATCGACAAAAAATAGGCGGCTTTCAAACATTTTTTGATGTATCAGCACGCTTCCTTTGGCTTGGGTTGCAACAACCAAAAATACGCTCAGAAGATCGGGCGTGAGTCCAGGCCAGGGAGCGTCGGCTATAGTTAAAATGGAACCATCGATAAAAGTTTCAATTTCGTATTCGTTGTGAACGGGGATATGTATATCGTCGCCAACCCGTTCGATGGTAATGCCCATGCGCTGAAAGGTACGCGGAATTATGCCCAGATTTTCGTACGATACGTTTTTGATGGTAATATCGGAGTGACACATAGCGGCCAGTCCAATAAAACTCCCTATTTCAATCATGTCGGGCAGCAGGGTATGTTCACATCCTTGAAGACGGCTTACCCCGTGTATGGTAAGCAGATTAGAACCAATTCCCTCGATGCGGGCACCCATGGACACCAGCATCTTGCACAGCTGCTGTATGTAGGGTTCGCAGGCAGCATTGTAGATAGTTGTTGTACCTTCGGCCAGTACGGCGGCCATTATAATGTTGGCAGTACCGGTTACCGACGCTTCGTCGAGCAAGATATAATTTCCCTTTAGCTTTGATGCTCTGAGTAAATAAAGATTGTTTTCGGGTTCATATTGGAATTGTGCACCAAGTTGTTGAAGTCCATAAAAATGCGTATCGATACGTCGTCGGCCTATCATATCACCACCAGGTTTGCCGGCATAGGCGTACCCAACACGTGCCAGCAGTGGACCAACTAACATGATGGAACCCCGCAATGCAGAAAAACGTTTTTGAACTTCAGGTTGCTTAAGAATCTCTGGTTGAAGGTTTTCTGCAGTAAAAGCATACGTATTTTGTCCCCGCTTTTCCACTTCCACCCCCAATAGAGAAAGCATCTCTATCAATATAGTAACATCTTTTATCTCTGGAACATTATGAAGAATAACTGTTTTATCGGTAAGCAGAGTGGCACAAATAACCTGTAATGCTTCATTTTTTGCGCCTTGCGGGTATAAGTTGCCGTGTAAGGCATGGCCACCTTCAACTTCAAACGAAGCCATCGCCAATATTAGTTTTTCTTATGTTTGTTACTCCCATTATAACTCCCGTTATTCCCATTACGCTTGTTGATGGTCATTTTTTTATTTTTCTGTCGGTTCTGACTATGAATGGTGCGTGCTTCAGAAAGTTTCAGCGTAGCAGGAGTTATATTTATTTTCCCATTCGAAAGTTCATAAAGGTCTTTCAGAATAACCTCATCGGTTACGGCATCGCGATTCCACGTTAGATATTGTCGTTTCATTAGGTTGGCAATCATTTCTATCAGCACTGTTTTTTCATTGCCTTCGGGCATTTCTACAGCTTTTTTAATCATTTGCTCGATAATCTTGCCATAATGCTTGTATTGAATAGTGTGCTGATTGTAAGGAACTTTGCGTGGTTTTTCGGCAAAGGCCGATTGGGTAGGCAAGGGATAGGGGGCATCAATGTCGAGCTTAAAGTCGGCCATGATAGCCAGATGATCCCACAATTTATGTTTGAAGTCGGCTACATCCCGTAAGTGCGGATTTAGATTGCCCATAACAGCTACCAGAGCGTGGGCAGCACGAGTTCTTTCCTCGCGATCGGGAATGCTAACGATATAATCCACTAACTTGTGAATGTGCCGGCCATATTCAGGAAGAACAAGTTTTTTTCGTTTGGTATTGTAGTCGAACGACATGGTTGGATTTTTTATAAAATTAATTATTTTATTGGAAAAATGAAGATTTTATTTTAGGTAGGCGATTATACTCTTGTTGCCAAGCGCTTTATCTCCAATGTTTACTTTGATTTCGGCATTAAGAGGAAGCAAAATGTCAACACGGGAGCCAAATTTAATAAAACCAAGGTCTTCACCCTGTTTCATGTTTTTACCCACTTCGGCATAACATACCACACGGCGTGCAACCGCCCCAGCAATCTGGCGAATAAGAATCTCGATGCCCTGTAAAGTTTTTATCACTACGGTAGTACGTTCGTTATGAGCGGATGACTTGGGGTGCCATGCTACCAGATACTGTCCATCGTGATACTTGAAATATTTTACTTCACCACTTATCGGAACCCTATTTACATGCACATTGAGGGGTGACATAAATATTGAAACTTGAATACGCGGTTCATTGAAGTATTCGGTATCGATAACTTCTTCTACTACTACAACTTTCCCATCGGCAGGCGCATAAACAATGTTTTCAGAAGGTTCAACAATTTCCCTGCGAGGATTCCGAAAGAAGTACAAAACAATGCCAAAGGAAACAATGCTCAGAAAATTAATGATACCAAAGATGTAATCGTTTATGTCCAAAAAATATAATATACCGTTGATAATCAGCAACCAGATAAGCAGGTTACGCACAAATGCCTTCCCCTCTTGATGCAAATGTATATGATTATTCTTGAACTCTATTAAGTTTTGCAGCACGTTTTTTATATTCAACATAATATAAGCAGATTTTAAATGAATTGCAAATATAGATAAACTGCTGGTATTGCCAAAAACAATGCGTCGAACCTATCCAATAGCCCCCCATGTCCCGGCAGTATATTTCCCGAATCTTTTACCCCAATGCTTCTTTTAAGCATACTTTCTGCCAGGTCGCCTATTGTTCCAAAAACCGAGACGAGGGTAGCAAAGGTAAACCATTGAAAACGTGTAAGTTCTTCAAAAAGGGTAGAAAGCAAATACGATGCCAGTAGGGCAAATACTAATCCTCCTATGGCGCCTTCCCATGTTTTTTTGGGTGAAATGCGTTCGAAAAGCTTATGTTTACCCCATAATAAACCGCATACATAGGCCATGGTATCGTACGTCCAGATGAGAATAAAATACGAAAGTACCAGATGATGACTGTACTGAAAAATGTTTTGTCGGTATGCAATGTCTAAAAGCATTGCTATAGGAACCGCTATGTATATTATCCCCATCCAGGTAAAAGCAATATTCTGATAAGGCCGATTTTTATTCCTGAGTAATTCGATAACAAACGAAATTAGTCCCCAGGCAATTAGTACAGCAAATAAAGAACTTTTTACAAGTCCGGTAGCTGTAAGGTAGAAAAGAGTATATAGGAGTAGTCCACCTGCAATTCCCCAGATTTTTTGGGGTTCGATGTCCATTTTATTGGCCAACCCATAAAATTCCCACATTGTGCCAGCTATAAGCAATGCGAAAAATATCATAAACGATATTTCGCCTCCTATAATAGCTGCTACCATAAGTAATACAAGGGCTGTGCCTGTAATCGAGCGTTTGACTATTTCTTGCATCCGAAAATAATTTTAAATGTTTTTTAAAATCGGCCGGATGAAACTCGCATGTAAGATATTTCCTGCCTGTTTGTGGATACTTTTCAGGGTTCGAAATTTTGAAGAAGTTTTTTAGCAGCTTCTACATCTTCGTCCTTAACAAGTATCTCAATATTGCCGAAAAAAAAGGACGAGTCTTGCTTATTCATGACCACGCAAGAAATATTTTCCTTTTCCATTACCTGGCGGATAATCTCGGCATGGTAGGCATTTTGGGTTTTATAGATGATGGTCCAGCCTTTTTCCATACATCAGGCATTTTGTGGACTATCCGAGGAACTCGTTGTTTGATTAGCCCCATTGTTGTCAATCAGTAGTTGCTGTTCTTCAGGAACACCGCCTTTTCGTTTGCCAAAGATTTGTTCCAGGTCTTCGCTGAATATTACTTCTTTCTCAAGCAGTTTTTGAGCCAACTGATCAAGGCCATCCTTGTTTTCCCGAAGAATGTTTTTAGCGCGTTCGTATTGGGTTTCGACAATTTTTTTAGCCTCTTCATCAATGAGTTCGGCTGTTTTTTCACTGTAGGGCTTACTGAAAGTAAATTCCGATTGTCCTGAAGAGTCGTAATAGCTAATATTTCCAATTCTTTCGCTCATGCCGAAATAGGCCACCATGGCATAGGCTTGCTTGGTAACCCTTTCGAGGTCGTTTAGTGCACCGGTCGAGACCTTGCCAAATACTACTTCTTCAGCAGCACGTCCCCCTAACGTGGCACACATTTCATCGTAGAGTTGCTCGGTAGTGGTTATCTGTCGTTCTTCAGGCAAATACCAGGCAGCACCCAGAGCTCTTCCACGGGGTATGATGGTTACTTTTACCAGGGGATTGGCATGTTCGAGCAACCAGCTTACTGTAGCATGACCAGCCTCGTGGTAAGCAATAGTTTTTTTCTCGAGTTTGGAAATAATCTTATTTCGTTTTTCAAGCCCACCAATAATACGATCGATAGCATCGAGGAAGTCCTGTTTTTCAACGCTGGTTTTATTTTTACGGGCAGCAATCAACGCCGCTTCATTGCATACGTTGGCAATATCGGCACCCGAGAATCCGGGAGTTTGTTTAGCCAGGAATTCCACATCAATGTCGGTGGCCAATTTGAGTGGACGCATGTGTACCTTGAAAATCTCAAGTCGTTCTTTTAAGTCAGGTAGCTCAACATGAATCTGACGGTCGAATCGACCTGCACGCAATAGCGCACGGTCGAGAATATCGGCTCGGTTGGTGGCTGCCAGCACAATGATACCCGTATTGGGGGCAAAACCGTCCATTTCTGTAAGTAACTGGTTGAGCGTATTTTCGCGTTCATCGTTGGCTGCCCATCCAGGGTTTTTACTCCGCGATCGGCCAACGGCATCAATTTCGTCGATAAACACAATGCAGGGGGCTTTCTGTTTGGCTTGTGCAAATAGATCGCGTACACGGGAAGCTCCTACCCCTACAAACATTTCCACAAAATCGGAACCCGAAAGAGAGAAGAAGGGTACGTTGGCTTCGCCCGCAACAGCCTTGGCAAGTAAGGTTTTACCTGTACCCGGGGGCCCTACCAATAAGGCTCCTCGTGGAATCTTTCCACCCAGGTCAGTGTATTTTTTAGGATTTTTCAGAAAATCAACGATTTCCTTAAGCTCTATTTTAGCTTCTTCCAGACCCGCTACATCCGAGAAATTCACCTTCACGCTTGTTTCGCGATCGAAAATCTTTGCACGCGATTTTCCTACATTAAAAATATTAGACCCTCCCGGACCAGCTCCTCCACCACTGGTCATCCGCCGATAAAAATAGCTCCAGATTGCAATGAGAATCAGTATGGGCAGAATGAAACTGATGAAAATATCGAGAAAATAATTTTTCTCCACCTTATATACGATATTTACGTAATCGGCTGGCGCAAAATCTTTTTGTACCTTGTCAATCTCGTCCTTGAAAGCCGTCACATCGCCAATCTGAAGCTCAAAGTGGGGACCATCCTTGGGAATACGGTTAAAATCTTTCCCGACAAGTTTTTGATAGTTATCCAGTTTGCCGGGCTTAAGATATACCCTTGCTACCTCTTTGTTGATGACCTCTATTTTGTCAACATCTTTAGCGGCAATCATCTCGCGTAAATCTTTCATAAAAATCTCGTGCGGATGTTTGCCAAATTGAAAATATTGAAGGACTATAAAAACAATAGCGATCAGCGCATATACCCAGTAAACGTTAAATTTAGGTTTGGGCGTATTCGACTGATTATTTTCCATGGGATTATTTGAGTTATCTCTGCTATTGGAAAAATTATCCGTTTTCTGTTTCAGCTCTTTTTCGTCTGACATATTTGTAAATTATTCGTTTTCAATTGTTTCTACTATACCATCCGACCACAAATCTTCGAGCTTATAGAAGTTGCGGTTTTCTTGTTGAAATACATGAACTACTACGTCGAAGAAATCGATGAGAATCCACTGAGCATTTTCTTTTCCTTCGATATGGTGAGGGGTTTTGTTTGCTTGTAGGTAGGCCTGTCGTTCAATATTTTCGGCCAGTGCACTCACCTGAGTGCTCGAGTCACCTTCACAGATGATGAAATAATCGCACAAATTGTTTTTTAACTTTCTCAGGTCGATTTTGATAATCCTTTTTCCCTTTTTTTCTTTAATGGCATCTATGATAATTTCGGTTAGCCTCGTTTCTTCTTCTACTTCTATCAATTCCTTTTTTCTCATGAATTTTTTGGCAAATTTAATGAAATTTTACTATTTTATAGTATGTTTGAAGTTGGGGCAAACGGTGTGCCAGTTTTAAATTATACTTCTAAAACAAAAAATAGCGACATTAGTTTGTTTCGTTTTTGTCAATTCTGCCAACAATGTTATTAAGGGTAATTTTTTTTTTGAATTTGTCAAAATGTCATCCTGGAAACTTAGGGGAATTGGTAGAGATAGTTGTAATAACTAAAAAGAGGAATATTCATTATGAGAGATTTAATTGATAACGAAGAAGATACATGGTCATTAATCGCCAAAGTACTTTCGGGTAATGCAACGGCAACTGAAGAACAGGCGCTATTGAAGTGGCGTCAGCAATCCGAGAACAATGAGCATACTTTTACGTCGTGCCAGCGTATTTGGGAACAATCGAAAGGCGGAATAAGCTTTGATGCCGATGCTGCCTGGGTAAGTATGCGTGAGCGAATCCATTTTTCTGGCAAACCTTCGCGGTCAAAACGAATTAGCGTTGCCATATATGCGGTGGCTGCTTCTGTGTTCATTGTTCTGGCCACCACTTTTTTGGTGCGCATCATGGAGAATTCGGTTACTTCCCTTGCCACGAAAGAGGTACCAAAGCAATTGGTTTTATCGGATGGTACAGTGGTAGAGGTAAATCGTAATTCTTGTATTGAATATCCCCGAAAGTTTGGCAATAAGAACAGGGAAGTGAAGCTGATAAGTGGAGAGGCATTTTTTGCCGTTAAAGCTGATGCATTGCATCCTTTCATCGTTACAACGTCATCGGCGCGTGTCGAAGTATTAGGAACTCAATTCAATGTTAAAATACATGCCGATGGAAACGTACAGGTGTTGGTACAATCGGGTAAAGTCTTGTTTCAGTCAGTCAATACGGCAAGCAAACTTATGTTAACCCGTAATGAGGGCGCTACTTATTCTGTTCAATCAAATACGTTGGAAAAAGTCGATTCGGTCGATTGGAACCTACTGGCATGGAAAACTCATCGCCTGGTGTTTCGTGATGCCGAACTGGCCTATGTGTACAAAATGATCTCTACAACATTTGGCAAAGTTATTCAGCCCGACAGCGCCATTGTTCACAACAGGTTGACGGCTACCTTTGAAAATTTAACGTTGGAAGAGATATTGAAAATCATTGATCGAACCTTTCTATTGCAAACACAGTCCGTAAATGATAGCCTTTTCTGGGTAAGCAATGCTTCGACAATGGAAAGGATTAAAAAATGAAAAGGTTTTTATAGGGTTAATTGAAATAAAAGCGAAAATAACTACTTTTTTACTTGATAAATAGTAGAAAACTCACTACATGCGAGTTCCATCCGGCCACTATAAAAAATTAAAAAATATTTTTGGATGAAAATGCCCTCTGCTATAGTACTTTCCTGTTTTATTGCAACAATTGCTTCTTTTGCCTTGAAAGCACAGGGTAATATTGAAATACGTCGTGTTCGGTTGCAGCAGGTGCCATTGGTTCAAGCATTTGATTCTATTTCGGCGCTTTATCAGGTAAATTTTTCATATAATGCACGGTTGTCCGAGTTGAATCGTTTGGTTTCGCTTGACTATGAGGGCACGCTTAGCGAGGTACTTAGACATCTGGTGGCTGCTACTTCGCTGGATTTTGAGGTTGTGGGTCGACAGGTTGTAATTTTTCCGATAATATCTCTGCCTGCTACAAAATCGGCGTTCGCGCCAACCGATTCATTTTTTATCCTTTATGGTAAAATCATCAATGATCAGAAAGAACCCCTGTCTTATGCGTCGGTTGGTTTATTGCATCGCAGTGTGTCGACCGTTGCTAATGCCGATGGAAGGTTTATGCTTAAAATTCCATATGTCAACTCAACCGATACGCTTGTGATTACCCATCTGGGATATGAACCCTTACGCATGCGACTCGATACGCTTACTCGTCGTGAACTGGTATTTCAGCTTCGTGATGCCCCTGTGGAGTTATCACCGGTTTGGGTAAGAAGCATATCGGCATCCTCGATTGTGGAACAGGTCGTCCGAAATATTTCCAACAATTACTCGAAGCAGAATGCTATGTATTCGGCTTTTTATCGCGAGATCATTCGGGATAATGAAGATTATCTATCTATTATTGAAGCGCTTGTTGATATAGCTAAAGCCCCTTATTCGGGTTGGTTGAACGATCAGGCGAGAATTTTTAAAGGGCATCGCAGCCAGGCTACCAAAAAATTACAGGCCTTTTCTTTTAAGCTCGAAGGAGGGGTATACAATGCAGTGAAAATAGATCTTATTAAGGAACAACCTTCTTTTTTGAGTAAAGAAGGCATATCAGAATATGTATACCGGCTTCAGGGCAAAATAGCCTATAACGAGCGAATGCTTTACGTGATACGATTTGAACCTTTACGGCGTTTACCCGAAATGTCGTATGAGGGCGTACTTTACGTCGACGATAAAACCTATGCTCTGGCTGGTGCTGCTTTTAGTTTAACTTCCTGGGGAGTTGATTATGCACAACATTTACTGGTAAAAAAGGTTCCTCGAAAAACTCAGGTGAAGTTACAGGAAGCCAATTACATGGTTTTTTATCGACCGTTTAACAACCGTTGGTATCTCGAATACACGGTTCTTGAGCTAAAATTGAAAGCAAAAAGTAATACTTTGTTTTACAACAATACCGTCACAACACGTTCGGAATTGGTGGTAACCAACATTGATACTACCAATTATTCCCGTTTTCGTTGGAACGAAATCGTGCGTTCGGATGATATTTTGGCAGATAAGATTGATGCCTATCATGATGAGTATTGGGAACAGTACAATATAATTTTACCCGAAGAGCCATTGATTGAGGCAATTAATAGGCTAAATGGAAACCAGATAAACCATAAAACTCTAAGTCTCTGGAAATTAATTTTTTCGGGCAAATCATATTAAGATAAGGTTTTATGATGATGGATAAAACTGCCTCAATTTCAAATTCTGCGATCTGAGTAATCTGCTTAGTTTGGCCGAAGAGTTCTCAAATGCTTGTTTTTCGTGCAATAGATAAGGATGATAGAATTTTTTTGACCAGGGAGCTAAAAAAAGTTGAAAAAAAATTGCAGGGTATATAAAAATAACTATAACTTTAACAAAGTTTTGTTATCAATACTAAACCTTTATAATTATGCCTGAAGTTTGTGAATATTATGAAAAATGTCCCATTTACTCTGGGGTGTTGGTCGATTATGCTGTTACTGCAGCAAATTATCGAAGGCTGTATTGCGAAGCTGGAGAATCGGGCTGGAGTACCTGTAAACGTTATCAGGTTCGCAAACGTGTGGGGAAAGTCCCTCCCGATCTGTTGCCCAATTCTTTTAAAACCGTCGAGGAAATCATTGCCTCCATGGAATTGCCCTAAGGTAGATGGATTCTTTTTGTTTGGAAGGATTCAATAATCCTTTGTAAGGACAAAATCTACATAACAAAAAGCGTATATTCCTGAGGAATCTGGAATACGGAGGGGTCGATTTGATGTTGTTCAATTTTAATTACAAAAGTTTGCATTTTTCTATCCCGCAGTAGTGTTCGCTCTTCGTATAGCATGGGAAAATACCCTGCTGAATGGGGTATGTTGACGAAGAACTCCCAACTTTTATCGGTTTGGTTGAGCACTTTTACCATTTTGTCAAAAAAGTCGAAATTTTTTTGTGCTACCCAATAGGTTATTTCAGCATTCTGGTGGATATTTTTGACCCGCCATTGGTAGCACTTTACCCCTTTAATAATTTTATAATTGTTGGTTTTCTTAACAATGAATTGTTTGTTATCTTTATGAGCAGCAGGGAGTTTGTTTAGCTTGGTATACATCTTCCGGGTGGGATCAATAATAAAAACATCCTCTTTAGCAATATTGATAAGGTAAACCATTCGCACAGCTTTTTTGCTGTCTTTTTCCTCAATACGAATGCGTTCACCGGAAATGTAATAGGTATAAAAAGTGGTATCGTAAAGCGATTGTTTGACCCACGTAATGCTGCCTTCAAAATTATTACCCCATACACACTCGACAGCAAATAGCAATAACCCCCACAATAACTTCCCTTTCAACACCCTTCTATAATTTAAGAAATATTTCATAAATTTCCACAAATTTTATTCATTTATACGAATTCGTTGCAATTTTGAAATAAAAAATTTACGAATAGACATAAAATTTCCACTAAAGACACTTTTTTATTGACGAAAATATATTTCTAAAGAATTTAATTGTTGATGGAAAAAAACAATATTGGAAATACAGGTGAAACCTTGGCAGCAGAATACCTGGTTGGCAAAGGATACAAGATTTTAGCCCGGAACTGGCAATGTTTTCGTCGTGAGCTCGATATTGTTGCTCAGTATAATAATACCTACGTATTTGTTGAGGTACGTACTCGACGTTTCGGGGGAATGCTTACCCCTTCCGAAAGTGTAACGCTCAAGAAACAACGTTTACTTGTTGAGGCGGCTAACCTGTATCTCCAGCAAAAAGGACTGGATGGCGAATCGCGTTTCGATGTTATCTGTATTTCCTATGAATACGGGAAAACAGTTATCGAACATATTGAAAATGCCTTTTATCCACCTGTAAAAAAATAAATTACCCTGAATGTTTATATTAAAACATTGATATTAAATAATTTACATAATTAACATAAAATACAAAATCAAATTGTTAATAACTCTGGTATGAGAGTTGATAATTGGGAGGGGATAATTTTGTAATCTTGTCATACTTCATCATAAATTGCAGCTACATTTTTCAACTGGGTAACACCAAGCCAAAACCTAAATTATCAACCTTTTAAATATTATAAGGCAATGCAAGCTGATGAAGTAATAATGAAGGACAAGCAAATTAATGCAGACGAATTGACAGTAGAAATGGCAAGGACAAAAACACAGAAGAAACAGGGAACTTATACCTTCGATGAGGCATTTAAGAGCTCACTGGCCTATTTTAAGGGCGATGAGCTGGCCGCACGGGTATGGGTAACAAAATATGCCCTGAAGGACTCGCAGGGTAACATTTATGAGCTTAATCCCGACGATATGCATCGTCGTATTGCTCGGGAATTGGCGCGTATTGAGGCCAAATATCCCAATCCCATGACAGAGGATGAAATATATGAATATCTTCGGGATTTTCGCTATATAGTTCCGCAGGGTAGTCCCATGGCGGGTATAGGAAACAATTTTCAGATAGCATCCCTGTCCAATTGTTTTGTCATTGGGAATAAGGCCGACTCCTATGGGGGAATTATGAAAACCGACCAGGAGCAGGTGCAGCTTATGAAACGTCGTGGTGGGGTAGGGCACGACCTGTCGCATATTCGTCCATCGGGCAGTCCTGTTCTTAATAGTGCTCTTACCTCGACAGGGGTAGTTCCCTTTATGGAACGTTTTTCCAATTCTACCCGTGAAGTTGCTCAGGACGGCCGTCGTGGTGCGCTGATGCTCAGCATTTCTATCAAGCATCCCGATGCCGAAAAATTTATCGATGCTAAGCTCGAACAGGGTAAAGTTACAGGTGCCAACGTTTCGGTACGCATCGATGATGAATTTATGCGGGCAGTAGTCGAAGGTAAACCATACGTTCAACAATACCCTGTCGATTCACCTAATCCTACTATCACAAAAGAAATCGATGCTCGTGCTTTGTGGAATAAAATTATCCACAACGCATGGAAATCGGCTGAGCCTGGTGTTCTATTCTGGGATACCATTATTCGCGAATCGGTACCCGATTGCTATGCCGAGTATGGATTTAAAACCATATCAACCAACCCTTGCGGCGAGATACCGCTTTGTCCATATGATAGCTGCCGTTTGCTGGCTATAAATCTTTATAGCTACGTCGAAAATCCTTTTACCCCACAGGCTAAGTTTAATTTCGAAAAATTCAAAAAGCATGTCGCTGTTGCTCAGCGATTCATGGATGACATCATCGATCTTGAGATAGAAAAAATTGATGCCATTCTCGATAAAATCAATCGTGACCCTGAGGACGAAGAAATAAAAATGGTTGAACGTCGACTGTGGGAAAAGATAAGGGAAAAAACTTTGCAGGGGCGTCGTACAGGGGTAGGTATTACTGCCGAAGGTGATATGTTAGCTGCTTTGGGGCTTCGTTATGGAAGTGACGATGCTATTGATTTTTCGGTCGAAGTCCATCGGACGTTAGCGCTCGAGGCTTATCGTTCGTCGGTGACAATGGCCGAAGAACGCGGAGCTTTCCCCATTTACAATCCTAACCTCGAAAAAAACAATCCTTTCATTTTGCGCTTGAGAGCAGAGGATGAAGATTTGTACCAAAAAATGGTGAAGGTTGGACGTCGAAATATTGCGTTGCTGACCATTGCGCCTACAGGTACCACCAGTCTTATGACTCAGACTACTTCAGGTATTGAACCCGTATTTCGGCCGGTATACAAACGACGTCGTAAGGTAAATCCCAATGACACCAACGTTAAGGTTGCTTTTGTGGATGAAGTGGGCGATCATTGGGAAGAATACAATGTATTTCATCCCAAATTCCTCACCTGGCTTGAAGTTAATGGATATAACCCTGAGGAAGTGAAAAACTATACCGACGAGCAAATAGATGAACTGGTTGCTCGTTCGCCCTACTATAAAGCTACTGCCAATGATGTGGATTGGGTTAAAAAAGTAAAGATGCAGGGGGCTATTCAAAAGTGGGTCGACCATTCTATCAGTGTTACCATCAATTTGCCTGAAAATGTCGACGAAAAGCTGGTAGCTAATCTGTATATAACGGCCTGGGAAAGTGGTTGCAAGGGTTGTACGGTATATCGCGAGGGATCTCGTTCGGGTGTGTTAATCTCAAAATCGGATAAGAAAACGCAAGCTACCGAAACGGTTATTGGACAGCCGCTGAAACGACCAAAGGTGCTCGACTGCGATATCATTCGCTTTAAAAACAATAATGAAAACTGGATTGCTTTTATCGGGTTGCTCGATGGTCGTCCGTACGAAATTTTTACCGGTTTGCAGGATGAAGAGATGTTCCCAATCCCAAAATCGATTACCAAGGGTAAGATTATAAAAACTAAGGATGAGGAAGGCAATACGCGTTACGACTTCCAATATACCGATAAATATGGATACAAGAATACGCTGGGTGGTTTGTCGCACCAGTTCAACAAGGAATATTGGAACTATGCAAAGCTTATCTCAAGCGTATTGCGTTATGGCATGCCTATCCCCGATGTAGTTAACCTGGTAAGTTCGCTTCAGCTCGACAGCGAAGCCATTAATACCTGGAAGAATGGTGTAGAAAGAGCCTTACGCAGATATATTCCTGATGGAACCAAAGCTCGTGAAGGCGAACGTTGTGCCTCCTGTGGTTCTGAAAATCTGGTTTATCAAGAAGGCTGCCTGACCTGCAAAAGCTGTGGTGCCTCGAAATGTGGCTAAGCTTAAAGGAAATTTTAGCTAAATAGGTCTTTTATCATCCGTTGTACAGTGCGTTCGTACAGCGGATGATAATTTTCTACGGAAATATTCAACTCTTTGAGAACGTATGTAGCCAGATGATGTGTGGACAGATTGTTCGTCTGCTTAAATTTTTCGAGGGCTGTGTACACTGCATACAGCCATTCAATGCCATCGCTTATAAAATCCTGCACCTCATCTTCCTGTCTGTAATCATGCCATGCCGATAAAAGATATTTAGCGTAAGGTAAATTTTCAAGTCTTTCGAGCGACGAAAGGCTTTCGTGCCAGCTATCGTATATGGGTGGGATATGTTTAATCGGAATAGCATCCCCCGTAAACAAAGCATTGTCCTGTTGTAAGAGAAAACAGCTTGAACCGGGTGAATGTCCAGGTGCATGAATGACTTTAATTCGTAACAATTCGTCAATATCCAGGATTTCTCCATCCTTCAACAGTATGTCGGCAGTAACGGATTCATTTACCAGATCGTAAAAATTAGGTACAGGTCGTTGGCTGAACTGGTAATCGATGTCTTCCAGCCATCGCTGTTCGGCGAGATGAATGCCAACCTTGCAGGCTACGTTTTTTTTAATGGCGGCGGCTGCTCCCATGTGATCGGGATGCGAATGAGTGAGTAAGATGAATTTTATTTCGTCGGGCGAACGGCCTATTTCCTCAAGATACGAAAAAATTTTCTCTTCACTGCCTGCCGGACCTGCATCGATGAGTGTAATACGTTTACCCAGCAGGATAAAAATGTTGACACTTCGCTTTACAGTCTTATTTTCTGCAACTTTTAGCGAAAAGGGTAAAGTAAGTTGATGAATACGGTCGGTTATACGCATAGCTAAAACTTTTAGGATAAATAAAAATGATGTTGAATACACGAAGGAAAATCGTTTTCATCGTGACTTACAAAGATAAGCGTACAGGGATTATGAAAATGGTCAAGTAGGTGATTAAATTTTTTGATAGTGGGCAAGTCAAAATGATGATAGGGTTCGTCCAGTATCAGTAGGGGTGCTTCTTTTAAAACGATACCGAGCAATATACTCAGTCGCTGTTGAGCAGGTGAAAGATGATAGACTGCCTGGTGCTTTTTATGAATGGGTATCCCGAAATAATCCATCAGGATACTGAGTTTTTCGTCAAGCATTTGTAGGTTTGTTGAGGGTTTATAGGGATGGCTATTGACAATGGAAAAAACAGTGTCTGCTACTGTTTTTGATTTGTCGAAAAAGCGAAAAAATTCGTGGGAGAAGAAACCAATATTTTCCTTGATATCCCAGATATTTTGTCCGTATGTTCGCGGTTGGTCAAAGAGGGTAATATCGTTGATATAGCTTTGTGGATGGTCGGCATTGATAAGGCTGAGTAGGGTAGATTTGCCGGAACCATTTTTTCCCCGTAATGCCCATTTCTCGCCTTTTTTGACAGTCCATGAGATATTCCTCAGGATAAACCGATCGTTGTATTTTACCTGTATGTTCGAGAGTTTAAAAGCATATTGAAAATCGTGATGGGAACGTTTGCAGAATAGATTTTTTAACGAATCGGGGTAGAAAAAATTTTGGTTTTGGGGGTTGGACGAGTGTATTTTTATGTACCTATCGAAAAGCGATGTTTCATAGGGCCGGATGGTGGTTGCAATAATACATGTTTGTAGGGTTTGTTTAAGGATGTGTAGGAATTGAATGACCAATGTGCGATTAGCAGCATCGAGGCCTGCAAACAGCTCTTCAAAGAAAATAATTTTTGATGCTGGCCGAAAGGCTTTGAGTAGGCAGGCTATCTTGAATTCGCCGGTTGAAAGACAGGTAATGGGTTCATCCAGACGATTGTGTAGGATGCTTTGTTGGAGAAGGGATGGTATCACCTGGTTAGGTTGACCAATGAACTCTCGAACGCTTATTACATCATCGTTTTCGGTAGCGTGGTAACGTTGCTGGTAATAAAATGTCTTCTCTTCCGCATGGGTAATCTCGTAGGGTACAATCTGAATATTTATGGATTGTGGTAGTGTGGATTGCCAACCAATACTTTGTTTTTTTACTTGTTGTAAAAATAAAACCATTGTGGCGCTGGAATCAAATTCCATGCACCACAACTGGCCATTTCTTACCTCCATATGTATTGTCTGCTCATCGATTGTATAGGATAATGAACAGGCAAAGGAAGACATCACAGTAATTTTACTAATTACGGGATAATTCTATTTGTTCCTGTTGACGAGCATTGAGAAACTCGGTAAGCAATTCAGCATTGGAACGAGTAACCGCAATGCGTCCCGACCGGGTAAATTGTTTAACATAACCGTGCTTGTTAAGTTCGGCAAAAAGCTTACTGGTTTCGAACTCATGCCCTGTTTTCTCAATAACTGTATATTCAGCGGTAATTTCGATGATGCGGGCATTGCTTTCCCTTACAATGGTTTCAATCATATTGCTTTTGAGAAGGGCCTCCGTCGAAACTTTATAAAGCGCAATTTCCTGAAAAATAATTTCATCTTTTGTGAAATAGTAGGCCTTAAGCACTTCTACCTGTTTTTCAATTTGTTTGGTTATTTTCTGAACCATGTCTTGTGTGGTGTTTACCACAATGGTAAATTTGTGAATACCGTGCAACGACGATTCAGAAACTGTCAGGCTTTCGATATTGACATGACGTCGGGTAAAAATTATCGTTATACGATTTAGCAAACCAACTGCATTCTCTGAGAATGCAATGATGGTATATTGTTCAATCTTACTCATTTTGTCTTTTTTTTTAATTTGTTGCTTCCAGTAAAATATCACTTACAGAGGCTCCGGATGGTACCATGGGAAATACATTATCTTCTTTTTCGACAACGACCTCAAGTAGGAATGCTTTGTCCGACTTAAGCATATTGCTGATAGCCTCATCGAGTTGGGCACGTTCGGTAACTTTTTGATGATTCAATTCGTATCCTTCAGCTACTTTCATGAAATCGGGATTTTTGAGTTCGGTCATCGAGTAACGTCGTTCGAAGAATAGCTGTTGCCATTGACGTACCATGCCCAGGAAATGATTGTTGAGCAAGACTATTTTAACAGGAATGTTATATTCCATAATAGTGCCAAATTCCTGAATAGTCATTTGTAAACCACCATCACCTACCACACAAATGACCTGTTTGTCGGGTTTGCCGATTTTGGCGCCCATGGCGGCAGGTAATCCAAATCCCATAGTTCCTAACCCACCCGAGGTAATCAGGCTGCGCTTATTGGTATATTTGAAATAACGTGAGGCTATCATTTGATGTTGGCCAACATCGGTAACGATGATAGCATCGCCATTGGTTTGTTCGTTGATGCGACGAATGACTTCGGCCATGGTAAGCCCTGGTTTGGAGGGATACATTTCGTGCTGGATGACTTTTTGTTTTTCTATTTCGTAGCATTCGTCAAATTCTTTCCGCCATTGGCTGTGATCGCGTTTTTCGACCAGTCGGGTGAGTAATGGCAACGTTTCTTTTACATCGCCCAGAACAGCAACAGTCGTTTTTACATTTTTGTCCACTTCGGCTGGGTCGATTTCCAGATGAATGACTTTGGCCTGTTTGGCATATCGATTCAGGTCGCCCGTTACGCGGTCGTCGAATCGCATACCAACGGCAATGAGTACATCGCATTCGTTGGTTTTGATGTTGGGTGCGTAGTTACCATGCATACCCAGCATACCCACGTTGAGGGGATGGTCAATTGGCATAGCGCTGGCGCCAAGTAATGTCCAGGCAAATGGGATTCCCGATTTTTCAATGAAGGCACGAAATTCTTCTTCGGCATTCGCCAGAATAACTCCCTGGCCAACGAGTACGTATGGTTTTTGAGCACTGTTAATTAACTTGGCAGCTTCAATAATTTTCGACTCATCGGGGGTAGGTTTGGGTACGTAGCTACGAATAAAATGGCATTTTTCGTATTTATAGTCAAGGGTGCCAAATTGAGCATTTTTAGTAAGGTCAATGAGTACTGGGCCAGGACGTCCCGAGCGAGCAATGTAAAAAGCTTTAGCAATAGCACCGGGAATATCCTCGGGTCGGGTAACCTGGATGTTCCATTTGGTTACAGGCATTGAAATGCCTACAACGTCGGTTTCCTGAAAGGCGTCGGTTCCCAGCAGTGCTGCTCCTACCTGGCCAGTAATAGCAACGATAGGGGTACTGTCAATCATGGCATCGGCAATACCGGTGATAAGGTTTGTGGCCCCTGGTCCTGAGGTAGCCATCACTACGCCAACCTTACCTGTAGCCCTTGCATAGCCTTCGGCTGCATGAATTGCCCCCTGCTCGTGACGGGTAAGGACATGTTTAATACGGTCGGCAAAACCATACAATGCATCGTATACGGGCATGATTGCCCCACCAGGGTATCCAAATATAACCTCGGTCCCTTCTTCAATGAGCGATAAAATAACCGCTTCACTTCCTGTAATTTTTCGTGTCTCACTCATATGTTTCAAATTATTTTTGTTATTCAATTAATCTTATTGCCCCACGGTCGGCACTGGATACCATGCTGGCATAAACTTTCAGCGCTTTAGAAATATTTCGTTTACGAGTTTTTGGGGTAAATGCATCTTTCCCACGTTTACGTTCCTCGTTAAGTCGTTTTTCAATTTCTTCGTCGGATACCAATAGTTTTATTGAACGGTTGGGGATATCAATTTCAATCATATCGCCATCCTGTACTATGGCTATTATACCCTCCGAGGCAGCTTCGGGCGAAATGTGTCCAATGGATAATCCTGAGGTACCTCCCGAGAAGCGACCATCGGTGATGAGGGCGCATTCTTTACCCAGGTTACGTGCTTTGATGTACGAGGTGGGATACAACATTTCCTGCATACCGGGGCCTCCTTTAGGTCCCTCGTAGCGTATCACCACCACGTCACCTGCCTTAATGTCTTTGAGAATACCCTCGCAGGCTTCCTCCTGGCTTTCGAATACCCTTGCAGGACCTTTAAACTTGAAGATGGAGGGATCTACGCCTGCAGTTTTTACTATGCACCCGTCTTTGGCTAAATTTCCGTAGAGTACTGCCAGGCCGCCGTCGGGGAAGTAAGCATGGGCGATGTCGCGAATGCAACCATTGTTACGGTCCTTATCGAGCTCGGGGTAATAGTATTCCTGTGAACCCATGCTCAGATTTTTGATGCCAGCGGGACCACTTTTATAGATTTTTATCGCTTCTTCTGTAACAGAAGGACGCATAATGTCGTAGTTGTCAAGAGCTTGCTTTAGCGTAAGGCCGTCAACTCTTTTGACGGTGGTGTCGAGGAGTTGAGCTCGATCGAGTTCGCCCAAAATGCCCAGGATACCCCCCGCACGACCAACATCTTCGACATGGTAATGGGAGCTAGGTGCTACCTTGCAGAGAACGGGGATTTTGCGTGAAAGCGCATCGATGTCTTTCATGGTAAAATCGACCTGTGCTTCGTGGGCAATGGCCAGGATATGAAGCACAGTATTGGTCGATCCGCCCATTGCAATGTCAAGTGCCATAGCATTCATGAAGGCGGCACGGGTGGCAATGGATCGGGGAAGTACGCTATCATCGCCTTCAAAGTAGTATTTTCGGGTATTTTCGACAATTTTCTTGGCGGCTTTTTTGAATAGCTCAATGCGATTTTTGTGGGTAGCCACTATCGTTCCGTTGCCAGGAAGTGCCAGACCTAATGCTTCGTTAAGGCAGTTCATTGAGTTGGCAGTGAACATACCCGAGCAAGAGCCGCAGGTGGGACAGGCATTTTTTTCAACTTCCTCGAGTTCGCTATCGGAAACTGAACTGTCGGCAGCCAATACCATAGCATCTACCAGGTCGTACTTTTTGTTTCGGACGCGACCTGCTTCCATGGGGCCGCCCGATACAAATATGGTAGGTATGTTCAAACGCATAGCTGCCATGAGCATACCCGGGGTAATTTTGTCGCAGTTGCTAATGCATATCATGGCATCAGCCTTGTGGGCATTGACCATATATTCAACACTGTCGGCAATAAGGTCACGCGATGGCAAAGAGTATAGCATGCCATCATGCCCCATAGCAATACCATCGTCAATGGCTATGGTATTGAACTCGGCAGCAAAACATCCTTCTTCTTCAATCCATTGCTTTACTTTCTGGCCAATTTCGTGCAGATGAGTATGCCCAGGAACAAATTGGGTAAACGAATTGACTACTGCTATGATAGGCTTTCCTATCTGTTCTTCTTTCATTCCAGCAGCCCTCCAAAGACTTCTGGCACCAGCCATCAATCGGCCTTCGGTGGTGGTTAAGCTACGTAATCTGTACTTCATCGTGTAAGTTTTTTGTTAGTTAATATTTTGCTATATACGAAAAAACCCTTCTCAAACTTGGTTGAGAAGGGTTCCTATATTTTTTTAGCTCTTAATCGCTATGCAATACCATTCTCAACCCACGATCGTGCGACCACGAGCACCACTACTACCACGAGAATAATATTGCTTAGCAGAGCTTTCATTTATCTTTGTTTAGTGATGCAAATATATAAATAATTATTTTTTTTAAAAAAATATGTTCAAAAAATTTTTGCCTGCTACTGTTTTTTTAAGGTAAGATTTACTTTGACCTGAATTTTCTCGGCAATTTTGGTACGTACAAGTTGGGGAATTTTAATTCCATAATCAGCGGGGGATATCTCAAATTCTGATTTTACAGTAATTTGTTCGTTAGCTGGGGTCATCTTTACCTTAGCACGAAAAGGTTGATCGACCCCATGAATGTTCATAATGCCCTCAACTTCAGTTTCTTGCTCCATATTTTTATTTGATAGTACCGACGTATTAGCTATTTTCCCTTTAAAAGTGGCTTTGGGAAATTTGTGAGATTCGACATAATTTTCATTAAAATGCTCCTCCATTAAAGCACGTTCGAAGTGAAACATTTTCATAATACAGCTCACAGCCACTTCGCCCGTTTGCATGTCGAGGATTGCTATTACTTTTTTATTTTCAGCCTTAATGTCTTCAAAAGGTGTGGAGGAGAAGAAACTTATGTTGCCTTCGGTGGTAATATATTTTTGGGCGGGTAAAGATATTGTTACGAAGGGAAGAAGAAGCAAGAAAATAGTTTTTTTTATCATAATAGTGGGGGTTTAATTGGAATTTCAGGCTGAATATTTTTTAGCGACGATTAATGTTGAATACCCTTGAAATATTGAATCCAAAGTGGATATCGCCTTTGCTCCATTTACCGGTGGTACGGCCAATAAAGTCTTTTTCTGTCATCCCCTGAGTATTGGTAAGGATTAGCTGAAACACATGTCCGCCGGTTTCGATGTCAAAACCAACGCTAAGGGCATCGGAATATTGATTTGGGATGCCTTTTGTTGGAAATCGGGGATAATACTCGAAGTTAAAGGAGGTTCGCGTGGTAAGTTTAATGCGTCCGCCGACCCCCAGGGCGAAAATATCATTGGGTTCTTTAGCCGTGGCAACCATGTTGTAATGGATAAGTACAGGACTTAGTTGGAGTGAGAGGCGACTGCTAATCTTACGGGCAATAAGTAATTGATGTACATATGCCAGTCGAGCCGAGAAGGGATAATTATCGTTATTTTGAAGGGAATCGACATAGGGAAAATCCTGGGTTCGCACAGTCATCACGGTAAGGTACGATATACTCAGGGGAAAAGATTTGTTGCCTGTTTTTTGCCGAAAGAGGCTAAATTTAAAAAATCCCTCATAAGTTTTTTCGTACGAACCGCGTCCTACTCCCACCATTAGCCAGTCGGTAATCCCATATTCGAGGCTGAACTGAGTTTCAGCAGCATCGATACCCCAAAAGTTATAAGCCCCACTATTAATTGTTCCAAAACGGTGATGGACTCGGAAATCGAGCTGTCCCTGCGGCATGCGTTCGATAGAATGACCATTGAGAATACGTGTAGCTTTGAATGTGGCTGTTACAACATTATCGGCTTGCTGATTTTCTAATTGGCTCAGCATGTCGTCTAAGTCCTGAGCACTTACGTAATGTCCCAGGAAAAAAGCAGTGATGATGAGCAATGAAGCTATTTTCATGGAGGAAAATTTATTTGAACAATTCAAAGCGTACCGTATTATATCACTTAACTCAGTTTCGAATAGGGAGGCTTAGTTATTTTTCTTGCCCTGTTTTACCCATGCTTCAAACTGCCAATACTGCAATCGGGAAGTTTTCCATTGGGGGGCATTGCTTTATATCCTGGTTGATGCTTGATAGCTCCCAGCATACGGGTAGCATTTGCCGCAATTTTGTCGTAGCTTGATAGTTGAGGACTGGTACTTGCATGGCAACTGAGGCAGTTGTTCTGAATCATGGGCATAATTACCTTGCTGAAAGAAATATTGGTCGTGTCGCAGTTGGTAGTTGACCCGCCGTTTCCTCCTGTATCGTTATTGTTCGAAAAAGTATCTTCTTCGTTATCGCTGGTACAGGAAGCCAGTATGAAGACAATGGAGAACATTGTTAGTAGCTTTCTCATTGATGTATGTTTTTGAAGGCTTTTTTTTAAACAAATAATATTTCAAAAAGTTTTAGGTTTGTATCGCCATGATTTTCTCAAAAAGTAACCACTAATTTCAAATTCAGCCTTCGAGGGGTAAGGTAGTTGGGTACGGCAAAGGTGCCGGGTATACCTTCTTGCTGTGCAAACGTTTTTATCCACATGTAGGAGGCGGTATTGTTGGCTCCGATAACATTAAAAATTTCGGCACTCAACCAAACTTCGTTGAAATGGTTTAGGATACTCCAGCTGGCTGTTTCATTTGCCGATTTTAAAATTTTAGAAATGCCCAGGTCGACCCGTTTGTAGGAAGGTAAAAGTTTCTGTACATCGTCCCAACGATTCGAAAAGGGGAAGGTAACCGGTAGCGCACTTCCGTAATGTATACTGAGATATACTTTATAGGAAGGATATCGGGGCAGGTAATCCTGAAAGAATATGTTAAGATTGAGTAGTTGATCGGTGGGACGGGAGAAATAACCAGGATAAATTAGTGAGTCGGGACGTGAGGGTAGGGTATAAGCATCGTTGGGAATATCCTCTTTGGTGTCGAGGAGGGAAAGGCTGAACCACGACTCGGTTCCCTTGATAAATTCGCCATTGAGCTTAATGTCGATGCCACGGGCATAGCCTTTCGAAAGGTTTTCACCAGCATAGATAGCACGGACGTTTTCGATACGGTAAGGAATTAAGTTATCGAGTTTTTTATAATAAGCTTCTACTGTGAGTTTAAAGGGATGCGACCAGCTGTAAAACAAATAGTCAACCCCTAGCAAATAATTTACGGCTTTTTGGGCTTTGATATTTTTATTGACCTCGCCGGAAGGATAGCGCATTTCCTTATAGGTAGGAGGTTGTTGATAGTAGCCGACAGCTCCATAAAGTAATAATCCTTTTTTCCAGGAGGGTTGATACGAAAGCGAGGTGCGGGGATTAATGATATTTTGCCCATTGTACGACCAATAATGACTTCGAATCCCTGCATTGAGTGTAAACTTTTCGTCACCCAGCACAAATGTTCTGCTGTACAGAAGGTATCCCATCAGTCGGTAGAATTCGATCTGGTTTTGTGCATTTCGAAGAGCAAGTGGTTGGATAACATCTGCGTTGTAAGGGAACAGGTACCCTGCAGAGTCGATGATTTCCCATTCTTTCAGTCGGTCATCGATTTTTTCGGTTTGCCAGGTAATGCCATAGCGTATGCGATTATCGGCAAAGCTATTCTGGCCAATGAATTGTAGACTATAAGCATAGCTATTGAGAAAATTACGGGCATGATTAAGAAAACCACCAACACCTATTTTTTCTACGCTATCGCGGTTGTTGTAATCAATTTGACCAATGTTATATTCGCCCAGCAGGTCGAAGGTTTCGGATTCGTTGTTTGCGTATGCAGTACCAATGAGTTTGTACCATGATTTATCGCCTGGTCTGAATAGGATTGTAACAGCCCCCAGAGTATTGAGGTATCGGTCGACTTCCTGACCCTCATAAAATATTTGGGCTCTTAAGGGGAGTTGAAAGGTGCCAAATTCGACTTCGCGGGTGGTAGGAACGAAAGTATAGTTGTTTTGCGCAACATACCCCAGAAAATCGATTTCCCAGTGTGGCGTCAGGTTGTATGTAAGATAGGTTTGTGCATCGAGGAAAGTAGGTCGATACTCGCCTTTAGCGTCAAGCCCCGAAAGCAGGTACTGGGTAGTTTTATATCGTATGCCCGTAAGATGTCGAAAACGTTGGTTATCGGATACACCTTCGTAGTGAAGGTTGGCACCGAGAAAGCTAACTGTAGCCGAGCCTGCATTGTCTTCGGGGCGTTTATAGGTTACATCAAGTACCGACGACATTTTATCGCCGTAGCTTACGTCGAATCCACCAGCCGAAAATTTTAATGAACCAACCAGATCGGGATTTACAAAACTAAGTCCCTCCTGCTGCCCACTACGGATAAGGACAGGCCTGTAGATTTCGATGTTATTGACATAGATAATATTTTCGTCGAAGCTTCCCCCTCGCACCGAATATTGCGAGCTAAGCTCATTGTTGGAAGCTACACCAGGTAGCCGTTTGATTATGCCTTCGATATTCCCGCTTGCATTAGGCATGGCCTGCAGTGATTTTATACTCACTCGCTGAATACCACCAATGTTATCGGCACGCCCTGTTACTTTTATTTCTTCTACATTTTCTATCGACTCTGTGAGTACAATATCCAGTTGTTTCCTTTGTCCAGGTGACACACTATCGGTTATTTGAAGTGTCCTATATCCTACACAACTTACCATTATCGTATATTTTCCTGCAGGGAGTTTAATCTCGTACCGTCCCGAACGATCGGCAATAGCACCATATTTCGTGTTGGGAATGGCCAAAGTGGCAAAACCAACCGAATAACCCGATGTGTCCGACACTATCCCATAGAATACTCCCGTTTGTTGCCCATTCAAAAGCATTCCATCGGTCAACAGTACTAATAAAAGAATAACTATATTTTTAATCCTCATGACTTTTTATTTACCCGAACTATCAAACACAATTTTGCCCCAAAAATTGTGAAAGATTTTTATTTTTCTATGTATTGGGGCAAATTTTTTGTCGAACCCTTGTGTTTGAAAGATTTTTGTTTTAAGCAGTTTACTCGATTGGAAAGATGATATCTCCCTTCTGACAATCCAATTGGAAAGAGGATAGGTACCTGTAACCCATAATTACACGACAAAATTAACAACTTAATTTTATGCAGTTAGGCTAATTTATCGCATGTGTCCGATAGCTCGTAGTGGAAGGCAGGTTTAACCGCCAGTGTATTGATGTTTTGGTTCTGCATATTGATTTTTGCGTATAAAACTTATTACCGCTTGTTTTACTCTTGACAAATTCGCCAGCATGACTATCTTTGCTTAACAAAATGACAAGGAATTTGTCCTTATCTTTTTTTTTAATGTCCCGGAAATAGGGTGTTAAACCATTAAACTATTATTGACTAATTGAAATGAAATTATGAAAACAAAATATTTTATTAAAACAATAACCACATCATTGATTTTTCCTGTAATAATATTTATTACTGCAGGGAGAATAGACTATGTTCAAGGGTATGTTTTCTTATTTGCCAACCTTATTACTGCACTTATGAATTTTTGGACAATTAGAAAAGATATAGAATTAATGACTGAACGGTCAAAAGTTGATAAAGATTCAAAATCATGGGATAAGTTAATTTTAGCATTATCGGGAGTGATATATTTGATAAGTGTTGTAATTGCTGGTCTTGACTCAGGACGTTATAAATGGTCGCCTGACTTTCATTGGAGTATTTATCTTATTGGAGTTGTACTAATGATAATTGGGCAAATGATTTTTCTTACTGCAAGAAAAGAAAACAAATATTTTTCAAGTGTCGTACGAATTCAAAAGGATAGAGGACAAACCGTTTGCGATACAGGTATTTATAAATTTGTGCGACATCCTGGGTATTTAGGGATGATAATTTCATTGGCTGCTTTTCCTTTATTAACAGGTTCTATTTGGAGTACAATACCTATTATTATAGCTATAATTTTGTTGATAATAAGAACTTATCTTGAGGATGAAGCCTTAAAAAAAGAACTAACAGGGTATGCTGATTACATACAAAAAACAAGACAACGATTAATTCCTAAGATATGGTAATAGCATAAATAAAACGCCACCTAACATATGGTCATAAAATATAGCGGTTCATCTTAATTGCAAGCTTAGTAACGGTGGTTACTGAAGTGGCTACGTACTCCCTCACGATGCATCACTCAGTGTTGTACAGCAACTAAAACAGATATTCTACCAAGTAAGATAAGATTATGAAAAAAATTAAAATTGGTTTGTTGTCAGGAATTATTGCCGGAATAATTGACGTGATTCCGATGATAATTCAAAAATTGACATGGGATGCGAATATATCAGCATTTACTATGTGGATTGTGGTCGGATTTTTTATATCCACAATTGATTTGAAAATTAATTCGATAATGAAAGGAATAATAATCTCATTTTTAGTTTTATTACCAACTGTAATTTTGATTGGTTGGAAAGAGCCTGTTTCTCTGATACCAATTGCTATAATGACAACAATTTTAGGTGGACTACTTGGATTTTCAATTCATAAATTTGCCTAAATCAGATAATAACCTACACAACAATGTTCATTGTAAAACATATGATGCAATTCGTTGCTGCGGTATTGATTGTAGATTATGACCGAGATTTTATACAAAGGGTGACTCGGTATGTCCAGAATATGGTGGATAAATTTTAAAGAAATACGTCTATTTTTGGCTTATGGACATTTTTCAGGCTACTGTTTAGTTTATAGCAATAATATTCGAACTTTAATGCGTTTTAAAGCTATGAAACGAGCATGTATAGCAGTTTTCACAAACGAGGATGAAAATAATTTTTCATACCTGCTTGATTTTAGAGCACAAAACATATTACATGCGAGTTCCATCCGGCCACTTTAAAAAATTAAAAATATTTTCGGATGAAACCTCCATGATTGTGCTCAAGCACAAACACGAAATGAATAAAATGGGGAATATTATCCATACAACGAAATGGAAGAATGGTTTAAATAATTAATATTCAACATATTAAATAATTTTATTCGGATGAAAATTTATTGGGAGACACCTGATGGAAAAAAAAGATTTAATGTTACCGTTGATAGTAAATATAGTTTATACAATTTAAAGACAAAATAATGTACGAAAGCACAACACGCGGTATAGCCATAAGGGTTACAGTGATATGCGAAGGGTTGTAGCCCGCTCCAACTTTTCGTGTAGCTTGATAGGAAATCGCCCGCAATCCCTTACTGGCCATACCGCCAACGCTGGTTGCAATGTTAAGGCAAAATTTTTGGTTCAAAAATCTAATACAACTTTTTCTAAAAAAAAATTAATACTTTCGTAAAAACATAAAACAAAAAATTATGAAAAAAATTTTACTTTCATTTATTCTGCAATTATTTATTATAAAATTTTTAATTGCTCAACCTTATACAGTTTCTGGGAAAGTTTATTACAGCCCGGATGGTATAACACAAATTGGAATTGAAAATGCCAGAGTTTATTCAGAAACACCATATGTTGCCGAAACATATACCGACGCATCTGGTAATTACACTTTTTCAAATGTTCCATCTGGAACATTGATGACAATACGTGCCGAAAAGGTTGGATATACTTTTACACCGGCATTAATTGAACGGTTGGTAGAAAAAGATTATACTAATTGTAATTTTGTTGGATCCACTGCCAATTCGACTTCTATTCCAGTTACATTTTACTATAAAGCAACCGGAAGCCCGGTTAATGTTTTTTTAGCAGGAAGCATGAATGCATACAATCCTTCCGATCCTCAATATAAGCTTACAAATCAAGGAAATGGTTTATTCACTATTACAAAAGAACTCGAGCCAGGGGATTATGTTTACAAGTATGTTGTTGATGATAATTGGGTCACCGATCCATATAACCCTGTTACCGATGGTGGCCAGTACAACAATTCAAAACTTACTGTGGACGATCCAATGATTACTTATATGTTACCTGCATTCAATGAAAGTTATTCGACTACAAATCTTCCTGAAATCCAAGCCATTGTAGCAACTAATAACACTAATCTTTCTATTACAAATTATTCTCTGAAAATAAATTCAAATACAATTTTAGGAACTCCAGTATTAACAAATAATAATAAAATTTTAACATACCAGCCATTAACAGGAGAACTCTTGAGCGGAGACAATACCTGTGAATTGTCATTTACAGTTGATGGAAAAACTGTAACAAAAACAGTTCATTTTCAATACACTTCAACTGGCGGTAGCAATGGTTTCTCAATTGGGGGTAGTGTTAAAAAAAACGACAATTCTGGTATAAGTGGAGTTAGTATTACATTAAGTTCCCCAGTATTTGGTATGCATATAGGAAGTACCGACGCAAATGGAAATTATTCATTTACAGGACTTAAAGCCTCAACTTATACGATTACCCCGTCAAAGTCTGACTACACATTTACTCCTGAGAGTATAACTTTAGATGTTGATAAAGATTTTGATAATCAAAATTTCGTTGCTACCTATACCGGAACGATTGCCGAAAAAGTGGTTTATTCTATTAGAGGTTCTATTCTATCCTGTGGTGAACCATTAGAAGGAGCAACAATAGAAAGTCGGGGGAAAACTTATATTACAAACGCATCCGGCGAATATACAATTATTGATACGCTTGTATATAACGGAACTTATTATGACCCTGCGCATGTGAATCTTAGTTTTTCAAAATTGGGTTATATCTTTGATTATTCTGAAACCAACATTCCATCCAGCTATATTGCTGATCGTATAAATTTAACAGAAGAAAATTATAATGCTAAAAAAGCTACCGATAATGTTACAGGTAAAATTACATTTCCTGATGGGTCATTTGCAAATGATATTTCTATAAAAATAGTAAATGAAAAAACAGGTTTGATTGTTTCTAATTTGGTCACTGATTCTGAAGGCAAATATTCATTTCCAATATCATATCCAGTCTCTCCTTCAGAAGTAACATCATTTAAAATTGAACCAGTATTTGATATGTTTACATTTGAACCAATGAGTATTTCGATAAATAATGAACAGACTTGTTCGAACCTTAAAAATAAAGATTTTTCGGTTTATGTTGCTCCTCCTTCAATTTGCATGGTAAGTGTTTCTGAAAATGGAAAAAATATTGTAGTTTGGGAAAAACCAGCTGTTGATTTTATTACTGGATACAAGATTTATAGAGAAACTAATCAGGCTAATGTTTTTGAAATACTCGATACCGTTGCATATAATGAATTATCTGTATTTGAAGATGTTGCTTCTGACCCTTCTGTGAAAGCTTATCGATATAAAATAGGGGCAATTACAAATTTTAGCGGTTACGAAACAGAACTAAGTGATTTGCATAAAACTATTCATCTTACTATTAATAAAGGAACAGGTAATGCATGGAACCTTATTTGGTCCCATTATGAAGGGCTTGCTATATCAACTTACAAATTGTATAGGGGTACAAGTAAAGATAATATGACATTTTTAGCAGATATAGCAGGTAATTTAATTTCGTATACTGATAATACTGCTCCAGTTGGGGATATGTATTATCAAATAGAGATGGTTCTTGAAGATGCTTGCAATCCTGAAGTTGCCAAACCACTTTTAAAAAGCGCTAAAGCTGGGAATATTTATGCTTCAACAAAATCTAATGTTGTAAACTCTGCTAATGCTTCAACAGACATAAATAAACTAATAGAAGACAAAAATTTAATTTATCCAAACCCTGTTGAAAATACTTTGTACTTTAAAAATTCAAAAGCTTTAAATGAATTTCAAATTTATACAATTCAGGGGACTATAATTAAACAAGGAGTTTTAAATACTTCAATTGATGTGTCTGATATTCAGAGTGGTATTTATCTTATTAGAGTCAAGAATGACGAGAAATGGGAGTCTTTTAGATTCATAAAGAGATAAAAAACACTGCAACCAACAAGCGGTATAGTCAATAAGGGTTTCAGAGGTATTCGAAGTTCATTACCCGCATCAATCTTTCGTCTCGGTTGATAGGAACGTCGCTCCGCAATCCCTAACTGGCTATACCGCCATCGTTGTGGACAATTTAAAAAAATGCCTTGACAAGTAAAAAAAGTGATATAAAATGATTTGGAAAGAGATTCTAATATTAATACTTTCATTGTTTGGATTTAAGATTTATTGTCAGGAGCCCAAAAAATTATTTATTGATTCGACATATAAAATGGACGATATTGTTATAACTAGACTTTCCGAGAACCAAGATACATTAAAGATATGCTATCTAAATGAATTTTATCCTGATTATTCTAAAGGAGGTAAAATAATTATAACTCATCATAGATCACACGAAGGTGTTCGTGGGTATGAAGAAATAAATTTCTATAATGAAATTGAAAATAAGATAATATTAAGGAATCAATTAAAAAAGGTAAGCTATGAGCCTTATTTCTTTGATTTACCCATTTATTTTAAATACAGAATTGCTAATACTAATGATTTTGAACAGTTTATTATAATTAGGGCATTATTTCCAGGTACAGGTAATTTATCAGAGGATTACATTTATAGATTAACAAGTGATGATGGTAAAAGTTATAAAATTGAATATGAAATACAACCTTTTAACTCTGTCTTGAAAAAAGGTCAGGGCGTTTGGAAAGGACCTATTTTGGATTTTAATGAGAATTTAAATTTTATAACGCCAATATGGAATGAGGGTGATGCAAATTGTTGTCCTAGTGGCGGAGATTTAATTGGAAATTTCAAATTATTTAAAATAAATAACAAATATTACTTTAAGATTGAAAAATATAAAATTATTGAAAAATAAACTTCCCACAACAAAGTATATACTTCATAGGGGTTTTGGAACTATGCCAAGCGCATCGCTCGCTGGCAAGGTTCTTATCGGTTGATAGGTTCGCAACTCCGAATTCCTCAACATTTCATACCGCCTACAGTTACAGGCAATGCTAAAAACGTACACGTAACCATAATGCACAATGATAAATAGATTATAAAAAATAATTTAGAACAAATCCACTCACATTCTGCTTAATACCGCTGGAAATTTCTCGTTTTCCTTTTAAGCGCTTTGGTACGCGGATCGACCCGATGGTATTGTGGCGCCACGACATCAGCCCCCTGCCGGTCAAACCTGTTCTTCCGTAGTAATGCAGGCGGGGAGCAAGCTGCTACCTGCAACAAGTTACATCTAAATTAATTTTTTAAATTTTGTACAGCAATATGTTTGGGTTAAGACAAGACATATAACTATCAAGTAAATCGAAACCTTTAGTAAAAAACGGTAGTATAAAAAAGATTGTGTAAACACTCATAATTAGGCAATCATATAATGCTGCCCTGCGAAATGAAGCGCAGGCGTAGCCGGAGCGAAATGTAGCAGGGCAGCATTATCTTTGTAATAATTTAAAAACTAATATTATG
>JAKPGM010000023.1 GCA_029550865.1 Bacteroidota bacterium | reverse complement strand
ATTATGAAATGCACATTGGCATAATTTTAAAAAATATTCTTTCTGGAAAAATCAAACAAATTTGTAATTATTATGATTTGAGTACAGTAAAAAATGCTAAGAAACAAGCTGTGGGACACCTTCTTTTTATAGATGACCTTGTGAAACAATATTCAAACAAATGAAAATTCTTATTATTGGTAGTGAAGGTTTTATTGGTAGTAATGCTTTTCGTTATTTTAGCCATGCAGGGTATGAAGTATACAGTGCCGATCTTGTGATCAAGCAAATGGAAAAATACACCACCATCAATCCCGATTTATCCGATTTCTCAAAACTTTTTCATCAGCAAGCCTACGATGTTTGCTTAAATGCGTCAGGAGCAGCAAATGTGCAGATTTCGTTTTCTCATACATTAGTTGATTACACATTGAATACGACGAATGTTTATATGATTTTGGATGCTATACGAAAGTACAATCCCAACTGTAAATATATTAATATTTCCAGTGCAGCAGTATATGGCAATCCCCAATATTTACCCATCGACGAAAATCACCCAATAAAACCTCTATCGCCCTATGGTTGGCATAAATATTACAGTGAATTAATATGTAAGGAATTTTACGAAATGTTTAATATACCCACCATTAGTATCCGGGTTTTTTCAGCATATGGTCCAGGCCTGAGGAAACAATTATTCTGGGACTTATATCAAAAAGCATTAAACTCTAATGTAATAAAATTATTTGGCACGGGTAACGAAACACGAGATTTCATATACATCGACGATTTACTATTTGCTATTGAAAGAATAATTAAAACTGCTGATTTTCAAGGACAGGTAATCAATGTTGCCAGTGGACAAGAAACATCCATAAAGAACGCAGTAACAACATTTCTTTACTTGTTCGGTTTTAAAGGAAAATATATTTTTACGGGGCAAGAAAAGGTTGGTGATCCAGTTCGTTGGCAAGCTAATATAGGAAAATTAAAAAATTTGGGATTTAATATCCACATATCGTTAGAAGAAGGATTAAAAAAGTATATTGAATGGATAAGAGAATAAAAGTTGGGATTATATATAAAGTGAATAATGCATGGATTGCAGGAACTTATTTCATTTTGAATATTATTCATGCATTATACACATTATCAGACAATCAAAAACCACATTTATTTATAATAGTGAATAATAAAAAAGATTTTGAAGACATTAAAATCAAAACTCAATATCCGTATCTTGAACCATTATTGATTAACACTAATGGGATAATGAGAAAAATTAATAAACTTTTCTTACTACTTTTCAAACGATATTTATTTTTAAATAAAAAACTCCTAAGCTTAGATGTTATTTTGCCAATTACATATAACACAGCATTAGGCTACAATTGCAAAAACTCATTCATATACTGGATCCCTGATTTTCAAGAACATTATCTGTCACACCTTTTTTCTGCAGAAGAAATAAAAATGAGAAAATTGTTTCAAATTAAAATTATTTATGAAAAAAACAACATTTTGTTAAGCAGCAATTTTGCTTATGAAAATCTTAAATCAATTTACCCTGGCAATCAAGCTAATGTATATGTTGTACCTTTTGCTGTATCAATATCGCTCAACAACAATTTGAGATTTGAAACAATAAAAGATAAATATCAAATACCTAGCAAATATTATTTTTGCCCCAATCAATTTTGGCTACATAAAAACCACGTAGTTATTTTGGAAGCCTTAAAAATTTCTATTGAAAACAACAACCCATTTTTTGTAGTATTTACGGGAAAAACAGAGGACTATAGAACTTCTGATTATTTTAAAAAAATATGTGATTTTATTGAATATAATAACTTAACAAGTTATGTAAGAATATTAGGATTTATTGACAGGGACGAAATGCTACATCTACTTGCAAACTCTGTTGCCTTACTTCAACCATCTTTATTTGAGGGTTGGAGCACAACAATTGAGGAAGCTAAAGCATTGGGCAAACCTGTTATTTGCTCCGATATCCCCGTGCATCACCAACAATTAGGAAATAAGGGTATATATTTTAATGCAAACAATCCACATCAACTTTACAACCACATTATAAGTCTAAATACGGAAATAAAGTTATTTGATAACTATGATATTAAAATAAAAGAATTTGGAATAAACTTGTATAAAATGTTTTTAGATGTTAAAAATAATACTCAGAAAAATAGTAGCAACTGCTATTAAGGCTTGCAATAAATTACTTCAACTATTAAATAGCGATTCGAAAAGAAACGAAAATCTTGAGAAATGGTTCGCCATTAAAGGAGATGAAACATTAAGACTTGATTATCCAGAATTGTCTACTAATGATTTAGTATTAGACTTAGGGGGATATAAAGGCCAATGGGCTAGTGATATTTTTAGTAAATATCAGCCTACTGTATATATTTTTGAGCCATACATCCCCTTTTATGAAAATATTCAGCAACGTTTTATTAAAAACGACAAAATCAAGGTTTTCCCATTTGGTTTGGGCAATCAGTCATCTATACTTTCTATTTCCTATAGTGATGACGGCACAAGTTTTTTTCGAGCAGGCAGTACTGAACAAAAGGCTGAAATTAAAAATATTAAAGATTTTTTTGAAGAAAACAATATTTCAGAGGTGGCATTGATGAAAATAAATATTGAAGGAGGTGAATATGACTTGCTTGAATATATGATTGCTAATAATTTACATGTTAAGATAAAAACATTCAGATTCAGTTTCATAATAAGTATGTTGATAAACCAGAAATTCGTATGAAAAATATACAAAATGCTCTCGCCCATACTCACAAATTAACGTGGCAATATGTATTTGTTTGGGAAAATTGGAAACGGAAATCATAACTATGATAATAGTACGTCTTGAAGGCGGATTAGGAAACCAGATGTTTCAGTATGCGGTAGGCCGAAGGTTATCCATCCATTACAATGTACCACTGGCCTTAGATGTTTCGGCCTATACAACTAGTCGTGAGGCATACCTTACCCCTCGCAACTACGAACTCGGTATTTTCAACCTGCCTGTAACTCAAATAAAAGCACATGAACAATTACATAAATACTACCTGTATCCCCGAACTTTTTGGGAACGAATGGTAGGGAAAGTTAATCGTTTAATTGACCATTTTAACGTTGTTTATGAATCAAACACAAAGTACAGTAACAATCTGGAACATGCTGGAAGTAATTGCTACTTAATCGGATATTGGCAGAATGAAAAGTACTTTTCCGAAATTCGATCAATTTTGCTGCAAGATTTTAGCTTTCCTTATACATCACAGCCTGAGTTGACAGATATTTTAAAAGAAATCTGGTCTACTAATTCAATATCGGTGCATGTTCGTCGTGGCGATTATGTGAGCAACCCTATATTTGCCAATCGCTATTATGCATGTGAACAATCGTATTATCAGGAAGCCATTAGCTTGATAACTCAAAAGACATCGGGGTCTCGATTTTTTATCTTCTCCGACGAACCTGATTGGATACGCCATCATTTTAATTTTATTTCCGATTATAAAATTGTACATTTCGAAGATCCCGGACTCGATATGTACCTGATGAGCCAATGCAAGCATAATATTATTGCAAACAGTTCATATAGCTGGTGGGCAGCCTGGCTGAATCAAAACAAAGCAAAACAGGTAATTGCTCCCAGGTTTTGGTTTAAAGATAAAGATAACAATCCAGCCAGTAAAGAATGGATACTGATTTAAAAAAAACGACCCCTCTGGTATCGGTGGTAATGCCTGTTTATAATGCTTCATCTTTTATTGAAGAATCCATAAATAGTATCTTGCAGCAAACATTTTCCGATTTTGAATTTATCATCATTAACGATGCCAGTACCGACAACAGCCGTAATATCATTAGCAGTTACACCGATAGTCGCATTCGAATCATTGACAACGAACAAAATTTAGGGGTTACACGGTCGTTGAACAAGGGTATTAAGTTGGCCCGAGGCAAATACATCGCTCGTATGGATGCCGATGACATTGCCCTTTCGAATAGATTTGAAAAGCAGGTAGCATTTCTTGAGTCAAACCCCGACTATGGCCTTGTTGGAGCATATATGCAATTACTTCCCTCGGGGGCTGTAGTAAGAGTACCAACCACCGACGAAGAGCTCAAAGCTACCATGCTATTCCATAATCCATTTGTACATCCAGCTATGATGATTCGCAAAAGTATATTAGTACAACACCAGCTTACCTACGATGAATCGTTGTCTGCTGCCCAAGATGAGGACCTATGGTTTCGCATTGCACAATATTGTAAAATAGCCAATATTCCCGAAGTACTGTTAAAATATCGTGTGCATGACCAACAAGTTTCTACTGCTCGAAAAACAAAGCAACAAGATATTTCGAGACAAATAAAAGTTAGAAAAATCAAGCATTTTATGCCCATTGATTCGTCGCTAGATCTCGAATTCTATCAATATTGGATAGTCCCCGACGAGATAGTTGCTTTCGATAAACCTGTTCAGCAGAAGCTCAAAAAATGGTTAACGGCCATTATCCTTTACAATAAGCAACACCAAAAGGTCAATCATCGGTTGCTACGAATACAGCTGGCCAATTTGATTATTAACTATGCAAGTCGATTGAATAAACCTTTTACAATGCGGCAATGGCTATATTTAGCTAATCTTTTTTTCCTTATACGACGTTTTCCATTTCATTTTTTGCTTTCCCTCTTTTTGGATATCTTTAAACGAAAATAATTCCAATCGCTATGGGAGATTTAGTCTCAGTTATCATCCCCTGCTACAATCAAGGCATATACCTATATGAGGCGCTTGATAGCGTGTACAAACAAACATACCAACATATTGAAATTATTGTCGTTAACGATGGATCGACTGATGAAAAAACCTTAGAAATACTATCCTCATTAAGTAACGAATCTTCAATAAAGATACTCAATATCCAGAAAAGTAATCCAAGTGTTGCACGTAACTTTGGAATTTCAAAGTGTTCAGGCAGCTTTTTTTTGCCTCTTGACGCAGATGATAGGTTACACCCTTCATTTATAGAACGAACTCTTGAAATTTTGAAAACCAGTGATACAATTGCAGGGGTTTCCTCGTGGGCTATGCAATTTGGTGCAAAGTCTGGTATCAAAACATTGGAAGGAGGAGGTATTGAAAACTTTATAAGGTATAACAATTGTACTGTAACAGCTTTGTTAAAAAAGTCAATTTGGGAAGAAATTGGAGGGTACGATGAAAATATGCGTGAAGGATTTGAAGATTGGGAATTTTACATCAATCTTACGAAAAGAGGATATAAAATAGTTATTATACCCGAACCGCTTTTTTATTATCGCATTAAGACAAAATCCAGAAATACAGTAGCTTTGGTTAAGCGTCCCGAAATCTATCGTTATATCATCAACAAGCATCGCGACGTTTTTGACCAATATTATCCGCAAATCATCTATGAGCTTGAGCAAGACCTTCAAAAAACAGTACAAGCTTTTATGCATTCAACCAATTACCGACTGGGAAATTTTTTGCTTTTTTTACCTCGTAAGATTTTACAATGGATTAAAGCATTTTTACCATGAAACATTTATTAAAGCAATTGTGGATATGGTATGTTACCGTAAGTAGTCGAAATAGCCGATGGGTGAATTTCAATCTGGCCTGTCTGCGTATGCTTTACAAACTCCCACGTATGCATGCGTACATCGATCGATTAGTTTATCATTTCCAGAAAATATACAAAAGCATTCATGCCGATCCCCTATTAAAAGAAGTCCGTCTTAAAAATGGGCTGTATATGTGCGTCGACACGATGGATCGATTGGGGGGGCTACTCTATTTTTACCGAAATTACAGTGAACGCATCACCCAGGAGTTTTTGCAACAACATCTTCAGGCAGGCGATATTTTTGTTGATGTAGGAGCAAACTGTGGATTCTATTCGTTATTAGCTGCCCAACATGTGAAGCCCAACGGAAAAGTATATGCATTTGAGGCTAATCCCTCGGTTTGCAAAGTTTTTAGTCAATCTATTGGTCTCAACAGGTTTGAACATATAGTAACGCTCGAAAATTATGCAGTTGCCAATGTCTCGGGCAAAACTTTAGAATTTTATTTACCGTCCGATAAAGTTAATTCGGCCATTGGAACGCTTATATCCAACGGCCAGATGGCCAGCTCAGGTAACATAGATACCACGCAAAGCATCAATGTACTCACCGTTACCCTTGATGAGTATCTTAAAAATAAACAAATAGACGGAAGACTATTCATTAAAATCGATGCCGAAGGAGCAGAAGAATGGGTGCTACAGGGTATGCACAACTTACTGTTGCAAAGAATACCTTACTGTATCATCCTGGAATCGGATAGCCCCGATTCTGTATCCTGTAAACAAATTGAAGCGTACGGATATCAATTACAGCTGGCAGATATTTTTACATCTTATAGTCGGTTTGGAAATTATATTTTTGTGAATAATGCATAAAGAATAATGACCTGGTCAAAAGCGATTGGATAAAAAAATGAAAGTTTGCATCGTTATTCCCGTTTACAAAGAAATACCTGATACTTACGAACAAATTGGCTTACGCCAGTGTGCTAAAGTTTTATCCAATTATCCTGTTACTCTGGTTTGTCCTCCCTTATTGGATACAGAGCATTATCGTAAAATTTTTGGTAATCGATTACAAACAATAACTTTTCCCAAAAAATATTTTAAAAATTTGCAATCGTACAACCGGCTGTTGACTTCAAAAAGTTTTTACCAGGCATTTGCTGCTTACGATTATATTCTTGTCCATCATACCGATGCCTACGTATTCAGGGATGAGCTTGCATTTTGGTGCGACAAAGCGTACGATTACATAGGAGCACCCATATACGAATACGATGGCACCATAAGCCCACAAAAATATATCGGGGTGGGCAATGGAGGTTTCTCGTTACACCGGGTTAGTTCAGCCCTCAAAGTTTTATCTTCCTGGAAAATCGTTTACCCTCTCAGCGAACTCAGAAAATGGTATTTTAAATACAATTGGAAAGGGAGGATACGTTATCTACCATATTTCTTGAGTCGGTTTACCACCTATGGTCGTTGGGCGCACAGTGGTTTAAATCATTTGCGTGTGAATGAGGATATTTTCTGGGGCGTATATGTACCTAAGGTCTTCCAATGGTATAGGGTTGCCCCTTTTGACGAGGCCTACAAATTTTCGATGGAGTACAATTGCGAGAAATTGTTTGAACTAAATAACCACCAACTTCCTTTTGGTTGTCATCAATGGTATAAGGGTGAATTTTTGCAGTTCTGGGGAAATCACATTGAATAAGTATAGGCGAATCACTACCCGATCGTTACTGCTGTTTTCCATACAATATAGCCATACAATACAAATCGTAGGTAGCGACTCAGGGAGTAAAGTAGATACTTTTTAAGGGGGTAACGACTCGAACCCACCAGCATGCTGGTAGCCGAGAATGGTACCGGTGTAAGCGCCGAGACAATGATAAGCGGCATACCATACTGGTAAAACAACCGTTCAAGCTTTTTTAAAAACCGGCGACGAAAGAAACGAAAAAATCTGCGTGTATTCAGATAACGTCCAGCAAAATAGGCAATTAGTCCCGCTAGATACGACAGGCTGGCCAGTAAAAGTACTATTTGCATGTATTGTGCAAAGGAATGGTTGTGCAATGCCCAAAGCATAAAAAATTCGGGGGGTATAATACCCACCACCACTTCGGAAACAAAAAAGACCAGATAAATCAGTAGCGGGCGGTCATACAACGGAAGTAAAAAAGTTTCGTAATCGAAAAGGTTAAGTTTTTTAAGGCCAAATACAATGGCCAGAATAGCCAGCACCCACGCCAGTCCGCGGGTAAAATTACGGAGGAAGAAAACAAACTTTGGGGATAGTATCATAGCTGCTTAAGCGTTTAATTGGCTAAACATGCACGAGCGAATTGGCCAATGCTGTAATATCGAGTCCATCGAAATTGCCCGAGCTCATCAACAGCAGATTGGTGCCTTTCCATGTTATCTGTCGGAGGGCATCAACGAGTTCATCGGTTTGTGTATATACGGTCAAATGCTTCGATCCGAAAGCCTTCCTTACCATCTCGGGTGTAATAGGCTTTAGCTGTTTGGCTTCGAGCACTTTGGGATTGTAATATACAAATGCCAGATCGGCTTTTTCCATGGTGCCATAGTATTGTTGAAGGAAATTTTCGGACAGGCTGCTGAAAGTATGCAGTTCCATACAGGCTACCAGCTTTCGGTCGGGGAAATGTTCCTTCACGGCTTTTACCGAGGCGGTAAGTTTCGAGGGGGCATGGGCAAAATCGAAGTACACATTTGTATATTCGTTATTGGCGATGAGCTGCAAACGTCGTGCTGCCCCTTTAAAGCTGGCGATAGCGCTGTAAAATTCTTCATCGCCAATACCCAGTACACGGCATACAGCCTTTGCTGCTGCTATGTTTTGCATATTGTGTCGGCCAAATATCAAGACCGGATATAATTTCCCTTCGCTTTCAAGATAGACCTCATCCTCAATAACGCGATAAGGATGGGTATGGTAGGGTATAGCGGTTACATCCTTACGCGCAATAAGCGCAATACCCGCCACCAGCGGATCGTCGGCACAATAGACAAGCGTTCCGTTGGGCTCGATGGTCTCAATAAAAATTTTAAACTGCTCCACATACACATCGAAAGAGGTGAAAACATTGATATGATCCCATGCGATGCCACTAAGCACAGCAATGTTGGGTTGGTAGATGTGAAACTTAGGACGCGGATCGAGCGGAGAGGCCAGATATTCATCGCCCTCGAATACGGCCAGTGGAGCGGTATCGGACAGCCGTACCATATTGTCGAAACCCTCGAGCTGAGCTCCTACCATGTAGTCGAAATCTTTCCCACATTGAGTAAGCACATGGATAATCATGGAGGTAATGGTAGTCTTACCATGGCTACCCCCCACCACAACTCGGATTTTGTCTTTGGTTTGTTCGTAAAGATACTCGGGATAGGAGTATATTTTCAGTGCCAATTCCCTCGCACGACGTAGTTCAGGATTATCTTCACGGGCGTGCATACCCAGAATAACAGCATCGAGGTTCTTGTGTATTTTTTCTGGAAACCATCCCCAGCGTTCTGGCAACAAACCTGCTCGCTGAAGCCTACTGCGCGAAGGCTCAAAAATTTCATCGTCGGACCCTGTAACGGTGTATCCTTTTCTTTGTAAAGCCAGTGCCAGACTATGCATGGCACTCCCCCCAATGGCAATAAAATGTACCTGCATCGTAATTTTTTTGCCAAATCTAATGAAAAATATTGGTTATTTAGCCAGCTAAAAAGCCGATAGTGTAACTGATTTGTAATTTTCTCTGGCATACGATTATGCATCGTCCTCACCCCTACAAGAAAAGGATTATCCGCAGCATATAGGTAACTTCCATTTTTTTACGTTTGTGTTATAAAACTGCATTACCAGGATTTCTCAACATTCAACAAAATTGTTTACCTTTATTTGGCGAACATTTTTACCACTCGGTGGTTTAAAAAACAAAAACAGATAGCAACATGGCTATACTTGTAGATCGTAATTCCCGTGTATTGGTACAGGGTTTTACTGGAAAGGAGGGCAGTTTTCATGCCCAGCAAATGATCGAATATGGCACACAGGTAGTAGGTGGCGTAACGCCGGGAAAAGGCGGAAGCACTCACCTCGACCGCCCGGTTTTTAATAGCGTATACGAGGCACGTAAGGCAACAGGAGCCAATGTGTCGGTAATATTTGTACCGGCAGCCTATGCCGCCGAGGCTATTATGGAAGCTGCCAGCGAAGGGATTGAGCTCATTGTAGCCATTACCGAGGGCATCCCTACGGCAGATATGGTAAAGGTAAAATCGTACCTATCCGATAAGAAAAGCCGCCTCATTGGTCCCAACTGTCCGGGCATTATCACCCCGGGCGAATGTAAGATAGGTATAATGCCTGGCTTCATACATCATCCGGGGCATATAGGGATTGTCTCACGCTCGGGAACCTTAACCTACGAGGCCGTGTTTCAGATATCGCAACTGGGCATGGGACAGTCGACCTGCGTTGGTATTGGGGGGGATCCCATCATTGGTAGCTCCATGCTCGAAATTGTGCAAATGTTTATGTCCGACCCGCAGACCGAAGGAATCATTATGATCGGTGAAATCGGGGGAAATATGGAAACCGAAGCAGCCGAGTGGATTAAAAACCATGGAACCAAACCTGTTGTCGGTTTCATTGCAGGCCAGACGGCACCCAAAGGACGTCGTATGGGACATGCAGGTGCTATCATTGGTGGCAAAAACGATACCGCATCGGCCAAAATGGAAATCATGCGCCAATGTGGTATTCATGTAGTTCAGTCGCCCGCCGATATAGGAAAAACAATGCATGCTGCCCTGAAAGCGAAAGTAAGCCATTAAACATCCAGCGATTATTGTCGTCCCAATCGGCTCACCATAAGCTTCAGTAATCTTTTTAAGGCAGTAAGGTCGTTGGTATTGATAAAAAGATCCGAGATCTTTAGTTGATTCATTCTTAAAAACATAAATATCGCAAAACCAAAAGTGGTAAGGTACGACAACGACTGGGTTAGTGCAGCCCCCCATAATCCCCAACGGGGAATAAGCAGAAATCCCGCCAGACAGGTCACGGTAAATCCCAGAAGCGAACCATACATGTTGAGTCGTATTTTACCTGTACCGCTAAAAAAAGCCGACAAGGGGTGTGCTGCTGCTAAGGCAATAATACCAGGGGATAACATGAGTACCACCTGCTGAATACCCGAAAAATCCTTACCTAAAAGAAAGTGATAAACAGACGAAGGAATACTGGCAACACAGACAATACCCACCAGGGCAAATAAAAAAAGAAATTTGACATAACGAAGGGTATGTTCAATGGCTTGTTGCCGATTGGATGAATTGGAAATATCGGCATACTGTACCAGGGCTACACTGCGACTCACTATCCACACACTTTCAGAAACCTGCATGCTCACAACATATCGTCCCAGCCAGAAGGTGCCCCAGAATCGTTCGATGAGATAATAGCTCAAGCGATAATTAAGCAGTTGCGTTGTATTACTCATCTGAGCAACAAAACCCAGGCTAAATAGCTGAGGGATAGCTGCAAATATATTCTGAGTCGAAATAGGCCGCAATATCGGATAAACGAAATACAAACCTGCTAAAAAGGCAGAAGCATACCCCGCATATAATGAAAAAATGTAGGATTGTATGGTAATCCGATGCAAACCGTAGTAGAGAAAAATTAACACAACCAGTTGCACAAGATATTGCACCAGCAATACAAAATTGTATGCCTTAACCTGCTGTTTTCCCAGCAAAAAAATAGCATGCGCATTGGAAAGCGAGAGCAATAGGGCAAGCCTTACCACATCGTTTCGAAAGCAGGGATCAATAAGGGAGGTAAAATACAGGAAAAAGTAAAACAGCAGAGCATTTAGTATAGACCACAGGTAAGCGGGTAAAAGAATTTGCAGGGGCAAAAAACGGGGGATGAGGTACACCAGGGCGCCTCCCACCACCAGCTCGTTGACCATTAAAATTATCGTAATAGTAAGCGTAATAATCCCCGCAGTACCCACGCCGCTGGCTCCCAGTTGGTTGGAATTTATGAGCAAAATTACCAGGCCGACAAACGACATGATAATCTTGGTAAGCGCTGTATTAAGGATTCGCATCATGGGTGACTCAAGGAATAGAATTTTTCAAATGCATGGGACACACTTTGCGTACTAAACATATCAAAGGCACGATTGCGCAGCTCGACAGGGTTATATTTTTTGTACGTATCCATCATTTGTAGCAGTTGACGTAACAGGTCATCCTCGTTACCAGGTTCCACCAGTAAACCATTGGCATCGCCCACCAGCTCGTGTATACCTCCTGCCCGTGTGGCTACTACTGGCCTTCCACAGGCCAGCGACTCAGCTATTACTACCGCCATGGTTTCGTAATGGCTAAATAGTACTGTAAAATCGGCCAGGGTAATTTCTTCAACCAACTGATGATCGAACAACAACCCTGTAAAATGCACATGGGAGGAAAGATTGAGCTGAAGCACCAGATTCTCGATAGCTGGTTTGTCAGGTCCTGTACCAATCAGCCGTAACTCGAAGTCCTGCCTTTGTTCCCGAAGCCGGGCAACGGTACGCACCAGCCCCGAAATGTTTTTTACCCTATCGTCGAAGCAGGTGATGTTGCTAAATACAATCTTATCCTTAGGTCGATAGGCCAGATCGACCTGAAAAAAAATATCGGGCACTACATTCCGAATGACCACAAAATGTTTGTTGCTATAGCCTCGGGTCTGCATAGCCTCTTTGAGGCGTTGGGAAACGGCCGACACACCCTGGCTTTTATGGGTTATCCAACGGGTACACCCAGTCCATACCCAATTGCGTTGAACATTTTTTTCGGGCAAAAAGTAGGAACTATGTTCGGTAATAAAATAGGGCACCCGAAAGATACGACTAAGCCAATAAGCCATCATTCCCAGGCGAAGGGTAAGCACATGAACATGAATACAATGTGGACGCCCAAACTGTCGTATAACGATTCGAATACCCCTAAAAAATGACCACAACCACAACACGGCCTTGCAAAGCCTGTTTAATAACAGAAAACCTGTATCAACATTCTTATAGTAAACAATAACGGTAAAAACCCTATTAATCTGCTGAACATCCAGCTCAATTATTTTTTGGTTGGTATCATCGGCGGTGATATGAAGCACGGCGACCCGACGCTGCAATGCAACTATCTCGGCATGACGCTTCACAAATAAACCTATCATCGCGTCGAATCGTACTGGATACCAGGCAGCCAGAAAAAGCACTTTTTGCATAGCAAAAAATTACATCATAAGCGTTTCGAAGTCGATTTCCTGGTTATTGCTTCCCCATTCCACCAACTTTCCATTTTCACAACGTACCACACGGGCAGGAAATTTTTTCAGGAAAGTATAATTGTGCGTTGCCATAATCACTGCACAACCACTATCTTTAATCTCGTGCAGGAGTCGCACAATTTCTGAGGAAGTATCAGGATCGAGATTACCGGTGGGCTCATCGGCGAGGATGATGGCAGGATTATTGAGCAGTGCACGGGCTATCACCACACGCTGTTGTTCGCCTCCCGAAAGCTGGTGGGGCATTTTGTATCCTTTCGTGCTCAGTCCAACCATATCCAATACTTCGCCAATTCGACGATCGATATCCTTTTTATTCTTCCAGCCGGTTGCTTTTAACACAAAAGCAAGGTTGTGATACACGCTGCGATCGATCAACAGTTGAAAATCCTGAAAAACAATCCCGAGTTTCCGTCGCAGATACGGAATCTGTCGTTTTTTCAACTTGTGCAATAAAAAATCCACTACCCTGCCCGTTCCCCTTTGCAAGGGAATTTCGGCATTGATGGTTTTAATCAAAGAAGATTTTCCACTTCCCACTTTCCCAATCAGATAAACAAATTCGCCCTTCGATACTGTAAAATTCACGTCGGATAACACCAGATGGTCGTCGTGACTTATCACAGCATCATTTAATTCAATGACATAGTCGACGTCGCTCATAGTAGAAGTATTTTGCTCAAATATCGGTATATTTTTCCAAATCCATTGCATAAACTTAGCGGTATCGCCACAATTGCATCACAGAAAAAGTTTTAACCCATAAAGTCAATAAAAGCACTAAAAAACTCTGTAACCTGAGTAAGGCAAGAAATTTTAGGTAAAAGCTACCCAATGTCAGGCGAATAATGAAAAAAATTATGGAATGTAAACGAAAACAATGTTCACTGCGCTGTTGGTCAAGCCTTGCAACGTACTACATAATTATTTGATAATTAGTGACGAAAGTCATCGGAGTGGTCTAAGGAAAATCACCCATAAATTAGTGTAAATATGACACTCCTAACTTTACCTTTACATTAAAATTAACCAACTAACAACAAAACATGAAAAACAGAGCAGTATTGGTAGAGGGGACAAAGACTTTGCCGGCTGCGTACTTTGAAGAAGGTCGGCTGGTAATTCGTGGACGTTCCATCGAGCTAAACCAGCAGGATTGGTGGAATAGATTGGTACAGCAATTAAACATTCTGCAAATTGCATCCCGAAACATTCGCGAGCTTCACATCCAGTTGGAGTACTTAAATAGCGAAACCAACCGCATTTTGATGCATATGTTTTCCCTTGTCGACAAAATTAATTATGATGAAGGTGGGGAAATTAAAATAAAATGGCACTGTAGCGCAGAGGATGAAATCATGCTTGAACAAATCTCCATTTTTTCTTCCATTATTGATACGCCGATTGAGATAGTGCCTGAATAATATCGAGTAAAGCATTTTTTTCTACTGGTTTAGTTAAAAAAGCATCGCAGCCAGCATCCAGAGCCTCTTGTCGGTCTTCAGGGGTTGAGTAAGCCGTAACTGCAATCACAGGCAGATGTGGATTGTTTTGTTTAATGAGTCGGGTAGCTGTAAGCCCATCCATTTCAGGTAGTTTAATATCCATGAGCACAAGATTGTAACGATTTGCACGAATTTTTTCAAGTGCTTCGGCACCTGTTTTTGCCCAGCTGATACGTGCCCCATGCTGGGTCAGAAGGTGTTCTATCAGATCGAAATTGGAAATATTGTCTTCAACAACCAGAATATAAAGATCTTGAAGCGATACTGGCAGAGGAGTATGCGTAGTTAATTTGCTTTTTGCTGGCTTATAGGGTAGTTTTACATAAAACGTACTCCCTTGTCCAGGGACCGACTCAAGCCAGATGTGTCCACCCATCAGTTCAACCAGATTTTTCACAATGCTAAGTCCCAATCCACTCCCCCCTTTGAGTTGAGCAATGGCAAGATTGGCCTGATAAAATCGTTCAAAAATTTTATCCTGTTCATTTTCGGGTATACCCATTCCAGTATCCCTTACATACCATACCAGGTTATCATTTTCAATATTGTAGCCAAACTCAATGCTTCCTTCCCGAGTAAACTTAAGGGCATTGTTAAGCAAGTTGGTGAGTATCTGGTTAATTTTTTCTTTATCACCTTCAATAAAAGCTTTTTCGGTTGCTAAGCCACAGTGAAAACTAAATTGTAAATTTCTAATGCGTGGTAAAAATAGGTGGTATAATTCTTCCGCCAGATGGTTAAGGTTGAAAGTGCTAAAGTGTAATGGAACCGTGCGACTTTCCAGGCGAGATATTTCCAGCACATCATTTACAATGCTTAAAAGTTGTTTGGAGCTATTGATAATAATGTCGAGGTATTTTGCGCGACGTTCAGGAGCAAGTTCCTCGTTTTTCAATAGGTCGGCAAATCCCATGATAGCATTCATGGGGGTACGTATTTCGTGCGAAATATTGTGTAGAAAAGCTGTTTTAAGTCTATCGCTTTCTTCGGCTTTGTTTTTTGCTTCTATCAATTGTTTTTCCATTTCAATTCTCGAGCTAATATCGCGCGTGATATTGAGGATATGTGGCACATTTTTGAGCATGATGATTCGTGCCGACATAAGCCCTGTTATTACTCTGCCGTCTTTACATCTGAACTGAGCCTCAAAGTTTTCGCAGTAGCCTTTTTCTTTTAATTCATTAACCAACCTTGCACGGTCGTCGGGGTTAACCCAGATGTTAAGTTCAAGGGAAGTCTTGCCAATAACTTCCTCGCGGGTATAGCCGGTAATCTTGCAAAATCCTTCATTGACTTCTACATACTGTCCGTCCGACATTCGGTTGATATTTACCGCGTCGGGACTCGTTAAAAAGGCCAGTCGAAATCGTTCATTGCTTTCATCCAAAGCAAGTCTGATCTGTTTTTCCAGCGTTATATCTCTGCCTGTAGCAATAACGTAGTCGGTGTGCCCCAGGCAGACTTTTTTCAGCAATAAATCCATCCAGAATGTCTCCCCATTTTTCTTTTTGGCAAGCCATTCAACATGTTGTGGACCTTCTTGCACAGTTTTTTGGATAAGTGCAAGCGCTTTTTCCTGGGTATAATCTCGTTCAGAGTCGCTCAGGGTTCCAATATTACATTGCTCAATGACTTCTTGCTTGGAACTGTAACCGTATAGATTAACTACCGACTGGTTGACATCAATGATATCACCCGTTTGTATATCATGAATAAATATGGCTTCGGTAATTGAGTTGAATAGTTCGGTATATTTTTGTTCCGCAACAGCAAGTTCTTGCTTGTATTTTCTTTTCTCAGTAATGTCGCTGATAATGGACAAAAATACCTTGTGGTTGCGTTCCTGCTGAATTTGTATTTGTGCCTCAATCGGATATTGGCTACCATCCTTTCGTCGGTGAAAGGCTTCAAAAGTAATGGTTTGCTTTTCTCCGGTTTTTAAAGGTTTTAGCAATTGATTAAAATCTTCTCTACTAATTCCTTCCAATAATTCCAATGGGGTCATTTCGATCAATTCCTGTATCGAATAACCTGTATTTCGAAGACTTCCTCGATTAGCATATTCAAAATGCCAGTTGTTATAATCGAATACATAAATTTCGTTGATGCTATTTTCGAGCATATTGAGCAAACGAAAACGTTCTGTTTCAAGGAGTTTTTGTTCAGTCACATCCTGGAACACAGCCGCAAACTTATTTTTCTCGGGACAATAAACAGAGATGCGAAGATATTTATTGAGCCATGGGAAAAAAGTTTCGAACTCAATGGGATTTCCTTCCATAGCTACCTTTGCGTATATATCGAGATAGGGTGGTTCGGCGGCAGCATAAAGATCAGTTGCTAATGCGTTGATAGCCCTATCCCTCGAAATGCTAAATATTTCTTCATATCGCTTATTGACGGTGATTATTCGATAGTTGATAGGTTGGCCTTTCTCATCAAAAAGTAACTCATGCAGGGCAATACCATCCGGGATTGCCTCAAAAAGTGTTCGGTATTGGTGTTCGGTATTACGAAGCAAAGCTTCCTTTTGCTTTTCTTCCCGCTGGTCGCGAAAAACAAGCACAACCCCCTGAATATTTCCAAATTCATCAATGACAGGTGCACCACTATCGACAATGGGGATGATTTCCCCCGACTTTGCAATTAATACGGTATGATTGGCGAGTCCTATTACCCGTTTTTCACGAATTACTTTTTCAATAGGCGTTTCAACAGGTTCGAGCGTATATTCATTGGCTATCCTGAAAATGCTCGTAAGAGGCTGCCTGAGAGCATTTTGTTCCGTAAAACCCGTCAATTGCTCTGCTACAGCATTCATCATGGTAATATTACCTTCACGATCGGTAGTAATTACTCCATCCCCTATGCTATACAGGATTGTCCGGTATTCTTTCAGCTGATTATTCCAGCTCTGTTCCTTTTGCAAAAGTTTTTTGAAATAAAATTTCTCCTGATTAATTTGTAACAGCCTATATCCAATAGTTATAAGTATAACGATGGCCATGGTAAGCAAAACGAAAACGTTTCGTCTATTAATCAACGGAGCATATAATTCATCCTGGCTAACTTTAACCAGCAGGTACCATCCCATTTTATCAATAGGAATTGTAACGGCTGAAACATTATTTTTGCGATAATCTATCCCATCAATCACCTTTTCGGGATGATGGAAGGCCATAACTTCGGCATAATGGCTATTCAGGGGCAGTTCAAGCAGTGAATCATTATACTTCCTGTTTAGGATAACCAGCATATCATTGGTAGTACGTACAAGGTAAATGCGTGCCGAGTAGCTCAATAGAGGCCATTTATCGAGTAAAGGAAATAAACCATTCTCGGGACGAATGCGAAATAACAGGGAAACGAAAGGTGTTTTCTGACCGGCAAGACTAATAGGAACTACAAATTCCATGAAATACGCATGGTGCTTGCTATGTTGATAAATGTTAACAAAACTTATTTTGTTTTGTATAAATGATTCACGAATAGCAGTTCGGGTATCCTTGTCAAAGTATTGTTCTTCTTTTTCGAGCGAAAAAATCACATTAGCTGTAGTATCGATAATAAATATGTTGGCATATCTTCCGTTTCGATTTGAAGCCTTCAACCGCTCTTCTATTTGTTTCTTAAGCCTGGTATCGTTTGGATTATGTACATATTCATACAGCCCCCTTGAAAAAAAAGTGGTTTGCTGGAAAAATGATATCGCATTATGTTCGGTCTCGTACCATCGCCTAATTTCTTCTGCTTTGTTCTGAGCAGTGTACTTGGATTAGCCCCCTAGAAAATCAGACTAAAGTATAGAAAAAAAACTATACTTTTATGGACATGAAAAAGAGAAAATTTACAACGGAAGAGAAGCTAAAAATTATAAAAGAAGCTTCAGAAAATGGAGTAGATGCCACATT
>JAKPGM010000021.1 GCA_029550865.1 Bacteroidota bacterium | reverse complement strand
CCACCTGGAGGTTTTCTGGGTAGTTGAAAATTGCCGTAGAACCTATGTTAAAAAGAAAAAAACAAAAAATAAAAGTCCTGTGGTCCAATTATCGATATTCTAAATAAAGGGGTAGTTTTTTTAATTGACACCCCTTTGTATTCTATTTAGTTGTATATCAATTTTTTGCAAAACAAAAAGTTGAAAATTCTAACTTTGTCGGTTAATAGTGATTCAGAAAGATGTTAAGCATTTGTTAGCGGTCGAATCAGTGCCACCGCATAAACCGATACCCCTTCTTCTCGTCCAATGTAGCCCAATTTTTCTGTTGTAGTAGCTTTTATAGAAATTTGGTTTTCTGAAATTTGCATGACCTGAGCCAGCGTTGCACGCATATGGGGTATAAAAGGTGCAATTTTGGGACGTTGCAAACACACGGTAACATCGATATTTCCAATACCAAAATTATGTTGTAGTAAAAGAGCAACGGTGCGTTTCAACAGAATTTTACTGTCGATATCTTTAAATTCAGCTGCATTATCTGGAAAATGCATTCCGATGTCTCCCAATGCAGCCGCGCCCAGCAGGGCATCGCATATAGCATGGATGAGGGCATCCCCATCGGAATGCCCTAAAGTCCCTTTTGTATGAGGTATTTCTATTCCTCCCAGACAAAGTCTATGACCTTCGACCAAAGGATGAACATCAAAACCGAAGCCTACACGCATCATTTTTTTGTACGCTGAACATTTCCTATATCGACAGAAGCAGTAATACGGACCGTGTTAGCCAAAGGATTATTACGTCCACCCCGGGGAATAAGATACGAAAAATCGAGAGTAATGAGCGTGAGCCTTAACCCTACCCCCACCGTTGCGTACTTACGATTACCTTTCATGGCTGCCTCATTGAAATAACCTGCTCGAATGGCAAACTGATTCATGTACCAGTATTCTGCACCGATGGAAAGCATAATTTCTTTCAATTCTTCCTCCAGTCCGCCTGGAGCATCATAAAAACTCTGGATTATGCCCTGCCCGACCGATACATTGGGGTCCATCCCTTTTTCAATTACACGGTTGCCGTTTGCATCGACAACAAAATTGCCTGTAGAATCGACCTTATAAATAGGGGGTGTAGGAACAAGCAGTTTATTCAAATCAACCCCTACCATCAGGCTATTGTAATTATCGAGATTAACCTTGAAAGAGGTTCCCACACGCAAGTTGGTAGGTATAAAATCTTTTCTTTCACCGTCGGTATAGGATATCTTAGTCCCGATATTCGAAATATTTACCCCGAAAGCCCATTCACCCTCATTATTACTAAACTTAATAGGGGAATGGTAATACAACGAGAGATCAGCAGCAAAAGAGGTACCTGCTTTAACGGTTTGACCGCTCACCGTACTTCCTTTAGCAAGGTCACTGACAATGTATCGGAATGTAATACCCCCTGACATTCTATCCGAGAAAAGACGTGCATAGGAAGCATCGAGGGTAAATTCATTAGGATTTTGCTTGGAAATGAATTGATTGTTTTCATCGGTAAATGTAATGGAACCAAGCGTAAAATAACGAAGTCCGAAAGCAACTGTTTGCTGTTTATCTACCCGCTTAAACCCGGTAAGATACAACAGTTTAATATCTGGCGCTAAATTCTTAAGCCAGGGGGAATAAGTGGTTGAAACCCCGGCATTATCATCTAAAAATGCATACTTTGCAGGGTTCCAATGCAAAGAGTTGAGATCGGGCGAAGTCGCAACCCCAAGATCACCCATCGCACCAGCCCTTGAGTCGGGCGCAATGTTAAGAAAAGGCACTGGCGTTTGAATTACATTATAGCTTCTCGAATATTCCTGGCCAAGAGTAGGGTTCCCATTCACCGGATCGGCCCCTAAAACATATTGTCCTGACACACAAATCAAAGCTAAAGCGAACAAATTTCTGTTTATCATCGACATGGATTCAAAAATTTTTATGGTGACAAATATAATAATTTTAGTTACTAGCGAACTATTAACAATTTTCCATAATTTTCAGCTGTGTTTCCATCCTTATCTTTCATCGTAACTCTATAGATATAAAGACCTGTACCGGCACTTCCACCACTACTATTCTTATTCCAACGGATGGGTGGAGTTACATATCCTTCAAATGTACCCTGATATTGTAATGTTGCAATTTTTTCTCCTGTAAACGAATAAATATCTATACCAACCGTAACATAGCGGTTAGGCCAGTTGTGCTCAATCACAAAGTTGGTATAGTCGCGCATAGGATTGGGATAATTATATACCCGTTCAATTTTCAGGGTATTATCATTGATAACCCTGAAGTTTAAGAACGCCTCACTATAATTGTTGTAAATATCATAAGCAGTAACTTTAATCTGATGTTCGCCAACCGTTAGGCCTGTTAAGGGAAATATCACGCTACCACTTCGAAAATCATTCAGGTCGCTTTGATAATAGTCATTCAGCACAAACAGTTGACGTATGTCGTTATCGAGAATAGCAGAAATATCGTGACCTATTCCGATTCCGGTGGCATTAATCCCATTTGCATCATATAGTTTTACCAGCAATCGGGGGTTGGAATCGGTAATACCCCCTTCTACAAAGTTGGTATCGTTCATAAAAATTCGAATACGAGGGCCTTCCCTATCCTCAACCATATGTTGCGATACGCCCCCCACCCAAAAGCCTTCATACGCACCCCCATAACTCTGAGGATAGGTGTCGAGTGCATAGCAAACTATTTTTCCCCGTCCCATATTATAGCGTATGTCTTTAGGAACGGGAAACTGAAATGAAAATTTTCCCTCACGAACTTCAACTTTGCCCCGAAAAATTATATTCTGTCTTTGTGCAAAGTTCCTTGGATAGGATTCAGGGTCATTTCCCAAAGTAGTTAATGTATCCGCTTTATCAAAAACAGTTACATATTGAACCCCATTATATGGCAAAGGATTTTCATTATGATCGGCGTAATGACCAGCTACCCATACCCGATCGAGCGCACGAATGGTGTCGCTTTGGATAAGTTCTTCGGAATAAACTGAATCGATACGTATATAATTTTCCTTGGGATATGCAAGAACCATAGACGGGTCACCAAGCAGTGTAAAATTGAGTCGATTAATCCCTGTATAAAAGGCTTCATTTTTTGTCAAACGCATAATATCCCCCAATCGCAATAATCGTCCAGTGTAGTCTTTTTTAAACACATATCGATAGAAAGCTCGATTTAGCACATAGTTGTCCGAGGCATAGACAAGTCGGGTAGTTGTTAGTAATCCGATACCCCCCCCCATTGGATTGAGCAATATTTCTTCCCCAGCCGAAACTATGGTCTTCATCGATTGTAAATCCACATCGTCGAATCGGCTGAAGGAACAGGTAGCAGTGACAAATAGGGGAAGTCGATTGAGATTTTTCCAGCTACGAATTATGCTTACGTCAATTATATCCTCGTGAGCAAGCTGTATAGGACTTCCATGCCCTGTATAATTGACTATGAGCGTTCCAGTGTTAATCTGACTATTCAAGGCAGCATTCGCATCAGGATAGCGATCGCCTATGGAAGTAGATGTTTGCGTATAAGCATCCAAATATATCTTACGTATCTGGAAATAAGGATAATCGTTTTCAACCATGGTAGCCAAATCGTCGGCCTGATTGATATGCGTATTTGCATCCTCATCATCACCAATGAAAGTAAGAATACTCTTCCAGTCGCCATCATACTGCGGATTCACATAGTTAATCAGCTTATCGACAACTATTTTAGCCTCGCTGGCATTGCGAATCGGCAGCCGTCCCACACCAATATCGAGTAAATTCGACCATTCGTTAGTGCCCCAGTTCATCCAACCAAAAAAATCATCGGTAACATACGATCCTGCTTCATTAAGCGATTCGGCCGATTGATAGGTAGGTATCAAGTTATAGTTGTTAGGATTATCCATATTATTCGCATAGGTTCCCTTACCAAATAGTAACAGGTACTTCATTTTTTCGGGATTACGGTCGTAAAACATTTTCACCATATTACGAATAGCAGAAACATCGCGCACCCCCGAAGAGAACTCATTGTACACCTGTTGAGTGGTCACTACTAACACATCGAGTCCATCATTACTTTTTCTAAAATTAGCCAGCCGTATAGCCTGTTCAAGTATCCCACTATCCGTCGGAGCAACAATAATCATATCCGGAACATTTTCACCGTGGATATTTTGATTGGGCACCGATACTGCCTCATCAATAGAAAGAAAGCTGCCCTGTTTTGAAAAAGCTATAAATTGCCGAAGTGTATCAGACGGCGCAAAAAACACCATTTTCCCATTTTCACTGGTAGTTTCAACATAAGCCGGGGCTGTTGGGTCAGTAACATCCCAGACCATTAGATCATTACCGGCATTCTCTATCAAATATTTAACCGTTTTGCCCGCTTTGTATGTTTTTGCAGTACGAAACAACATGGGACTACCCGTATAGGTAAGTTTTCTTACCACATTCACCCCAATGTAATTCACATATCCCAGGGCATCAGCCGAACTATTATTTTTGTAGCTCAACGTTAGCTTAAACGTACTGTTGGTAAGACTGGTCAGAAAAGTATCTTTCACAGGAACATAAGTGTTCCTTGCACTGTTATTGGCTGTCTTGTTAATTGTTGTATTTCCTATCGAAAAAGTAAAACTACCGGGTGTGTTTGCCACAGAAAGTATATCGTAATATACAAATACTGGGGACGATAGATCAGGATTAGGAAAGTTGGTGGTAAAAATCCTGGAAGTCTGGTTCGAAATAACATGCCCATACCATACTGCACCCGAATGAAGGAAGTTTACCTCATCCGACTCAAAAAACTGATAATCATCAAAAGTACTTATTTCAAGGAATGATGATTTGTCGGGCTGATAAGATGCTTTTCCTATTTCAACAGTCGTGCCTTGACCATCGGTAATAAAATAATAATTATAGTCGGAATATCGATGCTTTTGATGATAAAAGTGGTGCTTTGCGACATCGAACTGCCAGATATGAGGCCCCTGGGCAAAAAATAAAATGTAATCACCTTCATTAAATATCCCATCATTACCCTTATCAACGTAAACAGGTATTTTCGTAAGATCATCCCGGTGGGGAAGTTGGGTGTTGAACGGTAGCATTCCTCCAGAATTACCAAACACCTGAATCTGGTTAAAATTAGTAAATCCCCAATTCTTCAGCTGGGTATAGGTTATCCGATAAATACCGTCTTGCGTAATTTTCATACGGTACCAACGTCCAGTACGCAATACCGAACCAGATGAATAATTCAAGGATTTTACTTTGTCACTTAGCGCAACTTTCTGGACTTGAGTAAAAATATCAAACGAAGTAATAACCTCAATCCTTCCATCGGCTAACCTACGTATTGGTAAAAGCATCAGCTGATAAAAATATTTACCACGACTGATACCTGTATACACTTTCCACGAAAAAGTATCGGGCCACTGATAATATGAAAAATCGCCAGGTATAATGCGAGTTCGAATATTGACAATCTTTATCTGTATCGGACTATCATTATAAAACGATTCGATATAGTAAGGAATATTTTTCTCTTCGGGAATAACTTGACTGCCCGAGAATTTCAAATGCACCGAATCTGCTAAATTCCATGTTAGTTCGATTGTTTTGGCTTCCAATTGACATATTGTAGCAAAAATTACGAGCAAAAAATTTGAAATAGCAAAAAATTTCATATATTTCTCAGTCAAAAAAATTATAAGTTTATACAACATATGATTCATATGCCTAACACAAAACGAGCATGTAATGTACTACGATACAAAAACAAAGAGAAGTACAAAAATGATTTCTCTTGTTTGCTTGACCACAATTTTACAATCGAGACATGCATGCTTGTTCCGACTATTATAAAATATTTTAAGTTTCAAAAATTCATTTACGTCGACAATAATAGCACAAATTTCACAAGTCAGGCTAAACTATTTTTTTGCAACATTAAACTTAACTTTGAAAAAAACGTATATCTTGCATTATTATTTTTTAACAGTTGATGGACATGGTCAGACATCGATATAAAAAATTTATTATCAGCATCTTAATTGTATTTTGGGGATTTTTTCAAACCGTTTTAGCACAGGACCCTTTATTTTCCCAGTTTTTTTATAATGCCATATACTTAAATCCTGCCAATGCTGGATCCGCTAATGACCCGAGGATTTTCCTATCGTACCGTAATCAATGGCCGGCTTTTGGGAGCACGTTTGTTACCTATCAAGGGAGTTATGATCAATATATCAAATCGATACAGGGTGGATTAGGAATCAACATTATACGCGACAATATATCTGGAGGCATAATCAACAGTACAAAGGTTGATCTGATGTACTCACGTCGATACATCATCAATTACAACTGGACAGTACAGGCTGGCTTACAAACATCTTTCAATTTTTTTGGGGTTAATGCAAGTAGCGTAAACGCAAACTTACCCAGCTATACCACCACGCAACCCGATGTAGGGGTAGGAATACTTGCCTATTCGAGGTTTTCGCAATGGGGATTATCGGTTGATCATCTAAACTCAGGCTATTTAAAAGTTAACCCAACTTTTGTTCCTTCGCCCATGAAAATTAGCCTTTACTATTCGAGAAATTTCAAGGTTTTTAATCCACGAGTAATCAATTCCCGAACATACATTGTATCTCCTGCTCTTCTTGTCCAGAAACAGGGTCCATCATTGTATGTAAATTACGGACTTGGCGTGCGCTATGAAACCATATTAGCAGGAGTTTTTGTCCGCACCAATGTACCTTTGCAGGTTACCAATACAATTTTTGCCCTTGGCGTTACGTTAGGTAGTTGGCAGTTGGGCTATAGTTACGATTACAATATGCTTTCGCTAAAAAACATGATGCCTTTAACCGGTGCGCATGAGGTTACCCTTACAAGAACCTTTCCGCCCGATCCAACGCGTCAACGATATGGCCCTGTTCCCTGCCCTAAATTTGTAACGGAATAGTGAAAATTTATTTTTATTATTATAGATTTGTACCTTTAAAAAATTAGTACTAAATTTGAATAATCATATAAACACGCAAATTATCATGAAAGCGCTGTACAAATTTGCATGGGTAGGAGTGGTGGGTATCTTCCTTTATGCCTGTGGTTCAAAGGAAGACATCACAAAAAGTGGAACTGTTTCTTCTACAACAGGATGGGAATATAACAATGAGGAGTTTGGAGGATTCCAGGTAAACACCGAATATGAGATTCAGACCCCTCCAGGAACTGTATTCATCGAAGGCGGTACCTTTACCATGGGACGAGTAGAACAGGATCTCATGTTCGACTGGAATAATCAGCCTCGAAGAGTAACTGTATCTTCGTTCTGGATGGACCAGACAGAAGTTCGAAATGTCGATTATCGTGAATATCTTTTCTGGCTTATGCGTGTATTTGCCGAATATCCTGCAGTTTACAAAAAAGCATTACCCGACACGCTATGCTGGAGAAGCAAACTGGCATATAACGAGCCTTATGTAGAATATTACTTCCGGCATCCTGCCTACAACGAATATCCAGTGGTAGGGGTAAGCTGGGTACAGGCTAACGACTACTGCGCATGGCGTACCGACAGGGTCAACGAATTGGTCCTCTACCAAAAAGGTATAATTAAACTCGACCCACAGCAGGTTGGCAAAGAAAATTTCAATACCGATGCTTATCTGGCTGGTCAATTCGAACCATTAGCCGGTGATAATCCCTTGACCACACCTGCTGGTGTTGAAAGAAAAGTCACCATTGAAGATGGAATCCTTTTCCCAAAATACCGTTTGCCAACGGAAGCTGAGTGGGAATACGCTGCCTTTGCACTTATTGGCAACAGCTTCGACGAACGAGTTTATGAACGTCGTTTGTATCCATGGAATGGACATACCCTTCGCAACGATGAAGCAAAATATCGAGGGAAAATGCGTGCCAATTTTGTTCGCGGCCGTGGTGACTACATGGGTACGGCAGGCGATCTGAATGACAATGCTGAAATTACTGCTCCCGTAAAAGCATACTGGCCAAACGACTATGGATTGTATGGTATGGCTGGCAATGTAAGCGAATGGGTACTCGATGTATATCGTCCTCTATCACTGGAAGATATGGATGAGTTCCGCCCCTTCCGTGGGAACGTGTTCATGGAACCCGAACGGGACGAAGAAGGTAACATTGCTCCTAAGGACAGTCTAGGTCGTTTAAAATACAAACCTATTTCGCCTGAAAGCGCTGCAGGACGTCGGAATTATACCCAGGCCGATTATCGAAACTATCTCGATGGTGATGTAGCTTCGAGCCTCGATTATTCGACCTCGCAGGACGATAAAACCATGGGCGGTTCAACCCGCATGTATGCGCAAAGCCAGCAAGATATGTCGTCGCTGATTAACGACAATGTAAGAGTATATAAAGGAGGATCATGGAAAGATCGGGCATACTGGCTGAGTCCTGGTACACGTCGTTTCCTCGACGAAAATAGCTCAAAAGACGATCTCGGATTTCGCTGTGCTATGACCTTCGTGGGAAGCCCAGCAGGAATTAAATAATTAACAAATGGACCACAACACATAAAAAAGCCTCAAATTGTTGAGGCTTTTTTTCTATCCAATATTTAAAAGTCGCCTTTATGAACATATCCGAATTGTATCAACTATACCTTAACCATCCGCAGATTTCCACCGACACACGTGTATTGCCCGAAGGATGTATCTTCTTTGCCTTAAAGGGTGAAAAGTTTGATGGAAATGCCTTTGCCGACCAGGCTCTTCAGCAGGGTGCAGCCTATGTGGTAATTGATAACGCTACCTATCTCAAACCAACCCCTCAGTATATCCTGGTTTCGGATACACTTGCCACCCTACAGGAACTAGCCCGTTTTCATCGACAACAGCTGAAAATACCTTTCATCGGAATTACAGGCAGCAATGGAAAAACCACAACCAAGGAACTTATAAATGCGGTACTGTCAAAAAAGTATAAAACGTATGCCACCAAGGGTAATTTGAACAACCACATAGGCGTACCCCTTACCATACTTGCAATTCAGCCCGATATTGAAATTGCCATTATAGAAATGGGAGCCAACCACATCGGCGAGATTGATTTTTTATGTTCGATTGCTCAACCCAACTATGGCTTGATTACCAACATCGGCAAAGCACATCTCGAAGGTTTTGGATCATTCGAAGGCGTAATTCAGGCAAAAACAGAACTCTACCGATTTGTCGATGCACAAAAAGGGACAATATTATTTTCCATCGATAATCAATTATTAAAACAACAAGTCGAAAAGCTTAAATGCCAGACCATTTCATACGGGCATTCACCTTCGGCAAATATTCGAGGCTATTGCCACGAGAATAACGATTCCCCCTTCATGTCGTTTTCCTTCTACGATTACAACGGCAACGAATATGCGGTTAGGACTGCTCTATTTGGTAAATATAACTTTGAAAATGCCATGGCTGCTGTATCCTTTGGATTAACTTTTGGGGTAGACAGTCTTAAAATTGTGGACGCCATTGAATCGTATCAACCCAAAAACAACCGATCCCAGCTAGTGCAACATGGCACCAATCGAATTATTTGCGATTTTTACAACGCCAACCCCTCGAGTATGGAAAATGCCATTGAGAACTTTGCCCAGATGGCTGTTGAAGATTCTGCCAGAGTGATCATCCTTGGCGAAATGAAAGAACTTGGACCAGAAAGTGAAGTAGAACATCAAAAAATTATTCAACTTACAGAAAAATATCCCTTCGATAGAATCTTCTTAGTGGGTAAAGCATACCATCCTGTCAATAGTCAAAAAGCCTTATTTTTCGAAGATAATATTTCGTTAATTCATTATTTAAACGCAAACAAAATTAGCAACAGCTATGTTTTAATTAAGGGCTCCCGAGGAGCACATTTAGAAGAAGTATATCAAGCGATTTTCCAGGCAGAAAATTAACGATGGATCAACTGGATAAAAAGTATAATGCTGTCATTCAGTATTTTCGGGCGAAGATGCCGGTGGTAAAAACCGAGCTCCAACATCGCAATGGTTACGAGCTAATTGTGGCAGTTATCCTCTCGGCACAATGTACCGACAAACGGGTAAATCTGATTACACCCGCTCTTTTTCAGCGTTTCCCAGATTTTAGGGCACTCTCGGAAGCCAGGGTAGAGGAAATCTTTCAACTCATTAAAAGTTGTTCCTACCCCAACAATAAAGCTCGACATTTAAAAGCCATGGCCGAAAAAGTGGTCAACGAATTTAACGGACAATTACCCGAAGATCCTGAAGTGCTTCAACAGCTACCAGGTGTTGGACGAAAAACTGCCCACGTATTGGCCTCTGTGCTCTTTGGTAAACCTGTAATTGCAGTTGATACCCATGTATTCAGGGTATCGAAACGCATAGGGCTGGTAAAAAATGCCACTACTCCGCTAAGCTGTGAAAAACAGCTTATGCAACATTTTCCACCGGAAGTATTGGCCGATGCGCATCACTGGCTTATTCTACACGGACGATATGTATGTATGGCCCGAAAACCCAACTGTAGCATTTGCGGACTTACGTCGGTATGCGACTTTTATAGCAAACAACAAAAACAACAATTTGGCACAAAAATAGTATCTGAATAACATAAAATTTTACGCATATGAAAAAGCACGTATTACTCTCGATGATATTGCTTACTTATGTTGTAGCTGGGAACAGTGTCAGGATTATTGCTCAGGACACATTACCCCCTCTAAATAGAGCAGTAATTCAATATGTAGAGTCGGTCATTGGCAAAAAAGTCGACCGCGGAGAATGTTGGGATTTAGCCAATCAAGCGCTGACTCGCATCAATGCCAAATGGGACCATCAATTTAAATATGGCAAATTACTCGATCCGAAAAAAGATACTATTTATCCAGGCGATATTATCCAGTTCAAGGACGTATTGGTGGAGACCATAACCCATCACGACGATGGCTCGGTGAGTATTTCCAAAGAAACAATGGGGCAGCATACTGCCATTGTGTACCGTGTAAATGCTCCAGGCGACTATCAGATTGCCCACCAGAATACAAGTTTTTCGGGACGAACAGTGGGGGTAAGTCGGTTAGTGCTCAAAAATATTAAAAAAGGAAAGTATTGGATTTATCGACCGGTGGTGGAATAATAGCTACACATCCGCTTTCTCCCTCACCTCATAAAGGATATTGGTACTGTAAGGTGGTGTGAGGAATTATCATCATCCAAATATAATTCTTAAGCATTTCTAAACGGCCGGATGGAATTAGCATGTTATGAGTCTGTGTTCACATAGGCAGACACGAAAAGATGCTAAATTGCTGCTAATGTAAAAGGATTTTACTAAATTAATTATTCAGGAAATAAGAATTATGCCAGGATCCGGCTCATAAAAGAAAAAGGGACGAATTTCGTCCCCTTTATTGTGACCCCGGAGAGATTCGAACTCTCGACCCATTGATTAAGAGTCAATTGCTCTACCAGCTGAGCTACGGAGTCGACGCTGCAAATTTACATCTTTTTTGAAAAAGCAATATAATCGCATAGATTATTTTTTCATGCACACATACATCCCTCAATCAAAACATAAGGAAAATTTCAAATAATTTCTGCCGATTTCTCACTACCTTTGCCAAAAATTAACAGCAATGACAATCAATGAAGTCCAGGACCAAATAATAGAAGAGTTTTCGGCATTTGATGATTGGCTGGCCAAATACGATTATCTCATCGAATTAAGCAACCAGCTACCACCGATCGACCCGCAATACAAGACCAATGAGTATTTGATAAAAGGTTGTCAGAGCCGCGTGTGGCTGAATGCCGAACTTCAAAATGGGAAAGTAATTTTTACAGCCGACAGCGATGCCATCATCACCAAAGGCATTATAGCACTTCTTATAAGAGTGTTATCGAACCGTACGCCAGACGAGATACTTGATGCTGATTTATATTTTATCGACCGCATTGGCCTGAAAGAAAACCTTTCGCCCACTCGAGCCAATGGATTACTTTCCATGATTAAGCAAATCCGCATGTATGCATTGGCATACAAAACAAAATCGGAAGCCCAAAAGTAATAAAGGAATAACAGATAATTATGCTGTCATGAAAAAATTCAGACTAAAATATTTCAAAATCCTCGTATTATTAGCCATTACCTTCGAAACCTCTTTTGCAGGTTGCCAGACCCAGGAGGAAACTTCGGAGGTACGCAACGTTATTATCATGATTGGCGATGGAATGGGATTGTCGCAAGTTTACGCAGCATATACCAGTACCCAGGGGAATCTGGCTATGTTTCAGTTTCCGGTAACGGGTTTGCTGCTAACCTATTCCGAAGACAATTACATCACCGACTCAGCTGCCGGAGCAACCGCCTTTGCTTGCGGGGAAAAAACGAAAAATGGCTCGCTGGGTGTTGACCCAAAGGGCAATAAATTGAATAATATCTTTGAAATTGCCCACGAAAAAGATTGGGCTACTGGCATTGTAGTAACATGTGAGGTTACGCATGCAACCCCTGCGGCATTTTATGCTCATGTAAATAGTCGTCAGGAGAATGATGCTATCGCCAGAGACCTTGCCAAGGCTAATATTAACCTGGTTATTGGCGGGGGTCAAAAATATTTTTCCGACACGCTTCAACCCCAAGCACCAGGTAAAATTTTGCGGAATAAAGGGTATCGTTTTAGCTTTTCGCTTGATTCCCTTAATGATAAATCAGATAAGCAGATTTGTCTGCTGGCTGATAGCCATCTTCCGCCCGGAGCATTGGGAAGAGGCGACTATTTACCACGGGCAACGGAAAAAGCATTGCAAATTCTGTCGCAACACAAAAATGGGTTCCTGCTCATGGTAGAAGGATCCCAGATCGATTGGGGTGGACATCAGAATAGCGCCGAATACATGATTTCGGAAACCATCGACTTTGATAAAGCGGTAAGCAAAGCGCTTGAATTTGCCCAAAAAGATAAACACACACTGGTAATTGTTATTGCCGACCATGAAACTGGAGGCGTAGCGTTAACCGGAGGCGACATAAAACAGGGCAAAGTTGAAACCAAATTCGTCTCTACAGACCATACGGCTGTGCCCACTATAGTTTTTGCCTATGGACCTAAAGCCTACCTATTTGCTGGCACTCACCAGAATACTGAAATTTTCAAGCTTATTAAGCAAATTTTAAAATGGTAAATATTATTTAGAAAAATTCTAAACAAATTGCATTGGTCATTGTTATAGGTATTAGAGTACTAAAATTGACAATATTATGGCAGCGGAACAGGACGAAATACTGAGGGAAGTAACCGGTTCGGAATATAAATATGGCTTTGTTACCGATATCGAGATAGAAACCATACCTAAAGGACTCAACGAAGATATTATACGAATGATATCGGCCAAAAAAGAAGAGCCCGAATTTATGCTAGAATTTCGACTGAAGGCTTTTCGACACTGGCAAAAAATGAGCATGCCCAACTGGGCACATCTTAGAATTCCCCCCATCGACTATCAGGACATTATCTATTATGCGGCACCGCGCAAAAAACCCAGGTATAATAGCCTGGACGAGGTTGATCCTGAGTTGTTGGAAACCTTTAACAAATTAGGGATTCCTCTCGAAGAGCAGGCACATTTGGCTGGGGTTGCCGTCGATGCAGTAATGGACAGCATATCGGTAAAAACAACCTTTAAGGAAACGCTTGCCGAAAAAGGAATCATTTTCTGTAGTATGAGCGAAGCTATTCGCGAGCACCCCGATTTAGTAAAGAAGTATTTGGGGAGCGTTGTACCATACACCGACAACTATTTTGCAGCCCTAAACTCGGCAGTGTTCAGCGATGGGTCGTTTTGCTACATTCCCAAGGGTGTGCGATGCCCTATGGAACTTTCGACCTACTTTAGAATTAATGCTGCCAATACCGGACAATTCGAACGAACCCTTATCATTGCTGACGACGATTCCTATGTAAGTTACCTGGAAGGCTGCACAGCGCCCATGCGCGATGAAAATCAACTCCATGCCGCAGTGGTTGAATTGATTGCGCTCAATAACGCCGAAATAAAATATTCGACCGTGCAAAACTGGTATCCCGGTGATAAAAATGGTAAAGGCGGCATATACAATTTCGTAACCAAGCGTGGCATATGCAAGGGTAATAACTCGAAAATATCGTGGACACAGGTTGAAACCGGATCGGCCATTACCTGGAAATATCCCAGCTGCATCCTGCGAGGTGACAACAGTGTTGGCGAATTCTACTCTGTTGCACTAACCAACAACTACCAGCAGGCCGATACGGGAACCAAAATGATTCACATAGGCAAAAATACCCGTAGTCGTATTGTTTCAAAAGGAATATCGGCAGGAAAAAGCAATAACTCTTATCGCGGCCTGGTAAAAATACTGAAAACTGCAGAAAATGCCCGAAATTTCTCACAATGCGACTCCCTACTCATTGGTAACAATTGTGGCGCACACACTTTCCCCTATCTTGAGGTAGAAAATCCTTCCGCTATTGTCGAACACGAGGCTACTACCTCCAAAATTGGTGAAGATCAAATTTTCTACTGCAACCAACGAGGCATTTCGACCGAAGATGCAGTTGCCCTCATCATTAATGGATATGCCAAGGAAGTGCTCAATCAATTACCAATGGAATTTGCTGTAGAGGCACAAAAACTTCTTCAAATTAGCCTCGAGGGAAGTGTTGGATAAGGTGAATAAACCGATTGAACTGGCAGATTGACAAATTGTATATTCAATTGATTCATTGTATTTTAAAAATTAATTACGAAAAACCATGTTAGTAATAAAGAATTTACATGCAAGTATTGACGGAAAAGAGATTTTAAAAGGAATAAATCTGGAAGTAAAGGCAGGAGAAATACATGCCATCATGGGTCCCAACGGGTCGGGAAAAAGTACGCTAGCCGGTGTGCTAACGGGTCGCGATTACATCGACGTAACGGAAGGAGAAATATGGTTTGAAGGAAAAAACTTGCTTGAGATGGACCCCGAAGAACGTGCCCGTGAAGGAATCTTTCTGAGTTTCCAATACCCGGTGGAAATACCTGGTGTAAGCATGATTAGCTTTTTGCGAACGGCTTTAAACGAGATACGGAAACATAGAGGATTGCCCCCATTATCCTCAGGTGATTTTTTAAAATTGATGCGCGAAAAGCAACAACTCGTGGAAATGGATGCTAAACTGACGGGGCGTTCGGTCAACGAAGGATTCTCAGGAGGCGAGAAAAAGCGAAACGAAATATTTCAGATGGCTCTTCTCGAACCCAAACTTTCGATTCTCGACGAAACCGATTCGGGGCTCGATATCGATGCCTTACGCATTGTAGCAAATGGCGTGAACAAATTACATTCCCCGCAAAAAGCTACCATCGTCATTACCCATTACCAGCGTTTACTTGAATATATTGTACCCGACTATGTACATGTCCTATACGATGGAAAAATTGTAAAATCGGCGGGTAAAGAACTTGCGCTGGAGCTTGAAGAAAAAGGTTATGAATGGCTAAAAAAGGAAGTGGATACAGTAATAGAATAAGTTAGCAAGCACTATGGAAGACAACCTCATACCAACCTATACCGGAGTATATCTCAACAATAAGGCACTTTTTACGGAAGATGTGCCACAGCTGCTGGAACCCATTCGTCAGCAAGCGCTGGAAGATTTCAGCACCCTGGGAATCCCCACCAATAAGCTGGAACGATATCGATACATCGACCTTCTTCCATCGTTCAACAAAAAATACGACTTCTACCTGAAGCCCAATCTGCTCAACCTGAAGATCGAGGATATTTTTCAATGCGACGTGCCCCAGCTCGACATGAAAGAAGTGCTGACAATCAATGGCTTTTATTACCAGAACAATATTTTTAAAGGTTGGCAACCCGACGGCACCTATGTAGGCAGCCTCAGGCAAGCCATGCACGAAGCACCTGAGATAGTTGCAAAATACCTAAATAAAACTTATACGGCTAACGATGGGCTTCTTTCGCTCAATTCGTTACTATTCCTCGATGGATTATTTATTTATGTACCTAAAAACAAATCGCTCGCATTTCCCCTGCAGCTTATCAATCTGCTTATTGCCAACAACGATTTATTTGCCACCCAACGAAATCTGATTGTGCTGGAAGAGAATGCAGCCGCTACGCTGGTTGTATGCGATCATGCTCTATCGTCTGTACAATTTCTTTCAAATACTTCCACAGAAATATTTGCAGAGCAAAATGCCAGCCTTAAATTAACGATGCTACAAAATGTTAACAACAAAGCAACTGCAATTACTACCACCAATATTCATCAAGCAAGCAATAGCCAGGTACATTCGGTAGTACTTACGCTTCATGGGGGCATGGTGCGGAATAATTTTAACATAAAACTTACTGGCGAGGGCGCAGATAACCAAACACATGGTTTGTACCTGCCCGATGCCAGCCAGCACATCGACAATAGCGTATTCATAGAACATATTGCTCCACATTGCACGAGCAATCAGCTATTTAAAGGCATTCTCGACGATACCTCGTATGCTGCATTTACGGGAAGAATTTACGTAGATCGTGAGGCACAAAAAACTTCTGCATATCAGAAGTGTAGTAATCTGCTGCTTTCTCCACAAGCTAAGGTAAATGCTCGGCCTCAACTCGAAATATACGCCGACGACGTAAAATGTACGCATGGGGCAACTGCTGGGCAGGTGAATGACGAAGCCATGTTTTACCTGCGTTCGCGTGGCATTAGTGCACAGGAGGCTCAATTCCTGCTAACATTTGCCTTTGCCTACGAGGTAACACAGAACATCCCCCTTGGCGACCTGCGTTTCCGCATGGAAGAACTTATCAATAAAAGGTTGCGCAAAGAATTGGGACGTTGTCACAATTGCATGATTACCCTCGGATAGCAACTTTTGTTCTTACGTTTAAATTTTTCTCCGCAAAATTTAGAACTTTGCGGTTACTAAACACTTCGAAGTTCATTTGCCATGGATACCAGAACGTACACAGTCGATTTTGATGTACAACACATCCGTAAAGATTTTCCTATACTGCATCAGATTGTGCATGGGTATCCTCTTGCCTATTTCGACAATGCAGCTACTACACAAAAACCTCAATGCGTTATCGACACCATTGTCAATTACTATACCCATCTCAATAGCAACATTCACCGCGGTGTACATTACTTAAGCGAGCAATCTACAAATCTGTACGAGGAAGCTCGGAAAACGGTGCAACAATTTATTAATGCCCAGTATTCGCAGGAAGTAATTTTTACCAGTGGCACCACAGCTGCTATCAATGCTGTAGCTTTCTCTTTTGGCGAGCGTTTCGTTAAAGAAGGGGATGAAATAGTAATTTCTGCGATGGAACATCATGCCAACATTGTTCCCTGGCAGATGATGTGCGAACGAAAAGGTGCACGCCTGAAAGTAATACCCATCGATAATAAAGGAGAAATATTATTTGATGAATACCTGAAACTACTTACTCCTAAGGTGAAACTGGTAGCCGTAACGCATGTTTCCAATGTTTTGGGCACCATCAATCCAATCGAAAAAATAATTGATACAGCTCATAATCACAATATTCCTGTTCTGATAGATGGGGCACAAAGTGTTCAGCATATACCCATTGATGTGCAGGCCCTCGACTGCGATTTCTTTGTCTTCTCGGGTCATAAAATTTATGGCCCAACGGGTATTGGAATTCTCTATGGAAAAGAAAAATGGCTCAATGAAATGCCTCCGTATCAGGGCGGTGGGGATATGGTCGATTGCGTCACTTTCGAGAAAACTACCTACAACGACTTACCGCTCAAATTTGAAGCAGGTACCACTAACTTTATCGGTGCCATAGGCCTGGCCGAAGCCATACGATACCTTACCCGAATTGGTCTTGACAAAGTAGGAAAATATGAAAACCAGCTCCTGGCCTATGCGAAGGAAAAATTATCCTCTTTCGAACGCATTCAATTTTATGGTACTGCCCCCAAAAAAGGACCCGTCATCTCGTTTTTGATTGACGGCATTCACCCTTACGACACTGGCATGGTTCTCGACAAATTGGGTATTGCTGTCCGAACAGGTACCCATTGCGCTCAACCCCTTATGGATTTCTTCGATATTGACGGCACGGTAAGAGTGTCCCTCTCATTTTACAATACCTTTGAAGAAATCGACCGGCTAACCCAGGGCATAAAAAAGGTGATTGATATGTTTGGCTAATATGCTATTTCCAGTAAATAATAGTCATCTTACAAGATATTGTTGATCGTTCACCGCAATAATGCCCCTTATACACACAAGTTTGTCGTTGTAAAAGAAAAAGCTAAAAGCTAACTTTGACCTTTGAAAAAAGGCCATATGCCATTTAAACTTGAATCTTCTTTTCAACCCACTGGTGACCAGCCGGATGCCATACGTCAGCTGGTGGAAGGTATACGTCGTGGCGACCGCTATCAGGTACTGCTCGGGGTAACCGGCTCAGGAAAAACCTTTACCATCGCCAATGTAATTGAGCAAGTACAAAAGCCTACCTTGGTACTCAGCCACAACAAAACGCTGGCAGCTCAGCTGTATAGCGAATTCAAAGCGTTTTTCCCGAATAATCTGGTTGAATACTTTGTCTCGTACTACGATTATTACCAACCCGAAGCCTATTTGCCTGTTACCGATACCTATATCGAAAAAGACCTCTCCATCAATGAGGAAATTGAAAAATTTAGGTTAAGTACCACCTCTGCCCTACTTTCGGGACGCAACGATGTCATTGTGGTTTCTTCGGTTTCGTGCCTGTATGGTATTGGCAATCCCGACGATTTTCATAAAAATATTATTGTCATTCACGAAGGACAGGAAATAGGTCGTAATCAGTTTCTCCGTCGACTGGTCGATAGCCTATACTCTCGCAACGAAGTTGAATTTAAACGTGCCACTTTTAGGGTGCGTGGCGATACGGTTGATATTTGCCTGCCATACAACGATACCGCCTACCGTGTAACTTTCTTCGGCGATGAAATTGAGGAAATCGTACAATTTGACCCCATAAACGGCCAACTCATCGATCGGCTCCAAACAGCCTACATATATCCAGCCAATGTGTTTGTTACAACACGCGAGCGAATTAATCAGGCCATCATACAGATACAAAAAGACCTGGTAGCCCAGGTAGAATTTTTTAAAAGCCAGGGCAAAATGATTGAAGCCAAACGGCTGGAAGAAAGAGTAAACTACGACCTCGAGATGATTATGGAACTGGGATACTGCTCGGGAATCGAGAATTACTCGCGTTATTTTGATGGTCGTCCCCCGGGAAGTCGCCCCTTCTGCCTGCTCGACTATTTCCCAAAAGATTTCCTCATGATTATAGACGAAAGTCATGTGACCATACCCCAGATACGGGCTATGTGGGGCGGCGATTACAGTCGCAAGCAAACATTAGTAGACTATGGATTTCGTTTACCAGCTGCTATCGACAACCGACCGCTTAAATTTGAAGAATTTGAACAACTTACTCCACAAACTATCTATGTAAGCGCCACTCCAGGCGATTATGAGCTGGAAAAAACTGGCGGGGTATTTGTGGACCAGGTTATTCGACCTACAGGTGTTCTGGATCCTGTAATCGAAGTGCGTCCCACCCTGAATCAGATTGATGATCTGATGAAAGAAATACAGACCTGTGTGAGCCAAAACGAACGTGTACTGGTTACCACACTTACCAAACGCATGGCTGAAGATTTAACAGCCTACCTTTCGCGCCATGGTGTTAAATGCCAATATATCCATTCCGACGTCGACACCATTGAACGAGTAAAGATTTTGGAAAACTTACGCCTTGGCACCTACGATGTACTGGTAGGAGTAAACCTGCTACGAGAAGGGCTCGATCTGCCAGAAGTGTCGCTGGTTGCCATTCTCGATGCCGACAAGGAAGGATTTCTACGATCGGAACGTTCGCTGACACAGACAGCTGGCCGCGCTGCACGTAACATCAACGGTAAAGTAATTATGTATGCCGACCGCATCACCGACAGCATGCAACGCACCATCGATGAAACCAATCGTCGCCGGGAAAAACAGATAGCCTATAATCTTAAACATGGAATTACACCGCAACAAATAGTTAAAACCACCCATTCGTCCATCACCTCCTCGCTGGTACAAGCTGAACCAAAAGCCTATGTTGAAAAAGACCAGATTGACTATGCCGCCGATCCAGTTGTACAATATCTCGACACCAAAGCCCTCAAAAAACTAATAGACAAAACCCGAAGAGAGATGGAAGCTGCTGCTCGTCAGCTCGACTTTCTTGAAGCAGCACGACTTCGTGACGAACTCTTTGCCCTTGAACAAATACTCAAAGAAAAAAGTTCGAAAACTATACCCTGAGTTTCCTATACAGTACTTTTATTTTTTGTAACGACTAAGTCCTCGTAATATCAAAAAAGCGGAGCCCATGCTCCGCTTCAAATTAAATTAGGCAATAAAATACTATTTTGCATACGTTACCGCGCGCGTTTCGCGGATTACGGTAATTTTAATCTGACCTGGATAGGTCATTTCATCCTGAATTCTTTTGGCAATCTCGTACGAAAGGGTTTCAGCATCCTTATCGCTTACCTTCTCGCTACCTACAATGACACGTAATTCTCTACCTGCTTGAATAGCATAAGTTTTCGTTACGCCAGGGTAGGAAAGTGCAAGATTTTCGAGTTCTTTCAGACGTTTGATGTATGCTTCTACGATTTCGCGTCGAGCGCCAGGACGTGCACCAGATATAGCATCACAAACCTGAACAATAGGAGCTATCAGCGTGGTCATTTCCACTTCATCGTGGTGGGCACCAATGGCGTTGCACACTTCAGGCTTTTCCTTGTATTTTTCGGCCAATTTCATTCCCAGGATAGCATGAGGCATTTCCGGCTCATCGTCAGGCACTTTGCCAATATCGTGCAACAATCCGGCACGTTTGGCCAGCTTGGCATTCAGCCCGAGTTCCGATGCCATAATAGCACACAAATTGGCCACCTCGCGCGAGTGTTGTAAAAGGTTCTGCCCGTAGGACGAGCGATATTTCATTTTTCCAACCAGACGAATAAGTTCGGGATGCAGCCCATGAATACCCAGGTCGATGCAGGTACGTTTACCAATTTCTATGATTTCCTCTTCCACCTGTTTTTGGGTTTTTTGCACCACTTCTTCAATACGGGCAGGATGAATACGCCCATCTGTTACCAGCTGATGTAGTGCCAGACGCGCTATTTCGCGACGAACCGGGTCAAAGGCGGAAAGGATAATCGATTCAGGCGTATCGTCAACGATGATTTCTACACCAGTAGCTGCCTCAAGAGCACGAATGTTTCGACCCTCACGACCGATGATGCGGCCTTTCATCTCCTCATTTTCAATGTGAAAGACGGTAACCGAATTCTCAATTGCCGTTTCCGTAGCAACACGCTGAATGGTATTTATGACAATGCGCTTTGCCTCTTTTTGCGCTGTCATCTTAGCCTCATCCATAATCTCGTTGATGTAGGACATGGCTTGAGTTTTTGCCTCCTCTTTCAGCGATTCTACCAGCTGATTCTTAGCCTCCTCTGCTGTTAAGCCCGAAATAACCTCGAGCTGTTCAATTTGCTGGCGACGCAGCCGGTCAAGTTCTTCTTTCTTCTTTTCTACAAGCTCTGTTTGGGCAGTAAGGTTTTCGCGAATGACATCCACCTCTTTCTTTTGCTTTTGAACCTCCTCGAGCTTCTGTGTAAGAATCTGCTCTTTCTGACGAATACGATTTTCGGCCTGAAGAATCTTAGCATTACGCTCGTTAATCATTTTCTCGTGCTCGGCCTTGAGCTGAAGGAATTTTTCCTTAGCCTGAAGGATTTTATCTTTCTTAATTACTTCACCTTCTTTTTCGGCTTCCTCGAGGATAGTTCTTTTCTTTTTATTCAACAAAAAATTAAATAGAAAATATCCACCCACACTGCCAATGATTAGGCTTAGCCCTCCCACTACGAGGTAACCTATGTTAATAAAGGTAAGCATCGTACAAAATATCGCTAACATAGTATAAAATGTTAATTGTTAAAAAATAGGATTAATAAAAAAACCCGCATTAATTTCTTCATTGAGGGTAAGAAACCCCAAAAAGGTACGTTAGAGCTGCCACCCAATTTCGAACTTCCACTGCCACACGAGGTGGCCCGCTTGCGCGGGTGAGGCCTGTCCTACGATGGATGAGCGACACTCAATGTTGATTTGTGTTGAGTTTCACGCCATTGAAGAAATAATGCGGGCTATATCTTGATATTTTAAAGAACGCTCTGACGTTGTATATACTCTTCTAAACTATCGGTAATTTCAATAAGCTTGCCAAAAATTTCCTGATCGTTTTCTTTTTCTTCCCACTCAAGATTTTTAATGGCCAACTGTAATGCAGCCATAGCCAGAAAATCCTGATTGTCTTTGTCGGCGTAGCGCTGCTTATACTGCAAGACCCGTTCATTAATCATTCGGGCAGCCCTACGGATACGCTCCTCGTCCTTCCGATCAATTTTCAAAGGATAGTACCGATCGACCAGGTTGACCTTTATTGAAAACTTGTCTTCCATTTATGCTAATTACCTGTTTAGAAGCGCAATACATTTGTCTATTTCCCGCACCAAATTCAGTACCTTAACCTTGGCATCGTGGGTATCGACCGTATTGGATAACGACTTTGCCAATTTTAAAGTACTTACTTTAACCTCCAATGCCTCGATTTCTCTTTCTTTCTGTTGCAATTTCTCAGAAAGTTCTGAATTAATTACTTTCATTCGCTCGTGAGCTGCTTTTTCCTGCTCATAAAGCATTTTAAGCTTCTCAATGCTCACTTGCAAACGATTAATTAAATCATCTTTACCATCGGGCATGGTCGAATTTTATTTTATTTCACAAATATATAATACCTTTTTCACATTTAAATAATCTTAATGAATAATTTTCCCTTTGCACCTTTATAACATTTGTTTACGGCATTTTGTTGGAAAATACATTTCGAAATTACCCAAGTGGATATACGATGCTATTTTTGAAAAGAAACTGAAAATAATTTGTACATTTGGTTGCAGAAATTTAAAGTATGCGAAAAATCATATCATTCAATGTAAATGGGCTTCGGTCGGCGCTTTCGAAGGGTTTTCTTGAATGGTTAAAATCCGAACAGCCCGATATGCTATGTTTACAGGAAACCAAAATACAGGCTGGTCAGGTCGATCCATGGCTTTTTGAAAGTCTGGGATATCATCATTATTGGAATTATGCGCAAAAAAAGGGATATTCTGGTATAGCCCTACTTACAAAAGATAAGCCTGACGAGGTTATTGCAGGCATTGGTAAAGACCCCTATGACAGCGAAGGCAGAGTGATTACGGCACACTATCCTGCATTTACCTGGGTGTGCGCTTATTTTCCCTCGGGAACTATGGGGGATGTTCGTCAGGAAATTAAGATGGCCTTTCTTGAAGATTTTCTTGTGTACCTAAAAAATTTAAAAAATACCTACCCTCGCCTCATTGTATCGGGTGATTTCAACATTTGCCATAAGCCCATCGACATCAATCATCCCGAAAAACACACAAAAATGTCGGGCTTCTTGCCCGAAGAACGCGAATGGATGGATCGATTTGTTGCAGAAGGGTTTGTGGATACTTTCCGGGTATTCAACCAGCAGCCCAACCAGTACTCGTGGTGGAGTTACAGGGCAGGGGCTCGCCAAAAAAACTTAGGTTGGCGTATTGATTACCATTTTGTAACGGAAAATCTTCGACCCTATCTTGCTGATGCCAGCATTCTTTCTGATATTTACATGTCGGACCATTGCCCAGTAGTGCTGATAATTAATGTTTAAATGAATTCAACTATGTTTCGCTGGTTGTCCATTATTGGCGGTTTGGTTGGTGTCTGTTTGATTGTCGTATTTGTTGCCATGAATACACAAGTTGTTCTGCTTAACTTCTTTTTTTGGAAGATAGAAGCATCGCTGGCGCTATTTTTAATTCTCGGCTTTGCCCTTGGTTGGCTGGTGGGATTTTTTATCCCTAAAATGCGCAATCGCAAGAATGCAGAATGAATGAAAAAGCATTGCAAGGTTGATTCACAATTTCCTACCCGCTTTAAACAAATAAATCCAGATTTTTAATAAGGCTCTATTTTATTTTATAGACTAATAACAGTCTCAAAAACAAATTATACAACAGGGTATCTATTGAATTACTTTCGACGTAAAATTTTTGATTAAATTTGGGGGTTGACATCAAAAAGCCATGGAACCAACAACTCATTGTTACCCCCCGAGCAATAATATATCAAGTGTTGAAGATCTTTTTAATCCCTATAATGTGGGGGCAAAACCATTTTTAAAATGGGCCGGAGGTAAAGGACAACTTCTTGACAAATTCAAAGAAATATATCCCAAAGAACTTAAAGAAAAGCAAATAAAAACTTTTTACGAGCCATTTTTAGGGAGTGGTGCCGTTTTCTTTGATGTAGCTCAGAATTATAATCTTGAGAAAGAATCATTAACGCAGCTCCGACTGTTATAGTAAATTTAACGTTTTTGAACATTCCCCTGCAGTTCTACTTTATTCTTCACATACTCACATAGATAATAGGGGGGCGTTAATATCCCAACTAATGTTAAATATATGAAACAGTATGAACAAGTAATTGATGTAATGAGAAAAAATGGGGGATTTGCCACACTTGGCTTCCTTTATCAAAATGTTGACGTATCAAAGTGGACAACGAAAACTCCATTTGCTTCTATTAGAAGAATTGTTCAGGACGAGCGATATTTTTATAAAATAAAACCAGGACTATGGGCATTAAATGAATGCAAGGCTGATATTGTCAAGAAACTCAGTTTAAAAAATTCTGCAGAAGACAAAAAATTTAATCATACTTATTATCAGGGCCTTATCGTAGAAATTGGCAATCTAAAAGGGCTGCAAACATATGTTCCGCCTCAGGATAAAAACAAGTTATTTTTAAATACTCCTTTAGGCAGTATCTCTACACTGGACAGAATACCTAATTTTTCCTATAGCGAATTTGTAACAAGAGCAAAAACCATTGATGTAATATGGTTCAATAACCGCAATATGCCATATTCATTTTTTGAAGTTGAATATTCAACCGATATCCAAAACTCGCTCCTGAAATTTAACGATTTGCAGGATTTTTATTCATACTTTTACATTGTTAGTGCTATAGAAAGAAAAAAAGAATTTGACCAAAAAATCAACTACAGAGCTTTTACGGATATTAAAGATCGCGTAAAATTCTTAGATTATGAATTCATAACTAATTTACACACGAAGTCTTTTGAATTATTTTCAATTGGAAAATTATGAACGACATTTATTATAGCATCAAGTAAATATGAGCACAGCATGCATATTATTAAAGAAAAATTATCTCTATATCAGGAAGCTTTGAAAAGCATTAATGAGTTGAGCAAATTAAGAAAGAGAATTATCAGAAGTTTAGTAATACAAAAAACATAGAGTTCAGTGAGTTGTAATTTTATCGCTTTACGCATGAATGTAAGAATCTTCCGCATCATCTACATTGCATTGCTTCTGCAGTGGTCTGCTCGCCTTTCGGCACAGATACTTGATAGTCTGATACATACCGTACAGCTATACAAACAGGGTTGGGAAACATCACCACCCGTAATATTTCTGGGTACAAACGACAGGTTGGTATTAGCCTTTGACGACTTTTCGCCTCAGGTACGCAACTTATGGTACTCTTTTGAGCACTGTAATCACAACTGGGAAACCGACGATTTATCCTATAGTGAATTTTACGATGGATTTGAGTCGAATCCCATTACCGAATATGCCTTTTCGGTAGGTACAGTGGTGAATTACATTCATTACCAATTGACTTTCCCGAACGAAAACTGTCGCATAAAGACTTCGGGCAATTATCGCATAAAAGTTTTTGAGGACAACAATCCTGAAAAAGTGCTTTTTACCGCCCAATTTTATGTAGTTGAGCCGCAGGCAAACATCGAAATACAATTACTTCGTCCCGAAATACCCCGTTACTTGCAACGATATCAGCAGTATAAAATAAAATTAGTACCCAACTGTAACGACTCTCATAATTTGCGTGAAGAAATTACCACGCTGATTGTTCAAAATCTAAATCCGTACACCACGCAAAAATGTTACCTTTCGGAATTAAGAGAAGGGAAGGTACTGATTTACGATGATCCTGATTCAAATCTTTTTCTGGCAGGGAATGAGTTTAGATACTTCGATACCAAAAATTTCAAGGCACTTACCCCGCGAATCCAATCGACGAAGTACCTTAACGCCTATTACGAAATATATCTTACCCCTGAAAAGTGGCGACATCGTGCCCGTTACTCACGTGAAATTGACATGAATGGAAAATTTTTGATAGCCAATCAACAGGGGACGAACAAGGACAGAGACGCCGATTATGTGATGGTACATTTTACCCTACCCACGCCAGAACCCCTGATGGAAGGGCAACTATACCTGATAGGTGGTTTTAATGGTTGGCAATGCAACCAACAATCGCGCCTTACCTACAACCTTGATGAAAAAGCATACAAAACCAGCATGTTGCTTAAACAAGGATATTACAATTATCTTATCGCGTATCGTACCGACAACGGACAGGTAAACTTTTCTTATGCCGAAGGGGATCATTTTGAAACCGAGAACGATTATTATGTTTTTGTTTATTATCATGCCTATACTGCTCGCTACCAAAGGCTAATTGGCTATACCATGATAAATTCGCTTCAAAAATAATCACGCAAATCGAATGCGTGGGAAAAATTCATTATTTTAGCACACGATTAAAATTTTTTCGGATGAAGGTTTTATTAATAGGTTCAGGGGGCAGAGAAAATGCTCTTGCATGGAAAATTATACAAAGCAAACATTTAACGCAACTTTTCGTCACGCCAGGAAATGCAGGCACTGGGAACATAGCTATAAATATAGAGTTTGTACCTTATTCGTTCGAGTCGATTGGGAAATTTGTGATTGTCAACAAAATTGACATGGTGGTAGTGGGTCCGGAAGAGCCCCTGGTGAAGGGTCTGGTTGATTTTTTTGCCAGTAGCGAACGATTAAGGTCAGTTCCCATCATTGGACCTTCAAAAGCAGGTGCGATGCTTGAGGGAAGTAAGGCATTTGCCAAAGAATTTATGACGAAATACCATATTCCCACTGCGCGATTTTTCCGGGTAAACGCATCGAATCGATCGGAAGCAAAGGCGTTTTTGCAAACTTTACAACCACCCTACGTAATCAAAGCCGATGGGTTGGCTGCTGGTAAAGGGGTTGTTATTGTAAACACGCTGCCAGAAGCCGAACAAGAAATTGATGCCATGTTACAGGGAAAATTCGGACAGGCTGGGAAAGAGGTGGTTATTGAAGAATATCTACAAGGCATAGAATTATCGGTATTTGTGGCTACCGATGGCAAATCCTATATCTTACTCCCCGAGGCCAAGGATTACAAGCGTGTGGGGGAAGGAGACACGGGCCCCAATACGGGCGGAATGGGGGCTGTTTCCCCGGTTCCATTTGCCACACCAGATTTTATGCAAAAAGTAGAAAATAAAATTATAAAACCTACCATTGCCGGACTACAACAAGAGGGTATCGAATATAAAGGTTTTATTTTCTTCGGCTTGATGAAAGTGGGCGACGAACCCTATGTAATAGAGTACAACGCTCGTTTGGGTGATCCCGAAACAGAAGTAATTATCCCACGTATTAAGAACGATATACTTGAACTCTTTAATGCCATCGCCAATCAAACATTAAATACATTTCAATTGAATATTGATACCCGCACTGCAGCTACTGTGATGTTGGTTTCGAAGGGATACCCAGGCACCTATGAAAAAGGATTTGAAATTAACAACCTGGTTAACGTTAAAGACTCTATTGTATTCCATGCAGGAACTACCTTTCACAATGGACGTACGGTTACCTCAGGCGGTAGGGTGTTAAGCATAACATCGTTGGGAAAAAACCTGAAAGAAGCTCTCGCCCTTTCTTATAAAAATGCAGAAATAATAGATTTTCAGGGAAAATATTATCGTCGCGATATTGGCTTCGACCTGTAACACCTTTATGCTATGTTTTTACGATTAGCCCGTTCGACCCAACCCTATATACTGATTCTCCTCATGTTGGCGGTGGGTGTAATGTGGTTTACTGTATCGATCAAAACCAATTATTGTAATATTCCCAACATCTCAATATTTCGCTGGATTGATCATTTATCGGAAGATACAGGCTTGTTAGCACGATTCACCGGGCTGGCGTCGTTATTGCTCATGGCTTCCCTGGTAATACAGCTCAACACGAAATTTTTATTTGTCGGTCAACGTTCGTATTTACCGGGTATCCTATTTCTATTGCTAAGCCTTTTGTTCTATAAAACTCAGCACTTTCACCCAATTTTTTGGGCTGGAATATTATTACTCCTTGCTCTCGACCGCCTGATTAGCACCTATCGATACGACAATCTTTCCTATCAGGTGTTTGATGCAGCTTTTCTGATAGGATTGGCAGCAACTTTCTACCCGCCTCTTTTTTTTCTACTCCTATTCTTACTGCTAACTTTACCTATTCTTCGTCCCTTTTATTGGCGGGAATGGGTCATGGTATTCATTGGAATGGCTATACCTTTCTATTTTACATTTGCCATATTGTACCTATTCGATAAACCAGAAAGCAACCATTTCTTTTCCACTTATATCGATTTGCTTACTTTTTCCTGTCATAAATTGCAAACATCCACAACTACCAGTATTGTCTTATCGTTCGTTGCTTTAATACTGCTTGTAGCAATATTGCATCTATTACGTATGATGGGTAATATCAAAATACTCGCTCGAAAATCGTATTATATCTTCTTTCTATTAATCATTCATCTGGTAATGCTGTATTGGCTTGTGCCACAGGTAGGAAACGAAATTTTTATTCTCCTCGCCATCCCGGTTTCGTATATTATGGCGTTCTATTTTCAGTCGGCAAGATATACGCGTTTGATGTTGATACTTTTTGACATACTGGTAATTTCTATTGTACTTATACGCTATTTAAACTAATATATGAGGGTCAGCTTACTTTTACTGCTGTTTCTGGCGGTTTTTCTACCAGAAAATTTATCAGCAGGGCAAGTTATTATTGAAGGTAACCATACAAGCTATGCGGGAAAAACTCTTGCATTTGCCACCTTTCAAGATCCGTTTACCGGTAAAGATTCCATCATCGCTACCTGCAAGGTTGATTCAACGGGGTGTTTCAGGGCAATATTTCAAATAGAACAGCCCCAACTGATTTATACACGACTGGGGGCACTAAAAGGATATTTGCATGTAGAGCCCAACCAAAAATATGTAATATCACTACCCGAATGGCAGGACATGTCGCCTGCTGACAAGCTCAATCCATTCTTCGAACCTATTGAATTTCAGTTTTCCCTCGAAAACGACACCAATGCCAACTCCCTTAACCGGTCAATTTTACAGTTCGACACGCTATACTTCAAATACCTGGCAAAATTTACCCGTCCCCGCAACATCAACCGCGACACCCTTAACCAGGTAAAAAACATGCTGTTGAGCCTGGTCACTAACGATGCGCCTATATTTTTTAAAGACTATGCCACCTATAAAATTGGCTTACTGGAATTACTTGCCATGCAATATCGTGTTAAACATCTATCAAAACAGTATTTCGAGAACAAGCCCCTACTATATAACAACGAGGCTTATCTCGACCTATTCAATAGGGTTTACGATAAATACTTCTATTATTTTGGCCAATCGCTACAGGGAAAGTCCATTTACAATATCATCAACGATCGAAAAGACTATCGTGCGCTTGATAGTCTATTGCAAAATGATCCGGTACTTACTAACGCTGAATTACGAACGCTTGTTATCCTCAAAAACCTCCATGATGAATTTTATGCCAGCCGCTTTTCGCGTTCGGGACTCCTAAATATTCTCGATAGCCTGATAAAATATACTACCAATACCATTCACAAGCAATACGCATTATCGATTAGAGAAAAAATTACCCGTTTGATGCCTGGTTATGCTCCCCCTGCTTTTAGCCTGTATGACAGACATCATCGCCTGGTGAATCTTTCGGACTTTAAAGGCTATTATGTATATCTCAACTTTTGCTCATGCCAGAGCTATGCCTGCTTAAAGGAATTTGATTTGCTTGGAAATTTAGCCCAGAAGTATAGCAATAAAAATTTTATCATTGTTACGGTCGTCATTGACGAAGATACGGCCAGCATGCTACCCTATGCCGAAAAAGCCAGCATGAATTGGATTTTTTTACATTATGGACATCAACCCGATGTTGTCAAAAAGTATGATATCAGAGGCTTTCCGACATACTACCTGATAGGTCCCGACGGTAAGCTATTGCTTTCGCCAGCTAAGTCGCCAGGCGAATACTTCGAGCTCGATTTATTTAAAATAATGCGAGCAAGGGGGGACATGTAAAAAAGAAAATGTAATTTTATACTTAAATTTTGTCAACCATGAAAACCATCCATTGGGGTATTTTAGGAACAGGACGAATAGCCGAAAAATTTGCCATTGGCCTGCAACATGTTACTAACGCCCAATTATATGCAGTAGGTTCGCGTACGAAGGAACAAGCCATTCAATTTGCCAGCAGGTATAACATACCTCGTGCATACGGTTCCTACGCCGAATTAGCAGCAGACCCAAACGTCGACGTGATTTACATAGCAAGTCCTCACGTATTTCATGCCGAGCATACGTTATTATGTCTCGAGGCTGGAAAAGCCGTCTTATGTGAAAAACCTTTTGCCATGAATGCCCGTCAGGTCAGCGACATGATAAAGAAAGCAAAGGAAAAAGACCTGTTTCTGATGGAGGCATTGTGGACTCGCTTTTTACCTACTGTGAGACATACTGAGCAACTCATAGCTTCGGGCGTCATTGGAGACATCATTCAAATTCAAAGCGACTTTGGTTTTAAGGCTGAATACGATCCCCAATGGCGGCTATTCAATAAGCAGCTCGGTGGAGGTAGCCTACTCGATATCGGCATATATCCCGTATTTATCGCTTTGCTATTGCTGGGTATGCCCGATGAAATTGTATCGTCGGCAGTAATAGGAAAAACCGGCATAGACGAATCTATAGGGGCTATTTTCAAATACAATAACGGCAAAATTGCCAGTCTGACTTCAACCTTTATGGCAAATACTCCAACCGAAACCATCATCAGTGGAACAGAAGGAAGAATTCGTTTCCATCGGATGTGGCACATGCCTACTTTTTTAACCCTTACCAAAAACGATGGCACGAGCGAGGACATACGCTTTAACTATGCAGCCAATGGTTATGAGTACGAAGCCCAGGAAGTAACCAACTGCCTACTGCAGGGGCTAAAGGAAAGCCCATTACTTCCCTTGAGTTTTAGCGAAAAACTTATTTCTCTGCTCGATACCATTCGAGGTCAATGGAATCTGGAGTATGACTAAAAACATGTTGGCCATGAAAAAAATTCTTTTATTAGCCTTCCTGAGTGTAATCCTTCTGGGTTCATGTTCGAAAGAAGAAAACGAACCCGTAAATGTAGCCATTTACAATGCTATGAAAGAATGGTATCTTTGGTACGACCAGATACCATCAGTCGATCCGCAGCAATATCAAACCCCTGCACAGCTGTTGGAAGCCATTAAATATAAAAAACTCGACCGCTGGAGTTTCATCATCACCACCAATGAATATCAGCAATATTTTGTGGAAGGCAAATATTTTGGCCACGGATTTGGTTACGGATTTGATGCTAATGCAAATGTACGAATAACATACATCTTCAAAAACTCCGATCTTTACCCGGCTGGGGTTCGTAGAGGGTGGACGATCAAAAAAATAAACAATACAGAAGTGACACCACAGAATATTAGCAATTTGCTTGGTGAGAACAAAGCTGGAATAACCAACGTTTTTACCTTTGGTCGTCCCGAGGGTGCCGATACAGTTATTTCCTCTGAAAAGAAGGAAGTAAGCATGGACATGGTACTGCTCGATACCATTTACACCAGTTCATCCGGGAAAAAGATAGGATACCTTGTATTATATAGTTTTATTGCAGATGCTGCCAGTGAAATCGACAGGGTATTCGGTAAGTTTGCGACAAATGGCGTAACCGAACTCATCCTTGACCTGCGATACAATACCGGTGGATTTACCAACATTGGGTTATTACTTTCATCATACATTGCGGGGCAAAACCATTCGGGGGCTATATGGTGCAGCTTCCTGCATAACAATAAAAAGACCGACCTGGACACCTCATTACGGCTTGAATCGAAAAACAACTCGCTCAATATCAATCGTTTATTTGTTATCACCACGCGTAGTACGGCCTCAACCAGCGAAATGATTATCAATGGCCTGCGACCTTTCATGGATGTGTATACCATCGGGGAAAAAACCCATGGAAAGCCCGTGGGTATGGAAATATTAACCTGGAAGCAACACGACTATGTACTATTCCCCATAACCTTCAGGATTGTAAATCAAAATGGCGAAGGCGAATACTACGATGGGTTGCCGGTCAATGCCGAAGTCAACGATGACATTGCACATAATTTTGGCGACACGCAGGAAGATTGCCTGCAGACTACGATGAACTTTATTGAACAGGGAACTTTCCGATACCTACTGCGCACAGGCCAACGTACGGAACGACCAGAACCCAGAACCTGGTGGGATCGTGAATTTGGAGCCTACTAACCACCAAAGTATGGAACAAATCATTTTAGGAATCGACCCTGGCACCACGGTAATGGGTTATGGTGCCATAAAAGTTGAAGGGAAATCGATGGAGCTTTTGACCATAGGGGTACTAAAACTCTCAAAACTGGATGACCACTATGAAAAGCTAAGTAAGATTTTTGATCGTACGCTTTCGCTCATTGACGAATATGAGGTACAACACCTGGCCATTGAGTCGCCATTTTTTGGCAAAAACGTACAGTCGATGCTAAAATTGGGGCGAGCACAGGGTGCAGCTATTTCAGCAGCCTTACACCGCAAGATACCCATTACAGAATATGCCCCCCTGCGTATCAAACAGGCTATTACCGGGCTAGGGAATGCATCAAAAGAGCAGGTTGCCTATATGCTTTTACAAATGTTTCGTCTCGAGGCCATACCAGAGTATCTCGATGCAACCGATGGCCTGGCCGCCGCTGTATGCCATGCCTTTCAAATGCAATATCCTGTTGAATCCCGCGCAAAAAAATCTAAAAACACCAAAACTGGCTGGTCGGATTTTTTAAAAAAGAATCCTCATCGAATTAAAAAATAAATTTTAACTTTATATTATTATTACAAACCCTTAAATTGAGAATGTATGAAAAAGAAAATGCTTATTTTGCCTACCCTACTGTTGGCAGGAGTATTCATGACTTCCTGCGATAAAGAGGTGGACAGCACAGCTTTAGTCGTAAACTTATCGCGTACCGTCACAGTTAAAGGATACGTTTATGCTGAATTGAATAATCGCCGTGCTGGTTGGGAATTTGCTCCTGCAGGAACCCTGGTATACTGCAGCATACCTTACAGCGATTTAAATCCAGCTGCTGGTGCTGGCAAATGGTCTGACACCGCCCGCGTTGATGAAAATGGACAGTTCTCGCTTCAGATTCCGGTAGATGACAACGGCGTTAACCTAACCATTGAGGCTGCTTCGTTTGAATACGATCAGATTCAACCATTTGGTTCGAATAGTAATACTATTACCAAATTTTATACTGCTGCTCCTATTGTTGTAGGGGTATCTACTACCTCGGTTCCAGTAATTCAGGTATTCTATGCTACTATAACGCCTGCAAGTTATGTAGAAAAGACTCAAATCAAAGTTACCGTTGAAGCCGAGCTTAACAATTCTATTGCAGGCAACGAAAAGGTAGCCAACCAAAAAATTACGCTCCACAATAACGGATGGGCACAGGAATACACAACCGACGACAATGGTGAGTTTACCGCTACAGTACCAGCTAATCAAGATATCTTTTTTACAATTTCCTTTGAATATGCTAAGACTGTCCCTGATGGTACTGGATACAAACAGGAAAACTACAAGTATGAGGTAAAAGGTGGCTATGTTGGCAATTTTGCTACCGAAAGCGAAGTAACGCTTGATTTGGGTGGTGGAGTACCTGTTCCCTAATTCCTAAGAAAGTACACAATCTTTGAAGTTAACTAATTTGGGATAAAATGAAAAAAGTACTGACAATAATAACCGCATTTATTTGTGCCCTCAATATTAAGGCACAGGAAGCTACGACGGCTTCCACGGGGTCAGGCAGACTACCGGTTGCAGGGGATATTGCCTTTGGAATTGATGCTTTGCCCTACCTAAATTACCTTGGCAATATTTTCAATAATACTGCCAATAATACGCTGGCATTAGGAAGTGCTAATGTTTACATTCGTTATTTCCTGTCCGACGATATGGCTGTAAGAGCAATTATCTCGGTGACTGATAATACAACCAAGAACCGCACCTATGTTCGCGACGATGCAGCTGTATTCGTCGATCCCCTCAGCCAGGATAAAGTTATCGATGTTCAGATAAACCACAACCAGAACTATGGATTAACGCTGGGCATAATGAAAACTCGGGGTTACGAGAAAGTGCGTGGCTTCTACGGCGCTCAATTGCGATATGCTTTTGGACGAAATCAGATAAAATACGAGTATGGCAATGAAATGACCGTTGCTAATCCTGCTCCCACCTCCATCTGGGGGAATGTCACCGAACGTACACTACTAAACGACAATGGCATCAATCATTTGATTGGTGGAGGGGTTTTCCTGGGTGTCGAATACTATTTCCTGCCTAAGGTATGTATTGGCGGTGAAGCCAGTCTTATGCTAAACTATAGCTGGGGAACACAGGGAAATACTAAAACCGAATTAATTCAGAATGGTGCACGTTTTGAACGCGACCAACCCGTTACCCCGGGTAACAGGAGCTTCAGCATTACTACTTTCCGTCCTGCCACTTATGGGGGACTATACGTGATGTTTCATTTTTAAGAAAATATTTGAAGATTAAAAACGCTAAGCATTATTTGCTTAGCGTTTTTTTATTCAAACTCATTGATTCATATCGTGCGAAAACAATTTAATCAGAATTTTTTTGACGGTATCAATGCGAACAGGCTTGGTTACGTAATCATCCATTCCAGCATTTAGCGCCTCACGACGTTCATCTTTCGATATATTGGCTGTCATAGCAATAATAGGAATACGACTGCCAGATTTTCGAATTTCCAGCGTAGCCTGAATACCATCCATCTCGGGCATCATAATATCCATGAAAATGATATCGTAATGTTGTTTTTTTAGCATATCGAGTACCTCAAGGCCATTTTTTGCAAAATCCACCTCATAACCTATGTTTTTAAAAAGAGTAAAGGCTACTTTTTGATTAATAGGATTATCCTCTGCTACCAGTATCTTTAGATTGGGACGAAGCTGTTGAACTTTAAATTTGGCTATTTCGTCTTCGAGCTTAAGATTTACAAAGGTCTCACAAAGGAAATTGAAGATTTCGGACGTTTCGTAAGGCATAATAATGTAATGATCGGCTCCCATGCGAAGTGCTCTCAGAAAATTACCCTGACGATCGTTATTGCTGATTATAAGAATATGATAAGCATTAACCAGCTGCGCCTCCTGCAGACGTGCCAGTAATTTAAAACCGTCGAAATGGGGGGTATCGCGAATAACTAAGAGCTGATACTTAGCCTCAACGTTCTCGGTCAATGCATTCTTTTTCAGGCTATCAATGGTGCTCTTGGTAAAACGATGAACCTCAATGGATACATTAAAAAGTGCAAAAGTCTCAGTAATAGAATTATCATCGGGCGTTTGATTGGTTATTAACAGCGTTTTGATTTGTTGAAATGAAGTTACTTTTTCTGTATCAATACTTTTTGTTTGTTTCTCATTTGAAAAAAGCTCAATGGTAAAAGTAAAACAAGTCCCAGGATAGTCGGGATTATCGGAAATACCAGAAGGGCTTTCGACCATAATTTCACCATTCATCAGTTCAACCAATTGCTTGGCAATTGTAGTCCCCAATCCCGTTCCCCCATACTTACGAGTGGTACTATTATCCACCTGTGAGAAAGACTGAAAAACTTTCGAAAGCTTGTCTTTGGGAATCCCGATGCCCGTATCTGCCACCTTAAATTGCAACAGTAAATTGCGGTTATAATCTTCGACTTTTTTTACTGCAATTACAATTTTCCCCTCGTGGGTAAATTTTATTGCATTGTTTATCAGGTTAGTCAGGATTTGCCGCAAGCGGAACGGGTCGCCGATAACTTTTTCGGGTACGGAAGGTTCCACTTCCACCTGAAGCGATAGTTTTTTTTCTTCAGCAGGCACCTTAAACAAATGAGCGACCAGAGCAAGCTCTTTTCGGAGCTCAAAAGGAATTTCCTCGAGTATCATTTTACCTGCCTCTATTTTCGACAAATCCAGAACATCATTCAGGATATTTAAGAGGGTATCGGCCGATTTTTTGATGATGGTAACAAATTCAATCTGTTCCTTTGTTAGCGGTTGAGAAAGCAACGCATCAGCCATGCCTACGATGCCATTCATCGGTGTGCGTATTTCATGGCTCATTTTTGCAAGAAACTCCGACTTGGCCATATTGGCAGCAATCTCTCGCTTACGCGATTTTTCAATAGGCGTAACATCAATAAAGCTTTGCACAACTATTTCTTCCCCTTTCAAACGCAACGGTATATCCTTTTTATAAAGTACTATTTCATTTCCATTACTTTCGTATTGTATAAAGTGGTCGGTTTCAAAAGCAGAGGCGATTTCATCATCAAATGCCAGCGATTTGGTGGTCAGAAATTTATGACTTATATTCTTCCCAATCAGCTCTCCGGAATTGCTGATTTGCAATATGCGTGTTGCCAGCTTATTGATACTGATTATCTGATTATTTTTAGTGGTAAGGATTATGCCTATAGGCATCGATTCAATAATTTCCTTGAAGGCTTCCTCCGATTCCCGCAGCTTTTCTTCCTCGATATTCTTGTTCCTCACCATTTGCAGATAATAGAATATAACTATAAATAGCAAAATCAGGTTAAACCCTATAAGAAGTATACTATGCAAAAACACCTGCCTTACAATATACTGTATTTGAAAATGATACAGATATACAAATGGAGTATTTAAAAATTTAAATGGATAAAAAACATGGAGATATTTTTCGTGGCTACCATTCACCTGCAGCGGACTGATGGAGATTGCCGGTTTATTGGTTTGTAAGACCCTATCAATCAATCGTTTTACTTCCTCATTGAAATCCACTTTCAACAAAGGTAACGATTCCCATGTTCCAAGAGGAGTATAAACATCCTGAAAAATAACTTTTCCCACAAATACAGTCTGGAGCTGAGCGCGAAAATAATTTTTTATATTGAGCGAAGCCACCAGATTAGCTACCAGCTTTCCTTCCCTGAATAAAGGAACCGTATATAGGTATTCGCCATTTCGGATAACAAGCTTTTCAGTGGTTTGAAGCGAATTTCTTTGTTTGGACTCATAACTATCAATCAAAAAGTTTCCCGAAGGATCGCAATACACATTTACAACCCGCAAAGCTGTATCAACAAGGTAAACATTACTTACCAGGGGCTGATGTTTGGCATAAAAAAGTTTAATTTTCTCGAGCAGTAAAGGGGATAAATTTCCCGATGATACTTGATTAGAAGTCTGTTCTATATAATGAAAAGCAACCTGATTAAAATCGTTAATAAACATGAGCGCATCCTGTTCCAGATGTGATGTAAAGGTCTCTGCTTGCTGTAGCATTACAGCTTCTTGATAACTTTTTTGCTTTATGAATACGTATACGAAAAGAAAAACATTCCCAAGCAGCATGCAAAGGACAACCCCCAGCACAAAAAGACGGGTATTTTTTAAAGTTAAAGCCACAATATGCTGAACCCATTGCCTAAAAAGGGCTACGATATTTTTCATTTTCATCAAAATATATATTTACATAACTACGATAACGAGAATATGCTATTTTATTATCCCGTACAGCTTCTATAACAGCGCAGTCGGGTTCGTGAATATGGGTGCAATTATGATATTTGCACGAAGTGGACTGGGCAAAGATTTCGGGGAAAAAATGATACAGCTCGTTTTTTTCAATATCGACCAGGCCGAAACCTTTGATACCAGGGGTATCTATAATGAATGAACCCTCAAATAGCTCGTACATTTGCGAAAAAGAAGTAATATGTCGCCCTGTTCGATGATATTCCGAAATGTCCCCAATTTTGATTTCAAGCTCAGGGGCAATAGCCTTTACCAACGACGATTTACCCACCCCCGAATGTCCATTTAATACCGAAACCTTACCAGTAATCAGATTTTTAAAACGATCGATGTTGATATTTTTCGTCACCGATGTTTCTAAACAGGTATATCCAATCTTCGTATAAATATCCTCAATTTCCCTACACTGGTCGAGTTGTTCTTGATTATAAGTATCAATTTTATTAAATACTAACACAGCTGGGATACGAAAAGCCTCACATCCAACCAGATATCGATCAATGAACTCTATACTGGTTGGCGGATCGGTAAGCGTAACAACCAGAATGGCCTGATCGATATTCGCAGCAATAATGTGATATTGCTTCGACAAATTGGTGGCACGTCGAATAATATAATTTTTTCGATCGAGAATTTTATGTATAACCCCCTTATGATCGACCGATTGCAGGGTATACAGAACTCTATCACCCACGGTAATAGGGTTTGTACTCTTCAAACCCTGAATACGTAGGTTACCTTTGGCAAAACAAGGAATCAGATTGCCCTCGGCTGTTCGTACCGTATATACATTTCCTGCAGCTTTTGTAACTATACCTTCATTCACGGAAACAAGAGATTAATTAAATACCATAGTAAAGGTAAACTAATTGTGCTAAAAATGGTAGAGACGAGAATATTTTCTGAAGCCAGCAGGTCATCCTCAAGATATTCACGGGCTAATATAGCAATAGTAGCCATTGCTGGCATACCGGTTTGTAATACGATGGCTGCCACCATGGCTTTGGGTAGGTGGGGCAAAAAAAACCATAACAAAGCCAAAACAACTATAGGAACCAGTAATAATTTATTAAACGATAAAATGTATATGCAACCCTTGCGAATGGTCTTATCGATAGCCACCTGTGAAAGAATATAACCTACATAAACCAGCGAAAGCGTAAGGGTTGTGCTCCCAATAGCTGCAAATGGTCGCTCAATCATTGTCGGAATGCGCACTTGAAATATCCACCACAACAAAGCCACTATAAAAGCTAAGGTGTTGATATTGAATAGCTTTTTTAAATACTCAATTGATTTTCTCTGGCGCGTGCGCTGTAAGGAAGCTATGCCCAGTGTCCATAACAACGAATCGGAAGCAATCTGAAATACTGCCGCATACAACAAGCCCTCACCTTTTGGAAAAAGCGAAGTAATAAAGGGGAAACCAATGAAAACGATATTGCCAAACACCGAATGTAGCAGAAAAACTTTTCGATCGGAGGCTGTAAACCTAAACATACCCTGCGTTACATACCCCACCAGAAATAAAAGCCCCAGCGCAAGATAACTAATCGCAAAAGCCAATCCTAAATTTTTTAAAGTGCTGGTGCTAAAAGGTAAATGGGGAATAGTAGTCACCAATAACAAAGGGAATGTTATTTTAAGGATAAAAGCAGAAAGGAAAGAGGCGTTATCGTCGTGGATAATATGGGTTTTGGCCGCAATATATCCTGCCAATATCAGAATAAAATATACATAGAATTGCTCAACAAGTACCTGACTCATAACCAAGCGATGTTAATCGTTATCAATAATTCGTATCATTGGCTGCGCTATGTAATTTATGCGATTTAATATAATTTGCTATAAGCTCATCAAAGTGCTGCATTATTTGCAGAAGAAAGGGGTGGTTGACCGAATAGACTACTTCGTCGATTTTTCGTATGGGAAGCACCTTTGGCGAAGTTCCCGTTAAAAAGGCGGACTCGTATTGGCGCAAATGGGCATAAGGGATAGGTTCAAATACGATTGGGATAGCAAGTTGATTAATTACTTCAATAACTTTTTTTCGCGTAATACCGGCAAGTACCATCTCATCGGGAGCAGTATAAACCTTATCCTGTTGGATAAAAAACATATTTGACTTGCTCCCTTCAGTAATTCGGCCATTGGTATCGACAAGGATTACCTCATAAGCATGGGTTTTCTGCATAAGCTCTTCTACTTGCTTTCGCAATGAGCCATGAAACATTTTCACCGAAGGTTCGGCACGCTCGGCTTTTAACGTTACAAGTTTAACCCCTTGCTGATATAAAGCCTGCGGAGGATACACATGCGGAACATAATACACCCATCGCTGAACTTGGCCATTACTTATATACACATCGTATCGAATATTGCCTTCCACATCCTGGTTTAATCTTACCACCCGGTAGAGCTCGTCAATAACGTTTTTTTTATCAAGCAAATGAACTATTCCCTTTTTATCGAGTGAAGCAAATAATCGATCCACATGATCCTCGACAAAAAGTATTACTCCATCTATTACCCTTACAACCTCATAAATACATACATCATACAGAAGAGGTAAATTAAAATTTACTTTCTGAAAAGTCTGCCCATTGTGCAGGAAAAACTCTTGTACACTCATTTTCACATTCAATTTTTCACACGCAGAAATATGTTTCAAAAAGTTGTGTTAATAGCCTCCACCGGATTAAGACGTGCAGCAGTATAGGCTGGCCAAAGCGCAGAAACTATACCCACCAACGTTGCAACCAACAGGCCAAACGAAGCGTTAGCCAACGTAAACATTAGCGGAAAATCCAGCGCTACCTGAGCCACCTGAACCAGAACGAACACTAACAAAATACCTACCAATCCTCCACACAAAGCCAAAATGACACCTTCAAACAGAAACTCAAGTAAAATAAAAATATTCTTAGCGCCAAGGGCTTTCTGGATACCAATCTGGTTAGTTCTTTCCTTAACACTCACAAACATAATATTGGCAATACCAAAACCACCGACCAATAGCGAAAAACCACCAATAATCCACCCGGCAATATGAATCACCTTAAAAATTTGGTTGATACCTGCAATAATCATGCTGGATTGATTGATTGAAAAGTCGTCCTTTTGCCCGGGTTTTAAACCATGACGTTTACGCAGGAAACTTCGAAGTTCTTCGCGAAGTTGATCGAGTGGCACATCCTCACGAGCCTTGACCATGATAAATGGGTTGAGATTATCGCTACGAATATCAAATACATTGCGGGCAAACGTCATGGGGAGTAATACCAGATTATCGAGACTTCCTCCCACCAATCCTGCACCTTCTTTTTTCAATACGCCTACCACTTTTATTTTTTTCCCATCAATAACAATATGCTGATCAAGCGCATCTTCCTTGTCAAATAATTTTTGGGCTACATCGGCTCCCAGCAGGCATATATTTTTCCCCGACTGGTACTCAGCAGGCGAAAAGTAACGTCCCTTTTCAATTTCGAAACTTCTCAAATAAATAAAATCGTAAGTATTTGCCCAAATCCCCCCCTGTTCGTAAACCTTTTTTCCATATTTTACAGTTCTTACACTGCTTACCGAGAAAGCCACCATTTCGGCCGAAGTTATTTTCTTTGAAATAGCCTCATAATCGCTATACGTGGGTACAGGTCGTTTGACATATTCCCACCATTGATAGTCACTCTCGAATGACCATGGCCATTTCTGTATGTATAATACATCGCTACCCAGACTGGCAACATTTTGTCGGATACCTCGTTCCAATGCATCGACTGCAGTAAATACTGCCACTATAGAAAAAATACCAATGCTTAGTCCAAATAGCGTAAGCACTGCACGCAACTTGTTTACCTGTATCGATTGCCATGCCATCGATAAACTTTCGACAATCAAATTGGTAAACAATACCCTCCTTTGACGTACTGGTGTCATCCTTCTGGTTTTTCACTTAATTGAAGCGTAAAGTTACCCGATTATTGTGATAATTTTCCTAATTTTGCAAAAAAGAAAATTTATGACTGGTTTGCGAAAGATACGCTCCGCGCTTATATCCGTTTATCATAAGGATCACCTCGATGAAATTGTGCTGAAATTAAATAGCCTGGGGGTTAAAATATATTCAACAGGGGGTACCTTCGACTATATCAAAAAGTTGGGAGTAGAAGTCACCGCTGTAGAAACGCTCACGGGTTATCCTTCAATACTGGGCGGTAGGGTCAAAACGCTTCATCCCAAGATATTTGGTGGTATACTGGCTCGCCGTTCAAACCAAAATGACCTTGAACAACTGAAACAATATGAAATACCTGAAATTGATTTAGTAATTGTCGACCTCTATCCATTTGAACAAACTGTGGCTTCGGGAGCCTCGGAGGAAGAAATCATCGAAAAGATTGACATTGGGGGAATATCGCTTATCCGGGCAGCAGCAAAAAATTTCACCGATGTTCTCATTGTAGCCTCGAGAGCACAGTACAAAGACCTACTTGATTTACTCGAAACGAAAGATGGCCAATCGTCGCTCAACGACAGGAAAATGTTTGCTGCCGAAGCTTTCAACGTTTCATCACATTACGATACAGCTATCTTCAATTACTTCAACCGCGATTTTAATGCCCCCGTATTTAAATATAGCATTCAAGAGTCCAAAGCACTCCGTTATGGCGAAAACCCTCATCAAACAGGTATTTTCTTTGGTAATTTTGAAGAAATTTTCGACCAGTTATCAGGAAAAGAAATTTCATACAACAACCTGCTGGATATCGACTCAGCGGTTAATCTCATAAATGATTTTAACGAAACTACCTGTGCCATTCTTAAGCACAATAATGCCTGTGGGTTAGCATCACGCAGTACACTTGTTGAAGCATGGAAAGATGCCCTGGCAGCCGATCCGGTTTCTGCCTTCGGTGGAATAATTGTTACCAATGCAGTTATTGACAAGGATACGGCCGAAGAGATGAACAAAATATTTTTTGAAGTGGTTATAGCGCCGGGCTACGAGGATGATGCTCTTGAAATATTGATGTCGAAAAAAAATCGCATTATTTTACGTCAAAAGAAATTTGATTTTCCTCATACCCAATTTCGTTCAATCCTGAATGGTGTGTTATTCCAGGATCGCGACACGAAAATTGAAGATGAAGGGGATATGCGCCAGGTAACCAAGCGCGCGCCTACACCCGAGGAAGTAGCTGATCTTCTTTTTGCTAACAAAATTGTAAAACACACCAAATCAAACGCTATAGTATTGGCTAAGAATAAACAGATGCTTGCCAGCGGAGTAGGTCAGACCTCAAGGGTGGATGCCCTTAAGCAAGCCATTGCAAAAGCCGGAAGCTTCGGATTTGGGTTGAAAGGGGCGGTGATGGCCTCCGATGCCTTCTTCCCTTTCCCCGATAGCGTAGAGATTGCCCATCAGGCAGGTATTACAGCCATAATACAACCGGGCGGATCTATCCGCGACAACGACTCTATCAATTTCTGCAATGAACACAATATGGCTATGGTATTTACAGGTATCCGGCACTTTAAACATTAATACCTGATCATTATCCCTGTATATATTCCATACGTATATGGATGTGTATCGATGGCTACGCCTCTATTGACCGAAAAGATGTAGTAGCGTAGTCTTGGTTCAATCAAAAAACTCAGCCGGTCGGTAAATGGTATGGCAACAGACAGCCCACAGGTAGTTACTATATTGAAAGTACGAAGACTTGTTGTTTCCCCCACCCTAATTTGCCGACCATCGACCTTCGCCATCGTGGCATTCGACACAAGTAGATTAGCGTTGATACCCGCTTGAATCCCCAACAAAAACTGTCGCTGGTAAATATTATATTGAAAATTCAACGGAATTTCGAGGTAATTAAATTTCTGGGTTAGAGAGGTCAACTCTATGTTTTTATTCATTTGAGCCAGTTCCCTATCATCGTTGCGTAAAAATGTCTGATCAGAATATTGCGCAGTAATAAAAGGTTCCGAATTAGATGCTATCCATTCATGGGTATCGGTAATAATTTTCCCCGATGAATTTAAAAGAGTAGCAGGCTGAACATTTTTATCGAGGGCATACGTGTCGAAAGACAAAAGTCCATTCCTTCGTAGCATTACATTATCGATGCGAAGTGCCATCTGGGTGAAGTACGTACCAAGCGAAAATTGAAGTCGACCTTTAGTAAAAATGGCATTCATCCCTGCCGAAAACGTTATTGCAGGTTTTTCAAATTTATCGAGTGTTGCCGACTGCACACCATTTACCACCCTGTACGAATACAAAGGTGTAGCGGTAAACGAAAGGTAAACCCTATCGATAACAGACCGCTTTATTTCAGCCTGTATTGAATTACCAGACAGCGTCTTCTTTAGCTGATGATTTGAATTTTCAAGTCGACACATCCCCGGATTGCTCGCTAAATAACCCGGTAAAGGATTATGATTCACAACTGTATGGATTGAACGGATGGTATCGAAAGAAAGGGTATCTTCTGGCGTTGAAGGTTGGCCTTCATATTTTTTACCCTGTAAATGATGGGATGCCGGATGAGAGGGTTCACTTTTAGCAGCATTTGCCGCAATTTCAATGGTGTTCGTTTTTGATAAAGTACCAGCATTATGTTGCTGTTGAGAATTCGTCACTGAAAACACTCGGCTGGCACGAGATTGTCCAAGATAATACCCTATGCCCAAAGATATTACAAGCGCAACCGAGGCAGCAAAAGAAAGGTAGATGCGTAACAGGCGCATACGACGCCTTTGCGCCAAACGATCCGTAATCTTCTCCCACACATGGAGCGAAACTTCTGCCTCATAATGCGAGAGCTTTTCTCTAAATAGCCGATCGATTCTATTTTCCGACCTACGCATTTGTTCGTATTTCAAGACTTTAGTTTCAATGTTTTTTGCACCATTTCTTTTTTCCCTGCGATTTTTTTCTTTAACCACTCGCGTGCTCTAAAGAGATTGGATTTTGAGGTACCTTCCGATATACCCAGCATTTGAGCTATTTCCTTATGGCTCATCCCTTCTATGGCATATAGGTTAAAAACCATACGGTACTGTGGCGGTAAAGAGGTTATCATTTCCATGAGCTCTTCCTCACTAAACTCCCACGCTTCCTCAAGTTCCTCCTCCGAGACATCGTCCTGCAAATTGATGGGCAGTTCATTGGTATCGTAAAAAAATAGCCTTTTTTTTCGATATTCGGCCAACGCAAGATTGACGAATATCCGTCGCATCCATCCCTCCAATGAACCTTTGCCCTTATACTGATGTAATTTTTCAAATATTACAATAAACCCCTCCTGCAAAATATCTTTTGCCTGTTCAGCATCCATGGCATAGCGACGGCATACCCCCCACATCTTTCCTGCATACAGACGATACAGTTTTTCCTGTGCAGAGAGTTCTCCTTTCAAACAGCCTGCTATTATTTCCCGTAGCTGATCAGTCAATCTTTTTATTGTTAGATGTTATTTTTGGGTAAAAGTTGCTCAAGAAACTTTTTTTTCGCAGAATTCAAGCGACATACTCTTATAGAACATTCACTGTCAACATGTTAAACACAATCGGCATTACAAAGATAGTTCACTTTTGAACCTCACAGCTTCATAAATTACGTAATAAATGGGGGATAATTAATTAACAAGCAAATTAACTAAGAGATGCTACGAGGTGCAATAATTTTTATCGGTTCTAAATTGCTATTCAAGCGTTAAAATACTTTTTTGACAGGGTAAATTCCATTAACTTTGTCGTGTAATTTAAGTAGTTGAATAAAAAATTCTAACAATGGCTCATGTAATTAACAATGATTGTACTGCATGCGGCACCTGTATCAACGAATGCCCTGTAGAAGCAATCTCGGAAGGACAAATCTACAAGATTGATCCCGAAGTTTGCACCGACTGTGGCGCTTGTGCCGATGTATGTCCCGTAGGAGCTATCCATCCAGCATAGCCAATCGGGCACTTAGCATAAACCCGCTATCGAAGCGGGTTTTTTTATGGGTTGTATTTCGAGGTACGTAGAATCTTTTGCATGTCGTCTTCCTGCATAAGTTCGGAGAGGGTACTGCTCGTTTTTTTTACATACTGCTCAACAATTCTGTACCCAATCCACACAACCGCACGACCGGGCGAATGTTGCCCAAAGTCCTTGGTGAAAGGATTTTCGTCCACAAATCGTTTAATAACCTGAAAATCAGAACTAAATAACAGCTTTTTATCGAGCAGATACTCCCACATAGGTTTTTCATATTCTTTACACCATGCAAGCTGACGACTTGATAAACCAAATATCAACGTATCGGGTTCCTGGGGTAAAAGCTGTTTGGCGCTATAAATAACCTTGCCTTCGTAAATGATGTGTGCAAGAAGGCTATTGGCAATACTATCACTCAGGGGAAACTGAGTAACCAGCCAGGCTTTTGCTGCATCGGCAGGAATATAAGCGGGATACATGCGTGCCCGTAAATAGCGTGGCAACCCTAACATGCCGTAAAATGGACTTTGACCTCCCAGATATTTATCCAATGCAATGCCCAGGATGGTATCGGTGGTTACCATCGACTGGTTAAATCCCGAAACGTAAGTAATTACAATAGGAATAGGAACCTGCGGAAAATAATATCGAAAATATCGGAACACATCCTCCAATCTCTTTCCATAAGTTGAGTCAAAGTTGCTAAAAGTACTATCAACCACCCTTTTCACCTTGTTAATATTGTAATCGGTTAAAAAGGCCAATAAATAGTCGGGATAAGAGGGATTATCGGGGCTGCCAATTTTAATAACTTTATAGCTAAACAAATCGAAAAACTCTCCATATTTGGCCCGAATATCGGGCAAAGTATCCTTCAGTCGTCCCAGGTCTACCCCAAAAAGATCGCGTTCGAAATGCATCAAACGTAAATTAATTTGGGTATTTGACAGATCTACACCTGATGGCGTAGACAACCTACATCCTGAAATCGACATTAAAAATATTGCAAAAATTGCCGGGGAAATTTTTCTTATTCTCATCATTGGGTATACTTTGTCATGCTTCAAAAATAGTAAAAAATGCACTCAACACAGGCGTACAAAAAAGTTAAAAAACACAAAATTGGTTTGGGCAAATAAGACAAAGAGTTTTAAATTGCACTTTGAAAATCAAAAGTATGAAAAAATACCTGGTCATATTGTGGTTATGTATTTTGGGGTGGTTTACAAGGAATAATATTGAAGGGCAAGTAGGTGTTGGAGGCACACCTTTAACATTTGGACGAGCTATTGAGCAAAAGGCTATTTTCGAGGTGCCGGGGCCTAATTTTTCTGAACTTCGTTATCTGGCCAGTAAGGGAGCGCTTACACGCAGCAAAGCACTTATGTTTGCCCAAAACCAGGAGGTTGAAATAAACCCGAAAAATGCAGGAGTATGGACGAAAATTAACCGGCGGAATGTTTGGTATATTAAAATCTATGCCCCTGAGGTATATTCGTTAGGCTTTGTTTTTGAAAACTTTAAGCTAAAAGTTGGGGAGAAACTATTTTTATACAACGAAACAGACATTGCTGGTGCATTTACCAGCGAACACAATCCACGGAGCAAAGTTTTTGTCGTACGTCCCATACGGGGGCAATCAGTCATTATTGAGTTTTCTACCCCATACAACAGTTCGGAATGTGGAACATTTACCCTCACTACCCTTTCCTTGGGATTTGTGAATATTTATAACGAAGAAGATCCCTGCAATGTCAATATCAGCTGTCCCGAAGGAGTTGGCTGGCAAAAGGAAAAAAGAGCTGTTGCCAAATTAATTGTTCAACGATACTTAGGAACCATACTGTGTAGTGGCACCTTGCTCAATAACACCCGTAACGATGGTCGCCCGTTACTCATTACTGCTAACCATTGCATCGAAAATGATTTTAATGCCGAGCGTACCATCTTTATTTTCAATTTTGAAAGTCCAGCATGTTCGCTTAATTATAGCTTACGAGAAAATATGTTATTTGGGGCAAAAGTGCTATCTACCCGATATGAAAACGATTATAGTCTGGTAGAGCTCAATCAGCATCCGCCCATTGCCTTTTATCCTTACTACGCTGGTTGGAGCCTTGATAGTGGTTCCAACATGAACACGGTTGTAACCATTCATCACCCTAATGGCAGGGTTAAAAAAATCACACAGGCTAACAACCATCCCCTCTCAAGCACCTATGTAGAGGAGGGCAGTGCACCCTATGCTACCAATGCTTTCTGGAACATTCCGGAGTACACCTTTGGCATCACCGAAAACGGTTCGTCCGGTGCCGGGCTATTCGATCTCAATCATCAGTTGGTGGGAACCCTCACAGGTGGCGATAGCTCCAATCCTACTACTTGCAATAAAGACCTCTACGATTATTATCAGAAGTTTTCGTATAGCTATTACGCAGCCCCTCTTATTGGAAATCCCATGCACGAGATTCTTAATCCCGACCAGCTAAATATCCAATATCTCGATGGCTACGACCCATTTCCACATCCCTTTAGCGGCTGCGATACCCTTACCAATATTGCTTCGAACGAAATATCGGATTCACAACCTCATCCCCTGAATGGCTTCTACGGTGGCTACAATGCCGATAGTATCACACTTTTTGCAGAAAAAATTGTAAATCCCGACAGCGCTTATCTCTACGCTGTTGAAATGAAAGTACAGTACAATACACTTAAAACAGGGTTTATTACACTCCAGATTTACGAAGGCTCAACTTATCCCGAACAATTAAAATTTGAAAAACTGATACCTGCTACACAACTACGAGCATTTCATCTGAATACTATCGAGCTTTATCCTTTCGTTTCACTAAAAGGAAATTACTTTATTGCCCTAAAATTACCCACCTCGTCCCTCGATACCTTTAACCTGGCCATGGTCAAACGTAGTGCTGGACTTTTGAATACTGCATACGTGTATAATAATCAGCAATGGCTCTCGTTTGATAGCTATGCTGGCTGGGATGCCTCGTTCGACATAAAAGCTATGCAATGCCAGACCATGACCAATGATTCGCAAAAACCCTTGCCAAGTGTGATAGAACTGTACCCCAACCCTTCGTCCGGTTATTTCTACCTGCGTACTTCAGAAAATATCATCAAAAATATTGAGATATTTAACTTGGCTGGGCAAAAAATAAATATTAAATTCGAAAAAAGAAATCAGGTTTATCCGATCAATCTATTCTCTTATCCTTCGGGAGTGTATTTTATGAAAATTTATCGATTCGATGGCAGTAACCAGATTATAAAAATGGTAAAACTCTGACCCGCTATGAAAAATATACTGTATCACATAATCATTTTCTTTGGCTTTTCAACCCTTGTAGGCGCACAGGGACAAAAGCAGGTGAGCATCACCACGGGGATTATGGTTGAAAAAGATATTGACGTTCCGCTGGCTGGTGCAAAAGCTGTATTGATCGAAAAGGGCAAAGAAATAGCCAACGTGATTACGAAATCAGATGGCATTATCACTTTCACGCTTCAGCCAAACAGCGAATATATCATTGAAATCAGCAAAGAAGGCTATGTTTCGAAGCGGGTAAGTATTAATACTAAAGTTCCCGATTACGAGAATCAACAATTTGAAATTGCCTTCTCAGTACTGCTTTTTGTTCCCTGTGAAGGACTTGACTATTCGGTATTACAAAGCCCTGTATTGAAAGTGGTTTACAACGACGTTAAACGAGATTTCCTGCCCGATAAGCTATATGACAAAATTATGCAAAGCAAGCTCGAGCAACTGATGAAAAAGAATAAGGAATGTATCGATGCTAAATTTAAAGACCTTGTAAATAAAGCCGATAGGTTATTCCACGAAAAACGTTATGCTGAAGCACGCCCGGTATATGTCGATGCAAGCCAGATTAAGCCCGACGACAAATATGTAAAGCAGCAAATAGCTGAAATTGACCGACTACTTGCCCTGCAAAAGGATGATGCAAAAAAATATGCCGATTTCATAACACAGGCCGACAAATACTTTGATAACCAACGATATCCTTTAGCCAAAGAATGGTACAAGCGAGCATTGGGGGTTCGTCCCAACGAGAGCTATCCCATCCGACAGATTGCACGTATCGACAGCATACTGAATAAGGAAGCTGAGGCTAAAAACTTGCAGAGAACGCAGGAGCAAACTTTTAACGATTTAATCTCTCAGGGGGATGACGCATTTTACGATGATGTATGCGGAAAAGCCCTGGCAGCTTACAAAAAAGCATTGGAAATAAAACCCAATGACCCTGTAGCACAGAAAAAATATAAAGAAGCCGAGCAGGAATGTAATAAAAAACAAGCCCAACAAGCTCGACAGCAAGAAATGCAGGCAAAATACCAGCAGGCAATTCGTCAGGCCGATAGCCTTAACAACCTCAAGCAATACGATAAAGCTATTACCGCCTATCAAACGGCACAAAATATTTTGCCCAACGAAAAATATCCTAAAACTAAAATCGATGAAATTAATCGCGAACTCGAAAAACAGGCCAAAGCTACCGATAATCAGTATAAAAATTTAATAAAACAGGCCGATAAAGCATTTGACAATGAAGATTATGCAGCAGCTAAAACGGCTTATCAACAGGCACTGACCATAAAACCCAACGACACCTATGCCAAAAGCCGAATAAGCGACATTGATAAAATTCTGGCCGAAATCCAGAAACAGGAGGCCGAGAAAAAGGCCAACCAGCAGAAATATCAGACGCTTATCAACCAGGCCGACCAGGCTATGAAAAATGCGCAATACGATCAGGCTTCGAATCTGTATCAGCAGGCATTGGCGCTTATACCTTCTGAAAAATACCCCAAGGACAAGCTAAAAGAAATTGACCAGATACTTGCCGAACAGGCACGACAAAACGAACAAAACTATAAAGCCAAAATCGAATCGGGCGATAAGAATTTTGCCAGTAAAAATTATAGCGCTGCTCTTACCGATTATAAGGCTGCCTTGCAAATTAAGCCAGGTGAAAGCTATCCTACACAACAGGTCGAACTAATCAATAAACTTCTGGCCGAACAACAAAAAGCTGAGGCAGAACGAAAAGCCAAAGAAGAAAACTATCGTAAAGCTATTGCCCGTGCCGACCAACTCTTCAATAACCAACAATATGATGACGCTACGGTAGCTTATCGAGAAGCTCTGAATTACTTACCCGATGAAAAATATCCCCAGAATAAAATTGCTGAAATTAACCAGATAAAACAGCAGAAAGAACGGGAGGCAAATTATCGCAAGGCCATTCAAAGTGCCGATGCTGCTTATGGAAAGAAAAATTATCAAGAAGCTAAGCTATACTACCAACAGGCATTAACCATTGTCCCCAATGATCGTTATGCCACCGAACAGTTGCAAAAAACAGAAAAAGCCATCAGCGACCAACTGAAAGCTTTAGCAGACCAAAAAGCACGACAGGATGCATACGATAAAGCTATTGCCGATGGGGATAAAAGCTTTGCTGTAAAAAACTACGAAGAGGCTAAGATTTTTTACCAGAGTGCCCAATCCATCTTTCCCGATAAACCTTACCCAGCTCAACGCATTGCAGAAATCGATCGCATCCTCAAAGACATTGCCACTCAGAAAAACTACGAAAACATGATTGCTGAGGCCGACAATCTTTTTCAGGTTAAAAGCTATGAACAGGCTCGCAGCAAATATCAGAGTGCACAAAACTTAAAACCCAACGAAAATTACCCCAAACAAAAAATTAAAGAAATAGATGACATTTTAGCCAAAATGGCTGCTGAGAAAAAACAACGTGAGGAACTCCAAAAACGCTATCAGGCAGTTATCGATCGTGCCGACCAGCTTTTCAACCAGGGCAACTACGATCAGGCTGCCAAAGAATACGAAAATGCTTTAACCATCCTACCCGATGAGGTTTATCCCAAACAGCGGCTCAGCAAAATTCGAGAAATAAAAAATTTGCTTGCTCAGGAAGCCAAAAAACCAGCAGCTCAGCCAAAGCCAGCTGAAAAAGAAACCGTCCTCCCCGACTTGAAGTTTAACAGTAAAGAGGAACGTGAGAAATACCTCAAAGAACTCATTGTAAAATATCCAGCAGGGATAACCTGCGAAATTTACAAGGAAAAATATCGGAAAATTACCCGTTATATTGTAATACGAGAAAACGAGGCCAACGATTACAGAAAAATAGAATATAAATGGGGAGTAGAATACTACCGCAACGATAAGCCCATTACCGACCTGTATTTTAACAGCCAGGTAAAACCCAGGGAAGGTGAATATTTTGTAACAGTTGAAATGTAGATTCTTTGTATGTTTGCCGAAAACATTTACCTATGGGCTTACGTGGTTTGTGGCGGTTAATCACAAGGTTAGCTATCCTGTTGACATCCTACATATTAATCTCCTGTACTCATCTCGAAAAGCCTTCTTCATTCACCAGCAGCGACACCCTTATAAACAGGTATGCTAAGGGGTTTCGCATCATACGTACCAACGATGGGTACATTGCCGAGGTTTTTAATCCCTGGCAACAGGCCAGTAATGTTACCCTGCAATACCATCTCAAACGTAATCATGAGGCTAACAGAAGCGACCTTAGGGCTCATTCAATAAATATCCCCGTCAAAAAAATCGTTTGCCTGTCGAGTACGCACATTGCCTTTGTGAATGCCTTAAACGAAAGCCATACCATTTGTGGAGTTTCTGGCATTAACAATGTATATGATGCTGCCATCGTAAGGCGCTGGAAACGGGATAGCCTATTTGAAGCCGGTTACGAAAACAACCTTAATTACGAAAAATTTATTAAAGCTGCCCCTGACGTGGTATTTGCCTACGGGATTGGCTCCGAAATAAATGGTTACGTTGATAAGCTACAACAGCTCGGTATTCCGGTAATACTTATTGGTGAATATCTGGAGCAACATCCGCTGGCACGAACCGAATGGTTGAAATTTTTTGCTATTTTTTTCGATAAGCTGGATGAAGCAGAACAAATATTTGCTCATTCCGACAGCTTATATCAGTTCTGGAAGGCACAGGCCAACCAGTACAACGACCGTCCTAAAGTAATGATGGGTTTACCCTGGAATGGAAGCTGGTATGTGTCGGGCGCAAACACCTACGTAGCACAACTCGTGTCCGATGCGGGAGGCAAGTATCTGTGGGACAATCTCCATAATAACATAAGCATCCCTATGGACTTTGAAACGGTATTTGAACAATGCCAGCATGCCGACTTCTGGATCAACATCGGACAGGCAATGAGCAAAACCGACATCATCAATACCGATACAAGGTTGGCGCTATTTAGTCCATTTAAAAATGGCAACCTATTTAACAATGTTGCACGCATTCGTCCTCAGGGAGGTAACGACTACTGGGAGTCGGGCACAGTAAAGCCCCATCTGATTCTGTCCGATCTGGTAAAAATACTTCATCCAGGTGGTTCCTTTCATAACGATAGCCTGTATTTCTATAGAAAACTATACTAATTGCTAACGGTCAGTGATTCGCCCACCGGAAAGTATAAGACAATTTTACATTTGTGAAAAACAATCCCTTTGCTAGCTAAAAGCTGCCAGCACAGAAAAGGCTATGCGAAACAAATATATTTAGGCAGGATTTTCCCCACCCTGTTGTTTCGCAGCGGCCTGTTTTTTCTTTTCAGCCATGTAAGCTGCGCGACTTTCCAACGCTTGCTTAACCGTCTCTGCCCAGCTATTGTTGATGTTTTCATCCTTCAGTGCAGGGCTGGCCGGCGTAGCTGTTTGAATAATAGCGCCAGGTTTGGGACAGTTACGCACGCATTCACCACAATAGATGCATACAGCTCGATTGTAATGATAGGTTTGCGTACCATCCATAGCCTGTGAAAAAACAATAGCCCCCGGAGGACAAGCCATTTCGCAACGACGACACCAGATACACAATTCCGGATTATGCTGAATCAGCCCTCGATAATCATCGGGCTTATAGGTGGGTGCAAAAGGATATTGAATGGTAGCGGGTCGTTTAAACAGGTTCCCTATAGCTATCAAAAACGCTTTCATGGCAAGTAATTTTAATTTTTTCTACCTATCGCGCAGTGCAGCTCAAACAAGGATCGTATGAGGCTATGATAGCCGGAGCACTGGCATATTCATTACCTTTGAACATTTCGACAAATGCTGGAATATTTGAGAAGGTTGGTGCCTTAACTTTAAGTCGTTCGAGAAATTGGGTCTTATTCCCCTTGGCATAATGGAACAACTCGCCACGCGGAGCTTCCAGTCGCACAACAGCTTCTCCTTCAGGCAGTGCTTTGGTTTCGGCAACTACAGGTCCTTCGGGTAAACCCTGAATAACGTTTTCTATGATTTTCATTGAAACCAGGATTTCTTTTAATCGTACCATATTCCGTGCATGAACGTCACCACCATTTTCCAGCACGATTTCAAAACCTACCTGTTTCCAGGGGAGCAGATCTTCGGTGTCATTACGAACGTCGACAGGTACGCCGGCTGCTCTTGCCAGTGGACCTACGGCATTCAATCGCATGGCATCCTCGCGCGAGATGGCACCTATACCCTTGTTTTTTAACGAAAGACTCCAGTTACTCTGGAAAATATCGATCAAATCGTCAACTTTTGAACGTAGTTCTTTCAATTGGGTGAGAATCATCTGAGCCACCTCGGGACGAAGGTCACGGGCTACGCCACCAACAATGGAATAGTCGTACTGTACGCGATTTCCACACAATGCCTCAAGCAACTCCATCGATATTTCGCGGTCCTTCATGGTACGCATGAATAAAGCCTCGAAACCCGAATTCTCGGCCACATGCGAAAGACAAAGCATGTGCGAATGGATGCGGTCGAGTTCCAGCGCCAATATTCTCAAATACTTGGCACGCAGGGGTATCTCAAGGTTCAACAACTTCTCAGCTACCTGCGAGTAAGCCGTGGTGTGGGAAATCGAGCACAAACCACAGATACGTCCAATGACAAAACTTACCTGTCGGAATTTAAACTTTGTGGTACAGGCTTTTTCAATCCCTCTGTGTACGTAACCCACATTGGCCTCAACATCAACAATCTTTTCGTTTTCGGTAGTAAGTTTAAAATGTAATGGCTCCAACAGCGAAATATGCTGTGCGCCTACCGGTATGTCATAATATGTTGCCATAGTTATTATTTCTTTCTTAAAGGTGCACCTTCAAAATCTTCTTCAAGAACAAAACCTTTTTTAGCATTTTCAATGTTAATACCCATCAGGTCAACCAATTCGGCTTCTGCTACCCAGGCCGAGGGAACCACACTGGTAATACTGGGAATCAACTGCGAAGCATCCGACCTGGCTGCAAACATAGTTACCTCGCCAGGAGCTGCATAATCGGCAAAAAACCATTGTAGCTCAATCGAGTCGCCCAGATCAACAGCATTCATCACAATGAAATGATGCTTATCGAATTGGTAAAATTTCCCGATTTCTTCTACAACCTTATCCAGGGGAAGGTCTATTCGTCTCATCCGAATATAGTTTTTAAAATGTTTCTAAATGGTCTTTTACACTTACATGTAAGAGGCAACATCGGTAGGCATGAAGTAAAATTTATATGCCTGTTTGTCAATATCGCCTTACATGTTCGTTTCATAATGTTACTTTTTTATTCCTCATTATCAAGGAATTAACTTATTTATTGAGTACTGTTCCGGGTAGGATGCGCCGGTTAACTTGTTCATTTTCTTCCTTAACGTCATTAGCGTAACGCAGAGGTTTTTCGATAGCTTTAGTTTTCTTTTCCAGAATTTCGAGCGCCGCTACTACGCCGTCAATAATTTGTTCGGGTCGGCAGGCACAACCAGGCACATATACATCGACGGGTATAACTTGATCGACGCCCCCCTCGATATTATACATTTCCCGGAAAACACCGCCCGTTGAAGCACACGAACCACAACATATAACTACTTTTGGTTCGGGCATCTGGGCATATATTTCTACTAATCGTTCGCGCGAACGCTTGGTCACAGGTCCTGTAATAAGGAGAATATCCGATTGCTTGGGATTGCCCGTGTTTATCATCCCAAATCGCTCTACATCGTACTTGGGCGATAAACAGGCTAATATCTCAATGTCACAGCCATTACAACTTCCTGCATTATAGTGAAGTATCCATGGCGACTTTTTACGATACAGCTTCAATTCCATACATTTTCAAATTATAAGGTTACCCACAACAGGTTAATCAAGGCAGCTGGCAGAGCAGTCCAGAAGGTAAACTTCAACATCTGCTTGTAATCGACACGGGCAGTCGAATTGTCCACTGCATTGATTAACAGAAATGTCAGGATTAATACGGTAATTGCCAGAAAAATGTTTGAAGAAACAAAAAGATAAACAAGCGCATAGGCAAAAATATAGTCAAGCCATTTTGCCGTATACAGGAATTCGTAAAAAATACCAGAATATTCAATTTCAGCACCACCAGTAATTTCCTGATGAGCTTCTGCAACATCGAAAGGCGATTTTTTAAGCTTAATGGGCAATACCAACAGTAAAGCGATAAAAGCCAGCGGCATTTTCACCAGCAAGGGTTCCTCAAGATTGGTAATGGAAGAAATGTTGAAACTCCCGGTAACCATGTAAAGTGAAACTGCAATGAGGATAAGCACTGGTTCGTAAGCGAGTGCCGAGATAGCCAGTCGGTTCGAGCCCAGATGACTGAATACCGAACGTGTACTATACCCTGCAATGATTAACAAGGCTGTTGACAATAGATGCAGGTAAATGACCAGGATAAAGTCGCCCCCGAATACCAACACAGCCAGGGCAAACCAAAGTGAAACAAAATGCATAATACCCAGAAAAGCATGCGTAGAGTGTACGATGAAAGTACGCTTCTGAGCAAGCTTAAAAAAATCGTAAAAAGGCTGTAAAATAGGTGGCCCTATGCGCTGTTGCATCCGAGCTTTAATTTTTCTTTCTATCCCATAGATGAGACCTCCCAAAATGGGCGCCAATACGATAAAAATAACGGCAAAAAGAATTTTATTCATATGTATGACCTTAGATTTGACCTTATAACATTCCACCAACAAAAACTAATGCAACGAAAAATATGCCTCCAATTACAATGTAATAGGGCATGGCTTTTTCGGTAGAAAAATATAACGATGAAAAACGATACTCCACTTTTTCCCCACAGGTGTATTCCTTCACACGATCGACCCTACGGAAATGGATAAACATCGAAACAATGATGGTAAGGGGTAAAACAAGGAAAGCTATTAGCATGGGTATTAAAGGCAATGCAAGTTGATTGAGATACAACGCCCATGATCGAAATTCACAGATAATGCTGGTTTGCGTAATAGCCGATGCTACGGGCGCAAAAAGCGATGGAATTAAAAAGGGTAATGCCAGCATCCCCCCAATGATAAGGAAAAGGAGGATGATGATGCTCGATCGGTAAAGCGGATGCGTATTTTCAAATCGAATAGTTTCCTGTTCGCCGCTGCGGGCAAAAAGTACTCCCGTGACCTTAAAATACAATAATGCCATTACTGCACCACCAATAGCCATAGCTGCAATGATGAGCGCCCCCGTAAGTTTTATCGATGGCAGTGCCGATCCAATACTTTCGATACTAAACCATTTCCCTATGAAACCTCCGAAAGGGGGAAGCAGAAGCGACATAAAACCTATGGCCACTGCCAGTGCAGTAAAAGGTCCCAATTCACCCAGACGGTCCATCTGACTGGTTTCCTTATAATGATATACGTGTTCGATGATGCCCGCATTAAGGAATAGCATGCACTTTGATACACCATGAAAAATAATGAGTAGCAGTGCGGCGGTGATAGCAGTTTCACTCCCTGCAGCAGCTAACAAACACATCAGTCCCAACAACGATATTGTAGAGTAGGCCAGTATGCGTTTAAAAGTATCCTGCGAGAGAGCGCTGATGGCAGCTACCAGAAACACAAACGCAGTAAGTAGCATGATGACTGTAGCTACCTGCGTATCCTTAATAGCCGGCGATATACGAAGTATAACAAATGGTGCTATTTTAACCATGGTAGATGAATGGAGTAGCGCACTCACAGGCGTAGGCGCAACCATAGCGCCTAAGAGCCAACTACTAAAAGGCATCTGTGCACCTTTGATTAAAGCAGCAACAGCCAATAGGGCAAAAGGTAGCAATAAGCCTGTGGCGGATACATTGTTCAATAAGCCGCTGAAGGTAACCTGCTGATATTCGGGGGTGTAAATAGCATAAATGATAGCGCCTAAAATCGCTACGCCACCTATCTGATTCATCCATAATGCATTGAGTGCATTACGAATCGATATCTCGTCTTTACGGAATCCAATAAGTAGAAATGAAGCCAGGGTGGTAAGCTCGAAAAATAGGAAGAAATATTCGAGATTATCGGCCGAAACTATCATGTTCATTACCCCAATAAACCACATGATAACGGAAAGAAAAAATTTCTTTCTTCCCTCACTGCAATGCTCTTCGTCAATATAGCGTATGGCGTATATAGCAATGATACCGCTGACAATGTTGATAAGCAGAAACATCATCAGGCTGAGTCGGTCGATGTAAAATTGTGGGATTGAATGATGCGGTGCAATAGATAATGCATAAACAACCCCAGCAAGCTGCAATATGCTGAGTATACCCACCAACACATTGCGATGCTTTACTGCAATAAAACCAAAATACAGCAGCAGTAAAATATCCACACCTGCTACCAGCTGGTTAATAATATCTGGCACCTGGAGGGCAACAGACTGGTGGACACTACCAAACAAATACAGCGATATTCCAGAAAGTACTGCAGCGGTGATAATAATAAGTGCCTGATTAATCTTTTTAGGCAAAACGAGTATTAACCCACTCACAATCAGGGGAATCAAAAACAAACTATAAAATAGCCAATTCATGGAACTGTGGTTTTTGTTTTTAAAAGATGCAAATTTATGCATTTGCATCATACCACAAACCAGAAATTAACCGAAAAGGCTAATTTAGAAACATTCTGAAATGTTTTATCAAATTGGTTATTTTATAGCATGTTAATTTTCGTACGATAAAGTTCTGGCAAGACTTTAATTATGTTGTATCCATCGAATCCGGTCGAGAGGCATGGGCCTACCATCTGTACATCCGCGATGGCATTGTAGCAATTCTCGTTTATCTTTGGGGGTAAGCTTGTTGTACCATTCCATTTTTTCCTGCAAGGTACGTTTTTGTAGCCATAAAAAGAAGCAACGATAGTTCTCTCGCCCGTATGGACAATAAAACATTCCCTGTTGAATAATTTCCTCGTCTTCAACACTGGCCTTCAATTGTTTCATTCGTTTCATAGCGTTGATTTTACAGTTTATCATTATCACACAGCCTACTATTTTACATAGCACCTTTACAGTTAATTTCGATGTGTTTTTTTGTATGGATACGATTGACGGAAGAAGGAGTTATTGGGCGAAATACGCATTTTTGTTAAAAAAATACTATCGTTTTGTTGCGTGTTTTATGTCAAAAAAATAATAATTTTGGTATCGAAATACTTGTATCATTATGGCCAAAATTGTTACGCTTTCCGAAGCAGCCTCAATAGCCCTGCACGCCATGATTTTAATGGCCAGGCATAAAGATAAGTATATCAATGTAGATCAAATAGCCGAAGCTACCCACTCGTCACGGCATCATATTGCCAAGGTAATGCAGCGCCTGGCAAAGGAAGGATATGTAAGTTCGTTACGGGGACCCAGCGGGGGTTTTTATTTACTCCGCAAACCCGAAGAAGTTACTCTACTGGAAATATATGAGGCCATTGAGGGAAAGATTACTGAGAGTAAATGCCCTATGGAAAAACCTGTTTGCAACTTCGGTCAATGTTTTTTAAATAACATCGTTTACGATTTATCACAGAGCTTTAAAAATTACATGCAACAGCACACCCTCCTGGATTATATTTAGTCCAGCAGCTTACAATATTTTATTAAGAAGGAAAATAGAACTAAAAGGTATTGGCCATTAAAACATTTTATCTTTCCGTAAAAAGTAACGAACGCGTTTGTAAGTGGAAACATGCCGTTGTACTTTCTCGGGATACAGGTCGGCAATCGTAATAAGGATTCCTGTTTCTTCTACCCCTCCGAAGTAATGATTGATAACTGTTCCAAAGGTGCGCATCGATGGCGAGAGGTTCATGTATGCATTGATGAGTGGGGGAATGTTTTCGTGATGTGCACGTACCAACCGCGAAAGAATTTTATAATTTTCCTTGTAATTGGACCCGTTAAATATCTTTGCCATTTCCTCCTCGTTCCAATCAATTTTCAACTCCATATTTTCGAGGGGGGTTACCAGCCCTTCTTTATCGCCAAAATGTTTTTTTAAGAAATACAGGATGAGGTTACGCGCATACTTATTAAAATGGGTGTACATGGTTACCTTACCAAAAAAGTATTTTTTGTCGGGATTATGAACCAGTAAGGCACCCAGGCCATCCCACAGGTTGTCGAGCGCATAAATCCCCTTTCGCATCCGGTTGGTGCTTTGATAGGCTGGCTGCACAAATGAACGACCGAGCTCGATGGTATAGGGTAAGTATTCGTTGATAAATTTCTCGGAAAAACGGAATAAATGAGAGGTCGACAAACGCTTAACGATATCGCTACCTTTGTCATTTTTATTGGGCACATAAAAACGATATCCTCCCAGTATTTCACGATGCTGAGGATCCCACACAATTAACTGATGATAGGGGTCGTCGGAGGTATCGAATTCATCGATATCCATTTCAGCCCCTGTCCCTCCGCCTGCGTGTCGGAACGAAATTTCGCGCAGCCATCCTATTTCGCGCATGGTGTTAGGTGAATCATGGGCTGTAACTATATATAAAAGATTTCCCCCATAATTGGTTTTTCGAACAAATTTGTCTTCTGTTAGCTCCTGCTCTATAAGTTCGGGCGCAACAGGCGGTATTATCTCTTTTTGTTTCATGTGGAAGTCGTTTCCTGCAACAAAATTATTAAATTTCAGAAAAACTTAACGGTATATTGTAAATATGTTTACGTATTTCCTGTGCCAACTCATGAGCGTTTTTGCTTTTGTCGAGACTGGTATGGGGGATAATTTTGCCAACATATACCTCAAAAGTTTTATTTCGATGACGAAACATTTCATCGACCAAAAAAATCATTTCAATGTTGGCTTTTATGCCCAATTTTTTACGTAGATTAGAAAGATTATAAAAAAAATCGCTATTCCTTCCTTCAAAATATATAGGAACAATGTCGCGCTTGCTTTCAATGGCTTTTACCACGAAGTTTTTTTTCCATTCCAGGTCTCTTATTTGTCCCTTAATTTTTCGCGAACAAAGTCCTGCAGGGAAGGTAAGTATAGGGATATCGGATTGAAAGGTTTCCTCCATGGCCTGGGCTGCTGTTTTACTCTGATGCCCATGCTTGTTGATGGGAATAAACAGTTGTCGCAATTGCGGGATATTCATCAGGATATCGTTAACAGGAACTCTTACATCGCCAAAATTTTCGGCAATGAGCTTCATCAGAATGATACCGTCGAACCCCCCAAGGGGATGGTTGGAGACAAAAACATATCGCCCTCCTACCGGAATAGGTTCAAGAAAACGAATGTGGGTTGTAACATTAAAATATTGGATAACCTGGTTGCAAAACTCAATACCTGTTAAATGACCGTATTTGTCGAGAAAATCGTTGATTTCTTTTTGGTGAATGATACGTTCGAGCCAGTTCAGTAGCACTCCTGGCATCCAGCGTGCCAATTTTGGATTCTTGTCGTTGAGTACCTGGCGTACGTTTACCCGCATGACGCTGAAATTTTATTGCATGTGTTTTTCCAGAAATTTTTCCATAGCCCGGTAGAATTCAAAGCGATTTTCCTCATTTTGAAAGCCATGTCCTTCATTATCTTTAACGATATATTCCACTTCGACACCTCTTTTTTTCATGGCTTCAACCATCTGGTCGCTTTCATTTTTATTGACGCGCGGATCATTAGCGCCCTGAGCAATGAGCAAGGGGGCTTTAATTTTATCAGCATGAAATACGGGCGAAATCTGCATGAGCAGTTCCTTATCTTTTTCGGGGTGTCCTATTTTCTCATACATCATTTCAAGTACTGGCCGCCAGTAAGGAGGGATGGTTTGCAATAGGGTAAAAATGTTGGAAACCCCTACGTAGTCGATACCACAGCAATAGAGGTCGGGGGTGAAGCACAAGCCCGCCAATACCGCATATCCTCCGTAGCTACCGCCATAAATGGCAATACGCTTGGGGTCGGCAATGCCTTGCTTTATCAGCCAGTTGACACCATCGGTAATGTCGTCCTGCATTTTGCGTCCCCATTGCTTGAATGATGCCTCCCAGAATTTACGGCCATACCCTGTCGATCCCCGAAAGTTGATTTGTAGTACAGCGTAGCCCCTATTGGCTAAAAATTGAACCTCGGAATCGTAGCCCCATACATCACGTGCCCATGGTCCACCATGCGGGTTGACCACTACAGGCAGGTTTTTGGGTTCACGACCTACAGGTAAGGTCAGATAACCATGAATGGTTAGCCCATCGCGCGATTGAAATTCTATGGGCTGCATCTCGGCAAGCTCCTCCTCATGAAGCCAGGGGCTTAAATCGGTAATTTTTTCAAGATAATCGCGTTCAAAATCATAGTAATAATACGAACCCAAGGAACGGTCGCTATAGGTGCGCACGATAAATTTATTTTCCTCCTTATTGGAAGCCGTAAGTGAAATTTCGTATTTCGTCCCCAGATGTTGCTGTAGCTGTCGGTACAAACGTTCTACTTCTTCGTCGAGAAAAACCAATTTACGTTTCCAGGTATGATAAGCAATAACGGTGATTTTTTTTCTTTTTTTCGAATATGCCAACCCCGTAACGTCGTAATCGGGGTCCTCATATAATACCTCTATCTCTTTGCCCGTAGCCGGGTCAAGTTTGACAATTGCTTTTTTATCTCGTCCAAGATTAGATGCGGCAAACAACTCCCGGTTATCAAAGGTAAACATAAGTGGATCGACCGATTCGCGAAAGTCGGTAGTGAGTATGGTTCGAAAATCATCTTGCTCATGCTCCCGGTAAAGAATACTTTCGTCAGTACCATCAACGGATAGGGCAAGCCTTAATCTTCCATCGTGATCGGTCATCCAGCCCTGAATATTGCCAGGATTTTCGGCCAGCTGGGTCATTTCACCGGTGACGATATTCAGGCGGTAGGGATCGAAGATTTCTTTATTACGACGATTCAGACCGATGATCACCTCATCCTCAATATCTTCCAGGTCGTCGATAATTTCGGTACGAACCCCATCAAAGTCGGTCAGGCATTTAAAATCGCTACCATCGATATTGACACCATATAATTTATAGTTTTCGTCGCCCCCGTTATCTTTTAAAAACAAGATACGTCGGTTATTCGCCCAGAAATAGGCCCTGATGTCCCTATCGGTTTCGAAGGTGAGTTGTACCGGCGTATCAGCAGCAACAGGCCGTACAAACAAGTTCATCCGACCTTTGTAAGGGGCAGTATACGAGATATAATCACCCTGTGGCGAAAGTTGAAAATTAGCCTTTTCAGGATTGCGAAAAAAATCTTCTAACGGAATTCTGCGGGGTATGCTCATAGCGCTACTAAAATTAAGCAACAATAATACAGTAAGCCCGCAAATTAAACAACGCTTCATTCGAAAATATTTTTAAAGTTTTTTAATGGTCGGATGGAACTCGCATGTGATGAGTTTCCTACACATGGCAAGTACAAAAATGATAAATATTTTCATACTTGTTTGTGAATTCTGCCATAAATGCTCGTTTCATTTGAAAATTATTTTAAAATATCCTCACGCAAGGACCATAAAGTACGCAAAGTCCTCAGAAATTTTTCTTAGCGTTTTTTGCAGAGAATTTAGCAAATTTCAAAGTTAATAGCTTGAGGCAAAAATTACAAACCATAACTTATCATGGAGGAAGAATAGTTATTGGTTTATGTCGTGATAACGCAGAATCAGTGAGCAACAGAGCATGTAATGATATAAAAAAATTCGGCGAGGTTAGAGCTCTCGCCGAACAAGCTGGTATACATACTTAGTTTGATTATGCTATTGTTTTACAAATTGTTGAGACAGATAAGTTCCATCCGCTGCAATCTGGATCAGATAAACTCCGTTTGTTAGGTCGCCTACATCAATCTGGGCTGTAGGTTGCATCATCGAAAACGTTTTTACTACCTGTCCTTTGAGATTGATAATGTTGGCCTTAGCATAATTTGTCTTTAATGATGGTAAGTCTATTACAAGCCACTCCCTGGCGGGATTGGGATACATTTTAAACGATTGTTTAGGCAATTGCGGGGCATTTAATGTACTATCGTAATACACCTCCAATTCGTAGAGCGAATATCCATTGGTAGAAACTCGTGTAAGGCAGTTGATTCGCAAATATTTAGCAGTCGTTGCGTTGAAGGCATGGGTATTAATGCCTGCCTTACCATTGAGGATATTGGCAACAGCTGTCCAATTTTCTCCGTCATCAGATGTTTCGAGGTTATATTTGCGGGCATACTTGTCCGACCAGTTGAGCACTACCTTATTAAAAATCTGCGGCTTTTCAAATTCTATCACCAGTTGGGCTGTTGTGGCGTACGACCACCAGTTCGTTGAGGTTTTACCATCCGTTACCATGTAGGGGTAATAATTGTAGAATTGGTCGGATGCTGTTGTTTTGCGGTACAATGCTTTATTGGACGAGGTAGTATCGGGCGCATAGATATTAAAATAAGTTGTTGAAGATTTTCCTCGTGCGTCGGTTACTTTCAGGGTAATCAGGGCTATCCCCGTGGCCGATGGATCGGGGGAGATGGTTAAGACAGAATCATTAATCAGCGTAACGTTTACAAGCGTAGTGTTGGTATTGCTGGATATTTTCAGGGTAAAAATTGTGTCGTCGGGGTCGATAATCATCTGATGCAATGGCAGGGTAACGGTAAAAGATTGTCTGTTGGTAAGAACAATGTCGTTGAGTCGTTGAACGAAGCGTGGTGAAAAATTAAATTGATTTCTGTCAATCTGAAGGGTATCGGCGTGTTGTGCAACAAGGTTTTCCAGGGCAGGAGCGGCCTCTGTAAGTCCTCCATTGCCATCGTGGGCAGTCATAGTCCACGATAAAGCACCTGCGTAACCGTTGTTGTAGGCATAATTATAAGCCTCAATGGGGGAGATAGGGGTGTTAATTTGGCCACCATACATGCCCATAGCTGGAAATTCTCCTATCACGAGGGGTTTGTCGAGATTCCAGTATGATTTAGGGTGATGGAAAGGCGATTCGTTAGGCCCAAAATGTACATTGTAGTAGTGCACCATGTAAAAATCGAGTGTACCCAGCGAGTCTTTCCCCGCAGCAATGAGCCGATCATCGCGATAATAGTTGTGCATACCGTTAACATCGGTGAGTACTTTAATATTCCACGATCCATTAGAGACTTTTGCCTGCGGAGCAAGGCGATGAATGGCACCGGCGATACGATTGGTCCAGGCCTGAATGGCAGCCATGGTGGTTCGTTTGGTCGACCAGCCATATTCTACCGACATGCCTTCGGGCTCGTTACATACTTCCCAGCAAAGTATGGCAGGATGATCTTTTAAAGCATTCACCATTGGGGTTAAGGCATTACGAATGTATGCCGCAGTTGCTACCGAATCCTCGATAAGCTTTTTGTTTCGGGCTATACCACTTCCTGCATTCGATTGAAGCATATCGAACGACCATAGGCAGAGTACTAACCGGATGTTGTAACGCTGTGCAGTATCGAGTGCACGCTTAAGGTTATTTATTTCGGTTGTTGTAATACCGCTAACCGTATCGTTGGTAAACTTTGGACTAACGGTACCATTGGTATGCAGCCACCATCGTAACGTATTGCCACCAGCAGCAGAAAGCGCTTTGCATTGCTGAGTAAAAGCTGAAGCATTGAAATAGTTCAAATCATTGGCAAAGCTTATCCATGCCAGGTTCATCCCGCTGGCAAAAAAAGGTTTTCCATCTACCTCAAGCAACTCGCTATTTTGACCATTTGCCGTAGCGGGAAAAATTAGCGTCAATGATAAAAGACAGGGCAATATCCACAAACATGCACGAATGGCAGACCTCTTGAATGTCTTCGAATACATTCCCCTAAAGCCGTCATATGCTTTTATCCCAATAATTAAAACTCCCTTCATAGTATTTTTTTCTACAAAGGTAGGCCACCCTCGTGCATCAGGGTTAGCAAAAATGTAAACAAGAAGGGGAATTTTATAATTTTTTGAGGGCGTTTTCTATGCGACGCAGGGTGGTTTCCTTTCCTAATGTTTCAAGTATCAAGGGTAGCTCAGGCCCATACGACCCTCCCACCATACAAAGCCGCAACGCATTCATTACAGCCCCCATATTGGCATTGTTTTTTTCAACAAAATGATGCAGAAACTCTTTTAATTCATCTGCTTTAAAATGTTCGAGTTGCGAAAGCTCGTTTTTAAGTTGTTGGATAAGCTGAGGGACGTTGTCCTTCCAGCGTTTTTTTACTACATCGGCGTCGTAAGTATCGGGGTCAACAAAAAAGAAGTGGGCTTGCTTCCAAAAATCGGTAAGCAATATCAATCGCTCACGAACCATGTCGATGATTCTCAGCAGGTAATCGTCGTTGACGGTTACACCCTGTTTTTCGACGATAGGTTTGATGATCGGGAGCAATTGCTGGTTACTTTTTTGACGCAGGTACTGCTGATTGAACCACTTAGCTTTTTCGAAGTCAAATTTAGCGCCCGACTTGCTAATGCGATCGATGGAAAAAGTTTCGATGAGCTCTTCCATCGAAAATATTTCCTGGTCGTTGCCGGGGTGCCAACCGAGCAGGGCAAGGAAGTTGACGAAGGCTTCGGGCAAGAAGCCATAATCATCGTATCCGAGGCTTACCTCGCCAGTTGCCGGGTCAACCCAGTGTAAGGGGAAGACGGGGAAGCCCATGCGGTCGCCATCACGTTTGCTCAGCTTACCCTTGCCATCGGGTTTGAGCAAAAGGGGCAGATGGGCAAATTGTGGCATTACTTCCTCCCAGCCAAGCGCTTTGTATAATAGGACATGCAAGGGTAACGAAGGCAACCATTCTTCGCCTCGAATCACATGGCTGATTTGCATCAGATAATCATCCACCACATTGGCCAGGTGATAGGTAGGAAGCCCATCGGAACTTTTAAAAAGAACCTTATCGTCGAGGGTAGATGAGTTCACCACCACCTCGCCCCGAATAAGGTCAAACATATGAATCTCCTGGTTAGCAGGAACCTTAAAACGAATCACCCATTTTTCGCCACGGGAAATACGTTCTTCATAATTAGCAAAGGCAGGATTGAGCGATGTTTTAAGTTGTTCGCGTACCTGGTAATTGTATGTAAAAGCGCCTCCTTTCGATTCGGCATCTTTGCGGAGTGCTTCCAGCTCTTCGGGAGTGTCGAAAGCATAATAAGCATGTCCGCTTTCAACCAGTTGTCGGGCATACTGAAAATAAATGTTTTTGCGTTCGCTCTGTCGATAGGGAGCATGCGGCCCACCCTCTACTACTCCTTCATCGAAACGAATGTTACACCATGCCAACGATTTTATGATGTATTCCTCTGCGCCAGCCACCCAACGCGTGCTGTCGGTGTCCTCAATACGCAAAATAAAATCACCACCATGCTTGCGCGCAAACAAGTAATTATATAGCGCTGTACGAACACCGCCAATGTGTAAAGGCCCAGTAGGACTGGGTGCAAAACGAACTCGAACTCGTCTTTCCATTTTGGCACAAATTTTGGGTCAAACCTACATGAATTTTGTCAAAAATTCAAACATCCTTTTAACCAGATTGTTAATTTTGCGCGCAAATTTAGAAAGTTGTGGTATGGATAAGATAAAGGGACTTTATGCCATTGCATTGCTCATTACCTCTAACGCTTTTATGACCCTTGCCTGGTATGGTCATTTAAAATTCAAGCATCTTAAAGGTTTTTCTGCTTTACCACTCGTGGCGGTTATTCTCATCAGCTGGGGAATTGCCCTGTTTGAATACTTCTTTCAAGTGCCAGCCAATCGCCTGGGGTATAAAGAATACGGTGGTCCCTTTTCATTAGTTGAGCTCAAAGTAATTCAGGAGGTTATTACGCTTACCGTATTCGTCATTTTCTCTCTTTTGCTTTTTAAGAATGAAACTTTTCGGATTAATCATCTGATTGGCTTTCTGTTTTTGATCCTGGCGGTATATTTCATTTTTAAAAAATAACAGGAAAAAGCAACTTTAGCCATTTCCCTATTTACCGGAGCAATTCAATTTTATTTTTCTGATTCGTTGTACGAATCGCTATTGGTATATTTTATCCTATTCTACAACACTTTCACATAGCACATTACCCATCATCTTAATGTTTGGAATAATTCATAGTCCAGTAAACTTGTAATATACTTGGGATGAAGCATATTTATTACATTTGAACTTGATCAGCGAATATGGCTTTTCGACACATAGCCATGAATCAAAATTATTTGTTTCTTTAGGGAATAAAAATTGTATAACAAAATAACATGAATAATCGATATTTACGTATTCTCTTTCTGACTTTTCTCAGCCTACAGCTTAGGGCACAAGAACTGTTTCACATGCGTAATGATTTATGTGCCCCACTGAACGTCCCATTGTCCATCTCGGGTAATTATGGTGATGTCAGAGCGTCTTCCTTTCATTTTGGTATCGACTATACTACCAATGGAAGCCGTGGTTTGCCTGTTTTTGCCATTGACTCAGGGTATGTAAGTCGTTTGAAGGTAGAGGCTGGGGGCTATGGTAAAGCAATATACATCACCCATGCATCTGGCATCACTTCGGTATATGCCCATCTCGATTCATTTAGCCCTGTAATAACGAGGTTTGTACGTGAAAAGCAGTATCAAATGCAGTCGTTTGCTCAAGACATCATGCTCGAGCAAGACCAGTTCAGGGTAAAAAAAGGCGAAATTATAGGTTATAGCGGCAATAGTGGCCAATCGACCGGCCCACATTTGCACTTTGAGTTACGCAAAACCGAAAACCAAAATACCATTCAACCCTACATCTTTTCCTTTCACCCACGCGACACTATTCCTCCGTTTATTGATAAAGTGCTTCTTTATCCACGATTTTATTACCTTTCCAAAGACCCTATACCTGCTATAAGCGTATCATCAGGTAAAAACATGAAGATTTCTTCCTATAAAAGCACTTTTAAAAGCCGAGAATACAAATTGCTTGATTCTATTTGGCGTGTACCAAAAGAGTTTTACATAGGTATTTTGGCCTACGATAAATTGGAGGATAATGCTCGCCAGCTGTCATTTTATTTTTCCCGGGTATGGTTGGATACTACGCTGATTTTTGAATTAGTATTGGACGAGTTACCATTCAGCGAAATGGGTTGGGTGAATGGATTAATCGATTTTCAGCGGAAACGACTACAGAAAGAGAATATCTTTTTCCAGTTTCTCTACCCAGGTTTTAGACCTATGCCAGTAAAAAAAGCAGTAAATAATGGTTTAATTGTCTTAAAAGATACGCTTGTTCATCAGCTTACGGTTGAGGTTGCCGATTTTACAGGCAATACTGCTGTGCTGCGTATAAAAATACAACGATTGAATACAGAAAAAGATAGACATGAAAATTCTCCTATTGCATCGAAATTAATTGTTCCGGCAGGAATTACGAGAAAAATTAAGCTATCAAGAGCAAACGTGATATTTTCTCCCAATAGTCTTTACACCAATAGTAAAATCAAGGTTCGAAGTGTTAGACGATCTTCGCTTTATACAGGCTATTATATTGAAGTAGGGCATGAAGCTATCCCACTTAAAAGTCACATTACCCTGGAATTTAATTTGGATCCTATCCCCCATCAATATTGGCCTAAGCTAAGAATTGTGAAGTTAATGGGCAATGGAATGGAAAGTATAGGTGGTGAAGTTGACGGAACAACTCTTAAAGCTAAAACTAAGGTACTGGGTAATTTTTCTATTGCTCTCGACACCATCCCGCCTACCATCGAATTTTTGAATGTGAAGGAAAATGCTACAGCCTCGAAATTTATACAGGCAAGAGTTCGGGATAATCTGGCAGGAATACGCTCCTGGGCAGGCTATATCGATGGACAATGGGTATTATTTGAGTATGACAAAAAAAACGATGAATTGCGATACACCTTTGATGAAAAATGTGTTCAAACCAACAGATTACATCGTCTCGAGCTTCGAGTAGAAGACCATTGTGGAAATAAGACAACAAAAACTCTAAACTTCATATATTAATCTTAGATTGTTTTCGTCCCAGTTTTTTATAATTTAATGTACCTTTACCAAAATTCCAAATGCATGAAGGCTTCTGATTTTTTTACCGAGGAAGAAAAAAAGATGATTGTGGATGCCATCCGACAAGCCGAGGAAAAGACCTCGGGGGAAATTCGTGTTCACATTGAATTATCCTGTGGTAAAGCCGACGTTAAGGATTGTGCTGCTGCTGCCTTTGCACTATTGGGCATGCACAAGACTAAGTTTCGCAATGGAGTGCTGATTTATCTTTCGGTTAACGATCGAAGATTTGCTATCCTGGGCGATGCTGGTATCAACGCTGTAGTACCACCCAATTTTTGGGAAGATGAAAAAGAACTGATGCTTAATTATTTTAAACAACAGCGATTTGCTGAAGGTATTGTCGAAGCTATCAAAAAGATAGGTGAGAAGCTCAAGAAACATTTTCCAATTCTGACAGATGATGTAAACGAATTAAGCAATGAGATATCTTTTGGAAAATAAGAATCAAGTCAAACCAGAGTTATCAACATTAAGGTTTGCCTGGTTGATATTAAGCTTTTTTTATTGCACCTTACTAACGGGTCAGGATCTGCCACGTCCGCTGAATCCTCCACGACTGGTAAATGATTTTGTGGGTTTACTCAGCGCAGAGCAAGCTGCCAGGCTCGAAAAAGATTTAGTGACATTTAACGATACTACTTCGACGCAGATAGTGGTGGTTATAGTAAATTCTCTGCAAGGCATAGATGCCAACTATTTTGCATACAAGATTGGCGAGTCCTGGGGAGTTGGCCAAAAAGGGAGAAACAATGGGGTGGTACTGCTGGTAAAGCCTAAAACTTCCGATTCACGGGGACAGGTGGCTATCAGCGTGGGTTACGGACTCGAACATGTGCTTACCGATGCGCTTTCGAAACGAATTATCGAACAGCAAATCATTCCCTTTTTCCGTAATAACCAATATTTCGAAGGTATCCAGGCAGGGGTAAAGGCTATCATGCTGGCCAGTACAGGCCAATATAAGGCCATGCCTCGCAAGAATGGGGATTTTGAGGGTTCGCCATGGTTTGCGCTGGGTGTTCTTGCATTTATGTTTTTTGCTTTTTTCCTCTCCCTCATACAATCGCGTAACAGACGGCACACGATAGGACGTCATGCACACAACGATATCCCCTTCTGGATCTTATGGGGGAGCATGCTGGGTGGTTCGGGTCGTTCGCGTGGTAGCGATTGGGGAAGTTTCTCTTCAGGATCAGGTGGTTTTGGAGGATTTGGCGGAGGGTCTTTTGGAGGCGGCGGTGCCAGCGGAAGCTGGTAATTACTGCTTGAGCAGAGCATCGGTCGATAGCATGCCGCAAGCTGCCCATATATCCTGCCCCCTTGAGGCACGTAACGTAGTGATGATGCCTTTCTCCTTTAACTGGTTCTGAAAGGAAAAAATGGTTGCATCATCCGATGTCTGCCATTCCTCCCCGGGAATAGCATGGTAACGAATCAGATTAATGCGGCATTTCAACCCGTTGAGCAATCGAACCAACCCCTTCACATGGCGAGGAGTGTCGTTAATTCCTTTCAGCATTATGTATTCGAACGACAATCGACGCTGCTGGCTAAAGTCGAATTTTCTTAATTCTTTTACCACCTGTTCAATGGGATAGGCTTTTTCAACAGGCATTATACGCAGTCGCTCCTCGTGAAAGGGCGTATGCAGACTTATGGCCAGATGACATTTACTTTCATTAAGAAAACGTATCATGGTGGGAATAACTCCTACCGTCGATACCGTAATACGCCTGGGCGACCAGCCAAAACCATACGCCGACGTCAAAATATCGAGACTTTTCTTAACCTCTTCGTAATTGTCGAGTGGCTCACCCATTCCCATGAAAACAATATTGGTAAGCTGCCTGGATTCGGGAATACTCCATATCTGGTTGATAATATCGGTTGCTGATAGATGTCCGTTGAATCCCTGCTTCCCCGTAAGGCAGAACTTACATCCCATGCGACATCCTGCCTGTGACGATACGCACAGGGTCGCCCTATCGTCATCGGGGATATACACCGACTCGATGAACCGATTGGCACCTGCTTTAAATAGATATTTGCGCGTACCATCAACCGAGGCTACAACCTCAAGGGGTGGATAAGCCCCTATTTCGCAACGTTCAGCCAACCAGTGACGGTTTTTAACCGAAATATCCGTCATCACCCCCAGATCGTTCACCTGTCGTTGATAAATCCAACGAGCCAACTGCTGTGCAGTGTACGACGGAAGTCCCCATGCTTTTACCCTGTCGGTCAGCTCCGGTAAGGTTAATCCAAGTAATTTAATTTTTTCCATACCCTTTGAAAACGGCGCAAAGTTAGCACAAACCCCTATGAATTAAAAAAATATAATTTTATCCAAAAACGATTTTTTATTTTTATAAAGACGGATGTAAAGCACATATTATAAACCTTCATCTACCATGACGGTAGGGGGTAGAAGTATTTCCATGCCCATTAACCCATTATGGTGAACGTACCTCCACAACCCCTGCCGCTGTAACCTTTCCATCCTCACCCCTGGCCCCTCATCCTTTCTATCCTCACCCCCATCCCCTCTCCTACAAGGAGAGGGGTGGCCGACAGGCCGGGGTGAGGATTATATGAAGAGGGGTGATTGGTAAGGTAGAGTCAGATTTTGTGACAACCAATGCATTGGCAGGCACAAACCTAAAAATTTTACCTCTTCCAACCCCGTAGGGGTGGCTCTTTTGGTAGCAATGGGATAGCCACCTCACCCCCTTCCCCTCTCCTTTCCAAGGAGAGGGGTGCCCGACAGGGCGGGGTGAGGTGTTGACAAGGGGTGCCCGAAGGGCGGGATGAGGTGTTGAGAAGAGGGTTCCGTAAGCGCCATGAGGTGTTCATCACCATCCAAAATAATTTTTAACACGTTCCGATGAATTTGATAAAAAATCTGATTAAAAATGTGTAACTTTGCGCACTCAAAATTGCGGATGTGTCGTAATTGGTAGCCGAGCCAGACTTAGGATCTGGTGCCGAAAGGCGTGGGGGTTCGAGTCCCTTCATCCGCACAGAATTGAAAATTTTAAGTAAAACATCGTACACTTTTGATAGAGGTGAACGATCGGAAAGGAAGTACGATAATAATTAGCATACATAATTAAATTTTATCTCATGAACATTACGCGTCAAAGTATTGGAACATTAACCGAGAAAATTACTTTACAGATTACCAAAGAAGATTATGCCAGTAACGTTGAAAAAACGCTAAAAGAATATAAGCGTAAAGCCAATATTCCAGGGTTTCGTCCGGGCAAGGCACCTATGCAGATGATTGAACGCATGTATGGTAAGGCAGTGCTACTCGACGAACTGGACAAATTGATCAATCAACACCTTGACCAATATATTCAATCTGAACAGCTCAAAATACTTGGTGAACCCATCATGGCTGCCGATTCACCAGCACTCGATATCGATAAGGCAGAAAATTTTGAGTTTGCCTTCGAGGTAGGGTTACAACCTCAGATTACCATCGAATGGCCTAAAAAAGATAAGCTTACACAATACGAAATTACCATTTCCGACCAACTGGTGGACACTGAAATTAAATTATACACAAAACGTTTAGCTTCACGTGTTGATCTCGATAAAGTAGCAGAAGAATGCAGAGTTCTGGCTGAAGTAGCCGAAATCGATGAAACCGGAGAGGTCAAAGAACGGGGTATAAAAGTTAAAGACTTTCTTATCGATTTTTCGAACACGGAAAATGAGGAGAAGAAAAAACTTATTGGCGCTGAAAAAGGTTCTGTCCATCAGCTAAATCTTAAAAAAATAACAGATAGCGAAGAAGAACTGCTGTACAGACTCAATCAGGATAATAAAACAATCAACGATATCCCCGATAATTTTCGGGTGACCATTACCTCCATTTTTCAATATAACGATCACGAAATTAATCAGGAGTTATTCGACAAAATTTTTGGAGAAGGAGTAGTTACCTCGGAGGAAATGTTTCGCGAAAAAGTGCGCGAGGAATTACATTTCGTTTACACGCGCGAGAGCGATGCTGCTAATATTAATGAACTTAAGAAATATCTTCTTTCATCGCAGAAAACAGAGCTACCTACTGAGTTTCTCAAAAGATGGCTAAAAAGTACGCAAAAAGAAAAAAATGAAGCGAAACTGGAGGAACAATACCCAGCCTTGGAAGAGGACATTAAATGGCAATTAATCAAAAACCAAATAGTCAATGATTATCAGATTGAGGTAGAAGAAGACGACATCCTGAATTATGCAAGCAATGTCGTGCGCTGGCAGATGAAAAACTATTATGGCATCATTGGTTTGTCGGTCGATAAGTTGAGAGAATACGGAAAAATGCTTCTACAGAAAGAAGAAGACGTAAGACGAATGGTTTTCGATGTGCTCGATTTAAAAGTACTCGACGTTGCTAAAAATAAGGTAAAGGTCGACCTCAAAAAGGTTACCCCCGAAGAATTTTATGAGTTGGTGAAATAAAAATCGGCTTTTCTCATTCACTTTATTAACAAATACGCCATTACGTTGTTTATTTTTTTGCAAATGGATAATTATTGTTTGCAAGAAAATGCACTAAAAGTGGTAAATAAGCACTAATTTTGCCTGTATTAATCCCAAAATCGCAAAAAATGGATTACGGAAAGGAATTTGAACAGTTTGCCCGGGGCAAAATGGGGGTAAGTAGCCTTACCCTGCACCGGATAAAATCGGTCTATAACAACTACATTTCACCCACAATTATCGAGGAACGCCAATTGAATATTGCCACAATGGATGTATTTTCCCGTCTGATGATGGACCGAATCATCTTTTTGGGTTTACCCATTGATGATTATGTGGCCAATGTGATTGAAGCGCAGCTTTTGTTTCTCGATTCAGTGGATCCACACAAGGATATACAGATTTACTTTAATTCACCGGGTGGGATGGTACATGCTGGCCTTGGTATATACGACACCATGCAGTTTGTCAACAGCGATATAGCCACCATCTGTACGGGTATGGCTGCCTCGATGAGTGCTGTGTTACTGTGTGCTGGCACACCAGGTAAGCGTGCTGCCCTGAAACACTCGCGTATCATGATTCACCAACCCATGGGAGGAGCTCAGGGACAGGCTACCGATATCGAAATTGCTGCCCGTGAAATACAGAAACTGAAGAAAGAACTATACGAAATCATAGCGCTTCATTCGGGAAATCCTTTCAAGAAAATTGAAAAAGACGCTGAGCGTGATTACTGGATGACCGCTGCTGAAGCCAAAGAATACGGCATGGTCGACGAAGTACTGGAAAGAAGAAAAATCATACGTAAAGATGAAGGAATCTAACAATTGTTCATTTTGTGGCCGTAGTATCAAGCAGGTCAACATGATGTTTAATGGCATGAATGCCAAAATATGTGACCAGTGCATTATTAATGGCTACGAAATGATAAACGAGAATGCTCCGATGCATTCCTCGTTTGATGTATCGAAAATTACACTGCACAAGCCGACTGAAATTAAGGCTTTTCTCGACCAATACGTTATTGGTCAGGAAGAGGCCAAAAAGTTTTTGTCGGTAGCTGTGTATAACCATTACAAGCGACTTATCCATGCCAACAAGACCAAAAAGGGTACGAACGATGTCGAAATAGAAAAATCGAACATCCTGTTAGTAGGCGAAACAGGAACCGGTAAAACCCTGCTGGCACGTACCATTGCAAAAATGTTACACGTACCTTTTACGATTGTAGATGCTACCGTATTTACGCAGGCTGGGTATGTGGGTGAGGATGTGGAAAGCATCCTATCCCGTCTACTTCAGGTAGCCGACTACAATGTCGAGGCAGCCGAAAAGGGCATCGTTTTCATTGACGAAATAGATAAAATTGCACGGAAGGGGGATAATCCATCCATTACCCGCGATGTGTCGGGCGAAGGAGTTCAGCAAGCCTTGCTAAAACTGCTTGAAGGAAGCATTGTAAATGTGCCCCCGCAGGGTGGTCGTAAACATCCCGAACAAAAATTCATTGCCGTCGATACGCGAAACATCCTATTTATTTGTGGCGGTGCATTTGAAGGTATCGAGCGAAAAATTGCCCTGCGCCTCAATACCAGAACCGTAGGCTTTAATGCTACTAAAAAGAAAGACCAGGTCGATCGAAACAACTTGCTCCAGTACATCACGCCGCACGATTTACGTGCCTATGGTCTCATCCCCGAAATTATAGGTCGTTTGCCCATTGTGACCCATCTCAATCCACTCGACCGTGATTCGCTACGCCGCATACTTATCGAGCCCAAGGACGCTATTGTAAAACAGTATATTAAGCTGTTTGAAATGGATGGCATCAAGCTTCAATTTAATGACGACACGCTCGACTACATCGTTGACAAAGCCTTAGAATTTCGACTGGGGGCAAGAGGTCTGCGCTCTATCTGTGAGGTGATTATGATAGATGCTATGTTTGAACTGCCCAGTCAACAATCCAAAGAGTTTACCGTGACGGTGGAATACGCAAAGGAAAAACTCGAAAAGGCCGATTTAAGTCGTCTGAAAGCTGCCTAATAGCGCAGACAATAGTGGGTCTTCACTGTATTTTCCCGAAAAAAGATAATGCCAAAATAAAAAAAGTCGAGGCAGAATGTGCTTTTGGGATGAAGGCATATTTCCTGCCAGGCTTTTTCCATTTCGGTCGACCAATGAATATCGTCAATAATCATACACGAACGGGTGTCGAACGGTTCAATAAGGGTATTGAAATAGTTAACCGTTGCAGCGTAGCGATGATTGCCATCGAGGTAAACCAGAAAGGGCGGAGAAATCAGGGGCATGATTTCTGGCAATAGTTGGTCGAAGGATCCTACCCGTAGGTCGATGGAAGCAACCCCCATTTTTCCGAAATTTTCTTCAGCTAACTTTGCAATATCCGGCGATCCTTCGATAGTGATAATTTGGGACTGTGGACATGCCCTGGCAAAGGCAAGCGTCGAAATTCCAAGTGAAGTACCCAGCTCAAGAATTATATTGGGCTGTAGGTAACGAGCAAGTTGAAACAGCACCTGCAGCTTTTTGGGCGAACTCACCGATTTTTTGACAATATCCCCTACCCGAATGCTTTGCGACCAATTACCCGCCCCCAGGTCATAATTTTTTACGGTTCTTTTGTCGGCAGCAAGTAACCTTCGAAGCTGCTCAATTGGCTTCAATTCAGTTGCAGCATCCCTGTTGTTGCTCAACACCTCAGTTACCAGATGAAATACAAAAGGGGAATGAATACCATGCCCCCTGCGTCCTTTAGCATGACACAAAAAACGCAAAAAAGCCTCTATCCTTTGTCCATAATGTCTAACGGCTAACATCAGTCGGCTTTTGCTTTATTTTAGCGCTACCGGTAATGTTTTGCTTCACAACAGGATTTCCGCTATAAAACACCTTCCCAAAGCCAGAGACGTTTATATTGAGCAGCTTATTGGCATTGACCATCAAATAACCATAACCCGATATTTCGATATTTGCAGTATCGGTCGAGAAATCCTCAGCGTCGATCTTGCCAACCCCTGTAATACTGCTACTGAACTGGTTGGCTTTACCCAGAAGCACCACTTCCGCCCCACCGCTTATATTGACATTAAGCGTATTTACCTGCAACTGTAACGACAATTTACCAGTACCCGAAATGCTTATGGAAAGATGGGGGGAGATCATCAGGGTATCGGTGATGATTTCCGATGCACCCGACAGAATAATGGAACGAATCTCGGGACAACCAATGTAAAGCTTAAGCTCTCGCGAACGAATTATATTTTTACGGGGAGCTACTTCGAGCGTACTGTCGTTGACTTCCACTTCTATTTCCGGAATGATATTTTCGTCAGCAATAATACGTGCAGTAAAACTATCGGAAGGTAATAGATGTACCTCAAATGCCCCTTTTATCGAAAGCGTGTGAAAACCCTCCAGGGCATAAGTTTTTTCCTTTACAATACCATTGCCACCAATCGTCTGGTTTTGACACGAGGGAAATAAAACCAAAATTCCCAAAAAAAGAACAATCTGGTAAAGGTGTTTATACATAGGTAGTATTTTTTGGTAAAAATACGAAATGTTTTAAGTAATAGGAATAAATAACTGGCATAATTAGTCAGAATGTTTTAATTTTAAAAAAATGAAATCATACCAAGAAACGTACTTGCTGTGCCTGTAACTATAAATATATGGAATCTCGTGGATATTACAAATCAAGTACTTTACTTCTGAGTTTTTTGTTATTTTTCTATACTCAAACAATCTCAGCTGTTTCTGATTTTGCTATTGTCGATTCATTTCGTTTCGAAGGTCGAACGGTTAGTAACGAAGCCCCCGTACCAGCAGTTGTGCTGAATCTATATCTGGATGGGAAAAGGATAAAACAACTGTTGACATCGCGTCAGGGCACTTTTGTGTTGTACCTGCGATACAACAAAGAATACACCCTCGAACTGGTAAAAAAAGGCTTCTTTATTGAAAAGGTAGTTATCGACACCAAAGTAAGCGAAAAGCTTCTCAAGGAGGGAGGTATAGGAATAGCTATCGATAACGATATTCCTGTATTTGAGATTTTTCCCGAGATTAAGGCCGAAACCTTTGATAAGCCAATTTTGTATTACGTTTACAACGAGCGCAGTTATTATTTTGAGGTCGATCGACGACGTTCTAAGCCGATAAGTGGTCTTACAGGGCAACTTAAGGGCATTAAGAATAGGACAGCTAATGCCGAGCTAAAAACGGCCCTGAATTATATTAAGTCAAAAAACTTAGTTGAAGCCTACGTTAGCCTGAAAAAGGTGCTTGAACTCTCTCCGTCGCATCCTCAGGCAATGGCCAAACTCAAGGAAGTGGAAAACCAGTTGAAAGGTACCGACTCGCTGGAAAAGAACTTTGCCAATTTAATTCGTAAGGCCGATGAGCTTCGCAAGGCGGGTAAGCATTTTCAGGCGCAGCAGCTGTACAAACAAGCAGCCTTGATTAAAAGCAAAGACAATTATGCCGTGTCGATGGTGCATCATATCGATTCTCTTTTGTCGTTTCAGTACAGCGAAAAAAAGGATGAGTTTGATGCATTGCGAAACAAGGGGGATGCAGCTACAAAAGCTAGCAAGTACGAGGATGCCCTTGGATTTTACGAAAAAGCTCTTGACATCATTCCCGACGATGTATATGTGAATAAGCAGATAGCTGCCGTTAAAAAAGCTATTGACAACGAAAAAAAGAAAAAAGAGCAAGAGGAAAAGCAACGCCTTGCGAAGTACAATCAGCTTTTGGCAGAAGCTGCTACCCTGCGCGAAAAGAAAAACTTTCAGGAAGCATTAGGTAAATATCAGCAAGCCTTAACCCTTGATTATAACACCTCAGAAATAAATCGTTTGATAGCCGAGACAAACCAGGCCATGCAACAGGAAAAGATTCAGCAAGATTACTCCGACACCATCAAGCTGGCCGATGAAGCTTATCGGGATAAGCAGTATGATGTAGCCATTACCCTATATCGAGCCGCTGCACGCATTAAACCCAACGAGGATTATCCACTACAACAGCTCAACAAAATAACGATTGAAAAACAGAAATCGGGTAAAAACATAGGTTCAAAAACCGAACGTTCCCACAGCATAGAAATACACAAGCCCCCTGTGACCGATTTGAAATCTTTATGGAAGAATTACAATACTGCTAAAGGTACCGAGAAAGCCATGCTATGTCAACATATAGCCAAAGCGTATCTCGAAGCAGGAAAAACCGATAGCGCACGGATATTTTTAATAGAAGCGCTGGAAATATTTCGCAAAAACACTCAATTGCCGCAGCAAATAAGCACAATGGAGGAATTGGCAAGTGTGTATTTCTTCGATGGCAATTTTTCCGCCGGTATCGAGATACTGGATGAGGCGATTAACCTTTCCTTAAAAACACAGGACACCCTCAGAACAGTTCGCCTGTTGAATTTGCAATCCCAAAATTTTGTAAATACCTACCAATACGAACGAGCACTGTTATACCTTGATAAAACCCTTAACCTGGCACGACAACTACACGATACCAGTTTGATTACCGAACTAACGACCGACAAAGGCGATATTTTCCATGTTCAGAACCAATATACGCAGGCAATGAATTATTACAACGAAGCTTTAAAACTTGCCGAAAAAACTGGGGATCGAAAAACACAGAGCCTGTTGCGCAATAATCTCGGGGTGTTGTTTTTCAAGATGGGCAATCTCGAAGCAGCATTGGCCGAGTTTAATCGTGCTATCCGCATCGGTAATAGCGTTCAAAGCAAAAAGGAGATATCATTATCCTACAACAATATTGGCAATGTACATTTTGTTCATCGCCAATACGAAAAAGCGCTGGAATTCTATGACAAATCTTTAAAAATCAAGGAAGATATCGACTTTCAGATTGGCGTTGGGGTTACCCTCTACAACATCGGCACTGCTTATTTGGAGCTAAAAAAATTAACAGATGCCGATGCATTTCTTCAAAAAAGTATCGACATTTCCAAAAAATACCAGTTTGTTGAACTTTTACAGCAGTCGTATTTAACCCTGGCAAGGGTTTACGAGTTGAGCAATGATTTTCGTAATGCTGCCAAAACATATAAGGAATATGCCAACATTGCGGTGGCGCCAGTCTCAATTGAAAGCCCTGTCCTCGAAACCAGTTTTTTATATGGAAAAGAACGTAACATCAGCAGCTTTTTACGCAAAGAGCTTTACCGACAGAAAATCTTGGCCGACAATCGGGCACTGATGAATAAACAAAAGGAGCAAGAACTCATGATAAAAGACATGGAACTGCAACAGCAACATGCAAAGGTTGTTCGTTTTCGTTCCCTGTTTCTCTTTTCTATTCTATCAGCTATGCTGCTTGCTATTCTAAGCTTGCAGATATACAAACGGTATCGCGAAAAGCAAATCCTTAGCGAAATGATTGGTTTTCAGAAGCAACAACTGACCGATAGCATAAGCTATGCCAGTCGAATCCAACAGGCCATCATGCCCCCCGAAGAAGTCCTGGCAGCCTATTTTTCCGATTACTTTATCCTCAACTTACCGAAAGATATTGTTACGGGCGATTATTTTTTTGTGGCCGAAGTAGGCGACAAAATATACGTTTCGGTTGCCGATTGTACGGGGCATGGTGTACCGGGTGCGTTTATGAGTATCCTGGGCATTTCGCTCACCAAAGAAATAATTCTGATGCAGGAGCAGCCATTACATGCCAACGAGGTGCTCAACCAGCTGCGGGCTGCACTCATCAGTGCCTTGCACCAACAGGGCAGAGAAGATGAAGCCAAAGATGGCATCGATATAGCCCTATGTGTTATCGACCGAAAAGCTGGTACGCTCGAGTATTCTGGTGCTAACAATCCTGCATACATTATTCGCCAAAACCAACTGATAGAACTTAAAGCCGACCGTATGCCTATTGGCATACATCCAGTACTGAAAAGCTTTGATGCTCACGTAATTGAAATCTTCGACAACGATACCATTTATCTTTTCTCCGACGGCTACCGCGACCAGATTGGCGAAGAAACCCTTAAAAAATTCCGCAGAGATGAATTCGCTCGTTTCTTACTCGAAATACATGCTTTGCCCATGGCCGAGCAAAAAACAAAACTCTTTCAACGCCATCTGCAATGGAAAGGTTCCATGGAACAAACCGACGATATCCTTATCATGGGATTGAAAGTGTAAAATTTATTTGCCTTTCCCAATAACTTCGCGGGTAAGCAGAATAAAAAACGCTGCAACCGTAATAAAGTATACAACATCGCGGGTATCCACTATCCCTCGACTAATCGACTGATAATGCTCGTGAATGCCAAGGTAAGCTACCCAGTGTTCATAGCCCACAAATATGGGTAACGAGGCAATGACATCGAAACCCATATACATTATCAAGCACTGAATAGTAGCAATAATAAAGGCCACCACCTGATTATCGGTTAGCGATGAGGAGAATATACCTATAGCAACATAAATCGCAGCAAGGAAAAAGAGCCCCAGGTATGAACCCCACGTTCCGCCTGTATCCAGATTACCCTGGGGATTGCCAAGCAGATACACCGAAAAGTAAAATATAAGCGTTGGTAATAAGGACAGAATTACTAAAACAAGGGCTGCAAAATATTTTGCAAAGATTATCTGCAGTTCACTTAAAGGACGGGTAAGTAGTAATTCCAGCGTGCCCTGTCTTTTTTCCTCTGCAAATGCACGCATGGTAATGGCTGGTACCAAAAAAAGAAAAACCCACGGCGATATCTCGAATAGCGGCGAAAGGGTGGCATAACCCAAATCCATGATGTTGTATTGCCCAGGAATTACCCAGAGCAACAGACTATTGACCAGTAAGAAAACAATAATTACCAGATATCCCGTAATATTGCTAAAAAAACCAGTTATTTCCTTTCTAAACAAGCTCCCCATGCATAAATATTTGCCAATGGCCAAAGGTACAACTTTCTTCAGCGAATTCCAAAGTACCCCAGTGAGGATTTTCATCAATGATGTTAGGCTATTAATTTGAATCATCTTTCAATCAAATCGCAAGTTTCGCGAAGTGGTTTTTATTGTCGTCGCGATATGTTTCAAAAACAAAATAGCAAGATATTTTTGTAATAGAAAAAAAACATTTAAATTTGCCAACCCAAATTGAAATTTATAGACAAATGAAAAAAGATATTCATCCTAAGAATTACAGGCTTGTAGCATTCAAGGACATGTCGAATGATTTTACTTTCATCTGTCGTTCGACCGCTCCGGCCAAAGATACTATCACCATCGATGGTGTGGAATACCCGCTGGTGAAACTTGAAATTTCGAGTACTTCTCATCCATTCTATACCGGTAAGATGAAGCTGGTAGACACGGCAGGTCGTGTAGATAAATTCATGAACCGCTATAAAAAACATTACGACAAGCAAAAAAGCAAATAAAGTTCGATAATGCTTATACCCAATAGTAGGCTCCGGTTGTGTTACGACCGGAGTTTTTGTTATTGGTTATTGCACGTCCCACATAAGGCATTCCTCCCACGCAAAGCAAGAGGTGATTTTTTCCCATATTTCACTCCTAATCTGAATATTTGAATTGACCCCTTCCTCAGAGCGTTTTTAACCCAACTGCCTACAATGCTTAAAAATTATAATCCCCCAAACCTTTATAAGTTATTGTATTTTAATATTTTAAATATATTTTAAATATTGTTTAAAAATTTTTTATCAATCCAATAATCTGGGCTGTAAGGGGAAATATTCATGTGATTATTGGCAAATAAGGGTTATCATACGATGGGTATTACTTACAATTTGTAACCAGCGTGTTTTACCTCGCACCCTTTCGTGTAAAAAATATAGCCGTTCGTCAAAGAAAAACATCCGTTCGTCACTCATCCCCCCCCCCCTTAATCAAAAATTTGATAATCAGTGATTTATGTAATAAATTTTAATGTATATTTACATAAAATTACCTGAAGATACAGCAGGGAAAGACTGTATCGAAGTCTATGCTTAAACCCACTTACAATGAAAATTATACCATCATTTGCCACAGCTGCACTCTGTGTGCTTAGTATACCCTCGTTAGCACAAATAAAAATTGACAACAACGGAAATATCGGTTTGGGTACTTTATCCCCAACATACAAAGTGGATATTTTTGGAAATACCTGAATTGTAACCACTACTCCCTATTATGGACAGAGCGCTACAGTACTTTTTAACTCCTATTACAGCGAAATAAACATCGAAAGTGATAGAAATAATGTTGGATACCTTGGTTATTATAACCGCTGGAATACAATTTATACAAGATTTATCAATTGCCCCAACCCTATTATCACTTCCGACGAAAGAATGAAGTCAAACATCCGACCAATCAGTACTCCTTTACAAACTATTAAGCGTTTACGAGGAGTTACTTTTGACTATAAGCCTGAAGAATATTATGGAACTGACTTTCGATCCAAGAACACATTTGATGAAACGAGCATGTATGGCAGTATTCACAAACGAGTATGAAAATATTTATCAGTTTCATGCTTGCCTATGTGTAGAAAGTTCATCACATGCGAGTTCCATCCGACCGATTTAAAAAACATTTAATAATATTTTCGGATGAAACCCCCATGATTGTACTCAAGCACAAACACAAAATGAATAAAATGGGGAATATTATCCATACAACGAAATGGAAGAACGGTTTAAATAATTAATATTCAACATATTAAATAATTTTATTCGGATGAAACCTTCATGATTGAGCTTAAGCACAAACACACAATGAATAAAATGGGGGAATATTATCCATACAACGAAATAGAAAAAATGGAGTAAATAATTAATATTCAACATATTAAATAATTTTATTCGGATGAAACCTTCATGATTGTGCTCAAGCACAAACACACAATGAATAAAATGGGGAATATTATCCATACAACGAAATGGAAGAACGGTTTAAATAATTAATATTCAACATATTAAATAATTTTATTCGGATGAAAAAGAAACAAAAAATCGTTTGGGATTTGTAGCACAAGAAGTACAGCAGGTTTTACCCCAAATTGTTGTATATGATACAGCAAAAAAATATTATGGAATCAACTATGTAGCATTAATCCCTGTTTTGGTCGAAGCTATCAAAGAGCAGCAGTACCAGATTGATTCGCTAAAAAAATTGATAAATAAGTCTAAAACATCACTAAAAGCAGCAGTTGAAGAAAACGAAACGACGAACATTAGCCAGGAAAATAATATTGATTTAGCTATCTTAGAACAAAATTTTCCAAATCCCTTCGATCAAAATACCCAAATACATTACTACCTCCCAGATAACACAAAAAATGCTTATATTTACCTGTATGATATGAGTGGAATGCAAATAAAGTCGATACCGTTAACAAGGCTAGGAAAGAGTAGTATAATCATCTATGGTTCGGAACTGAGACCAGGAATGTACTACTATACCCTTGTAAGCGATGGCCATGAAGTGGCTACTAAAAAGATGATTTTCACAAAATAAATAATCAATTATTGCTTATGAAAAAACTTTTAATCTTTTTGTTGTTCCCGTTAAGTTCAACTTTAGTCAGTCAAGAATTCAGTACTACTTTCGTATTTAAAGATGCTATTGGGAATCAGGATAGTATTGTTGTGGGCTATTCCCCTCTTGCTACGGATAGTATTAATGAAAGTCTCGGCGAAAAAAAAATATCTGAAACAGAAATTGATACTATTTTCCATGTTTATATTTCAAACGTTAAAGTCAAATATTATGGTGACAAAAACTGTTATTATGAGAAAGCAAGATTTAAGACAAAAAAGAAATACGCAAAATTAATCTCTACAAAGGATATATCAACTTGGAACGATGAATATATCATTAAAGTTGATGTCTTAGCAAAATTCTTTCCGATTACAGTATTCTGGAATAAAACATTATTTCAGAATGATACTTTGCTAAATAGTTTTATCATATCCTCTCAACCTGGATTTTGGTTTGATGCTGTAGAATCCCCAACCATACTATCTATAAATGATAGTATTCTTTATTCTCCAGATGGAAGTAAGTTTCTTTGTTATTATGATTCAATTCAATCAGTATTGGTTCCTATACACAAATTATATATTTGCTTCGCAACAAAAGATTATGCGTTTTCTATACATAATGACCAAGTAAGCGATATAAAAATCTACCCAAATCCATGCAACTCGTTCATAAGGGTAAATTTTCAACAAGAAAGCGATTACCTACTTGAGATAATTACTCTTGATGGTCAATTAGTTAGAAAAGAGAAAGTTCATAAAAGTAGTACAATAAATCTTTCAGAATTACCTAGTGGCGTATACATTCTGAGGCTAAAAAATAAAAATAGTAATTTTTATTATAAGTTGATTAAAGCATTGATTTAGACATAGTTTTAATTATTCTAAATATTTAAAAAAATGTTCCCAATAATTAATCTAACTCATAAGATAAAGCATGTTATACTAAAAATATGCTCTTTGTTTTTTTCATTTTCATTCTTATTTTCAAACCTTTCTTTGTCTCAGGTATATTGTGATTCAACAAATTATTTAACAATTCAAAGTCTTTCTTCAAAAGTTTCTGATAATTGTAGAAATTATATGAATTATACCGTATATCCATACTATAACATGACACCTATAAAATATATTCGAATATCATTTTGGGTTATTCAGAAATCAGACGGAAGTGGTAGTTTCAAAGGCACTGATAATCAAATAACAAATTACTTTCAAAATTTAGTAAGTTCCATAAATCAGCAATTAGCAAACTTATGTTCCTCGATACCATTAGAAATAAGTAATAATTGTATAACAGACTCACGTATTAGGGTGATGTTGAATAAAATACATTTTATAAAAAATGATGCTTTGTATAATTATACATTACATAAAGTTAAAAATTCTAAGGGAAACTATTATTATCCCGATAATATAATTGGAGATTCAATTTTTAAATACGTTATATTACCTAAAGAAGGTTTAACTCCTATTGATAGAGATTCAACATTGCATATTATTATGGAACCAATGGGAGTTGATGGCATTTTTGGTGGTCAAGCCAGACTGATGAATTCAAAATGGTATATAATCACTAGAGCTTATGATATGGCCTATAACAATGATGGACAATATTTGGCAATTAAAAAACAAAGAGGGCACTTAATACATGAAATATTTCATACATTAGGATTAGGACATTCGTTTGAAGCTCCTTGCTTTCCTGTCCAATCACGAAACTCAACAAATAATTTTATGGATTATCCTTCTGATCCAAATGACTGGTCTACATTGTGTTCGTTCACTGAATGTCAGATTTCATTGGTACATTTTATAGTAGGAGCACCATCAAGCTATATTAATAAATGCTATATCCGAGATTATTGCACTTATCATGATGATCAATCAATAACTATATCATCTAATCAAAACATTACATGGAATAGTTCAAAAAATTTGCTAGGCAACGTGGAGATTTGGGGAACCTTAAATGTAGAATGCACTATTTCAATTCCAAAGGGAGGAAAAGTTATAATAAAAAATGGTGGAAAACTTTTCATAAATCAAGGTTCTTTTGATAACAAGTGCGAACAAAAGTGGGAAGGTATTGAGGTGCAAAATGGTGGTTATCTTGAACTAACCAATGTCAGTATATCCGATCATTCCATTACTATATTGAACGGTGGAACTTTGAAAATTTCTAGTAATGTTAACATTGTTGGAAATAATAGAATTGATATAATGAAAGGTGGATATGTATGCATAGAAAACAATTCAACTTTAAACTTACAAGATGAATTAAGTGTACTCAATCTTCATAACGATTACAAGTGGGGAATAAATCCTGTTTTTAGTAATTCTTCAAACTGTGTTAACAACCTTGCCAATATTATCAAAATAGGGGAAGGAACAATTAATCTATACAACGATAATGTTTTTATACAAAATAGAACTTTTAACAACATTAAGTATATTACTGGCAATAATATCTTTGCAGGTAGCAGTGTAACAACTTCATATCTCAATGGACCCGTTCTTATACAAACTGGAGCAAACGTAATATTTGATGCTGACGAAATATTAATACTTGACAAAGGTTTTGAGGTTCAAGTGGGAGCTTGTTTCGAAGCAAGATAATGCAAAAAGGGTGACGTGTTTTTGTGTGTGGTTTAACACCCTATTTTCTGGACACTTTTTTAAAAATGGTTTAGGACAAATTCCTTGTCATCCTGTTAAGCAAAGATAGCCCCCGCTGGCGAATTTGTCAAGGGTAAAACAAGCGATGATAAATTGTTTAATTTTTCAAAGGTATCATCGCCCTT
>JAKPGM010000016.1 GCA_029550865.1 Bacteroidota bacterium | reverse complement strand
GAATACCCCGCTTTCGCTAGGAACGTCGAATGTAGGAGTTTCAACCGTTGAGCTTTATCCTACACTGGTTGATAGAACCGTTAGGCTTATTGTCAGGGACAATAACAAGTCCCTGCGTGTTAGCTTTTATAATCAACAAGGGGTGAATGTGCTTACTCGTGCCTTCCATTGCCCTGGTACGATACAGGAAATAGACCTGTCAGGCCTGGCGCCAGGGGTATATACGGTTCGTATTGTCATGGGCGATGCCATTGTGCACAAAAAAATTGTAAAAAAGTAGGGTCGATATCATGGGAAAATGGTGAAAGGAAAATGTAATGACGAATCTTGACATGCGCTTACTTCAAGATGAAACGAGCATGTAAAGCAGTATTCACAAACGAGTATGAAAATATTTATCAGTTTCGTTCTTGCCTATGTGTAGAAAGCTCATCACATGCGAGTTCCATCCGACCGCTATAAAAAATTAAAAATATTTTCGGATGAAACGAGCATGTAAAGCAGTATTCACAAACGAGTATGAAAATAATTTTTCATACCTGCTTGATTTTAGAGCACAAAACATATTACATGCGAGTTCCATCCGGCCTTTTAAGAAAATTTTTAAAATTATTTTCGGATGAAAACCATCTATAGAAGCGTGTTATCCGTCTACTATAAAAGTTTTACGATAAAAAAATTAGGCATTAAATAAAAGAATCCTTACCTGTTGGGGTAAGGATTCTTTTGAAGGGTTTCCTGCAATGGTAAGATGAGTTTTATCGATGGAATGAGGTGCTGATAAATTTTAATACTTCGGGCATAGCGGTGCGCCAGTAGGTCCAGTTATGTTCTCCATTTCGCACCCTGAATTCGTGTTTGATGTCGCGTTCGCGCATGGCCAGGTGTAAATAGCAATTGCCTGCAATGAGAAAGTCTTTGTCGCCACAGTCGATGTACCAGCGTACCGATTCAATTTTTTCTTTCGGCAGCGTTTTCACCAGGTTCAGGGGTGAATTTTGTTTAAAATAGGCTGGTAACGAGTCATTGACCAGGGGCCCGAATATGTTTGCCAATCCTACCGTATTATTTTTGAGGTTATTGTAAGCCTCGTTATCGGTAAAAACGGCGGCGCTCAGGGGCGCGGCAGCGGCAAACATTTCAGGATGTTTCAAGCCATAGACAAGGGTCCCGTAGCCTCCCATCGATAGACCAGCAACAGCGCGGAATTCTTTTTTCGAACGAATGCGATATTTCTTTTCGATAGTTGGTATCAATTCGTTGAAGAACATGTCTTCAAATCCTTGCTTTTCGTTGTATGCATTGATGTAAAAACTTACGCCTGCATCGGGCATGACGATAATCAGGGGCGCAGCCTCTCCCGATTGTATGGCTTCGTCGGCAATTCGGCCTATTTCACCAAACTGAACCCAGGCTGTTTCATCGTCGGTATATCCATGCAATAGATAGAGCACAGGGTACGAACGCTGAGAATAGTCGTAATCTTCGGGAAGGTAAATTGAATATTTAACGGGTCGAGATAAAATTTTACTATCAATGCTCTGTCCTTCCAGAATTTTCCCCTGTGAACAAAGGGGCAGAGCTATCAGAATCGCTGTAATAGCAAGCATTATGCTTTTAACACGATTGATGTCCGAAGCTATCGTTTTCATAAAATGCACAGCAAAAGTTGTTTTCATAGTTTATTTTTTAAAAAATACCCGTATCATTTTTGCATATCCTGTGTGGAGAAGCTCGAGGCAGGCAGACCGTCTTTGTTAAAAAGTTCGGCTTTAGAGCCATTGCGCATAGCGTACCTCAGGTATACAGGATTTTTGACCGATGGGCTCCAAACCACCAATCGATCGCGTTCAATTTGAACCATGGCAGGGAAAAATTTTTGATTTTCACCAGCGATTTCAAATTCGGTGGGTTGTTTTGTGTTCAGCGTCAGCCCACCATCCACGTGGGTAAATGCCACATACATTTTGTCTCCTTTAACGGTTGCACCTTGATAAAGGGGTCCGCTACATTCGAGTTTTTTCCCGTAGGTATTGGCAAGTGCCCATAAAGCGAGGCGTTCTCCTACTTCGCGTTTATAGGGAGGGTGAATATTTTTCACATTTCCTACATCGAGGGTGACCGCCATACCCGTTTGAGGCAGAGTCAGGGTGCGACGTTGAGCTTCGCGCAACCAGCCGCTTTCGTCATTATCAGCGCCCGAATATTCCCATGGGGCGATTTGAACAAAATAGAAGGGGAAGTCGCCCTGCTGCCATACCCTTCTCCATGCCTGAATCATGGTAGGGAATAGTTTAACATATTGGGTAGCTCGTCCTACGTTGGCTTCCCCTTGATACCAGATAGCACCCCTGATAGCATAGGGTACTAAGGGATGTATCATGGCATTGTACAGGAAAGAGGGTTGATACGGACCCGGAACAATGTTAATTTTCGGACGCTGGGAAAATTCTCCTTTTTCTATTTCATACACGTAAATATGGTCGCTCATAAATTCGCCAACGGGCATATATTTCCAATCGGTCGCCAGGGAAATTTTTTCGTCGCTGCCGATGGGAGTTATGTACATATCGGCTGGGTTGCCCCATATACCACCGCCTCCCTGATTATCTATTACTCGTACTGAAATAGTTGCTATACCTGCTTTTACAATACCAGCAGGGACTTTGTATTTTCGTGGGGTTTGCCAGAAACCAGTCGCTTCGTGGCCACCAACTTTGGTACCGTTGAAGTATGTAGCATCCATATCATCGATCATTCCCAGGGAAAGTTCAAGTTCCTTGCCTTCCCAGGAAGGGGGGATATTAATTGTTTTTCGGAACCATACGATTCCATCGAATTCGCCCAGACCACCCTGTTCCCATAGTACGGGCAATTGCATGGTATTCCACCCTGAATCATTGTAGGATGAAAGCATTACCGTAGAATCGTTGAGGTTAAGCTCTTTCCAGAAGTTGGGATTAGCATTGTCGATGGCAATGTTTGGATGCGCTTTTATCCAGTTGCAAAGGTTGAGGTATTCGGTTGTTAGAGAGGGTATTTTGCTTATTATTTCCGTATATTCGGGGAAATTGACCAGGTCTTCCTGAGGGGTCCAGGCTTCTGCGGGGGTTCCGCCCCAGCTGGTATGGATAAGCCCAATAGGTACCTTAAGGGTTTCGTACAGTTTTTTGCCGAAGAAATAAGCAGTAGC
>JAKPGM010000053.1 GCA_029550865.1 Bacteroidota bacterium | reverse complement strand
GGGGCTTTCGTTAAATACCCCTTTAAATCAAAATACCGGATTACTTTTTTCACTCCGTCGTTCATACCTTCAATTTCTTTTTAGTGCCATCGGATTGCCCTTTTTGCCGGTTTATAACGATTATCAATTAAAACTAAAGACGCGTATCGACCAACACAATGAGCTTAGCATCATTAGCATCGGAGCCCTCGACCAGTCGAGATTGAATACCGATATTAAAAATCCTGACGAGCGGCAACGTTATCTGCTGGGCTATTTACCTGAAAATGACCAATGGAACTACGCTTTTGGGGCGGTGTGGAAACATTTTCGAAAAAATGGTTTTGATACTTGGGTGCTGAGTCGTAACATGCTGCGAAACAAAGCTTTTAAATATTTCGGAAACGATGAAAACCAGCCTAAAATTCAGGATTACTCTTCTGATGAAAGTGAAAACAAAGTGCGCTTCGAACGTTATACCTTGTTAGGCTCATTGAAACTGGTGTGGGGAATGGGCGCTGAATATGCGCGTTATACCAATCGCACCTTCCGGCTTTCATTTAATGCCGGACAGCCCGATACCATTAATTATCAATCTGAATTAAAACTCTTTAAGGGGAGTGCTTTTGCACAGGCAAGCCAGAACGTCCTCAACGAGAGGTTGTTGCTTTCACTGGGAGTTAGAACCGATTTTTCAGATTATTCTGCTGAGGTTTCTAATCCCTTAAAACAAATCTCCCCGCGGTTCTCAGCTTCTTACACCCTGTCGCCCGGATGGCTGCTCAATTTTAACGTGGGAAGATATTACCAATTGCCTGCTTACACTACCCTCGGATATCGAAACAAACAAGGCATTCTTGAAAATAAGCTCAATAAAATCACCTACATCTCAACCAATCATCTCGTGGGAGGTGTTGAATATCAGCCTAATGAACAGACGAGGGTAACCCTTGAAGGATTTTACAAAACCTATGGGAATTATCCACTTTCGTTGAGTGACAGTGTGGCTCTTGCCAGCAAAGGTGCAGATTACGGCGTGGTGGGCGACGAGGCGGTAGTTTCTACAGCCAAAGGAAGGGCGTATGGACTAGAGCTACTTTTCAGGACAAGAAGCCTGGCCCAGTTTAATATTATTGCTTCTTACACGTATGTGAGGAGTGAATTCACGCGCAATGATAACCGTTATATTTCCTCTTCGTGGGATAATCGTCATTTAATCAATCTGGTGGTAACCCGCAAGCTGGGAAAAAAATGGGATTTTGGGGCCAAATGGCGTTATCTGGGTGGAGCCCCATATACTCCTTACGACCTTAATACAACTTCTCTGCGCCAGGCCTGGGATGTCAGAAATCAAGGTTATCTCGACTACAGCCGCTTTAACGCTTTGCGATTTAAAGCTTATCACCAGCTCGATATCCGTATCGATCGTTCCTGGTATTTCAATCGTTGGACCCTCATTGCCTACCTCGACGTACAAAACCTTTATAATTTTAAGGCAGATTCTCCTGATTATCTCACCAATCGCGACCCGGACGGCAATATCCTCATCGACCCGGCTGACCCTGACCGGTATATTATTCGCAGCATAAAAAATGAAAGCGGGCAAGCTTTGCCCACAGTTGGTTTAATTGTTGAATTTTAATGGATAGA
>JAKPGM010000068.1 GCA_029550865.1 Bacteroidota bacterium | reverse complement strand
CAGACATCTTTGATATTTTAAAGGAAATCAGGAAAATTAAAATTGGCGGAAACTGGGTATTAGCTGAAATAACCAAATCAACAAAAGAACTGCTTGATAAAATTAAATTACCTATTACGTAAAATATGTGCCGGGTTACAGCTTAAAAATCAAGCGAAAGTTCATCCAGCACAAGTACCGTTCTCTTATCAACGAGATTTATCAAAAGGAATAAAGAAGAAACCATGGTTAACTCACCCAAATTAATGGGGATGGTCATTTTTATTTGCAATTATTTGCTCAGAGGCTTCAGCGGAAAGATCCTGATAGGTAAACAATCGGTAAATTTTACTGAACAAGTCGGCTGGATCGATAGGTTTAGTAATATATTCATCGCACCCTGCACTAAGACAACGATTGCGATCGCCCACCATGGCGAAAGCTGTTTGAGCAATCACTTTGATATGAGGCTTATACTTTTTGATCAACCGGGTACTTTCCAACCCATTCACTATGGGTAACTTAACGTCCATGAGCACCAGATTGATTTCAGGATTTTTAAGGCACTCCGCAAAGGCACGCAGTCCATTATCAACATGAATGATGGTGGCTCCAGTCCTGCTAAACAATTCCCTTAAATAGGCCGAACTATAATAATCGTCCTCGGCGATTAGAATTGTTTTCCCGCTCCAATCAAAATTAGCAACCATAGCTTTTAAATTTTTAGCCCCTACTAGTTTAAATTGCATGCCCTTATTTCTTCATAAACCCTCTTTTTATGTCAAAGTTATAACAAAAGTAACCTGCATGAAAAAAATTTTACCCACAATAATGTAAGTGTCTGATTATTAAGCATAATTTTTATCATTTTTTTATGTTATGGATTAACCGCCATACTTTAACAGTATCTTTAAAAAAATATGTAATTTTACAGCAATTAAATTGCAAGAAATATATGGCAAAAGAAAAAGTTGTATTGGCCTATAGCGGAGGATTAGACACCTCGGTTATTTTAAAGTGGTTGCTTGATAAAGGTTATGAAGTAATAGCCTATATAGCTGATGTTGGACAGGACGAAGATTTTGAAGCAGCAAAAGAAAAGGCATATAAAATTGGGGCTTCGAAAGTTTACATCGAGGATTTAAAGCGCGAATTGGTAACCGATTATCTTTTTCCGGCAATAAAGGCAAATGCTGTATACGAAGGTCGTTATTTACTGGGAACCGCCTTAGCGCGTCCTGTGATTGCTAAGCGACAAATAGAGATTGCTGAAAAAGAAAAAGCCAACTATGTGGGTCATGGTGCCACAGGCAAAGGCAACGATCAGGTTCGTTTTGAGCTTACCTACTATGCGCTTAACCCAAAGATAAAGGTCATTGCCCCCTGGAAAATGCAGGAATTTCTTGACCAATTTAAGGGTCGTACCGATATGCTGAAGTATGCCGAGAAAAATAACATTCCTGTTAAGGCTACCCTTAAAAAACCTTACAGCGAAGACGATAATCTCATACACATAAGTCATGAGGCTGGTATTCTCGAAGACCCCAAACATCCCTGGAGTGCCGATATGCTTACCAAAATGGTACGTCCGCAGGATGCACCAGACAAAGAAACTAAGATAGCCATTACTTTTAAGGATGGTATTCCAGTAAAGGTGGTCAATCTCGACGAGGGCACCACGTTTACCGATCCGCTTGAATTATTCATTTATCTCAATAAGATTGGCGGAGAAAACGGTATTGGTATCTGCGATATGGTAGAAAACCGCTTTGTGGGGATTAAGTCGCGAGGCGTATATGAAACGCCGGGTGCTACAATCCTCCGAGTGGCACACATGGATATCGAAGGTATTGCCATGGACCGTGAAGTTATGCGCTTGCGGAACATGCTTTCCGAAAAATTCGCCGAGCTAATTTACTACGGCTTCTGGTTCAGCCCCGAAATGGAATTTTTGCTGGCGGCTATCAATAAGAGCCAGGAACTCATTGATGGTACCGTATATCTCACGCTATACAAGGGCAATGTATTGGTCGATGGACGTGAATCGCCCAGCTCATTGTACAATCAGGATCTTTCGAGCATGGATATTGAGGGTGGATTCGACCAAAAAGATAGTACTGGATTTATTAAAATCAATGCCATACGACTGATGGCGCATCATGCTATCCTTAAACAGCAGCGTGTGGAGCCATTTAAATAAATTTCCTCATAGGTAATTGATTTTTTTAAGTCTATGTCTTCCTATTTGCGGGATTTAGTAATCAAGAATCGAAGCTATCGGCGTTTCGATGAAAGCCATGTGATTCCTATCGAAACGCTCGAAGAGCTTGTAGATCTATCGCGCTATGGGGCATCAGGAAGGAATGCACAACCTCTGAAGTATATCCTTTCCAATTCTCCGGCGAGTAATGAGCTTATATTTCCAGCTTTGGCATGGGCAGCTTATTTGAAGGATTGGCCTGGACCTTCCAGGGGGGAACGTCCATCGGCTTATGTGGTGATGTTGCTCGATAAGAGTATTTCTGAACAACCACTTTGCGATCATGGTATTGCAGCACAGACCATTTTGTTAGGTGCTGTTGAGAAAGGTTTAGGCGGTTGTATTCTCATGAGCATAAAAAAAGATATGCTGCGGGAAGCCTTACAAATTCCTTCTACATTCGAAATACTAATGGTAATAGCGCTTGGAAAGCCCGTCGAACAGGTAGTCATTGAACCTTTGGCTGCTGGTGGCGATTTTAAGTACTGGCGCGACGACCAGGGGGTCCATCACGTTCCAAAACGATCGTTGGAAGTAATTATTTGGAAAAAAATGCCCTAGTCCTTACGTGTTATTAGTTTACTGTACTGGTCGAATAACCGTTGAGCGGCTTCAAAACTGGTGATATTTCCCTGGAGTACTTCTTGCTCGAGCTTTTCAATGAGTTTTATTATCTCGTGGTGCTGATACAGCGAATGGGTGAGCATTTCCTGAAGGGTTTGATGTATCCAGAATTTAGCCTGTTGGCGTCGATTCAAATCGAAGTATCCGTTGGCCTGCACCTGTTGCTGGAAGTCCTCGATCATTTGCCATATCTCGTCAATACCTTGTTTTAGATGAGCAGAACAGGTTTGTACCAGCGGTCGCCATCCCGAAGGACTTGGAGGGAAAAAATGAAGGGCGTTCTGAAGTTCTGTTTTGGCCCGCAATGCTCTATTGACGTTATCGCCATCGGCCTTAGTTATTACAATAGCATCGGCCATTTCCATAATACCGCGCTTAATGCCCTGTAGCTCGTCGCCAGCGCCTGCGAGTGCAAGCAGTAGAAAGAAATCGACCATGCTGTGTACCGTAGTTTCCGACTGACCTACCCCAACTGTTTCTACAAATATTATATCGTAACCGGCAGCTTCGCATAGGTATATGGCTTCGCGAGTTTTTCGGGCTACCCCACCCAGCGAACCAGCCGAAGGCGAGGGACGAATGAAGGCTTGCGGATGTGAGGAAAGATTTTCCATACGAGTCTTGTCGCCCAGTATACTACCTTTGGTACGTTCGCTGCTGGGATCGATGGCCAGCACGGCCAACTTATGACCTTGCTCTACAACATGCATCCCCAGCGTTTCGATAAATGAACTTTTGCCTACCCCAGGTACCCCAGTAATTCCAATACGAAACGAGTTTCCGCTTAGAGGAAGACACCGCTGAATAATTTCTTGAGCAAGTAAATGATGTGCTGGTAAATTGCTTTCTACCAAAGTAATAGCTCTACTTAATATGGTGCGATCGCCCCGCAGGATACCATCTACATATTCATCCACCGATAAGCGTTGCCGACGTATACTTTTGAATCGTTGAACCGACTCTTCGCTAATGGCCGGCGGTTGAGGAATTCCATCATTTACCCGCAGAGCACTATCGTTTTGATTTGCCTCTTTTGGTTCCATCTACTTAATTTATTTGCGACACGGCAAAAAATACAAAAGCATCCGATAAATGTCAGCAAAGTTATATTATCTAATGGTATCGTGCGTGAATGTGCAAAACTTTTACCCATTTGTTGAAATGTGCTATCAGGTACAAATCTTTCCCATTCAAAGTACCTGCCAATGCATTCCAGTTAAAATTTCAGCAGATATTCCCATCAAAGTATTTAAAGTTAACAGGCTACTCAAAATGTTTGGTACGCTTTATGGCAATATACGAATAATCGCTGTTAATGATGAGCGAATTGGTTGCTGGTATTTCTGCTTTTTGCCATTGGGTGGTTGGGCGTATTACGTAGGTTGTTTCGTTAATTTTTATGCGTACAGGCATGGTAAAATCTTCGTTTGCTTTCTGGAATCGAAAATATAAATAAGCTTTTCCCGCATAAACATCGTAATAATATTCCCACTGTAGCTCGGGACAGCTACGATTGTAGAAATACTGTCGGAAAAATGGGGAATAGTCGGTACCGGTTTTTGCATTTACACAATTGATAAAGTCCTGGCTTGTAGCGAAGCCATGTTGGTGTTGATGGTAAAAGGTACGAATGATATCTTTAAAAAGTGAGTCATTATGAATTATATTCCTGAGCGTGTGCAGCATAAGGGCACCTTTAAAATAGACATCCCCATCTTTGTAGTCCCAAAAGTTTACGCTATGTGGTAATATTAAGGGTTGCTTATTTCGGATAAACAAGGCATATACAAGTAGATAACGCAGATAGGCCTCATAGCCCTGCGTGGCTTCTACATAAAGCGCTTCGCTATAGGTTGCAAAACCTTCGTGAATCCATATATCTGCAAAATCGGTAGCTGTTACACTATTTCCCCACCATTCATGGGCTGATTCATGGAGAATAATATAATCGGCACCAAGAAACGAGAGGTTTTTAAATCGATTGCCGTATGCAATCGCTGTTTGGTGTTCCATGCCTTCGTAGGGACTTTCTACCAGTTTATAACCATCGACAGGCCAGGGGTAGGCCCCGTAAAAATTTTCGAACTTATTAATGATATTGGTAGTTTGCTGAAAATGTGTTTTTGCTTTCTCAAAATTATAGGGTAATACAAAAAATGTCATGGTAAATTGGCTGGAGTCACTGCGATAGGGGATAGTAAACTTTTTGTATCGACCGATATAAAAAGTAACATTGTAAGTATTGATGGGATAGTGGACTTTCCAGGTATAGGTGGTATAGTGGTTTGAAGATACCGAATCTACTAATATTCCATTTGCAACACAGTAATATGGTTGAGGTACCGAATAATGCATGGTTACGCTATCGGGTTCATCGCTCAAATGGTCTTTTGATGGCCACCAGAGACTTGAGCCAGAAAGTTCGCATGCTACACCTGCCCACAGGTTACCTTCTTTGTCTTTCTTCCAGACAAAACCTCCTTCCCAGGGTGGACGATGTGCTATCTGGGGCTTACCATGATAAAATACTGTAAATTGAAAATATTCATTTTGGGACATAACGATTGGGAAATCAATAAATACCGCACCGTATTGTCGCTGATATTGAAGCTTTTGTCCCTTCCAAACAATAGAGTCGATTTGAAGGTTAGGGTATAAGTCGAATTGTAATTTTTGAAAATCATGGGTGGTTAGTGCGAAGAAAATCACGCTTCCAACGATGGATTTTTGTTCCGGTAGAAATTTTATGCTAAGATCGTAATGTTTAACATCGTAACATGTTCTGAAAGGATTTAAAGCGCCATGAAGCGAATCGGCACGGGTAAAAGTGGGGTATTGATACGGACGTTTGGGAGTCTTATAATTTCGATTGATATGAAGTATAGCACAGGAACCTAAAAGGTGGATAAGCAAAACTAACCAAACGAATCGGGAGTATTTCAGTATTTTCATCCAAAATATTTTTTAATTTTTTATAGCGGTCGGATGGAACTCGCATGTAATATGTTTTGTGCTCTAAAATCAAGCAGGTATGAAAAATTATTTTCATACTCGTTTGTGAATTCTGTCATACATGCTCATTTCATCCGAAATTAGTATATTGTCTAAGAAATTATGATGAATGTCCAAATATAGTGTTTTGGTAGAATTATCTACAATTCGTGTCGGTCATTTTGATTTTTTTAAAATAAATTTATTGTTGATAATAAAAAATTATTACATATTTGTTGAAATATGTTAATTTAAACTGTGAGACTATGAAAAGACTACTCATGTTACTATTAGCAGGAGCTACAATGATTGGGGTTCAATATGCTCAGAATAATCAGTATACACCGGCCGATGCGGCTGCGTATTTTAATCAGAGCATCGAATTGATGAAGGTAGATTTGCCCCTGGCCATTCAAAAATTGGATAGCTGTTTGATATTATGCAATATAATTGGTGATTCGGCGCTGGAAATACGTGCCAAGGCTGAACCTTTTATGTGTGATTTGAATCTTCGCTACGCAGGTAACTTGTATTATGACCAAAAACAAAAAGAAAAAGCTTTGATAGCTGCACGTCAAACGCTATCGTTATGCGAAAAGTATCAAAACGAAGAAATTGGCAGTAAAACCAAAAAATTACTTTCACAGATATATTCCTCTATTGGGTCGGCCTATTTTTCAGCAAAAGAATATAATAAGGCAATCGTTGCTTTTGATAGTGCCTATTATTTTGACCCCAAACTATCGAGCATGTTGCTGAACAAAGCCATTGCGTATCGTGCATTAAAAAATTTGGATGCATTTGTTGAGAATATAGATAAATTTATTTCCATTGCCACGCAGGAAGGAGACTCTTCGCAGGTAAAGAAGGCTCAAAAAATGGCTATCGAATACTTACGAGCAGAGGGGTCGCGAGCTAATGCTCAGAATAAAGGCAAGGAGGCTGAAGCATTACTTATAAAAGCCTTGTCTTATGGCGAAGATAAAGATGCATATTATTACCTTGCCGATGTTTCTACCAAGCTAAAGAAGTATAATGATGCCATTGAGTATGCTCAGAAGGGTTTAGCAATGGAAACTGGTAGCAATGAGGATAAGGCCAAATACTATTATGCCCTGGGTACGGCCTACCTGGCTCTGGGTAAGAAGGATGACGCTTGTGGAGCCTTCAAAAATGCTGCTTTTGGCAAGTTTGCTCAAGCTGCAAAAGCCCAAATGGTCAATAATAAATGCGGTCAGTAAATATTTATATAAACGCTTTGCATCTTAGAGATGCAAAGCGTTTTGATTTCATACTGATAGTTGCTATATAAATGCTTTGCATCTGTAAGATGCAAAGCATTTTACTTTGAATAGACGTAAGTTAGCATTATGGTATGAACCTACTTTATAGCATTTCGTTTATTATGGAAAATCTTAGGAATAATATCTAACTTTGAGACCAAAATAAATTAGTAAATGTTGCGTCCAACAAATCAGATAGTGGTTATTTTTGGGGCATCGGGCGATCTAACCTATCGCAAGCTGTTACCTGCGTTGTTCGATTTATATTGTCAGTCGGCATTACCCGATAGCTTTATAATCCTTGGTGTAGCTCGTTCTTCCATGAGTCATGCTGCTTTCTGCGATAAGATGAAGGAGGGAATTGAGCATTTTTCTAATCTGGTTAAAAAGAATGAATCGCTGATTGAACCCTTTCTGAGTCGGGTTGATTATCTTTCTATTGACACTGCTGGTAAAACTGAATACTTCAAGTTGAAGGAAAAACTACTCAGCATTGATAAGGTTTACAACACAGGAGGCAATTATCTCTTTTATCTGGCAACACCCCCCAGCATGTACGAGACCATTGCTCAGAATTTACATGCTGTTGATCTTCATCAAGAAGAAGCGGGTAAATACTTTAGACGGATTATTGTAGAAAAACCTTTTGGCTATGATTTAGCCTCGGCGGTCGACTTGAATAAGAAGTTACATTTGGTTTTTTCGGAGCATCAAATCTATCGGATCGACCACTACCTGGGTAAAGAGACAGTACAAAATATTCTGGTATTTCGGTTTTCGAATGGATTATTTGAGCCAATCTGGAATCGTAATTTTATTCATCATGTTGAGATTACGGCGGCTGAGACGTTGGGTGTAGGCAGCCGAGGGCGGTATTACGAGCAAGCCGGGGCTATTCGTGATATGTTGCAGAATCATTTAATGCATCTATTGGCTTTGATAGCCATGGAACCACCTGTACTTTTTGAAGCACAGTCGCTGCAGAACGAAATGGTGAAAGTACTTCAGGCTCTGCGGCCTTTAGACAAAGAAAGTATCGAAAACAATATTATTCGGGGTCAGTATACTGGGGCTCGGACAAATCGTGGTTTTTTGGCAGCTTACCGCGAGGAAAAAGACGTTGCACCCGATTCTACCACCGAGACTTTTGTAGCCATGAAAGTTTTCATCGATAACTGGCGGTGGGCCGATGTGCCTTTTTACATTCGGACGGGAAAAAGACTTCCCTCGCAGCTTACCGAAGTTATCATCCACTTGAAAGCAACGCCTCAGGCTTTATTTAAAGGGCAATGTACCGGCCCCTCTTGCAATAAAATCATTTTGCGCATACAGCCCGAAGAGGGAATAGGGATGCAGTTTGGCCTTAAATCACCCGGATCGGGATATAATGTAAAGCAGGTACAGATGGATTTTAAATATAGCGAACTGGCCAATACCTATATTCCCAGCGCTTACGAACGCCTGCTGCTCGATGCTATGCATGGCGACCCAGCCCTGTATATTCGCAGCGATGCGGTGGAGGCAACCTGGAAATTTATAGATCCGTTACTTAAGCATATCCAAACAAACAAAGATTTTAAACTTTACGGATATCCTTCGTGTACCTGGGGACCCGAAGAGGCTAATCAGCTTATTCCCGAAGGCTGGAGCGAGTATCCTGCTTATTGTTCTATCGAAGAGGAACCAAAGTTTACGGTGCTGGGGTAGAGGATTGGTATAAAGGTTCTGTTTTCCTAGCGAGGTGGGTATCATTTGCATTTTTGATAGAAACTTTTCACCCCACCTCAATCCTTACTTCAAAACCACTATGTTTTCTGATGTTGATTACCTGACCATCCGAAAAAATCAGGTATTGGCCTCGTATGCCTATTAGTTTTCCTGATATTTCGGGTACTTTTAACAAGTCTATGCTTGAAACTTTATCGGGATATGCTTGTACGGGATAATATAGTTTTGTAATGGTTTGATTTGTAATGAGATATATGTGCCATTCGGAGGGCAATAGGATGGGAAGCTTTTCGATGGCGGCATTGAAACCAGGATCTTGCATGGTTTTATTGGTAAGCATGCTGCGCCAATTGGTTTTATCGGGAAAAAACTTTTTCAGTATCACTTCCATGCAACCAGCGGTATAACGATTGGGAGTACGGGCAATCATTACGGCCGACGCTGCACCCTGGTCGATCCAACGCGTTGGAATCTGGGTATGGCGGGTGACCCCCACCTTCAGCTGGTCGGTTGCGGCCAGGTACACATAGTGGTCAATTAAACAATGATTTTGGGCAAATTCCATGTCTCGGGCTATGCCTTCGTGTGCCCGGCATAACTCGGGGTGTAATACGCATGCTTCCGCCTCAGGAGCAGTGGTAAAACATGGATAGCAAAATCCCTGTCCGAATAATCGAGTGCTTTTTCGTCCACAACGTATGCAGTACTGGTTACCCGTGTATTGTATCTTTATTGTTTTGCCTAATAGTGCGTTAACGTCGATACGTTCTTTTTCGTGGATCAAAAAGTATCGGATTGGTTGTCCTTCTTCTGTATCCATTTTATCAAGTAGTAGCTGTATTGCTTCCATCTTTTTTTATTTAAATTGAAATGGTCAATTTTCTGTTACTAATTGTGGGTTGATATGATACTAAGATATTTGATGTGTTTCGGTTATACGATTTAATTCAAATAAAAGCTGTTATACCTATCACAGATTTATTCAATTGGTCTTTCAAAGTTAGTGTTTTCTGTACATTAGATTTTTGTAATTTTATTACATAAATATTCATTTTTATGCATTGATAATTCTGTATTCTTTAATTTGTGCTATATTTATTAGTTTTTTAAAAAATAAAAAAATGCATATATTTGCAAATAATAAATTTGAAATAATTAAACAATCTAAAAAGGCACTTGTTAATTTATTAAGAAATGCTTTATTTTACATAAAACAAAACAATTAGTTCTAATATTCTTAAAAATAAGAAAGAGATGGCCAATCTGAAGGAAAAGCTTTATGAAAAGATTGAACAATGGCGGCCGCGTACGCAGCGTTTGCACGATGAGTATGGGGACGTGGTGGTGGATCAAATTACAATAGGTCAGATTATAGGCGGCATGCGTGATGTCAAATGCTTGGTAACGGATATATCGTACCTCGATCCAGAAGAGGGGATTCGTTATCGGAATTACACGCTTCCTGAACTTTTCGAAAAATTGCCCAAACCACTGGGAGCGGAGTATCCTTATGTGGAGGGATGTTTCTATCTGTTACTAACAGGCGATATTCCGACAGAAGAAGAAGTGGCAGATGTTGTCGATGAACTTTCCAAGCGTCGTATACTTCCATATTATGTGTACGATGTGATTGATGCTTTTCCCGAAGTTAGTCATCCCATGGCCATGTTTTCCTCGGCTATATTAACTATGTCGCGTGAGTCGCTTTTTGCTCGGAAATACGAGATGGGAATGCGTAAGCAGGACTACTGGGATCCCATGTACGAGGATGCCCTGAATTTGCTGGCAAAATTACCTGAGATTGCGGCATACATATATGCGAAGCTATATCGAAATGGTAAGCATATCGAGTCTAATCCTTTTCTGGACTTTGGAGGCAATTTTGCCCATATGATGGGTATTGGTAAACCTTATGATGACGTATCGCGTTTACATTTTATTTTGCATGCCGATCATGAAAGTGGTAATGTGAGTGCGCACACAGGACATCTGGTTGCAAGCTCATTGTCGGATATTTATCTGTCGATTTCGGCTATGATTTGTGGGCTTGCTGGCCCTCTGCACGGGTTAGCCAATCAGGAGGTGCTCAAATGGTTGCTGGAGGTGATGGAAAAAATGGGTGGTAAATTACCTACCGAAGAGGAAATGAAGCAGTTTGTGTGGGACACCCTTAAGTCGGGACAGGTAATACCGGGTTTTGGACATGCCGTACTGCGTAAAACCGACCCCCGGTATATGATTCAAAGAGAGTTCGCCCTTAAACATATGGCCGACGATCCCATTATGCACTATGTCGATATGCTGTTTAGAGTTGTGCCACCCATTCTTAAGGAACAGGGTAAAGCCAAAAACCCATGGCCCAATGTCGATGCACACTCGGGAGCTATCCAATGGCATTATGGGGTGCGTGAGTACGATTTCTATACTGTGCTTTTTGGTATTGGTAGAGCATTGGGAATAAGTGCCAATATCATTTGGGATCGTGCGCTGATGTACCCTCTCGAACGTCCCAAATCACTTACCACCGATATGCTCGAACAAATTGCTATGGCTGCTGCTGCTAAAAAATAATTTAACTATCCTCTCTTATCTAAGCCATCCTTCTTGCGGGGATGGCTTTTTTTATCGTAATATTTTACTTTTCACAAGTCCGATGGATAAGTGGGTCCATCGCAACAGTATCGTATGAATAATATTTGAAATGTCCAACTGCGGAAACATTGAAATTGATTACTAAAGTTTGGTATGTGGTGCTGACACGTTTTTTCAATAAAATTTATATGATATGTGTTTTAAATGTTGTAAAAAAAAAGAAGTCTCCGTGGGAGACTTCTTGCTAACCAATTATTAACCCAAAACTAATCAACCCTGCAATCCCACAGCTTTCAGCTTTTTATATATTTTTTTACGATGGGTATTTACGGTATGAACGCTAATATTAAGTGCTTCAGCTATTTCCTTTCCTGTGAGGCCCTTTTGAATATAATTCCAGACTTCCACCTCTTTTCGGGTGAGAATTCCTTTTTCATATTCACTGTAGAATGTGTAACTGTACACCTTCCTGGTGTTGTTCTCGGTAATTTTATAAATAGTAAGCACTTGCTCGTTATTACTGGTATAAGGGGTCATGTCAAAGCATGTGACAAAAATCAGTCTCGGACGCCCCGAAGGATCATATTTGATGCAACGATTGTGTAATAAAAGATGGACGTAATGATTGCGTTTGTGTTTTATGCGTATGTTATAGGAAAAAAGATATTTTGGACGCAGCCTGATGTTGATATCTTCGAAGAAATCTACTAATGTTCTGAAAAGCGATTCCTGCGTAGCCAGTGTATCGGGATGATATTTGCTGAATAGCTGCGATAAGTCGATATTGGTAAGTTCTTCCTGGGTATATCCTAAAACATTTTGTACCGATGGACTTACATAGACAATTTTCCGGGTAGCAATGTCGATTAATATGAGAAAATATGGCGCCCAGTACATGGGACTCTCGCAACCCTTGATCGATTGAAGGTAGGGTTCATAATCTATCGGCAGTATGCTATTCGCCTCATAAACAATATCTAAAGGATCGTTCACTATCTTTTTTTTCTTTCTACCCATAGGAAGTTACGTTTTAACATGTCATATACGATTTTCAGACAAAAATGTTTTATCAAACATAATAAATTTTTAGACGTTATGTTGATTAAAATGCAAGTAATTGTATTTCTTAGTTTTATGAAATTATATTTTTAGCCAATATGACCGCTTGCAATAAAATTCAAATTATGAATCTTTTTTAAATTATTGATAAAAAGGACAATAGCTTAATAAGTAATGAATTTAATGTTACATAAATTTACACCAAAAAACATAACAATACAAATATAACAGTATTGTGTTGAATTTTTGAAAAAAATACTCAACTTTTTAAGGCAAGACTTCTATAGATTTAACAGACGTTTCAGTGCATTTTTATTGGAAGCTGAGGTAATAAATTTAGCTTCGGGGGTATACAATTCATCGATTCGTTGCTGGTAATACTCCACAACTTTTCCTCTAACCAGTTTAAGCGTACTGTTGATCATTTTATTTTCTTCGGAAAAAGGTTCTTCCAGGATGGCAATGGCAGCGGGTAGCCATCGTTGGGGGAACATATGTTGATATTTACCTCCTGTTTTAAATTCATTGATTTCCGATTCAATTAGTTTAAGGGCCTCTTCAATTAGAGTTTCCTGGTCAGAACTAACATTGTCGTTCATCCATCGTTTTAGCGCTTCTTTATTGGGCACTATCAGCGCTACGGTATAAGGATTCTGGTTGTTGTACAACATGCATTGTTCGATAAAACGGCTGTGGCTGACGAGCGCTTCTTCAATGGCTTCGGGGCTATATTTTTCTCCATCGTTGCCAATAAGCAGGCTTTTAAAACGTCCCAGTACATATAAGAATCCATCCTCATCGAGGTAACCCATGTCCCCTGTATGTAACCAGCCCTCCTTTATAGTTTCACGAGTGGCTTTTTCGTTTTCCCAGTATCCCGCCATCACATTTTCGCCCCGGATTACGATTTCACCCTTTTGTCCTAAAGGTAGTTCTCGCCCGTCCTCATCGCAAATCTTAATTTCGAGAGGTTTGACCACTTTCCCCGAGGAACCCAGCTTATGGGCTTTGAGCGAGTTGGCCGAAATGATTGGGGCAGCCTCGGTAAGTCCATATCCCTGTAACATAGGGATACCAATGGCATAAAAAAACTTTTGTAATTCGATATCGAGCAATGCTCCTCCACCTACAAAAAATTGTAAGCGCCCCCCAAAGTTTTCCCGTATTTTTTTGTAAAAAAGCATGTCGAACAAAAGGGTGAAGGGGTAGAATAGAATTCTCCAGCCTTTTCCCCGGTTAAAGCCAATGCCATTATATAGGTATGATATGCTTAAAGCAAGTCGGAAAAGACGTTCAATAAATTCTCCTTTGGCAGCAATAGCCTGTTCGATGTTTTTTCTGAAGTTCTTTGCGAGAGCAGGTACGCTTAGTAAGAAATGCGGTTTAATTTCCTTGATATTGGTTGGGATGTTTTTAAGGGTTTCCAGCGGTGTCTTTCCGGTTTGGACAGCAGCGAGCGAACCACCGGCTTTGGCCAACGTGTATATTCCGGCCGTGTGGGCAAAGGAATGATCCCATGGAAGTATAAGTAGCGTAGTAAAATAGGAAGGAACATCGATGAGACTTAATGCCTGTTCGGTATTTGCCGTATAATTACGATGGGTAAGAATAATGCCCTTGGGGTCAGCTGTGGTTCCTGACGTGTAACAAATATTAGCGTAGTCCGATGGTTGAACAGAGTTACGACGCTGGATACATTCCTCTTTGTGCGTTTGCAGATACGTATGGCCTTTTGCTACGATGTTTTCGAACGATTCGCACGAAAAAGCCGTTAAGGGTACCAACTGGTCGAGAAAGATGACCGTGGTGATTCCTTTTAATTTGTCGCCACAAGCTTCAATTTTTTTTGCCTGTGAGGCAGTGGTGATTATCATTTTTGAACCCGAGTGGTTGAGGCGAAAAATCAGGTCTTGCGGTTCATTAATTTTAATGGATATGGGAACGCTTATAGCGCCGGCATAAAAAATGCCAAGCTCGGAAATAACCCATGCTGCACATCCTTCAGCAAGTAGTGTAATTCGATCGCCTTTTTGAATACCCAGGGATATCAGTCCTGCTCCAAACGATTGTGCTTTCTCAAGAACTTCTTGATAGGTATAGGCCTGATATTGCGTTCCGATTTTCTCCCAGAGAAAAGGATTATTGCCATATTGGGATACGCTGGTTTCAAAAAGATCCAGTATACTGGTCATAGATGGATTTTTATTGATTTATGCGTTTTAGTTTGGCAAAAAATATTCCGTCTGTAAAATTGATGCTTTGTTTTGTTTTGCTTTGATATGCATTGCCTTCGAGATAGCCCTGGAAAGTATTGAAAGTAATTTTAGCAATTGTCAGCTTACCCGAGGTTGAGTTCTTTCCATCGCATAGGAAGGTTCCGGTAGAGTCGGTGTAGGTTAGCTTTATAAACCCTGTCGAGTCGATCGCCTGACCGATGGGATAGGTTTTATTAAAAAGTAAGTCGACGTCTTTTACCTCAATTACCAGTGTTGCATTGTTTTTGACGCCGTTGATGACGTATTGATTGGTAGATGCAATATAGCTGGCAACACAGCTAAAAGTTTGTTGTGCACTATCAACGTTGATTCGTAATTTGCCGGGAGAAATGGGAACGTTAGGGATTCGGCTGGGATCGTAGTGGGCAAAATTGAGATTAATCTCACCTTTCACCGAAATCGTATCATTATTTTCAAGAATTGTATAGGAAAAATTCGCCTGAAACACGTTGTTGTATTGATACTTTAATACAGTAAGTACGCCCTGATCGATAGTTTGTGTTTGTGAACTGCTATTGTTGAGAAAATACAGGTAGGCAGAACTACTGTCCGGTTCGGTTTCAAACATTCTGGAAATATTGTATTTGTGTTCGCCAAGCGCTACAATATTGCGTAACCCCACTACTATGTAGTTAGTCGTTGAGTTATTTTGTAAGGCTGTTATTTCGAGAGAGGTAGTGTCATTGGCAATCAGATAACTAATTTCTTCTATTTTGTACGAAATGGTACTATCGCCCTGTGTTAACGCAATATAGCCCTCGGCTACATTTACCTTTGAATCGTTATCACTTTTTGAGCATGAGATGAAGCTAACCACCAAACTCACGCCTGCAAGTTGAATCAAGGTCTTAAATAAATTGCTCATTTAATTCTATTATTAATCATTGTTCAAAATTACATAATTTAGCTTAATAAAACATTTTGTCTACAAAAATTTGTATGTAAAATCATGTTAGATAATTATGTTTTAGGAATTCACGTAAAATAAACATAAGGGAAATTTTTTGATATATATTTATTGTAATCAACTGACAATTTTATTTGTAAATGCCTGACTATTAAAAACAAAAAGTAATTCTTTAGCATAAATTGAAAAAATAATTTGTTAGATAAGAAATAACTTTTTAAATTGCCCTAAAATTTAAACTATAAACGAATGAGAGGCAGGATAGTTTTTTTGCTGGGAGGACTGCTGATATTGGCGAATGGATGTAACAATACCACTGGGAAACAAGAAGCTGCTCAGGGAGGACAGAATGATACCATTGCAGTACAGCAGGAAAAAAAGTTTCAGTCGGTGTATTATCGGTTTCCTACGCCAAACGAAGTTTTTTCTTTTATTAAGAGCGAAAAGTTGGCGTTTGACCCTTCGCTGATTAATCCGGTGTCGAATGTTTCGAAATACCTGGATTCAAAATCGCAGACCATAGCGTTGGGGGTGTACATCGCCGATTTGGCATATATCACAATTTTCGAATCGTACAACAATTCTCTGGCCTATTACAAGACTATTCACAATTTAAGTGAAAAGGTTCGTATTACCTCGGCATACGATTTAGAGGTAGCCAAACGAATTGAAAGAAATCTACAGAATCTCGATTCGCTAAAAAACATTTCGGTTGAGTCGTATTCGAGTATGGTCGAATTTCTCATCATGAATAATCGGGAAACGACGTTAGCTCTCATAGCTTCGGGAGCTTATATTGAGTGCTTTTATATCGCTTTTAATCTGGCTGGCAAATACTCGCCTTCTAATCCATTAATAGTTAAGATTATCGATTTGAAATATGCTTTTGACAATTTGTACTCGTATCTAGAAATATATTCGGATAATCAGCAGGTTAAAGAGGTAGCGCAGCAGCTAAAGCCATTAAAATCTTTATTTGACCAGATAAGAGAAGATAAATCGAGTAAAACTCGGGTAAAACAGGATAAGAATGGACATCTTATTTTTGAGGGCGGGACAAAATTGCAAATTGATGAGAAGGTGTACAATGAAATTCGCAATGCGGTGTTTTCTTTGAGACAGAAATTTATTTAAGTATTTGGCTTAACGTTAAACAAATTGGGTAAAGTAAGAAAGATAATGTTGAAAAAAAATAATATGCACATGAAGGCCTTGGGGAAGTTAGGATTGCTTGTGATAATTTTTGGATGGGTCGTCTTTGCGAAGGCGCAGGATTGTTATTACTTTCATGAATATCAATGTAAATTTCCGGATAATACTTATTATTTAAATGGTCAGTCGCGAAGCGCCCTATTTACGTATGGCATGACCTCTCAGTTTAAGATGGTAACGTTTGGAGGCGAGGATTATCATATTAGCATCTGTTATCAGTTTAAAATTAAGAATGTACGGTTTCGATTGATTGAGGACAATGAGGATAAAACTGTTCTTTTCGACAATGCAGAAAATAAATACGTGACGGAAGTTAGCTTCTCTAATAATGTGGCGCGGCGTATTATTATTGAAATTTCAGTTCCCGACGAACCTACCGCGAAAGACCGGGGTGTTCCTCAGTGTGTAGGGGTATTGATTCATTCGCGTAAAACCTATCAGGAACCTAAAAATAAACTTGGATTTTAAGGGTTGGTTAATGTCCACCAACCAAATTATTGAGGTGTTTCATTAAAGTTTTCAGGCTCACATTCGCATTGATTTGCCCGTTTTCGGCAACCGATACCTGCCCTGATTCCTCGGATACAATAATTGCCAGGCAGTCGGTTAATTCGGTTATACCTAACCCTGCTCGATGGCGTAAGCCAAAATGAGCGGGGAGATCAGTACGTTCGGAAATGGGGAGAATACAGCGGGCAGCAAAAATTTTTTCATCTACAATAATGATGGCACCGTCGTGCAATGGATTATTCTTGAAAAATATACTTTCGATCAGGGGCGAAGTTGTTGTAGCGTTTATGATTACACCGCTCTCGGCGTAGAGTTGCAGGGCAGAGTTGCGTTCTATAACGATGAGCGCACCGGTTTTGTTTTTCGACATATTGTTGCAAGCACGAGCAATTTCTTTTATTCTTATCTGGGGGGTTACTTCGCGACTGAGGAAGAGGTTTTGCAGACCAAATTTGCGCGACATATAGCGTGTGCCCATTAATAGTAAAAATCGACGTATTTCAGGCTGAAAAACTACTACCAGGGCAATAATACTAACACCAATTACCTGTCCCAGGATGGAAGAAAGCAACTGCATGTTCAATGCTTTGGTAACATACCAGACCAGGTAAATGGAAAAAATAGTAACAAAAATGTTAATGGCTACAGTACCTCTTACCAGTGAGTAGAACTGATACATCAGGAATGTCACCAGCAAAATATCGAGCACATCGAGGAAACGTACCGTAATAAATAAATGAAGCATAGCCGGTGCAATTTGTTCATAGCAAAGTTAGCAAATTTTAGATATATCCGGCGGGATATTTTGGTATGTGGCAGGTAGCCTACTTACGTCCCAACAATTTTAAGAGCCCATTAATAAAGGTGAGCGGATGAGGGGGATTGCCTGGGACATAAAGGTCAATAGAATAATGTTCAATAAAGCTACGGTCAATTGCAGGGCTATCTTCAAAAATACCGCCGCTGATAGCGTCAACTCCGGCCAGGATAATTATTTTGGGTTCTGGAGTTGCCTCGTAGCATAGTTGCAGAGCTTCGGACATATTTTGCGAAATAGGACCGGTGATGACTATGCCATCGGCATGACGTGGTGATGCCACGAACTCAATTCCAAACCGGCTCATATCGAAGTTGACATTATTCGCAGCATTGAGTTCCAATTCAGCAGAGTTATCTCCACCTGCAGAAACCTGACGCAGTTTTAGCGAGTGTTTAAATAACTGTCGGATTTCCTTTCTCACAGCTTTATCGTCAAAATTTACTGGATGATCTTCACCCTCAGCGATTATAAGGGATTCGCGTCGGTTCGAGGCAATTTTGAAATCCCTGGTAAACTGTATTTTTTCAGGGAATTGGGCAGCACATTCGCCACAAAACACGCAACGCCCCAAATCAATTCGAACAGGTGCCGGTAGTATTGCTTTCGTTGGGCAGGTTTCACAAAGCGCTTGTTCGTCAACTTTTGCTGATGTAATAATGGGACGACCTCGAAATATCCCAGGCACGTTGGCATTCACTACGTCGGGGATATACTGTTTCCCTTGATGTTTGAGTATTTTAAGACTCTTTATCATAGCTTTTCTTATAAATCATGACCACAGTAGGATAAATTAAAGCTCTTATTGCAAATGGGAAAGTCGGAGATCTCGTTATTGCGTACAGCCAGTTCCAGGGCTTTCCAATTATGAAATGAGGGGTCTTTAATCTTGTATACTATCACTTTGCCCTGATGGTCGGTAATAGCGCAATGACAAATTTCGCCTCGCCAACCCTCTACAAGCGAAACTACAAGGGTGTTTTTAGAGGCCATGCCCGAAAGGGAAGACTGTTTGGTGAATTTATTCGGCAAGTAATTGACAAGTATACGTAAATACTCGATTGATTGTATGACTTCCTTATAGCGGAGAAAAGCACGTGCAAAAACATCACCGCTGTTAAGCATAATGGGTTCGTGACTTAATGTTTTCCCATAAAGATTATAGGGATGCGAATGTCGAATGTCGCGGGAAAGATTACAGGTGCGGGCAACCATACCCACAAAACCACATCGTAGGGCAGTGTTTGAATCAAGAGTTCCTGTTTTCTCAAATCGAGAGAGAGCGCTGGGCAGGCTGAAAAGTTGCTCACCCATTTCTACAAAATCGGTCTCAAAGTCATCCAATACTTTTAAAAGTCGTTGGGCAAGTGTATCGGAAAAGGGATATAATACTTTTCCTGGTCGGATTAAGCCTTTGGCAAATCGATTACCCGACCATTCCTGGAAAAAATTGATGATGGGAGTACGTAGTCGTCCAAAAACGGCATTTCCCAACTGGTAGGCGACATCGGCACACAAGGCACTTAAGTCGGCTGTGTGCATGGCTATACGTTCAATTTCCTGAGCAAGCGTTCTACAGAAATGGAGATCGTAGGGGGTGTTATAACCTTCGAGGCTTTCCCAGAGGTTAGCAAATGCAGTGGTGTGCCCAACGGTAGTATCGCCGGCGATGTTCTCGGCCAGAAGCGTGCGTTGTAATATATTGTTTTTATTGACCATCAGGCTTTCAATACCTCTATGCTGATACCCTAACTGTATTTCCAGGCTTAGAATTTGTTCGCCATTACAAATAAAACGAAAATGCCCAGGCTCGATGATGCCCGCATGAATGGGGCCCACGCCTACTTCATGAAGTTCTTCGCTATCTGAACTGAAAAAGACATAGCTATTGAGGGATGAGGAACTGTGACGAACAGGTTTTAACCAGGGATGATCTGTAAATTCTATACCAAATTGTTCGTGTATTTCTCGTTCGAATTTCTCCATTGCACTGAGTGATCCTGCAAATGATTTCAAGCGAGTATTATTAGGTATGCGGCTGGCTGCTACATATAAACACTGTTCCCCATCATCGGCAATGACCATGATAAGTGTTATATCGCTTTCAATTCTATAACCAAAATAATTGACACAGTGGTATCGTTTCTTGTTTTGCAAAAGACCATAGCAATAGCTATAAAATACTTCATAATCGTACACGGGAATAGACGGTACTGGAACAGCTTGGTTATTTTTTATTTTCAAAAAATACTTATTCATCAGTATAAATTTTAACTTTTTGAAACAGTTTGATGAGATTTACAAAATAATCAAACTTGTAACAAAAATGTTGTTTCTGTTTACTTTTATTAGTCGTGTACAAGCTCGTTTCATAGTATAATTGCTTTACTTATCCAGTCGATAAACCATCCGGGTTGAAAATAGGCAAGGTAAACTGCCAGTACGGGTAAAATGTATTGAGTAGTTGATTCCCACGGACTAATCGTAGGTATATTGCTTTCATTGATTTGTAAAGGTGGGGTAAATAATATCTTCAATACATTACTGGTTAACCCCCAAATAATAATGGTGAGTAGCAACATCACCACAATAAGCACAAGAAGCATATGATTAGCAAATAGGCTCTGGAACAATAATATTTCGCTAACGAAAAGCCCCGATGGGGGAATGGCTGTTAGAGAGATCCAACCGATTAATAAAGCAATTGCACCAGCTTTATTGTATTTAAAATAGTTCCCGACATCGTAAATACTTTTGCTTTGATATACCCAGTAAATTTGGTTATACTGGAAAAATAGAGCAGGTTTAATAAGTGAATGAAGCACCATGTGAAGTAAAGCTGCAAATGCTCCCGTTTTGCCCAGAGTAATGCCTATGATCATCAACGACATATGTTCAATACCCGAGTATGCGAGCATGCGTTTAATGTTTTTTACTCGCGTCATGTAAACGGCAGCGATGAATAATGAAACAAGGGCTGAGATGATCAACAGCGACTGTGCCCATGTTTTCAGGGGAGTTTGGCACAAAATAGCGTAATAACGGTACACAGCGACAAAACCGGCATTCATGAGCAGACTGGCAAGGATGGCCCCAGCTGGAGCAGGTGCCTTATCTTTAGCATCGATGCTTGCCGTGTACATGGGAATAAAACTCATTTTGATGGAAAATCCAAGCAAGAAAAAGATAAAGGAAAGTTTCAACCAAAAAGGATTGAGCGCTTGAGCATGTTGTAAAAGATTTGAATAGCTAAGCTCGGTGATTTGAGCCTGTTTTCCGGCTGTGCTCAGAAAAAGAATACCTATGTAAATAAAGGTAACGCTGATAGCACCTACAAATACATATTTCCAGACACCTTCGAGGGCTCGGATATTACGATGGTGATAAATGAGTATGGAGGCAGAAAGGGTAGAAAGCTCGACAAAAATCCAGGATACAGCCAGATGATTTGATAAATTGATGTGAGCAATGGCCGTTACCAGGATAACCATCGCGCTAAAAAATAAACCCTTGGAATGCGGGGTTTCCGTGGGATTGTGTTTTTCGACATATCGGTACCCATGAAAAAAGGCAGCAATACTAATGATGCAAAGGGTAAGGGTACTTAACTTGCTCAGTGAATCAAAGGTAAAATAGGCCGAATGACTCTCTTGCGTTAAAGCTATGTGGGTACTATAAGCAATTAACGCAATAGAATATAGGAATAGCAAAAGATAATTGATAAACTTTTTTCGGTTGATGGCAAGGCCAGTACCAATTATTCCACTAATTGTTAGAAAGTAGTATATCTCCATAATTTAAATCAATCTTTTAGGTTACGCAATAAACCTACATCTGGGTCTTTGAGCACATCGCCTATTTTGTTGAAGAATATGCCCAGAATCAGCACGCTGGCAAAAATGTCGAGCATTATTCCCAGGTTCACCAACATAGGCATTTCATTGCCGGTCGATAGCGACAAAAGAAAGACCCCATTTTCCAGAATCAGATAACAGATCACATGGGTGATAATCTTTTTTCTCGACATGATTAAGTATAGCGCAGAAAAAATAGTCGAAATAGCTGCAATGAAAAGATTTTTGGCAATAAACATATCGTTTATTGAAGTGGTGATAACTATCGATAGCAAGATGATAGCAGTGATGATAATCAACGAGACAAAATTAGGGAGATAGGGCTCAGTTTCGCGTGTGATCTGGTTTCGTTTAAGAATGGTATGCAAAAACCATGGAACGGCAATTGTTTTAAATAAAAGATTTTCGGCAATAATAAGAACGACATTATAGACCTCAATATTTGTAAGCAGAAAATAGGTTAATCCCGAAAGAATAGCTCCCTGTAAAATTAGAATCCAGAGATAGGTTTGCATGCGGTTAGCAATGGCCGCATAGAGAAGTGTCATGGTGAACAATATCAGCAAAAAGTCAATCATAGTTAAATAATTTTACCAAGAAACATCAAAATTCCCAGAAAAATAAGTAATGATAATGAACTAAGTATGAGGATGTACTGAGGGTTGTGATTCATGCGGAATCGAGCCATAAACGATTCAATGATGCCAATCATAATTGCAAACAATACCTGTATGCCCAGAAAAACTGCAATACTTTGAACTAAAGGTAACTGCCCGATAAAGAAGTTGGCAATCAAAGCACCATACATTGCAAATTTAAGGTAAGTGGTATAAAGAATAAGACCGAGGTCGAAACCGCTATAATCGAGAATCATGACTTCGTGAATCATGGTAAGTTCGAGGTGTGTTTTAGGATCATCCACTGGCATACGGCTGTTTTCGACCATTGCAATAAGCATCAAAATAATTGCGGCGAGGAAGCCAATGAAATAGGAAAGATGGGAATTATAGTGCACATTGGCGAAGATTTCTGCCAATGAAATTTTACCCGACAATAATGTGAAAGACCCCATGGTGATAAAAAAAGCTGGTTCGATAAGGGCTGAGAACAATACTTCGCGGCTGGCGCCCATTCCTTCAAAGCTGCTGCCTGAATCGAGCGCTGCTACTATCATCATAAACTTTCCAACGGTCAACAGATACGCAAAAAGTATAAAATCGCCCTGAAAAGAAAAAACCCCTTTTTGCTGACCAAATGGAATAAATAAGGTAGCTATTACAACGGAACTAAAATACACCAGCGGAGCTATTTGGGTGATAAACGAACTGGTATAGCTGTATACCGAACCTTTTCGGAACAGTCTAATTATATCATGCATGGGCTGAAACATGCCTGGACCTTTTCGTCCCGAAAGGATACTTTTCGTGCGGATTATGATACCGCCAAAAATTAGGCTTACCAGCACTATCAATATTGTACTTACCATGTGATCGAGTTTAAGTAACTTAAAACTACCTTGAGTTGTGTAACAATAACCGGGAAAAGTATAACCACAATAAGAAACACAAAACCATACAATATATACAGCTGTATATTACCATTCTGTATAAATGCAAAATAGTTGAGTAGCTTTCTTATTGCCTGTGTTGGTTTATTGACAAGAAGATGTTCGACATGGTCATCGGCATGAGTCTGATGGATGATTTTTTTGGGGTATATCTCTTTAGGATACTCTTTTTTCTTGTGTACCAGCAGAATAGGTTCAGCAAGTTTTCGATAGGTTCTGACAAACGATGAGGCCGTGTACTGCATTTTTTGCATGTTGCCAGTATAGCCGCACCCCCAGGTAACATGCTGTCGGACATTTTGTTGCTGCTGGGTTAATTTTTTTACCAGCCACATAGCCAGAATACTAAGAATAAGTAAGCCGGCAATCCATCCTACCTGTTGAATGGGTGTGGTAAGTGTAAGATATTGTACTGCTTCAAGGTCGGAAGTAAACAGGCTTACCACCCGGCTTAACGGGATGAGAACTATGGAGGGCAGTATGCCTATTGCGACGATACTCAAAGCTATAATAATGAGTGGAAAATTTTTATACCATGAATCATTGGACTGGTATTGAATTTTTGAATCTCGAGGAGTTCCTAAAAATATTATCCCAAAAGCTTTGGTGAAACAAATTACTGCCAGACCACCAATTACAACCAGACTGATGATGATGAATAATAGCAGAAACATCAGGGTGTAAATGTCTTTAGTAAAGCCATGAAATAAACCCGAATAAATCAAAAATTCTGAGATAAAACCATTGAAGGGCGGTAATCCGCTGATAGCAATGGATGCTATTAGAAAAAGCCAGGCACTTTGAGGGATTGTTCGTATCAATCCACCAAGTCTTTCCACGTTAACCGTATGGGTCGATTGATAGACATTTCCAGAAACATAAAAGAGTAGCGACTTAAATAGCGCATGATTCCAAACGTGTAACAAAGCGCCACCCATACCAAGATAAGCCAATACGGGTTGGTTAATACCCAGTCCAATACTTCCGAGTCCAATACCGATACCAATTATGCCAATATTTTCAATACTGTGGTAGGCAAGAAGCTTTTTTAAATTGTGCTGGATAATGGCCAGCATCACTCCATATACTCCTGTAATGGCCGAAATAACAATAATTATGTATCCAATAGAAGTATATTGGTTATTAATTAATAGGAGAATACGTAGAATACCGTAAATACCAATTTTTATAATTACCCCCGACATAAGCCCAGATATGTGGGCTGGTGCAGCGGGATGTGCGTGTGGCAACCAGGTATGAAAAGGAAAAAAACCAGCTTTTATGCCAAATCCAACAAAAAAAATAATAAACAAGATGACGATCTGGTAGGCAGGCCACTGGGCAACATGCATAGGGATGGCTACCCAATCGAATGTACCCGTTTGCGAAAACAACCAGATGAATCCAAGAATCAAAAACAGTACGCCAATATGAGAGATAATAAGATAATATATTCCAGCCTTAAGTACTTGGTTCTTATGGCTATCAAAGATAACTGTTAGGAATGTGCTTAAAGCCATAATTTCCCAGGCCACTAAAAACAACAAACTATTTTGAATTACACAAATATCGATTAAGGAGGCGTAACTAAGTAAAACTGCGCTAAGATGAATGTTAAGTCGGGTAGTGTTATCGAGATATTGTTTTAAATAATGGTAACCATACCACATGCCAATAGCAAAAGAAAAAGCTAAAATAGCTAAGAACCATGCCGAAAGCAGATCGGCTTTAATGCGAATCGCACCCGATAAAAGCGATCCAGGATAAAAATACTCAATGGTGCCAGCATTAAAAATTTGTATTGCGCCAACCATGGTAAGAAGAGATGCAATACATATGCTCAGGCAACCTACCAAAAGTTTGATTCGGGGTTTTAGAAAAAAAAACGAAATGATGGTTGTGAGAATCAATATGTTAAGAGATTCGAGTATTGTTTTCAACGGCAACATGGTTCATGTTTAAAGTTTTCGCAAACTTAGGGTGAAAAAAAGTATATTTTTTTGATTTTTGTCAATAAAAAAAATTGATTTTTGCCAAAAAAAATTATGTTACTCACTAAAGAGATATTACTTGAGCAGTTTACATTCAACAGCCGACAGGAATTTGAGTCATTGCCTGAGAATGTGCGCATGGATTTTTTAAAACACATGGTAGTACGCCGGTACCGTCGAGGGGATGCCCTATTTGTCGAAGGAAACTATCCCGCAGGTTTATATTATATCATGAAAGGATATGCCAAAAAATTTAAATTACTCGCAGGGTATGGCGAACAGATTATCAATATTTACGGCAGCGGTGAGTTAATTGGTTATGCTGCTTTGTTGAGTCAGGAGAGGTATCCTGACTCGGCTGTAACGTTGAGCGAAGCTGAAATTGGTTTTGTATCGGCCGAGACGCTGAATATGCTGCAACGGAAATATGACGATTTGAGCCGAATGCTTATGCGAAACTTAGGACATGAATTTGGCGTACTGTCGAATATTATTGCATCAAATGCACAGCGTAATATTCGTCAGCGTGTGGCTATAGCCTTATTGATATTTGGCGAGAAAATGAATTTGAATGAGCAGTCCCATCGGTCATTTAAGGTACCCCGTAAAGAAATAGCAGGAATGGTGGCGGCTTCTGTTGAGTCCATCGTAAGAGTTTTACGCCAATTTCAAAAGGAAGGAATTATTTCCATCAAAGGAAGGAAAATTACCATCCATGACGAACAAGCGCTTCTGAAAATCAGCCTGTAACGTATGATTTTCAAAAAACTTAACAATTTATTAATTTTAATGTGACATTGGATTTACATTAAGTAAATTATTTTGTAACAAATAAGGGAATACAGGTAATTTAAATAATACAATATTTTTATAATACATTCATGGGAGAGGTTAAATTATTGACAGAGAATTACAATTTATATTATGGCGATTTTCATGCATTAAAAAATATCAATTTTAAGGCATACAAGCATACAGTTACGGCGTTCATAGGGCCTTCTGGCTGCGGGAAGTCTACCTTATTAAGGGTTTTTAATCGAATGAATGAACTTATCGACAATGTGCGCACAGAGGGGGTAGCCATCGTGGATGGGGTGGATGTTAACGATCGTTCGCAATCGGTAGAAGAACTTCGAAAAAAGGTAGGCATGGTCTTTCAAAAGCCCAATCCTTTTCCCATGTCGATATTTGAGAATGTTGCCTATGGATTACGAGTGAATGGGGTAAAGGATAAAGAATACATACGAAATCAGGTAGAAAGTACACTGCGGAAAGCTGCTCTATGGGATGAAGTAAAGAATAAGCTGTCGGCCAAAGCTTTTGAGCTTTCGGGGGGGCAACAGCAACGCTTGTGCATAGCTCGTGCCCTGGCAATTGAACCTTCGATACTTCTTATGGATGAGCCGGCCTCTGCACTTGATCCAATTTCAACCGCGAAAATTGAGGAGTTAATCCACGAATTGAAAAAAAATTATACCATTGTTATTGTTACCCATAATATGCAGCAGGCAGCCCGGGTAAGTGACTATACAGCTTTTTTTTACCTCGGCGAACTGGTAGAGTGGAACGATACTACAACCATGTTTACCAATCCTGCTGACGTACGAACCCAGCATTACATTACCGGCCGATTTGGCTAATTAAAACTAAAGTATATGACACAACTCGACACGGAAATAAGGCAGTTGAAGGACAATCTTCTTGAAATGTGGGGGCTTGTCCTTAAACAATGCTATAAAAGCGAGAAAGCTATTGAGCAATTCGACAAAGATCTGGCACGTGAGATTTTGGCCAATGAGAAACGCGTTGATGCTTTTGAGCTAAAAATTAATATGGATTGCGAGCGGATACTGGCATTGTTCAATCCGGTTGCCAACGACCTACGGTTTGTGCTTTCGGTGCTTCGGATTAATGCAGAATTGGAACGTGTTGGAGATTATGCTCGCACCCTGGCTAAGGTGGTAAAAGAGGTGTCCAGTTCTTTTTCCGATAAAGAAATTGCCGATACAAATCTGGTTGTTATGATTGGTATTGCGTCGAATATGTTACAACTCACATATAACGCTTTTGAAGAAGAAAACATTGATCTTCTACGGCCAATATTTAAGCAGGACGAAGAACTCGATCGATTAAATAAAAAAGCTTTTTCCACGATTGCAACACTTATTAAAAAAAATCCCGAAGACGCAGAAAAGCTTCTTGAGCTACTATTAGCCATTCAGCGCATCGAACGCATTGGCGATCAGGCTAAAGCAATTGCCGAAGAAATTGTATTTTATCTTGAGGCTAAAGTCATTCGCCATCAGAAAAATAAGGACAGGCTGATTTAATTTTAAACCTTACAGCCATGGAAGTTGAAAACAAAAAAATTCTCATTGTCGATGATGAGGAAGATATTTTAGAGTTTGTCAGTTATAATTTACGTAAGGAAGGATACCAATTGTTCACGGCCCAGAATGGCAGGGATGCTATTCGATCGGCAAAGGAGCATATTCCCCATTTAATTTTGCTGGATGTGATGATGCCTGATATGGATGGTATTGAGACTTGTAGGGAGATCAGGAATATTCCGGAATTACAGGCTTGCATCATTGCATTTTTTACTGCTCGTAACGAGGATTATTCGTTGATAGCAGGACTGGATGCTGGGGCTGACGATTACATTACGAAACCTATACGTCCCCGTGTACTGGTAAGCAAAGTTGCAGCTTTATTACGTAGGCATAATACCCAGAAAACGGCCTCAGAGCGGGTAATTACCCGTGGCAAAATTGTTATCGATTCCGAGAAGTATTTAGTATTTCTTGAAGGGAAAGAAGTTTTTCTTCCAAGAAAAGAGTTTGAACTGCTTCATTTGTTAGCCTCAAAGCCTGGTCGAGTATTTACTCGTGATGAAATTTTTAATCGTATCTGGTCCGATGATGTCATCGTTAGCGATCGTACCATCGATGTTCATATTCGTAAAATACGCGAAAAACTTGGCGACGAGGTTATTAAAACGGTTAAAGGGGTGGGTTACAAGTTCGAACAGTTCTGATTTTCTCGAATGCTATGGAACGAGCATATATGGTATTTTCACCTACGAGTGTATCAATAATTTAATTTTCGCACAGGTCTCTGTGTAGCTAACGCATTAAATGTGATTTATATCCGACCACTATAAAAAAATATTTTCGGATGAAACGAGCATGTATAGCACTATTCACAAACGAGTATGAAAATAATTTTTCATACCTGCTTGATTTTAGAGCACAAAACATATTACATGCGAGTTCCATCCGGCCTTTTAAGAAAAATTTTTAAAATTATTTTCGGATGAA
>JAKPGM010000067.1 GCA_029550865.1 Bacteroidota bacterium | reverse complement strand
ATTGCGAATTACGTTCAAATTTCAATTTTCGATATTCAGGTTTACAGTTTTTAACAAGCGACGGTATTGATGAGCCGCTTCCGGGATTTCTGGTTGGAGGCCCGAACCCCGGCAAACAGGACGGGTGTGAATATCCGTCTTTAGTTCCCGACGAGGCTTATGTTGATATTTTACCCTCTTATGCCTCCAACGAAATTGCCATCAACTGGCAAGGTATGTTTACTTATTATGTAATGGCTCTGGATGCTACGTTAAGGGATATAAAATAAACGTAGTTTCTATATAATGGAATCGTACACCGGGATTTCATTCAGATAGGTATAGTTGCCGGTTTCGAAATCGATCCGGCAACAAAAATGCTGCATTCCATTGCTCACTACCAGGTACCTTACCTTCAAAACCATATTATAACGTATAATCTGGTCGATTACAGACTGTTTTATAGCTACCGTGGGGGATTTATACTCTGCAATAAAAACAGGGGCTAAAAAACGGTTGTAAGCAACCGTATCGCATCGTTTATTGGTTCCGTTAAGAACTATACTGAATTCGTTGGCTATAAGTTCTTTTGGATAACCTTTTTCAGTAATAAGATAATTAACAAAATGTTGTCTTACCCATTCTTCGGGAGTCAGGGTCACGTATTTCTTACGTATCGGATCTAAAATTAGGTGCTTTCCGTTCTTTTCGGATATTTTAGGAACGAAGGATGGGAGGTTTAATGAGAACATTTGTTACTTTTGTTGAGACTTTTAGTGTAAAATATCCCCTCAAAGGTAGTGATTTATGAAAACAAAACAAGAAATAGTTGAAAATTGGTTGCCTAGATATACGGAACGGAAGCTCGAAGATTTTACCAAGTATATTTTGCTTACCAATTTTACGAAATATGTGGAATTATTTGCCGAGACCTTTAATGTACCCATACTGGGACTTAAATCGTCTATGCCTAACGCTTCGGCCGAAGGTATAACCATTATCAATTTTGGTATGGGTAGTGCAAATGCGGCCACTGTTATGGATCTGCTATCTGCTATCAAACCAAAGGCTGTATTGTTTCTGGGTAAATGCGGCGGACTGAAAAAGAGTAATAATCTGGGCGATTATCTGTTGCCTATCGCTGCCATTCGGGGCGAAGGCACATCCGACGAGTATTTACCCAAAGAGGTTCCTTCGTTGCCGGCATTTTCAATGTTAAGGGCTATTTCTTCCGCCATTAGGGATCAGGGACGCGATTATTGGACAGGTACGGTTTACACTACCAACCGCCGGGTGTGGGAATACGACAATGAGTTTAAATCTTACCTGGTAAAAACCCATGCAACCGGTATAGATATGGAAACGGCTACATTGCTTACTGCCGGTTTTGCAAATGAGATCCCTACAGGCGCACTGCTGATGATTTCGGATAAACCTATGGACGAAAGTGGGGTTAAAACGGAGGAAAGTGATAAGTTGGTGACTCAGAACTTTGCTCCTGAGCATGTGAACCTCGGTATCGAAGCTCTGCGACAGATCATCAAAGGCAACAAAACAATCAGACACATACGTTTTAGCTGGTAATTTATAAATATGGCCAAGAAAGAATATACATTCGAAGAGTTATCCAGAGATATTGTTCAGAAAAAGTTCAGTCCCGTCTATTTCTTTATGGGGGAAGAACCCTTTTTTATGGATAAACTTACCGATTTGCTGATCAATAATGTTTTATCGGAAGAGGAAAAAGATTTTAATCAA
>JAKPGM010000063.1 GCA_029550865.1 Bacteroidota bacterium | reverse complement strand
TTTGTGAATACTGCTATACATGCTCGTTTCATCCGAAAATATTTTTAATTTTTTATAGCGGTCGGATGGAACTCGCATGTGATGAGCCTTCTACACATAGGTAAGTACGAAACTGATAAATATTTTCATACTCGTTTGTGAATACTGCTATTATATATGCTCGTTTCATCACGGTGAATCGATCATTGTAGGCATTAAATCGTTGTATAATTTTTTCATAAAAAAATTGTGAATTAGCTATTTTATATTTATAATTGAGTACTAAAATACTTAAAAAGGATACCAATATAAAATATTCATAATCAATAAATTATAAGAAATATGATTCGGGAGATAGTACGTATTGATGAAGAAAAATGCAATGGATGTGGGTTGTGTGTTCCCAATTGTCACGAGGGGGCGTTGCAAATTATTGATGGCAAGGCGGTACTGGTAAGCGAGTTGATGTGTGATGGGTTGGGTGCCTGTGTGGGACATTGTCCACAGGATGCTATTACCATTGAAAAGCGTGAAGCTGAACCGTACAACGAGCGAAAAGTAATGGAAGAGCTGTCGCTAAAAAGCAAAAATGTGGTTATTGCCCACCTGAAACACCTTAAGGAACACAACGAACTGGGCTACCTGAAAGAGGGAATTGAATATTTGATGCAAAACGAGGACAGATTGCCGTACGATGTTCGTGAAATTGTTGCTGCACTTGATATGCAAGCGCGGAAGCCTTCTGTAGAGGCACAACACAATGTCCATGCGGGAGGATGTCCGGGTTCAAGGACTATGAGTTTTGAAGGAGGAATGCAACGGGTTGCTGCTTCCGACATCCAATCGGCATTGACGCATTGGCCAGTGCAGTTGCATTTGATTAATCCCGCTGCATCACATTTTCAGCAGTGCGATTTGCTGGTTGCGGCTGATTGTACCGCTTTTGCGCATGCAAATTTTCATGGAAAATTACTGGCTGGTAAAAAGCTGGTAATAGCCTGTCCCAAACTCGATGCTAACAAGGAGATTTACGTGGAGAAGCTCAGTAGAATGGTCGATGAGGCGCGGGTCAACACCATAACTGTTGCCATTATGGAAGTTCCCTGCTGCGGTGGGCTATTACAGATAGTGCAGATGGCATTGCAACGGGCTACCCGTAAGGTTCCAGTAAAGGCTATTGTAGTGGGTATCAGGGGAGAAATTCTGCAGGAAGAATGGGTATAATATACAGGACTTTTAAAATTATTACATCATGGAATTAGTCAATACCAAGGTCGAGATGCTTAAAGACAGCATAACCTATGGCGAAAAAAGTATCGTTAGCAGGCAACTCATCAAGTCGCAGGCTGGAAATATTACCCTATTTGCCTTCGATGAGGGTGAGGGGCTTAGTGAGCACAGTGCCCCCTACGACGCTTTTGTACAGGTGCTTGAAGGGAAAGCCGAAATTACTATTGGCGGGAAACCCTATAGGGTAGCTGAGGGCGAATACATTATTATGCCCGCCAATATACCTCATGCTGTAAAGGCCAACGGACGTTTTAAGATGATGTTGGTGATGATTCGTGGGTAGCCTACGAGAGTTCTTTTCGCAGTCGTGCAACAGGAATACCCAACTGTTCACGGTACTTGGCTACTGTACGGCGTGCAATGGGGTAGCCTTTTTGCTTTAAAATTTCGGCCAGTTCGTCGTCGGTGAGGGGATTTCGCTTGTCTTCGCTTGCCACGCATTCTTCCAGAATCTTTTTTATTTCTCGGGTCGACACTTCGGCGCCCGACTCATTTTGCATCGGCTCGGAGAAGAGATATTTTAAGGGAATAATCCCAAAATGTGTCTGAATGTATTTACTGTTGGCCACTCGCGAAATAGTGGAAACGTCGTATCCGGTGATGTCGGCAATGTCTTTCAGGATCATGGGCTTGAGTTTCTTCTCGTCGCCCTCCTTGAAATATTCGGCCTGATAGTTCAGGATAGCCTGCATGGTAGAGAGCAGGGTGTTTTGACGTTGCTTGATGGCTTCGATAAACCAGCGAGCCGATTCAATTTTTTGACGAACAAAGGTCATCAGTTCGCGTTTCGATTTTTGATCGCCCTTGCCAGAAGCCAGGTCTTCAATCATTTCGGTGTAGGCACGACTAATACGTAGTTCGGGGATATTTTTCGAGTTAAGCGAAAGGATAAATTCCCCATCCTTGTAATCGAGGATAAAATCGGGGATAATTTGTTCGGAGGCTGTACTGGCTGAGGAGGCGAAAGCACTGCCTGGTTTGGGATTAAGCCGCAATATTTCATCGAGGGCAGCTTTAAGATCTTCCTGCGAAATGTTGAGCCTGGATGCGATTTTTTCGTAATGTTTTTTCGTAAATTCTTCGAAGCAGTTGCTGAGAATTTTTTTTGCCAGCTGAATGGTTGGATTACTTAAGTCTTTCTGTTCGATTTGTAATAACAAACATTCCTGGAGGTTTCGAGCGCCTACCCCTGGCGGATCGAATTCCTGAATCATGCGCAGAATCTGCAGGACTTCTTTTTCGTCAGTATTGATATTTTGCAGAAAAGCAAGGTCGTCGACAATGGCATCGAGGTTGCGGCGCAGATATCCGTCATCGTCAATATTGCCAATGATAAACGAAGCAATCATTAGCTGGCGGTCGTCGAGGCTAAGTTCTCCCAGCTGACTTTCGAGGTACTCGTGAAACGACATGCTTGACGAGAGGGGGATAGTGGGATGTTTATCGTCGGGCGAATAATTCTGGGCATTCAAACGATAGCTGGGAATATATTCGTCCTCGTCGAAATAATCCTCGAGGCTGAATTCGTCGTCGTTTTCGGAAACATCGCTATTAGCAGGTTCCTCAAAGTTAGCCTCAATGGTGGTAGATTCCTCCTCGTCAGAGTCTACCTGTTCGAGTACTGGGTTATTTTCCAGTTCCTCCTTGATTCGTTGTTCAAGCTGCATGACAGGTACCTCCAGCAGCTTGATGGTCTGAATCTGGAGTGGTGAGAGTTTTTGTTGTAGTTTTTGTTGTAGCCGTTGTTTGAGCATATAATCTAAAATTCAGCATTTTTGGGTGTACGGGGAAATGGTATCACATCCCTTATATTGGACATACCCGATACAAAGAGCATCAGGCGTTCAAATCCAAGTCCAAATCCGCTGTGGGGTGCCGAACCAAATTTACGGGTTTCGAGGTACCACCACAGGTCTTTCATGGGTAGCTGTAGTTCCTCGATTCGCTTCAATAATTTGTCGTAATTATCTTCACGTTCGGATCCACCAATAATTTCGCCTATTTTGGGGAAAAGCACGTCCATAGCCCTTACCGTTTTGCCGTCATCGTTTTGTTTCATGTAAAAGGCTTTAATTTCTTTGGGATAATCGGTAAGAATGACAGGACGTTTAAAATGCTTCTCCACCAGGTAACGTTCATGTTCGGCCTGTAGGTCGGCTCCCCAGAAAACTGGAAATTCAAATTTTTCGCCCGAACGGCTCAGGATATCTATACCTTCGGTGTAGGTAAGACGAACAAAGTCGTTGTCGAGCACAAAATTCAGTCGGTCAATCAGTTCCTTGTCGTATAGGTTGCTGAGGAACTTAATATCGTCGTAGTTGTTTTCGAGTGCGTAACGAATGAGGTATTTAAGGAAGTCCTCAGCCAGATCCATGTTGTCGTTGATGTCGTTGAAGGCTACTTCGGGTTCTATCATCCAGAATTCGGCCAGGTGGCGGGGTGTGTTGGAATTTTCGGCCCGGAAAGTTGGGCCAAAGGTATAGATGGCACCCAGTGCCAGGGCACCCAATTCGCCTTCGAGCTGTCCCGAAACGGTGAGCTTGGTATCTTTTCCAAAAAAATCTTCCCGGAAGTCGATTTCACCTTCGGGGGTTCGGGGTGGGTTGTTCAGGTCGAGGGTAGTAACCCTGAACATAGCACCAGCTCCTTCACAGTCCGACCCCGTGATGATAGGCGTGTGCATATAGAAAAAACCATGATCGTTGAAATACTTATGAATAGCAAACGACAGACCATGCCGCAGACGTAGGATACATCCAAACGTATTGGTTCGGGGTCGTAGATGGGCTATTTCGCGGAGGAATTCGAGCGAATGTCCTTTTTTTTGCAGTGGGTAGGTTTCGGGATCTGCTCCCCCAAGCAGTTTAATTGATTTGGCCTGTATTTCAACGGGTTGTTCCTGTCCCGGCGAGGGAACCAGTTTCCCTACTACCTCAATACACGAGCCGGTTGTGACTTGCTTCAGATCGGCCTCTGAAAAAATGCTCATATCGGCAACGATCTGAATATGATGAACTATAGAACCATCGTTTAAAGCAATAAACTGTACATTCTTATTTCCACGACGCGTGCGTACCCATCCTTTTACCAATACATCTTCTCCATTGGGTGTCGATTTCAACAACTGCTTAACCAGAACACGTTTCATTATTTCCTATGTTACCGTTTAATTATCCTGTAATAGTTTAACTAAGCTAATAACGTACTCATGCGAGTTAATGTTATCAGAATTTCGCAAATTTAATTGCAAAATTGGCATTTAAAAAATTTTTAAATTGCGTTTAATTATTTTGCAACGGCAATAATATTGGATTTATAAGCTACCTTCCATGTGGCAGGATTTTCTTCAACTGGTATTTCCACGTTTGTGTGTACTATGCTATGAACCATTGGTAAAGCAGGAGAATTTTTTGTGCATGCATTGTATTAATAACCTGCCTTACACGCATTATTGGAAAGAAAGGGACAATCCTGCGGCTCAACTTTTTTGGGGGAGAGTACAGTTGGAGTGGGTAATTCCCTTTTTGCATTATACGAAGCAGGGTAGGGTGCAAAAAATGATACACCAGATTAAGTATCACAATAGGCCTGAAATGGCAGAATACCTGGGTATGCTTTTTGGGAATGTTCTCAGACACACATGCTTGTGCGATGCACATGCGATTATGGCGGTTCCGCTACATCCGCTTCGCTTAAGGCAAAGGGGATACAATCAGAGCGAGAAGATTGCCAGAGGTATTGCCGGCGTAATGAAATTACCATTGTGGAATGGAATTATTGAGCGAAAGACCTGGCAGAAATCCCAAACGCTTAAAAGTCGGTATGAACGATGGGAAAACGTTAAAGATGCTTTTGAATTGATTAATCCGTTGGCAGTGGAGGGGAAGCATATCATTCTGGTAGATGATGTACTCACAACAGGTTCTACGCTCGAAGCTTGCGCTAACTGTCTCATAAACGATGGAAAAGCAAGGGTAAGTATTGCTACCCTTGCAAAGGCCGATTTGGTTTAGCCAACCCCTGTAAGGCCGTCAAATTTTGTTAGCCTGATAGGGCATGGAAAAGATTTTTTCTATTTAAGAAAAAATATACTTTTGTAAAGCATTTATCGTTTTCAAAGAGTTATAACCTTTTAACGAGGATATGGGTAAGAATGGTTTATGGCAGTATGTCAAATCGAAAGCGTTCTGGAATCAGATTAAGCTGATGCTGGCAATATTTTTTGCATTCATCTTTACTTCAAGTATACTACTTCGTTGTTATACACGTCATAATAGCTACGTCGAAGTACCAGATTTTAATAAGCTTACTTTTCGGCAATCGTTGGAACTTGCCGAAGATAGGGATTTACGGGTTGAGGTCATTGACTCGGTATTTAGTCTTGATTTATTGCCCGGCACGGTAGTGGAGCAGGATCCTAAACCAGGCACCAAGGTAAAAAAGAACCGGCGTATTTTGCTTATTGTCAACGCCGTGATGCCACAGAAGGTTGCTTTTCCCAATATTGAGGGAGTGTCGTTGCGGCAGGCTGTTGCTATACTCGAGGCCGATGGACTAATGGTGGGAAAAATTACTTATACCCCAGATATTGCGACACACATTGTACTTTCATGTAAATGGAAGGGCAAAAAAATTCAATCGGGCGATATGCTTTACAAAGGAAGTTATGTCGACCTGACATTGGGCAATGCAGGTTCGTTGAAGAATGTTGTGGTTCCGAATGTAACGGGTTTGTCGTTGCGCGAAGCTCGCAAGCAACTCACCCTTGCCTATCTGAATACGGGAAAAATTTATTATGATAAAACCGTTCAGACTGCTCAGGACTCGTTAAATTGTGTTGTGTACAGGCAAAAGCCTGTAGCCGCCGAAAATGTGACCCTTCCAATGGCTTCCAGCGTCGATTTATGGCTGACTGTGAGAAAAGAGGAAGGGAGCATGAGCAGTTCCCCAATAAACAAATGAATTGAGTTAAATACTTGCCTATCCATGTGGCAAACGACTGATTTCATGCAAGTTTCATCCGGCATTTTAGAAATATTTTAAAATTATATTCGGATAAAAATGATCCGTAAAGGTTTTGTGTTATTTGCTTTTGCTTTTTTGGTTCCAACGCTTTTATTAGCTCAGGAATTTTTAACACCGTCGACGGTGTACTATGGTAAAAGTGGGGGTACTAAAAAAAGTTTAAAATCGGCGGTAAGTGCTGTTGGTTTGCCTTTTTTCGATGATTTTTCCTATCGAAGCAGTTATCCCGACCCGGAATTATGGTTCGATCGCAAAGTTTATGTTAATACGCATTATGGTATCAAACCGGTGTCATTGGGTGTAGCCACCTTTGATATGCTTGATGAAAATGGGCAATTCTATCCTCAATTGACCAATGCTTTTTATTCAGGAGCAGATACGCTTACATCGCAGCCAATAGATCTTTCAGGCTATAGCCTTTCCGATAGTTTGTATTTAAGTTTTTATTATCAGGCAGGTGGGTATGGAGATTTTCCAGAAGAGAAGGATTCATTGAAGGTGGAATTTTTTTCAAGTCGTTTGGGCAAGTGGCAAACTGTTTGGTCAGTTCCTGGTTTGAAGGGCGATACGGTGGCGCCCCCCTTTAAAATAGCCCTTATACCAATAAAACAATTGGTGTGGATCGATAGTATTTTTCAATTCCGTTTTGTAAATATCGTCTCCGTACCGACGGCAGGTTCTTCGACTAAGGGGTCAAGAGCTAATGGGGATATCTGGAATATCGATTATGTACTGTTGAACAAAAATAGAAGTTATACCGACACAGCCTTTAATGATATTGCCATTGTTGAACCATTGGGTTCTTTTTTGAAGAATTATCGTTCAATCCCTTGGCGTCATTATCAAAACAAATTTTATCAAGCCATTCGCGATAAGATCAACCTATCCATTTTTAACCTGAATAATTTTTCTACAAGCGTTGAAGATAAGATTGTTGTGACTGATGTTTTCGAGGGAGTATCCGATGAACCTATTTCGACGGCTATCGATATACCCGGTCGAAGTTATTCAACGTTTGAGGAGGATTGTCCCATATTGAAGTCGGATCGAAATGACTCAGCTCTTTTTCGGATTACTGCGGCTATTACAACCAATCGTTACGACCGAAAGGGGAACGACACGGCTGTGAGCTACCAATTTTTCAAGAACTATTATGCTTACGATGATGGTACGGCCGAATTTGGCTATGGACTTAAGGGCAGTAATATTGCGGGCGGATGGGTTGCCTATCGATTTGGCGTTTACCAGCAGGATACCCTGATAGCGGTAGATATGTTTTTCAATCGTTCAATTAACGACGAAAATGAGGTATACTTCAATCTGTGTGTGTGGGACGATCGGGGGGGATTTCCCAACGATTCCATTGGAGGTAAGTTGACCTGCAAGGTACAACCCGGTGGTTTTGTTCGGTATTATTTGCAGAATCCGATACTTACCCCACCGACATTTTATGTAGGCTGGCAACAGATCGATGAAACCTATCTCAATGTTGGTTACGACAGAAATTCGCCCAACAATCAGAATATTCTGTACAACATTGATGGCAGTTGGACGCCTTCTTCGATACGGCAGAAGGGAGCACTGATGATACGCCCAGTTTTTGGCAAACGTTCGGATGTGGGCGTTGTTTTGCCCAAAAACCTTTTATTGTTAACCTGTTATCCAAATCCTGCCCGGGAATGGACCAGATTTGTTTTTTCCGCAGAGCATGCCCATGCGGAAGGTTGGTTGTCGGTATACGATTTAACAGGTAAGCTTTATATTTCTCAACAGGTATATTCTGGTAAGTATATATCGCTAAGTCAAATACCAGAAGGTGTATATGTAGCAAAAATCAGGCTTACCACCGGACAGGTTCTTTATTGCAAGTTGATAAGGACACCATGATGGAAGTTATCGACAGGGAAGAACAGCAGGAGCTTTATGAGCATTACCGCTTTGTGGTCGATAAGGGACAATCGCCTGAACGTATCGATCGTTTTTTAGCTGCCCGTATAGCCAATGTATCGCGTACCAAGGTACAGTATGCCGCAGAGGCCGGGAATATTCTGGTAAATCAGCAAAAGATTAAGCCCAGCTATAAAGTTAAACCTGGCGATGAAATATCAGTACTACTGACCTTTCCACCAAGGGAACAGGAAATTATTCCTGAGAATATTCCTCTGGACATTGTATATGAGGATGAAGACATTGTAGTGGTGAACAAGGAGGCTGGTATGGTGGTACATCCGGCATATGGTAATTTTACCGGTACGCTTATAAATGCGCTATATTATCGATACAAGGATTTACCACTTTTTCAGCAAGGCGACCTGCGGCCAGGGTTGGTGCATCGGATCGATAAGGATACCTCGGGTATTCTGGTGGTAGCCAAAAATGAGCTATCGCTCAATCGATTGGCACGTCAATTTTACGAACATACCATCGAACGACATTATGTAGCATTGGTTTGGGGTACCCTGAAAGAGAATACGGGTACTATTCGGGGTAATGTAGGCCGTAGTCCTCACGACCGCAAGATAATGACAGTATTTTCGGATGGTTCGCAGGGAAAGCATGCGGTAACCCATTATCGGGTGCTGGAACATTACATCTATGTTTCGCTGGTCGATTGCTGGCTCGAAACTGGGCGTACCCATCAAATTCGGGTACATTTCAAGCATATTGGACATCCCTTGTTCAACGATGCAGCCTATGGAGGCGATAAAATTTTGAAGGGTACTACTTTTAGTAAGTATCGACAGTTTGTAGAGAATTGCTTTCAAATTTGTCCGCGTCAGGCATTGCATGCACGTTCGCTTGCTTTTGATCATCCAACTACGCGGCAACGCATGTATTTCGAAGCGCCTTTACCCGCAGATATGGCTCAGCTCGTTGAACGATGGAAAGAGTATGCTCTTCAACTGTCAAAACAACTGTGATGATTTCGGTATGCATACCCACCTATTGTTACGATACCCGCAAGCTGATAGAGGCAATTTATCAGCAGGGGCAACGGTTCAACATTGCTTTTGAAATTATCGTAGTGGATGATGGTTCGCCAGCCGAGTGGCAACAAATCAATGCGCAGGTGCGTGAAATGGCACAGTATATTGTATTGCCCTCAAACATAGGTCGGGCTGCTGTGCGAAATTTGTTTCTGAAGTATGTCCGGTACGACTGGTTGTTATTTCT
>JAKPGM010000039.1 GCA_029550865.1 Bacteroidota bacterium | reverse complement strand
GCACTGCGGCCATTGGGACTGAATACCACCCGTACATTGCCCAGATGATCCTTTGCAAAGTGCTCGTACGGGCGCATTTTGCGCTGCTTACCAATATGTCCCGTCCAACCGGCCATAAAAAGGGTATAGGGTTGATAGGGTAAAAATAGAAAATTTAAAGGAAAATAGCAAAGGTGCCCGGGAAGACTCTGGGGCTATTAGTGGTAGATAATCTAACGCAGAGGCTACGGGGTGAAAACATCTTTGGGGGTAAGCAAAACAAAGCCTTGTAGGGCACGATAATTTATCAAAAAACGCATTCCCTACCCCTAAAATACAGGAAAGAAATGCTATACCCTTGCAATCTTAAAGTAAATGTATTAACTTTCCCCCAAAATAACCTAAACCAGAATATTAACTTGAAACTCAAAGGGTAGCAATTGCTATCGATCGAGGAGTTTCGTAAAAATTTTAGCGGTATGAAAAAACTTTCATTTTTATTATTATTAGCCCTTATTACTGCTGGTTTTGCTGGTTGCAAATACAAAAAACAGGCTGAATACATCAAACAGCTTGAAAATGCAGTAAAAGAAGACTCGTTGAAACGTGTAGCCGAATTGGAAGCTTTAAAAGCTGAAATGCAGGCAAAAATTGACTCACTCCAGGCAGCTTGTCAATCGGGAAATCCGAAGGGTAACTTTTGCGTAATTACCGGTAGTTTTCGAATACAGCAAAATGCCGACAATTACGTGCAGGAAATGAATAAACTTGGCTACAAAGCCCAAATTATTGATGCTCCCAATGGCTTCCATCTGGTAAGTACCTATTGTGCCAACTCCTTGCGGGAAGCGCTGTCGGAACTAAATAATGCACGAAGTAATGTTCATCCCGATTCGTGGATATATGTAAAATAAAAAATGTGTTTTTGTAAAAATATATTATCTTTGCAGCAGATATGCAAAACAGCGTAGGGGACAGTAGTCCCCTATTTTGTTAACCTTACTCAACCATGATAACGGAAAACGAAGTTGAAGATATTCTGCGCAAACATCTGGATTTAAATAAGTACTTCATCGTAAAAGTAAAGGTAAATCCAGGCAACAAAATATTTGTTGCTGTTGACAATTATACCCGAATCACACTGGATGAATGTGCTCAAATTAACCAGATGCTAATTCCACATCTCGATGCTATTGACGACGATTACGAACTGGAAGTATCATCGCCAGGACTAACTCAACCCTTTGAGGTTATTGAACAATACAAAAAGTACAAAAACAACGAAGTAGAAGTCCTGCTACGCAGTGGAGAAAAGATCACAGGCATTTTAGGTGAAACCTTTGAAAATGGCTTTGATTTACTGGTAGAAAAAAAGGTAGTGTTAGAAGGTAGCAAAAAAAAGAAGAAAATTACGGAAAATCAATTTATTGAATTTTCAACAGTAAAACATACACGTAGGAAAATAAAATTTTAACTTCCAAAAACTCATTTTATGGAAAATTTCAATCTAGCAGAGATATTCTCTGAGGTTAAGGAGTTAAAAAATATCGACCGGGTAACCATGATGCGGGTACTTGAGGATGTTTTTCGTTCCATGTTGGCCAAGCAATATGGCAGTGCCGATAATTTTGATGTCATTATAAACCCCGATAAGGGCGACTTTGAAATTTGGCGCAACCGGCGTGTGGTCCCCGATGAGGAATACACCGATCCCAACACGCAAATCCCCCTTTCGGAAGCCAAAAAAATTGACGAGGACTACGAGGTTGGCGAAGATGTATCCGAAGAATTTAAACCCAAAGATATGACCCGTCGGGCTATTTTGGCACTTCGTCAAAACCTGAGTACCCGCCTGATGGAACTCGAAAAAAACAACCTCTATGCAAAATACAAAGATCGTATTGGCGACATCGTTACTGGCGAAGTTTATCAAGTGTGGAAAAAAGAAATACTGGTCCTCGACGATGAGGGGAATGAACTTATCCTGCCCCGTGACCAGCAAATTCCCCGCGATTTCTTTAAAAAAGGGGATACGGTTAGAGCCGTTGTCTATAAGGTTGAAATGAAGAATAACAAGCCGCTCATTATCCTTTCCCGCACTTCGCCAAAATTCCTTGAATGTCTCTTCGAACTTGAAGTGCCCGAAATCTTCGATGGTTTGATAACCATCAAGAAAATAGTTCGCATACCGGGCGAACGTGCCAAAGTTGCTGTTGAATCATACGACGAGCGTATCGACCCCGTCGGTGCTTGCGTGGGTATGAAGGGGTCGCGTATTCATGGTATCGTGCGTGAGTTGCGCAACGAAAATATCGATGTCATTAATTATACCAATAATACCCAACTACTTATCCAGCGTGCGCTCGCACCTGCCAAGATTAGCTCTATAAAGCTCGACGAAACCAATAAACGTGCCGAAGTATACCTGCAACCCAAAGAAGTATCGCTGGCCATTGGTAAGGGTGGCATGAATATTAAGCTTGCCAGCCAATTAACAGGTTATGAAATAGATGTATATCGCGAATCTAGCGAAGATGAAGAAGATGTCAGCCTCGACGAATTTGCCGACGAAATCGACGAATGGATCATCGACGAACTCAAAGCTATTGGCTGCGATACCGCTAAAAGCGTACTCCAGGTAGGATTTGACGACCTGGTAAAACGTACTGACCTCGAGGAAGAAACCGTGCGAGAAGTGCTGCGCATTCTCAAATCGGAATTTGAGTAAACTTTATCATTCAAACTTAAATAACGAAAATACAAACCGTTTTTTAAAAAATTATATCGCAAATACTTAGGGACAATTAGCGGGGTATCGAAATTTATTTACTAATATTGCAAAGCAAAAACAAGGGGTAGCATTTTATGATTGAACAAAAAGGCACAAGACTAAGTAAACTGGCAAAAGAACTCAATGTTGGGATCTCGACCATTGTCGATTTCCTTAAAAAAAAGGGGCATCCCATTAATCCAGATCCCAATACTAAAGTATCACCAGAGCTAGTTGCTTTACTCGAAAAAGAGTTTAGCAGCGCCATGGCCCTAAAAAAAGAATCGGAAAAGATTTCGCTGAACACGTTACGCGAAAAAAAACAAAGTATTTCCATCAACGACATTGAGTCCAGCCAGGAAGAGACAGAAGAGGAAGTTGAAGAAGAACCTCCTGTAATTAGTCTGCGCCCCAAAGAAAAAATTGAACTGAAAGTACTGGGTAAAATCGATCTGAATAAACCAAAAGGAAAATCCGAAGCCGATACCACTCCGAAGGAAAAAGTGATTGAACCCACCCAACCAGAACCCCTTATAACTTCCCAACCAGAAGAAAATAAAGAAGATACACCTATTAGACCTAAGATTAAATTAGAGCCTCCAAAAGTAGTTGGAAAAATTGACCTTACCGCTACACCAACGGAAAAAACTGCAAAAGCTTCCCCTGAACCTGAAGCAACCATTGCCCCCTCTCCTGCACCCAATGAAACGCGAAATGAAGAACCCGAAGAAGATGATCAGGTTATTCGAGTTAAAGTTGAAAAACTAACCGGTCCCAAAGTAGTAGGGAAAATAGACCTTCCCACTGAAAAAGAAAAAGAAAAAGAAAATAAAAAGCTGGTAGTTTCGTCAAGTAGCATCGAGGATCGATTTGAGAAAAAGAAGAAACGTAAACGTATTAAAATTGAACTCTCTAAGGTTCCGGTTTCACAAGACCAACAAACCGACAAACCCAAAGAACGTACCATTGAAGTAAAGCTTAAGAAAGATAAGAAAAAAAGCAAAAAGGTTTTCCGACAGGAAATAGACGAAGAAGAAGTACAAAAACAGATAAAAGAAACCTTGGCACGACTTATCTCCAAGGGTAAGACCAAAGCAGCCAAATACCGCCGTGAAAAACGCGAAGAGATTCGCGAACGGTTACAGGCCGAACTCGAACAGCAGGAAAAGGAAAAATCGATTCTCCGCGTTACGGAGTTTGTTACTGCCAACGAGCTGGCTACGATGATGAATATTCCCGTAACCCAGCTCATTTCAACCTGTATGAGCATAGGATTGTTTGTCTCGATCAACCAGCGGCTCGATGCAGAAACCATTACACTGCTCGCGGAAGAATACAATTACAAGGTTGAATTCGTAAGTGCTGAACTTCAGGCTGCTATTGAAGAGGAGGAAGACAATCCAGAAGATTTGCAGCCTCGTCCCCCTATTGTAACGGTCATGGGGCATGTCGACCATGGAAAAACCAAATTGCTTGACTTTATCCGCAATACCAACGTAGTAGCGGGTGAAGCTGGTGGGATAACGCAGCACATTGGGGCGTACAGCGTAACCCTCGACGATGGTCGACAAATAACCTTCCTCGATACTCCGGGTCACGAAGCATTTACTGCTATGCGTGCCCGCGGTGCCAAAATTACCGACGTGGCTGTTATCGTTGTTGCTGCCGACGACGGCGTGAAACCGCAGACCAAAGAAGCTATTAACCATGCGTTGGCTGCTGGCGTGCCCATCGTTTTTGCTATTAATAAAATTGACCTCCCAACTGCTAACCCCGACCGCGTTCGTGAGGAACTGGCGCAAATGAACATATTGGTCGAAGAATGGGGAGGAAAATATCAATCGCAGGAAATCTCAGCTAAAACAGGTTTGAACGTTGATAAACTACTCGAAAAGGTGCTGCTTGAAGCCGAACTACTCGATTTAAAAGCAAACCCCAATCGAAGGGCAAAGGGTACCGTAATCGAGTCATCGCTCGATAAGGGAAGAGGATATGTAGCCACCGTGCTGGTATCGACGGGTACCCTACGTGTGGGCGACCTTGTATTGGCTGGCACCAGCTGGGGTAAGGTCAAAGCCATGTTTAACGAACGTAACAAGTGCATCGATGCTGCCGGCCCTTCTACCCCCGTGCTTATCCTGGGCTTGAACGGCGCTCCACAGGCAGGCGACGAATTCCACGTTCTTACCGATGAAAAAGAAGCCAAAGAAATAGCCCTCAAGCGTGAACAGCTTCAGCGTGAACAAGAACTAAGAACACGTAAACACATTACCCTCGACGAAATTGGTCGGCGTATTGCCATTGGCAACTTCAAAGAACTTAATATCATCGTCAAAGGCGATGTCGATGGCTCAGTAGAAGCACTATCTGATTCGCTCATTAAACTTTCGACCGAAGAAATTCAGGTTAATATCATCCACAAAGCAGTAGGTCAGATTTCTGAGTCAGATGTATTGCTGGCTGCAGCTTCCAATGCCATTATCATTGGGTTCCAGGTACGTCCTTCCATGAACGCTCGCAAACTCGCCGAAAAGGAACAAATTGAAATACGCCTCTATTCCATTATATACGATGCCATCGAAGATCTTAAGGATGCTATGGAGGGAATGCTTTCCCCCATCATCAAGGAAGAAATTGTTGCTACCCTCGAAGTGCTCGAAATTTTCAAAATATCGAAAGTGGGAACGGTTGCTGGCTGTATGTGTCGTGAGGGTAAAATCCAACGTAACTCAAAAGTGCGCGTGATCCGCGATGGTATCGTGGTATATTCCGGCGAGCTTGGTTCGCTCAAACGTTTCAAAGACGATGTGAAAGAAGTTGTTGCCGGACAAGATTGTGGGCTCACTATCGAAAACTTCAACGATATCAAGGTGGGCGATGTCATTGAAGCTTATGTCGAAACCGAAGTAAAGAAAAAATTATAGTAGCCGTTTCCACTAATTTTTTTCAGCTACTTATTGATTTTTGCGCAGGAAAATGGCTTTTCCCAAGGAAGGTAATGTAATGCCATTACGTTCTTCATACTTCTGGCGCGCTTTTACATTATAACATAGAAAATTAAGGAAAAATGTCCAGGGGGGCATTAGTGCAACCATTGTGCGCTATAACCTCACCCCCTTCCCCTACCTTTCAATCCTCACCCCCTTCCCCTCTCCTTTCTAAGGAGAGGGGTGCCCGACAGGACGGGGTGAGGATGAAACTGCAACCCATTTTCGTCTCAGCACATTTTTCTTTTCTCCTACTTTCTTGTCTTGATACAAGAAAGTAGCAAAGAAAATCAAGCACAAATGATCCCCTACCCGCTCTGGTCAAAACGGAGTATGGCAGGCAGGGTAAACCAAATCGTTGGCCGTGGCATTTTTTGTGGCCTGTGCTATGCGGAATAGCAGTAGCGTTTTTTTACAGTAACAAATTTACAAGCTTGATTTTCTTTTTGCTACCATAAGAGTCACCCCTACGGGGTTGAAAGAGGTAATTTTTTGGGTCATACCCGCCAATAGATAGGTTGATAAAAAATCTGACCTTTCCTTACAGGACACCTCTCTCCTACATCCTCACCC
>JAKPGM010000030.1 GCA_029550865.1 Bacteroidota bacterium | reverse complement strand
CCTACTTCCCATTGACATTGCTATCGATAGTCGTCAAAAGGTTGTTTTTGTGTCGGCTCTGGCAAGACTTTTTGGAGCTACTGTACATGTGGTTACATTTTCCGAATCGACCAATAAGAAAGTCGTAAGTCGCCTAAACGGTTATGCCAATCAAACAATTGACTATCTTAAAAATAAAGATGTACCTTATGTCTCCTATTCGCTGGTAGGGGCTAATGGACTTAACGATCTTTTCGATTATGCCGTTGAACGAAAATGCGAATTGCTATCGGTAGTCAACGAGAGCGGCACCTCATTTACCGACCTGATTATGGGAAGTATAGCCCAGCAGCTTATCAGTAAATCGCCTGTGCCGGTGTTAACCATTCGGGCAAAATCTCGAACCATTAAAGATAGTTTTAGTACTTTTGCTGGCTAAAAGTACCACTCCATGCTCGAGGTTAAAAAAGTTACCAAATACTACGGCAGCCAGTGCGCCGTAAATAATGTGTCGTTTCAGCTATCGAAGGGGGAAATTGTAGGATTCATTGGACCAAATGGCGCCGGCAAATCTACCGTGATGAAAATTATTACTGGTTACCTCCAGCCTGATGGGGGTGATGTTTTTATCGATGAACGTAATATTTTAGAGGAAGGTCCTGCAATACGCAACGCATTGGTTATCTGCCCGAACATAATCCGCTATACTTACACATGTATGTAGCAGAGTACTTGAATTTTGTGGCAGGTATGTACCGGTTGGGGAAAAACAAGGAACAACGGGTCGAAGAAATGATTCAGCTTACCGGGCTTACCCCCGAACGCAAAAAACGTATTGGCGAACTTTCCAAAGGTTACCGCCAACGTGTGGGTATTGCGCAAGCGCTCATACACAACCCCGATATACTCATCCTCGACGAACCAACCTCGGGGCTCGACCCTAACCAGATTGCCGAGATACGCAACCTGATTCAGTCGGTAGCAAAAGAAAAATGTGTACTTCTCTCGACCCATATCATGCAAGAGGTCGAAGCCATTTGCCATCGCATATTACTCATTAGCAAGGGTAAAATTTTGGCCGATCAACCAACAGCGCATATCCGCACCAGCTCGCATACCCTTGTAGTTGAAACGAATGTACCGGTCGATGAGAGCTTCTTTACTGCATTGGAAGGAGTTCAATCGGTGGTAGCACAGCGTCCTACCCATTGGCTAATTGAATGTAGAGAAGGATACGACCTGCGTGAAGATATTTTCAATAAAGCGGTAGACTCTGGAGTAAAAATTCTGTCCCTGCAAAAGAAGGAAAAACCCCTCGAAGAGGTCTTTCGCGAACTCACGCAATCATAGAGCAGCCATGTTACGAATGGTATCCTCGCCCATGGGTTGGTAGTTCTTCAAATAGCTAACAACCGCTTCGGGTGAGTGGGCAACATGGATAAAGTTCATATGTTCCGGGAGTATAAAAGCCTCATCCACCATTCGCTGTAAAAAGGCAAGCAAGGGATCGAAAAAGTTTCGTGTATTAAGCAAAACAACCGGAATATCAAATAGCCCCAGCTTTTTGTGCGATAGTGCTTCGGCCATTTCGTCGAGTGTTCCAGTTCCCCCCGGTAACACTATTATACCTTTCGTTTTTTCGAAGATTATCGATTTTCGTTCCGCAAGATTTTGGGTGACAATCATTTCAGTAACGCGAGGATTGCCCCACTCAAGTTGCATCATAAATTGGGGTATAACTCCTACGATCTTTCCATTTTCCATCAACACCCCATCGGCCAGGGCGCCCATGGCCCCAATGGCTCCACCACCGTAGTAAACTGTAATTTGTTCTTTGGCGAGCAATGTACCAAGTCGAAACGCATCTTCGAGATAGGGGACAGGCGTACGACTACTCGACGAACAAAATACACCTACGGCTTCCATATGCTGTAAATTTGCATTAACCCTTTTGAAACACCTGTTGTATGCAATGAGTTACCCGTTCGAAATCTTCGTCCGTTAAAGATGAGGAAGATGGGAGGCAAAGCCCATGCGCAAAAAGATGTTCAGACACACCATTAACGTATGCAGGGCAATCTTTATAAATGGGCTGCAGATGCATGGGTTTCCACAAAGGCCGGGACTCAATATTTTCTTTTTCCAATGCCAATCGTAAATCATCGGGAGTAACCGATGTTTTTGAGGGATCCATCACAATGGTGGTAAGCCAATGATTGGAAAAATAACTGGAATCGGATTCCTCGAGCAAGGTAACACCAGGGAATGCGGCAAAAAATTTCTTGTAGGAAAAAAATATCTTTCGCCGTGCTTCTACGCGCTGGTCGATTACCCGAAGCTGCCCACGTCCAATACCCGCCAGGATATTGCTCATACGATAGTTGTAGCCAATATGCGTATGATGGTAATAGGGAAAATTATCGCGTGCCTGTGTGGCCAAAAAAGTAGCTTTTTTACAAAGCTCCGGATCGTTGGCAAGCAGTGCCCCTCCACTGGAGGTAGTAATGATTTTATTGCCATTGAACGAAAGTATTCCCATACGACCAAAAGTGCCCACCTGTTTTCCCTTGTATTTCGAACCCAATGCCTCGGCCGCATCTTCGATAAGGGTAATGTTGTAATGGTTGCAAATGTCAACAATTCTATCGAGTTGGGCAGGCATGCCATACAGATGGACTACAATCAGCGCTTTGGGCTTTTTACCTCTTGCCCATCTATCCTGAATAGCCTTTTCAAGCAGTTCGGGGTCGATATTCCAGGTAGAGGCTTCGGAATCAATAAATACTGGTGTAGCGCCCTGATATATAATGGGATTTGCCGATGCTGCAAAGGTAAAGGAAGAGCAAAGCACTTCATCGCCCCGTTCCACCCCGGCCAGGATAAGCGCCAAATGCAAAGCTGCCGTACCAGACGACACACACGAAACGGCTGCCGCCCCTGTATAGCTGGCCAGCTCCTGCTCAAAAGCAGTGACGTGGGGGCCAAGTGGGGCAATCCAATTGGTTTCAAAGGCTTCGTGAATAAATGATATTTCATTCCCGGACATGTGAGGGGATGATATATATATACGTTTTTGATTTAATCTTTTCATCTTTTAATTATTTCCATTAAATGGTTCAGTTGTTGCAAATCCATCTTTTGATATACCTTCTCTATTGATAACTTTAATAAATGTAAGATACAAGATTTTTAAGTCAAGCCAGAATGAAAGGTGATCGACATACCATACATCATATTCAAATTTTTTTTTCCATGAAATATTGTTACGTCCATTTACTTGTGCCCATCCGGTAATACCTGGACGTACCTCATGTCTTCGCATTTGTTCAGAAGTATATAGTGGCAAATATTTGGGCAATAAAGGCCTTGGCCCAACAAAACTCATATCGCCCTTAAGAATGTTAATTAACTGAGGTAATTCATCAATAGAATATTTTCGAAGAAATTGACCTATTTTTGTTATGCGTTTATCATCAGGTAAAAAATTTCCATCTGAATTTTTTTCATCATTCATGGTTTTAAACTTATAAATGCAAAATACCTTTCCACCCATACCAATTCTAGCTTGGATAAAAAATACTTTTCTTTTTTGAGAAATAAATAATAAAATAGACACTATAAATAAAATAGGAAAAGTAAAACATAATAATATTAATGAAAAAATAATGTCTATATGCCTTTTAAAATAATTACGGTACATTTATCAATTGCCCTTTATCATTAATGTGAATACCCTCTTTAACAATTTTTGCAGGATTTCCTGCTACAATACAATTTGATGGTACATCTTTTGTCACAACAGCGCCGCTTGCGACAATTACCTCATTCCCAATTTTTACACCGGGCATAATTATTGCGGAAATTCCAATTACACAATTGGACCCAATGTATGTTTCA